>JAAYVG010000017.1 GCA_012517285.1 Elusimicrobiota bacterium
CTACGCTGAAACAGCTTCGGCAGGCAGGCGGGCGAGACGAGGAACGAGGAGTGAGCATACCTGAATAAGGTCTGTAAACGACGAGTGACGAAGTCGTAGCCAAAAATTGGCAATTTAAAGCCAAAAGGTGATAAAAACTGCCCACTTTTTTAACATTATATATCAAAAACCGTGCAGTTTTTGATATAAATTTTTAAACTTTTTATATAGTTTTTCATTTACAAAATCTCTACCGTTAGACTTATTCAGTGACCCCTATTTAGGAAGAAAAACCAGAAGTAACCTACGAGGTTACTTCTGGTTTTGTTAAAGAACAATCTTTCGTTATCTAAAACTTAATCTGTTAGAGTTTTTTTAGCATCCCCTAATTTATACCAAGCAACTCCATAGCCTTAGCAATGACAGGATCGGAATCAATGACATACCTCACAGCAAATTTTCTATATTCGCTAAACGAAACGGTGTAATCAGGTATTAATCCATCATCCATATCTTTCTGTGATGGAGGGTATAACTTTGCAACTGTTATGTTTGCAGCTGAATTATTGCCTACTTTAAAAAGCTTTGTTATATATATACCTGCACCAGTTTTTTCTCCAACGATCGCTGCCCCGTTTTCTTTCAAAGTCTGAGCCATTATCTCACCGAGCAGTTTGGTTTCTCCATCGGTAAGCACTATCAACTTAAAGTTAGTGAAAGGATTTTCAGTTATAATAAACTCCTTGTTGTAACCCTGTTTGGATGATTTTATTGAATAACTTTTTTTATCCTTTGAAAAGTACCCCGTTATTATTGCAGCCTCATCATAATTTCCACCAGAAACTCCTCTAAGATCAATGATAAGATTTTTTATCCCTCTTCTTGAAATATTTGTTATATTATTCTTAAAATACTCTGCAGAATTTTTAGAAATGCTCAACAGATTCACATATGCAGAGCTCTCATCCAAGGCAAGACTCCAAACAAATGGAAATGACCTCAGCTCTTTCTTCAACTTCATACTCCAATCACCTTTGCCATCGTTGAAAGATATTGATAACTCCTCGCTATTTTCTATCTCCTTTTCAAGCACATAAGGATCCAACATATCAATATTTTTAGAATTTATTGAATTTAAAACACCATTTTTAAGTCCGGCCTCAAAAGCTATTGAATAATCAAAAACCTTTACTATCAAATAATGATTGCCCTGCTTCTTAAGAATGAATGGATAAAAGAATTCTGCTTTATTATTTTTTTCAACCTTTTTTACTCTTTTCCCTTTTAGAGGAATTATTTCAAAATTTTTATCAATAGCCTTAATTCCACTCATACCACGCTTCATTGCATTTTTAATATCGGTCTCGGAGTATGAGTAATAACTGTGGTTTAAAAATGCCTTTAAAAGCTCCTGTTCATTGTATTCTTTTTTATGACAGGAAAAAAACGAAAAAAGCAGAAGCACTGAAATGATATATCTCATATATAAATTATACTAAATCTAAAATATAAGTATTTTTAACAAACTCAAAAATTTTAATCAGACAAAATACATATCAGCCGGACATCCATCAGCACCCGGCATAAGACACATACCGGCTGCCGGATCCTCACAACCAACTATCTTGCCGCTATCAGGATCAAAGATCTGGACATTACCGCTATCATCGGTAAGCCTTATATATCCATACTCATCCGTTGATAAAACCGATGTTCCCTCTCCTATCTCAGGCTCTGAGCTTGCTGGAGTAATAACCTTTCCCTCAGGTGATGTCGCAGTCTTTGGAGTCGTTGGATTAACGCTGTATGATTTGTTGTCTATCTCCTCTTCAGTAGAATCATCACTGCTGAGATTATACATTGGATTTATACTTGCTAAGTTATTAAGAAAATCTTTTTTATTCTTATTACTGTTTTCAAAATCTTTTTTCGCATCATTTATATCCTCTAGACCCTTGCCTATACTATCTTCATCTGACGAAAGCCCAGGAACAGCTGAATCCTTAAGAGTTCTTATACTATCTATATCAAGGCCAGGATCCTTTAAAAAAGCAGGTATTGAGTTAGGATTTATCTTGTCAAGCTTTGCCCTCATCTCCTCGCTGTATTCGATTGTATTCTGAACCGTTGGAGTGAGATCAAAAGCCTTGCCAGTCCAAGACCTTGCCGTATCATTTGAAGCATCCCTTGCCGCATAAAGTGTTGCCTTATATGTATTTTTAAGAAGTTCCATGGCCGAACCCTCAGATTTTCCCCTTGGCAGAGCAGCAGTCACCTTTTGTCCGTTAGCAGAACGAACACCCACCCTTGCCTTTGAATTTGAGTCAAAAGATTGAAGTGATGTGCTTGAGCCACCGCTTCCCCCAATAGAATTGATTGATGACAACTCACTTGAAAGCCTTGATATGTTTGACACATTAGAATTTGATGCATAACTATAACCATTTGTATTAGCATATCTGTTAGATGTTGAGTTATAACCACTCTTGTTGGACGATGTACTGCTGCTGCCAGCAGAGGCATTACCAGCGACTTCAGAAGAATCAGACATATCAATATCTTCTTCCTCGTTGCTTTTAGTATTGTTCTTTGCAAGACCTAAATCCTTATCCTCAGAAAAAAATATCTTGATCTTTTTTATCAGTGAGAATCTTTCACCACTACTATAACTGGATGATAACTGACTGTATCTTGATCCACCAGCAAGCATTGAACCCTGCTTGCTGAGTATGAAATAAGAAGCAACCCCTATAAGAAGAAAGATTAAAATAAAAATAATAAAATTATATTTAAAAACCTTTTTAAAAGAAAAATTCTCAAGGGCATAGATCAACTTTTTTTCTTTTTCATCATTATTTTTATTTTTATCCATAAATCCTCCAACCATAATAATTACCAAAAAACAATCCTCTAAACTTCACATAAAACTAAAAGAGCTCACACTCTCAAAACGCCTTTTAGCCTTTGAGATGCTTCTTATTATGTTATAGCAGAAATTATAAAAAAATCAACCCCCCTTTAAAAATAAAAAAAGTCGGGCCGTTGTTATACAACAGCCCGACTTTAAAACATAACCTTCTTATTTTTAATTTTCTGACCAGACCTTATCACTCCAGCTGACAAACTCATCCCAGCTTGAATCATTTGATAAAGATAGATCCTGGTACTTTGTTTCAAGTATATCATCGTAAGCAGGCGGAACAGGTTTTACCTTCATTGTCATATTTATAGCTATTCCACCAACCTTAGTATAATCATAATTATTTTCAGCATCCTTATTAATTCCAACAGATCTTATAACAAGCTTATTCTTAATAAATGACATCAGAGTATTTGCTGCCTTTTTCGTCTCACTGTTTTTAGCATTCTCAGATATGATCCTTGCAAAATCATAAAGATCAACATAAGGAGCTATCATCTTTTTCTTGTCCTCTGTTGGATCAGCAATGCTTGTAAACCTTATAACCGATGATACAGCAGATTTGACAGCATCCTTCTCATCATTTTTCATAGCAACAGTTGCGAGATAACTAAGATACTGCGGTAACTCCTTTACAGCTGATGGCTCTAATGTTGAGAGTGTTGCTGCAACTGAATCAAGCGGCATCGTAGCAGGACCAACATTTGCGCCCTCTGAAAAAAACTGTTTGTACCAGTTTATAAAAAAATCACTCATCTGAGTTTTTGAAGAATTAGGGTTTGAGTTAATAAAGTTTAATAACTTTTCGTAATTAAAACCATATGCAAGCATTGTCTCCTCAGAACCAACTATAAGCCCTGTGTAATCCTTTATCTCATAAGCAACCTCTGCCATCTGCATAAGGCATGCATTCATAGCAAACACATCCACATATCCAGTATTTTTCAATATTTCACCTAACTGCTTTGTCCTTATATAATTCTTTGAATTATCATCAAACGATATTCCCTTGCTTGTTCCTGTTCCAGCTGTATGATTACTCATAACAGGATCTATCCAGCCAAGACCGTGATTCCATATTATAAGCATATACTTCTTTGCAGGAAAGGTTTGTTTTGACCACTTAACAAAATCTATAACTCTTCTATAATCACCCATATCAGCCTTAGGATCGGTTAAGTAAACCTTTTCACCGGAGTTAAGAATTCCTTTTTTAAGTATGAGCATTCTCTTAGCACCCTTACCCGTTTCGCTGAACTCAACAACAACATTAACCTTATCAGTAGAGCCAACCTTCTTCATCTCATCTATATCCTTAGTTCCCCATTTCCCAACAAGCCCAAACAACTGCCCCTCACTGAGGTTGTTGTTTGCATTCATAAAAACCATTACAGTCCATTCTTTAGTCTGATTTGTTTGACTTTCATCTTTTGAAAAGATACCTTTATCTACTGATGGTTTTACCGGTGTAGGTATATCTCTATTATCAAGATTTATCACCCCTGCTGACTTTACTGATGGTATATTAAAATCATCTGCCTTAACGGAATAACTCATCAGGAGTAACATCATTGATACTATAATTTTTCTCATATTCCCTCCTTTAATAATAATATTTTAACTAAAAAATGGCTTTAAATCATAGGTAACAACGGGCAAAAAAGATATTTTTTTTGACCTATACTTTATTAGGCCCTATGTTCCATTATACTATTGAACTCATGAATATTTTAATAATTTATTTTAAGATGAATAAATTTTATATAATTTAATTTATAAAACCTTGATGGAAGGGTGGCCGAGTGGTTTAAGGCGCCGGTCTTGAAAACCGGTTCCCGATATTATCGGGACGTGGGTTCGAATCCCACCCCTTCCGCCAGACTACGCGTGGTAATCGCTTCGTCTGGTAAACCAGACTACGCATGGTTATTGCTTCGTCTGGCAGGCTAGATTACGCAGAGTAATTAGTTCGTCTAGCAATCCAGATTCTCTA
>JAAYVG010000018.1 GCA_012517285.1 Elusimicrobiota bacterium
AAGCGATGCCGAAAGGCATTGCGTGGGGATTTGCTCCTTCGCCATAACTACAGGTTAAGATTGAGGTTAAGAAGAAAAAGACAAATCCTCATCTACCCCAAAGCCTTAACTATACAACTTTTTTAGTGGTCCCTATTCAATTATAATAATAGTTATATCAAAAAATATACTGCATTAAATCATCTAATTATAGTATAAGTGAATTATATTTCTATTTAATATAAAGAAATAAAATTGTTAGTGTAAGATAAAATATGTTAATATATATTTTTAAAAAGCAGGTTTAAATGGAGGTTCTTATGGAGAGCAAAAAAATTATAAAAAAATCAGTTGATTATAGATGTGGTAATGCCTTGCTTGAAGGCTACGCATCATACACTGAATATAAAGAGGGGAATAAAAAAGTTCCTGGTGTTGTGATTATCCATGAATGGTGGGGATTAAATGATTATGCAAAGCACAGAGCTGATATGATTTCAGATTTGGGTTATGCTGCCTTTGCTGCAGATATATATGGTAAGGGACTTTTAACTACAAATCCTGATGAGGCTCAGAAGCTTGCAACATATTATCGCTCAAACAGAAAACTTTTAAGGGAAAGGGTTGCAGCCGCCATTGATGAATTAAAAAAACTTCATGGAGTTGATCCTAAAAAGATTGCTGTTATGGGTTATTGCTTTGGCGGTGGAGCAGCACTTGAAATAGCAAGAGCAGGTGCTGATATCGTTGGTGCAGCAAGCTTTCATGGAAATCTTGATTGCAATGATCCAGCTGAGGCAAAGAATATAAAGGCAAAGATAATAGCTTTTCATGGAGGAAATGATTTTTTTGTTCCAGAGAAGGATGTTATAGCTTTTGAAAATGAGATGAGAAATGCTGGTGTTGACTGGCAGTTGAATATATATGGTGGTGCTGTTCATGCGTTTACAAACCCTGCTTCAGGAAATGATCCATCAAAAGGTATGGCTTACAATGAAAAGGCTGATAAAAGATCTTGGAAAGGGCTTTTAAGTTTCTTTGATGAGATCTTTGAGGAAGAAAGATAGAAAATAATTGTTGAAATTAAAAAAGGCCAGAATAAAAAATAAAAAAATATTCTGGCCTTTTTATTATCTTATATCAACGGATTTGATAGAAGACCATCAGCTAACTTTGGTTCAAACCATGTTGATTTCGGTGGCATAATCTTTTGGGCATCGGCAACAGATATAAGCTCATCTATTGATGTTGGATATAGTGCAAATGCAACCTTCCACTCACCTGAGTTAACCTTCTTCTCTAACTCTCCAAGCCCTCTTATACCACCTATAAAGTCTATCCTGTCTGATTTTCTCAAGTCCTTTATACCTAGTATTTTATCAAGGACCAGATCAGATAAAACACTTACATCCAGATCGGCTACAGGATCATTAAACTTTAACTCTTTTATAGGTTTTAAGATATACCAATTCCCTTGAATATACATCCCAAATTCTCGCTTCTTTTGTGGCTTTGCTTGATTTTTAGAAGGTTCAACAACAAAATTTTCTTTAAGTTTTTTTATGAAATCATCAGCAGTGAGTCCGTTTAAATCCTTGACTATTCTGTTGTAATCCCATATCTTCATCTCATCAGCAGGGAATGCTACAGCAAGAAATGTGTTGTATGGTTCATCACCCCTATGGTTACTGCCTCTTTCTTTTATCATCATCTTCTGTATTCTTGATGCAGCAGCAGATCTGTGATGGCCATCAGCTATATAAACCCTTTCTTGTTCTTCAAACCTATCTGATATAGTTTTTATGTCAGTATCATTGTCTATCTTCCAGACAGTATGGATTACATCATTGATTCCTTTAACTGAAAAAAGCGGTTCAGTTTTTGTATATTTTTTTATTATTTCAGCTACCTCAGGAATCTGTTTGTAGGCAATGAGAGCTGGGCCGGTCTGGGCCTTAACGAATTTTATCTGGTTCACTCTGTCGTCCTCTTTGACCGGCCTTGTCAGCTCATGTTTTCTTATTCTGTTTAAATCATAGTCATTAACAGAGGCTCCAACAGCAAGCCCTGTCTGAATATGATTGCCCATCTTCATTTGATAGACATAGAAACACGGTTTATCTTCCCTTATCAGTATTTGCTGTTTTATAAGCTTCTCAAAGTTTTCTGCCGCCTTTCTATAAACCACTTCAGAATAAACATCTGTATCAGGCGGAAGATCTATCTCTGCCTTTGAGATATGGAGAAAGCTTAATGGTTTGTTTTTTGCCATCTCCCTTGCTTCATCGCTATCAAGAACATCATACGGTGGAGCAACAACATCCTGTGCTTTTTCTTTAACAGGTCTTATAGCGTATATCGGACTGAATAAAGGAAGTTTTTTCATAATCGTCTCCGTAGTAGTTTATATTTTATCTCCATTTACTGCATGTGTTTTTTTACCGTTTAACAGGTAATCAGATATCTGTTCAGCAGCCTGCCTTGCTACTGTTATCTGAGCATCCTTTGTTGATGCTGCTATATGAGGGGTTGCTATAACCTGCGGCATTTGAAAGAATATATGTTCTGTTGCAGGTTCTTTAGCATATACATCAACAGCAATACCAGCAATATGTCCGCTTTCTATTGCTGCTTTAACATCCTCATCTACAAACACTGCTCCCCTTGAACAGTTTATAAGTCTTACACCCTTTTTCATCTTTGCTATTGTATCCTTGTTGATCATTCCTCTTGTCTGGTCGTTTAAAACAACATGGAATGTTATAAAGTCTGATGTCGCTAAAAGTTCGTCAAGAGAGACAATTTTAACTCCAAGATTGTCAGCTTTTTCTTTTGTCATAAAAGGATCATAGACAATCACATTCATCTTCAATCCCTTTGCTCTGTCTGCAACTATTGAACCAACATTTCCGCATCCCACTATTCCTAATGTTTTTCCTGTTACCTCAACCCCCTCAAACTTATTCTTTTCCCATTTTCCCTGATGTGTTGAGGCATTTGCCTGTGGAATATGTCTCGCGAGTGCCAACATCATAGCTATTGTATGTTCAGCTGTTGAAACAATATTCCCGAACGGTGTATTCATAACAAGAACTTTTTTTGATGTGCATGCTGGAACATCTATTGTATCAACACCGCTTCCTGCTCTTACAACTGCCTTAAGTTTTGTTGCAGCAGAAAGAAGATCAGCTGTAACCTTTGTTGCTGATCTCACTATAAGTCCTTCACAATCTGCAATCTCTTTTTTTAGTTCATCAATAGGAAGCCCCGGTTTATAAACTGGTTCAAGGCCTCTTTCTCTTAATATTTTTTCACATACTGAGTCTGTTTTATCAGCTATTAAAACCTTCATTTTTTCCTCCTTATTTTACGTATTCAGCTTTTACTGTTTCATATGCCCAATCAAGCCATTTAGTGAGTATTTCAAGGTCTGATTTTTCAATTGTTGCACCGCACCATATTCTTATTCCAATAGGTGCCTTTGCATAAGAGTTTATATCATATGCAACACCTTCCTTTTCAAGAAGTCCTGTTATCTTTTTTGCAGCCTTTGCCTTTTCCTCATCTGAAAGCTTAACAAACCACTCAGCCTTTATTTTAAAGCATACTGATGTTGTTGATCTTGTTTCCTTTGATTCAGCAAGAAAATCTATCCAATCAGATTTTGAAACCCATTCTTCCATAACCTTGAGATTTTCCTGAGTTCTTGATATCATTCCTCTTAACCCACCAATTGATTCTGCCCATTTTAAAGCATCAATAGCATCCTCAACACAGAGCATTGATGGGGTGTTTATTGTGCTGTATTCAAGTTCACCCGGCTTGAGCTTTCCCTCAGCATTTAATCTGAATATCTTTGGAAGTGGCCAAGTAACTTTCGGCTCATTCTCTTCTATTCTCTTAACACCTCTCGGTGAAAGAATTATCACGCCATGTGCTGCCTCACCACCTAATACCTTCTGCCAAGAAAATGTTATGGCATCAAGCTTTTTATAATCAAGATCCATAGCAAATATTCCTGATGTCGCATCGCATATAACAATTCCTTCTCTATCATCCTTTATCCAGTCAAGGTTTGGAACCTTTACTCCTGATGTCGTTCCGTTGAGTGTGAAAACTATATCGTGCTTTGGATCGGCCTTTGAAAGATCAGGAAGCTTTCCGTAATCAGCTGTGTATTTGTTTACGTTTGGAAGTTTTAACTGTTCGGTTATATCTTTTATCCATCCCTTGCTGAATGATTCAAATCCGAAGACATCAACAGGTTTAGGTCCAAGCATAGTCCACATAGCAAGTTCAACTGCACCAGTATCCGAACCTGCAACAATACCTATCCTGTAATCCTCAGGAAGTCCTAAAATCTTTTTCATCCTTGTTGAAACTTCTCTAAGCCTTTCCTTACCCTCCTTTGATCTGTGAGATCTTCCAACAAGGGCATTTTTAAGAACGTCAACGGTCCATCCAGGTCTTTTTGCGCATGGGCCTGATGAAAAGTTTGGACACTTTGTTTTTACTGTTGGTTTTTCTACCATATCTTCCTCCTTTTGAAATATTTTTGTGCCTTAAGCTTAAGCCTTATCTACTAAATATTTAATCATATTAAAATTGTTTTTTCAACCCATTCTCTTGTAATAAAAAACCCCAATATAATCTATATCACAGATGTGTAAAAAAATAAATTAACTTTTTCTCTTAATAAAGTAATTTTTAAATGTTATAAAATATCCAGCAATGATTAAAAACTCACCGAGATTAAAAACCCACCAGCGGTATCCTATAGGAGTGTTGACTGAAATAATATGTTTTAAATCTATTATAAAAGATAAAAAGATTATAAATGAGCCAGTACAAGCAAGTATTAATGAAGACCTTTTGATATCTATATCGTATCCTTTTTCAATAAAAAGGATATATGTTATTGCTGAAACTATCATAGTTAATGATACTATTACTGGTGCAAGAACAGGGCCAACCCATATAACAGGTATTAAGAACAGTATGTCATATGTTAAAAGTGATTCTGGCCAGCCTATCATAAGATATAGCCATATATAATAAAATATATCCCACACTCCAAAGCTATAAATAAAATAAGAAAATCTCTCTTTGTTTTTTTTGCTAGCCATCATAGCAACAGTTATTAACATTACGATGGTTGAAGCCTCTCTCAAAAGCTCAACAACTAATATATCTGATGGCATATTCTTTACCGGAAAGTAAAAACCGGATGGATAAAAAAGTTTTCTTAGATATATTACAACAGCCGCTTCTAAAAAGGCCATTGCAATTGAATATGCAGAGATGAGGCTGAATCTTTTTAAAAATATTTTTATCATTTCATACCTATTAATTATTAAACATATTCTATTTTACAAAAAAATATAATTAAAATTTGATGGGGGGGATTTTCAAGTTTTTCCTGATATAGCAATTTAGTATAATTTAATTAATGAAAAAGTTTTTATTAATGCTTTTGTTTACTGCACAATTCAGTGATAGTTTGTTGTATTGCGCAAAGCTTGATATATCGGCTGACAGCTTGTTTTCATTGAAAACATACTCCAATCTTATAGATAAGAATAAAAATTATGATCTTACATATATAAATCAAAATTCATCTCTGAATTTTACAGTTAAAAATATAGCTCTTGAAGACACTGATAATTCTTTTATGGACATATCGCTTGGTCTTAAATTTTTTTCCATTGACGATTCATCAAAAACAATTAACTCAGCTTATATATCAAGCATAAACAACTTTTATGATAATAAATCATCAGTATTTTTCCCGGATAAGGCTTATATAAAGATATATAATTTTCTTTTTAATGATGTAGTTGCAACCTTTGGAAGACAGCCATACACTCTTTCTAAAGGCGTTGTGGTTAGTGATAATGGAAGGGGATTTGATGGTATTAAAGTTGATATACTGAATAAGTTTTATATAGACGACATAAGCCTTTTTTATTTTAGGCCGTATCAGATGTTTAATGGGATAAGCAAAGTCTATGATAACCTCTTTGGCCTTTCACTCAAAAAATCATTTGGTGATGGAGTCTGGAATATATATTCGGTTATAAATACCAACTCAGATATTACTAACGATATATCATTTAATGCTGAGAAAACAAACAAACAATTCTATGGTATTTCATATGTTCTTGACAGAAATGATATATCATATTTCTCTGAGTTAGCCTTTGAGAAGGGAAGTTCTGATGATATTACTGGAAAGAGGATAGATAATAATGGATATGCTATATTAACTGGTGCTAACTGGAAGATGACTCTTCCTATATTTAAAAAGGTTAATACACGCTTTACGCGATTAAACTCATCTGGAAATCCTTCTAACTCAGGATTTACTGAAAACAAGGCTTTTTACAGCCCCTATTCTAAGAGATACAATGGTTATGAAAGGGATGGACTTGGTTCAATATATTCTGCTGGCATTTTTGATGTTTCTAAGACATCAGATACTTTAAATGGCATGCCGGATGGACTGAGCGGGTTGTGCGTTAATAATTTAGGTATAGATTTTTATTATAAAGGTACTTTTTCTATAGATTTTTTTGATTATAAGGCCAATAAATCTGTGATTTTGGGGCCAAAGATACTTGGTTCAGAGATTGATCTTAAGTATTCTTTTGTTTTTGGCAAAAGAGCAATGTTTTCTATTACCTATGCCACTTTTAATCCAAACGGGCTATTAAAGCAGGGTAAAAGTGATCTCAAATCAACAAATCTCTTCTCTGTAAACATAAAAGCATCCTTCTGAGCAATCAATAAATATTTAAACATCACACTATATTTTGATCAAATTTTTGTATTCCATCCCATTGGGCCATCCTTAAAGCAGTTGTTTCCGTAAAAAATTCTTAGGTAAAATCAAAAAATAGAAAATATTTCAGTTTTATTAAAAAAATAGATTCATATTCGTTGCTCATTACCCCATCAACCGACCGCGGTTACACATGTAACTGCAGGTTAAGGTTAAGATTAAGGTTAAGAAGAAAAGAACAAATCCACATCAAAATAGTGGTCAGTGCCTGCCTTTGTTATGTTTTTTATACTTGTTGTAAAGTTAATAATTTAACGAATGTAATCCGCCATCTTTACTTTTGGCAGGCAAGTTCTGTTTTTTTGACTTCTGATTTCTGTCTTCTGACCCTGCCTACGCTGAAGCGGCTTCGGCAGGCAGGCTTCTGATTTAATCTTGATGTATTAAAGGGGGGTATAATATAAAAAATAAACAGTTTATTTTATTCAAAGGTTTTTTGTTAATCAAAAAAATAGCCAACTTTTTTAATATTTTTTCTTTTTATATCAATTTTATATCCATTTTAAAGCAATGATATTTTTTGACAAGAGTGCTAATTATAAAAAGATAGAATTAGTATTAATATTTTATTTATTAGTATTATTTTATAATGATAATTTTAATAATATTAATATATAATATAAATTTTCTTAGGGAAACTATGATAATATATAAGTTAACATAATATATCTTATCGTAAGTTATAATTATAGCTATAAAAAGCTCATTTTTGACAGGTTTTATGGCTTTTTATTATTATTGTGAATATGATTTTGGAAACGAGACGACCAGCCTTTCTTTCTAAATAACGAGATAACCAGATAACTAGATAACTAATTAGATCTTTATATTAAAAAGTTTGACTGTTGCTTTTGCTGTTCCTTTTTCTGTTATCATATAACTTCGGTTTCGCTTTGTTCCAAATGCCTTTATGCTGCCATCCTTTATCATTGGTGCTATCGTTCTGTCTATTCTTTTTGGGTTATAGCCTGAAAATTTTAATGATTTTGATAAAAACATTGCTTTTGTGTTATCTGTATTCTGTAAGATTTTATATGCTAAAAGTATTATCATTATGACCATTTCTGTATCCAATTCTGGTAGCTTTATCTTTATATATGGTATGTTTTTTGTAAAATCTATAAGACCTGTAATCGTTTCCTTCATATTTCGTTCCATAGGAATCAGGCTGTTGCCATCTGATCTGAGATTAGTATTGCCATTATTCAATATTATATGAATCAGATCTTCCTTTTGTTCTGCTATGAACTCTTTTGAGCCCTCTATCTCTATCTCGCCACCATTTGGATGTTTAAGTCTTAGTTTAAACATATCGCTATTAACATTTTTATCAACACTCATAGACTTAATTATACCTTATATAAATATATATGTCAATTATATGTATTTTATGTCAATTATATGTATTAATCTGTTGATTCAAAAGTTTAAGTTCGTAAAACTCTTTACAGGTTAAGAAGAAAACGACAAATCCCCATCGAAATAGCGAACAGAGGACAGAATACAGAAGTCAGAGGACAGATTTCAGAAAGCAGAGCCTGCGTATGGCGAAGCCGCTTCGTCGCAGGCAGGGACAGATGTCAGATAAAGAGTGATTTCTTTTTATTCTTCTGACTTCTTAAATCCTATTTCGTGCTTTACGTCGTTTAACTTCTGATTTTTGATTTCTGTCTTCTGACCTCTGATTTAATCTTGATGTTTTAGTAAATAACCAGATAACCAAATAACTAATTAGTCCTTCTCCCTAAATAACCAGACAACCAAATAACTAAATAACTAACTTTTCTGTTTTCATCTGATGTTTTATCCGTTTATATCCTGATGATTCTTCTTCCTAAATAACTATACAACTAAATGACTAAATAACTAATCTGTCTGTCTCCATCCTGATTTAATCTGTCTTCATCTCGATGATTAAATAACCAATTTATCTGTCTAAATCTTGATTGAATCTGTTTGCATCCTGATGACTAAATAACTAATAAGTCCGTCTTCATCAGATGTCTTATCCGTTTACATCCTGATGATATCTGTTTACATCTCGATGATTCTTCTTCCCAAATAACTAAACAACCAGATACTATATAACTTTTGTAGTTTTACGTATGGATAAGGAATAAAAATTATCTGCATAAATATGACATTGTTTCAAAAAAACTTGACATAAGATATATTTTTTTATTAGAATATATATAAGGAAGAGGGAATGTCGTAAAGCTGTGTTGATCTTTAAAATTTGGAAGCAACGGTTGAGTTGTCTTTGCATTTTTAAAAAATAAAGCAAGATCCAATTTAATCCAGCGTTCGATGTGCACCCCCCTAAACCCCCAAAAACCCCAAAGTCCCAAATCCCCTAAATGCCTTCGAACGCTGGGTCTTTTTTTATTCTCATCTTTTTATATATTTGTAAAATCTAATAAAATTTGTATCAAATCAGAAATAAAAATTTAATCAATATAAAACAGTGATCAGTGCTCAGTGATCAGTGGTCAGCAAAACCAAAACAGTGAACAGAGCCTGCCTACCCGCCCGTTGCAATGTGTTAAGGAGTTGTAAACCAGCATTAATTTAATACATATAATCAGCCATGTTTTCTCTATGCAGGCGGGTCTGCCGAAGCCGCTTCGGCGTAGGCAGGGTCAGATGTCAGATAAATAGTGATTTTTTTCCCGACTTCCGCATTTTTTCAACAAAATGAGGTATGTATAATTTTTCTTCCCAATGAGAGAATTTCCAAAAAGTCCGTAAGGCCGATGTAGTGCCTAATTGGAATTTGGGTCTTGACATACATAAAACAATCTGCTATAATATATATATGTTCGTTAGAATTAAAACAACACCAAACAGTCCAAGGAAATCAGTTCAGATTGT
>JAAYVG010000019.1 GCA_012517285.1 Elusimicrobiota bacterium
TTATAGCAGATTATTTTATGTATGTCAAGACCCAAATTCCAATTAGGCACTACATCGGCCTTACGGACTTTTTGGAAACTCTATCATTGGAGAGAAAAATTACACTTGCCTCATTTTGTTGAAAAAATGCGGAAGTCGGGAATTACTTTACTATAAATCCCCCATAACAGATTTGATATCAGTGAAAGATACTCATTATATGAAAGTTTTTTTGAATATTTGAGTATTCCATAGCTCCTCATAACCTTATCCTCAAAGGATATTTTATCAGCTGATATATAAATCTCTGATGTTTGCTTTTCTCTTTCTTCGAGAGCCATAGTTATAAGCTTTACTCTATCAACAAAATCAGTTATTTTCTCATCATTCTTTGGCCTATAGATTATTTTTATAAATCCATATGATGTTGAAAGATCACCGTTGATACCTGTTATATCATTATTCCCAGGTATATCCTGATCAATTTTATCAATGATATTTGAACTGTAAATAGCAGGGAGGTGCATTATTATCTCAAACTCAAGTTGATGAGGTGATCTAAATGGATTTATGCCAATAAAACCAAAATCTTTGCTATATGAAAAGATGATATGTTTTGAAAGTTTTTTTTCAATATCAACCAGATCCTTATAGGCATCATCCAGATTAAATCCACTTTTTATGGAAAGCAGAAGCAAATGCTCTGATATATTTATCATAGTATAAATTTCATCAGATGATTTTTTTATTATCACAGACTCATCAATGATTCTATCATCATCACTCAGTATTTGTTTTAGTTTTAATTCTTTTTCTCTATCCACCAAAGCTTTTAAAATTTCAGTATTCTTTGTAAGTCCACTTTTTTTCAATGCAGAAAGAATTATCTTTCCTATTTTTTTAAGTTCTTTTTTTCCTTCCTTGTTCAAAAATTTATACGGAAATATATTCCTATACAATCTTGCTTTAGATATTATTATCATTTTTTCTTATCTTTCTTATCTTTAAAAGTGTTTTTTTGATCATATCAACATCTTCAAAATCTGTATATATCTTAAGTCTCCTTTTAAGCTTATTGATCTCCTGATCTGTATCTTTTTCCGACAAAAGTTCCTCAATACAGTAGGGATATTTTCCCCCGACGACAACAGGAGCAGAGATTATCTCCATAAGCTTTTTCAGTATGTTTGAAAAGGTTATATAGCATTCTGGGCAGCCTAACTCATTGGTCTTTTTAAATGTTATATAATCTGTTTTACAGACTGGACATACCATTCGTTTTTTTGATTCGAGGAGCTCCTCTATTATTACACCCGCATAGTCATTAAAGGTTGATTTTTTCTTCATATCATCCATATATCCGAGCTTTATCGCACAATCATCACAAAGATTAAGTTTTTTTATTATTCCATTTACAACAGCTTTAACTATTACTGTTGAAGGATTATTATGACATCTCTCACATTCCATAGCTAATCTTTCAGTTCCTTAAGCTTTTTATCGGTAAGAAAATAAATTTTTTTCGAAAATTGTTTGGCCATCTCAATATTATGAGTTGCTATTACAATAGTTTTGCCTGTATCATTAAGTTTTTTCAGATCAGACATAACGAGCATTGCATTCTCCGGATCAAGGTTCCCTGTAGGCTCATCGGCTACAAGCAAAAGTGGATCATTTCTCATCGCTCTAAGCAGTGCCACTCTCTGCTTTTCACCACCAGATAGCTCCTGAGGCATCTTTTGAGCAAGATACTCAATATAAAGTTTTTTTAAAAGCTCATAAGCTTTTTCCGTTTCTTCAACATCTTTTAAAATAAGATTTGGCATCTCGATATTTGAAATAACATTGAAGTCTTCAAGAAGTGAATCAAACTGGAAGACAAAACCGATATCCTTCAATCTTACCTCTGACTTTTTGTTCTCAGCCAATTTTGATATATCACTGCCATTAAAAAATACATCCCCCTCATACTTAGAATCAAGCAAAGAGATTATATTCAAGAGTGTTGTTTTTCCACTTCCACTCGGACCTATTATTGATATAAAATCACCATCCATTACCTCAAATGACAAATCCTTTAATATTATAAGAGCCTGATTCGGTTGCTCATAAATTTTTGTTAAATTTTTTATCTCTACAACTTTTCCCATTTTTTCTTTTCCTAAAAGTTAAACTTCTTCTAAATAACTAATTTGCTTTTCTGTCTTCCGTCCCTGCCTGCACCGAAGCGACTTCGCCATGCTGGCTCTGTCTCCTGCCTTCTGTTTTCTGTCATCTGACTTCTGACATCTGTTTTCATCCTGATGAATCCGTTTACATCCTGATGATATCTGTCTTCATCTTGATGATTAAATAACCGTTTTATCCATACCTTATAGCATCAACAGGATCTATATCCGATGCCTTTTTAGCAGGATATATTGAACTAATAAAAGTCAGTACCAGTGCTACAACAATTATCAAAACTATATCATAGAGTTCTATTCTAACTGGAACCTTTGTTATATAATAAATATCAGACGGTAGCTCTATTATCTTATAATTTTTTACAACCCATAAAGCAATATAGCCTATTATCATTCCCAAAGCTATGCCTATAACTGATATATATGTTCCACATATAAAAAAAATCTTTTTTATTTTTTTGGAAGAGGTTCCCATAGCCCTTAGTATTCCTATCTCTTTTGATTTTAAAACTGTGATCATAAAAAGATTTGATGATATTGTAAATGTTGCTATCAATATTATAAGAGATAGTATGAGAGTCATAACAAACTTTTCAAGCTTTAAAGCAGAAAAAAGATTTTTGTTCAAATCAGCATATGTTTTGAGTGAAAAATAAAATGGGATTCTTTCCCTTATCTCCTTATAAACATCAAATGTTTTGTTTATGTCATCCAGCTTTATTGAAATACCATTTGCTAAAAGGTTGGAATCAAAAAATCCTCTCGCATCAGATATATTAATAAATGCAAACGATGAGTCATACTCATAATAACCAGTGTTTATTATTCCCGTTATATTAAATTTTTTCATCCTAGGTATGATACCAGTTGTTATCTCAGAAAATTTAGGTGATACAAGAACAACGCTATCACCGACATAGACTCCTAAATTTTTTGCGAGCTCCTCCCCTATAACCATATCCGAGGCTGAAAGCTTCCAATCACCATATTTAAGCGATTTCTCTATGTTTGTTACAGCAAACTCTTTCTCTTTTTCTATCCCCTTTATCACAGCACCACCTGTTCTCGACTGGCTTAAAAGTATTCCCTGTGATATTATAAATGGGGACATGCCTTTTATATCTTTTATTTCAGATAACTTCTGATCTATAGTGACAAAATCCTTCTGATAAATATCACCGTATATAATTATATGAGACTGAGCATCAAGGATCTTCTGCTTTATATCGCTTTGAAAGCCGTTTAATATGCTCAGTGTTATAAATATTGCAGCTATTGATAGTGTTATACCTGTCACTGCTATTACGGTAGTAACAGATGTAAAAAGTCCTTTTCTTGCATTTCTAAGATATTTGAATGCTACCCTTCTTTCAAAACGAGAACTCATTTAGTTTCTTCTTTTGGTTTTAAAAGCGGAAAGAGTATTACCTCTCTTATCGACGGCTTTTCACATAAAAGCATTGTAAGCCTGTCTATTCCTATACCTATACCACCTGTTGGTGGCATACCGTATTCCATCGCCTCTATGAAATCCTTATCAAGTATATCCGCCTCTCCTAAATTTTCCTCAAACTTCTGCTTTAGCTGTTCTAAAAGCCTTGATTTCTGATCAGCAGGATCATTCAACTCGCTGTAAGCATTTGCTATCTCATGGCCACCAGCATAAAATTCAAACCTTTCAACTATTGACTCATCACCATTTTTAAGTTTTGCAAGCGGAGTTATTGCAGTCGGATAATCCATTATAAAACATGGCTGCTTTATCTCCTCAGATATAACCCAGTCCATTATATTCTCAAACATCTTTGCTGATGGAACATCTTCACTCATATCAATCTTAAGTTTTTTGGAAAGATTGATAAGCCCATTTTTATTGAATGCCTTACCATTCAAAACGCTGTGTATATCCTCAGAAGTTCTCTCCTTCCATAGCTCTGGGAGAGAAATTCTTTTAAATGGTGGTTTTATATTTATTTTTGAACCATCATAATCTATCTCAGACATATTAAACTCTGACGAAAATCTTTCAAAAAGCCTTTCAACAAGGTCTGCCATACCGTTGTAATCAGAGTATGCCTTGTATGCTTCAAGCGTAGTAAACTCAGGATTGTGTGTTGTATCCACACCCTCATTCCTGAACACCCTACCTATCTCATACGCACCATCAAAGCCACCTATTATAAGCTTTTTAAGTGAAAGCTCTGTTGCTATTCTCATATAAAGCTCTATCTTAAATGCATTGTGAAAAGTTATGAACGGTCTTGCAGAAGCACCACCTGCCTGAGAGCAGAGTATGGGAGTTTCAACCTCAAGATACCCATCGCTGTTAAGGATTTCCCTTATTATTGATATAATTTTACTTCTTCTCACAAATATCTCTTTAACCCATTCATTTGATATAAGATCCAAATATCTTTCCCTGTATCTTGTCTCAGGATCGCTAAGCCCGTGCCACTTCTCAGGCATGGGTCTGACAGATTTGGAAAGGATTGTTATCTTTTCCACGTTGATTGTAAGCTCTCCTGTGTGTGTCTTGAATGTCTTTCCCTCCACTCCCACAAAATCACCAACATTGAAATATTTCTTAAATCTGTCATAGTCATCACCGAGATTATCCTTTTTAAGATAAATCTGAATTTTGCCAGTTCCATTCTTGATATGAGCGAAGCTTGCCTTTCCCATAACCCTCAACAACACGATCCTTCCAGCTGTTTTAACAGAGCTATCAATAGGAAGTTCTTTTATCTCTGATATCTTATTTTTAACCTCAAAGCGCGGTGGAAAAGGATCTATGTTCAATTTTTTCAGTTCGTCTATCTTAGCATAATTTGATTTTACTATCTCATCAATGGTTGTTTTTTCTTCCATATTCTAATGCTCCTTTTACAGTCTTTACAAGATTTTTAGGATCAAACGGCTTTTCTAAAAAAGAATATACATTGTTTGACATCTCAAAAAGCTCCTTTGTCTGACCCTTGGCTGTAACAATTATTATAGGAATATTTTTCAATTCATCAATCTCCTGAAGTCTTGACTGAAATGTATATCCATCCATCTGTGGCATCATTATATCAAGCAGTATGAGATCAGGTCTTACAGGGTTTTCCACATTGGTAAGCATATTATATGCTTCAAGACCATTTCCTGCCTCAATAACCTCATGGCCTTCTTTTTCAATTAAAATTTTCAGCAGGAAAAGCAGGTCTTTTTCATCATCTATAACCATTATTTTAGCCATAAACACCCTCTTTTAAAACAGCATTAATTTTGTAGAATCACAACTTTAAGGCCATCAAATATCTTCTGTTTTAACATCAACCACTTATATCATTACCTATAAATTTTACAAGATTATTGAGCATCTAATCAATAAAATTTATCTGTTAACATAACTGCTTACAGAAAGTATTATCATCTCACGTCTGAATCTGTATCCCTGATTGAATCCTGTTGAACTCAATAAGAAAGGAGATTTGATCAATGTTTTATATATCTTTTCTCTGTTTATCTTTATTCTTGATCTAAGCGGGTTTGAAACAGAAACCAGATAAAGGCTGTCCATAGCCCAGTATATAGGCCATATCAACGCTAGTTTCATAGGAAGATGTGATGATTTTATTGAATTTATGAACAGCTCCGCCTCATCAAAATAATCTATGCAGGTAATGATGATAGAATTTATAAAAGGCCTTATTTTATCAATGTTTTTTGCGTCGATAAGATCTTGTGGCAACAGAGCAACTGATTTTAAAAAATCATCAGGTATATAGAGCCTTCCTGTCTTTAAGTCAGAGTGAATGTCTTTTAAAATATTTGTGAGCTGAAGAGCTGTCCCTATTCTGAATGCCGATCTTAAGACATTATCCTTATAGATGTTAGGTGAATATTTCTGATAAACTCTGTACCAGTATATAGCAGGAACCCCTCCTATAAGATTGGAGTATTTTATTAGTTCTTTTGATGTTTTAATTGAACGAATTTTCTCCTTATCTGGAAAATATTTTATGTCCATCATCATACCACGTGTAAGTCCACGAATCAGTGCTCTAATCATTTTTTTATCATCATCATCACTTCCTGCCCAAAATTCATCAACAATATTTTCAATACTATCTATAAGCCTCCTCTCCCACAGATTGTCAAGCTCAGGCATCACAATTTTTTTTAGCTCTGATATTTCATTGTTAAATTTTGATGAACCAGTATCTAAAAAAATCCTCAGCAACCTTTCCTTTGTTGCGGCATCCACGCATGGGCAATCAACGACACTGTCAAGAGCTCTTGCAATAAGATATGCAAAGCCTAACATATATTTAATATAATCTGGAAGTATAACAAAACTGAGATATAAGGTTCTTGATGTGTTTTTTAGCAAGAGCCTATTATCCTTTGAAATTTTATATTCTTTCATTTATCCTCTATTACGCATGGCAACTATGAAGCCATCACTGCCATCTACAACAGTTTCAAGACCTTCATCAAATCTAACCCATCTTACATAATCCGTCTCATAAATTGTCTTTGATGAGTTCAAAAGATTCCAGTTTATTAAATCATCTTTATCTATGACTGATATATATGGTATTGACATAGCAATTATGTTATGAAAAAAGTGCGTTCCATAGGATGGAGTTACATTAAAAGAATCGTATAGAGATTCTATGATGACCCTTGCCATAGAGATATCATTCCACTTTATGGGTATTCCCAAATGTATATCGCTTGTCCCCCATCTGCCGGGACCGATCAAAATATAACCACATCCATGCTTTTTGCACTCACTGTTTACTATACCAACCTCTCTTCGAATATCAAGCGTTTTTAAATTAGAAAAACTTTCTTTTTTTACAAAAACTACATCCCTTATTTCCTTATTATACATACTTCCAACAATATTTTTTGAATGTACAATCAGATCCTTATTATCAAAGTTCATATTAATTTTTTTTGTATTTATTTTACTGGCAAAATGCTTAACCTGAAGAATGTTCAGGTCAATCGCTGATGTTTTCATATCCATATTCAGAGCAAACTCTAACTCAATGTTGCCACCCATTGCATCCACGCACTTTTCTGATATTTCAAGCAGAATTTCATTAAGCGGTAAAAAGTTATTTTTTATTACAGGAAAAAATGTAAGAAGATTTGTTCCCTGAGGCTCGTAATGATCAACGAGTTTATCATCATTAAAAATATACGATGAGAACATTGCCTTCATCTCATCAGATGGTTGAATATCTTCAAAATCTTTTTCCACAACGCTTAGGCTTCTATCATAATTTATATTCATATCATTGTTTAGAGAAACAGCCATAAACTTTTTCTGTGTGGTTTTTATTATATCATCAACTGTCGCAAACTGGTGTATATTGTTTGGATGTGCTGGGGAATACCTCAAAAAATATCTTCCACTCACCACTGACTCGCCAAGCCCCATAGCTATGTGAACCACAGGATCAGTGTTTTTTAATGGATGAACAGGATAAAAATTATAAGACTGAAGAACACCAGATATGAGAGGAAAGTAATATCCTTTTACATATTCCCTTCCAACTACAGACTGGATTATCACAGCCATCTTTTCCTCATCCGGTATATGAGGGTTTGATTTCCTAAACTCTATAGCGTCTTTTGAGAATGTTGAAGCATAAATATATTTTATTATCCTTTCAACTGTTTTTAAATTTTCATAAACCTTACCAGTATTGGCAAACATGTATGTCTTGTATATCCCTGCAAATGGATAATTTTTTGAATCCTCAAGGAGCGATGATGATCTTACAGCAACAGGGCCTTTTATTTTATCTATTACATATGCTATATCGTTTAAGGCATAGTCGGGAAGATTTACATTTTCAAAAATCTTTGAGATCTCATCATCGGAATAGTTTCCATTAATAAAGGATGAAAGATTATTCCTTTCTATAAAAAGATCAAAAACATCAGTTGCCACAACCACAGAGTTAGGAGTTTTTATGTTTATTCCATTTATGTTTTCTCTTATAATTCCTTTGCCTATGAGATAATCAATAAAAGCAAGTCCTCTTGCCTTGCCTCCTATTGAACCATACCCTATTTTGGCAAATGGAATATCTATACTATACTTGTTTCTATCAAACCGCAGTATGCTTCCTAACTGTGTCTTGTACATAAACTGATGCATCGTTTCTATAAGATAATTTCTTAACTCCTCATGACTGGCAAACTCATTTGCCGCTTTTGGCTTTATTTTATAGGCTATATCAAACTCAGTTCTTGCAAGAAGCCACTTTGAAAAATGGTTTCTCGATGCATGATAAAATATTGATTTATCCGGTATTACCTTTAAAACCTTTATCATTGTTGAAAGATCTGATGCTCTTGCTATTTCCTTACCATTACCATCATCAAAGATAAAATCACCAAAGCCAAAGTAACGCTGGATGAAGCCTCTAAGCTGCTTTGATATATCAGGAGAATTTTTATTTAAAAATGATGCACCCATTTTGAGAGCAACAGGCTCATAATCGGTGTTTGAAGACTGAATCAGAACCGGCATATCAACTATCTTTTCCTTAACCCTTTTTGTTAAAAGAAGTCCTGCCTTTTCATCAGTATGTTCCAATATTGGATATTCCACATCTGTTATTACTCCCAAAAGATTATTATTATATTTATCAAATATTTCCCATGCCTCTTCATATGTTTTGGCAAGATATATCTTTGGCCTTGCCTTCATCCTGAGTATTTTCCTTGAAATATTAAGCTCATCAGACATAACTATATGCATCTGTTTTATAAGCTCATAGTATATTATAGGCAAATACATTGAGTAAAATCTTATATTATCTTCCACAAGCAGTACAGACTGAACCCCGTAGCTGAGATCATGCTCAAAATTTATTCTATCCTCAACGAAATTGATTATTGAAGAAAATATCTTAGTATCACCCTGCCAGAGAAAAACTCCCTCAACCATATCCCTTGTCTTCTGAGTTAATACACCTATATCGTGCATACTGAATGATAGGATAACAACAGGTATATCACGCATTTTTTTTATGTTTAAAACAAAATCCTCCATATCAAATTCAACAGATTGCATCATTGATATCACAACGTCATAGTTATCATTTTTTAAAAGTTCAATTGCCTCTGATGAATTTTTAACCCTTGTTATATTGAAGTGTTCCCTATTAGTCATATTATGCTCAAAAAGTACTTCTGAAAGCATCTCATCATCAGCAAAAAGGAATGAGTCATAGAGTGACGCAACAAGAAGAACTTTCTTTATTCTTTTTGGCATCAACCTTTCAAAGAATTCAACACCTGTTGTTTCCATAATTATATTTTATATGTTTTTAAAACAAATAAAAACCCCCAGATTTTTTAAATCAGGGGGTTTTTTTCTGTTTTAATATGCTATTAATACTATTAATTACATCATTCCCTGAGCCATCATAGCATCAGCAACCTTCAAGAAACCAGCGATGTTAGCTCCAACCATATAGTCTCCCTTAACACCATATTCATCACTTGCTCTGAGGCATGTATTATGGATATTAACCATAATATTTCTGAGATGGTTATCAACCTCTTCTCTTGACCAGCTCATTCTTATTGAGTTTTGGCTCATCTCAAGTCCACTTGTTGCAACTCCACCTGCATTTGCTGCTTTTCCAGGTGCATAAAGTATCTTTGCTGACTTGAACACCTCTATTGCAGCAGGTGTGCAAGGCATATTTGCTGCTTCACAGAGACAGATACAACCATTTTTAACAAGCTCTTTTGCATCATTTTCATCAAGCTCATTCTGGGTTGCACAAGGTATTGCGACATCAACCTTTACTCCCCATGGTTTTTTGCCAGCAAAAAACTTCGCATTAGTATACTTCTCAGCATACATCTTTACTTCATCCCTTCCGGATGCTCTAACCTTGAGTAAATAATCAACCTTCTCACCACTTATTCCATCCTCATCAAGTATGAATCCATCAGGACCTGATATGGTAACAACCTTTGCTCCCAATTCACTTGCTTTAAGAGCTGCTCCCCATGCAACATTTCCAAAGCCTGATATGGCAACTCTCTTTCCTCTAAGATCAGTTCCCTTTGTCCTCAACATTTCCTGTGTGAAATAAACCACACCAAAACCAGTAGCCTCAGGTCTCACCAAGGAGCCACCCCATGTAATGCCCTTACCAGTCAAAACTCCTGTGAACTCATTGACAATTTTCTTATACTGTCCAAAGAGATATCCTATCTCTCTTCCACCAACTCCAATATCACCTGCAGGGACATCAGTATTTGGACCTATATGTCTGTAAAGCTCTGACATAAAAGCCTGACAGAATCTCATAATTTCATTATCGCTCTTTCCCTTAGGATCAAAATCAGAACCACCCTTACCACCTCCCATAGGAAGTGTTGTTAAAGAGTTCTTAAAAATCTGCTCAAAACCCAAAAATTTAAGAATACTCAGGTTTACTGATGGATGGAATCTGAGTCCACCCTTATATGGTCCAATTGCACTGTTGAACTGAACCCTAAAACCCTTGTTAACATGGGTTTCATTCTTATCATCCTGCCATGTTACCCTGAACATTATAACTCTTTCAGGCTCAACAAGCCTTTCCAGAATTTTAGCCTTTAAATACTCTGGATGCTTTTCAAGTGCTGGAGTAAGAGTAAAAAGAACTTCCTCAACAGCCTGATGAAATTCTTTTTCCCCAGGATTTTTTGTCTTAACAGTGTTTAAGACATTTTCTATTCGTTCATTTATCTCGCTTTTTGTTCCTACTGCCATAAGAGCCTCCTTTTAGATTTTACGGAGGATATATCCTCCATAACCTATATTACAAATCTATTTTAATTATGTCAAATCATCAATTTATAATTTTACCATTTAAAGTTTTTACGGAAGATTTTTTGATATCACTGTTGCTTAAATCCATATCACCACTAACAGTTTTAAAACTTCCATTCTCTGCCTTTGAACTGTTAAAGTTGACATCCCCGCTCACAGCGTTAAAGAGTATTGAATTAAACTCAGATGAATCAATTTTCAGATCTCCGTTAACAGTTTTAACTGAGAACTCTGATGAGTTTTTAAAATTAGAAATTCTTACATCACCATTAACAGTATTAATGAAGCTGTTCTCATCTGTTACAATATCAGATAATATGACATCACCACTTACGGTTGAAAGATTTATAGAAGAAAGACTTTTAGGAACATAAATTGTTACTTCACCTATAAAAGCCTTGTTATTTCCTTTTGATTTCACTATTAGTTCACCGTTCTCAAAACACAATTTTCCGTCAAGCTCTTCTTTTTCATAAACTTCAACATCAGCACTTATTCCCTCTTTGTCCCATCCATATACCTTTATATCTCCTATGTTTGTTTTTATTGTAAGTGATTTATAAGGATACTTGTCCATCTCAATTTTTACATCACGCTGTAAAAAATTCTTTACATCCTTAAAGGATGAAGAACCGCTATCAAATGAACCGTTAACAGCATCCTTAACAAACCCACCGATACCAGATTTGTAGCCCCCAAACGACACAACATTCTTAAGCCAACTGATACCGAAGACTATTGTAACAACTGATATAACTGTTATGGCTACTATCGCAAGTCCAAGTATTCCAATCAATCCAAACCAAATATATTTTATTACGACCCTTGCATCAGGGCTAACAGGACCTATATTGCTTACCAGAAACATAAGTCCGATTATAAGTATTAACAACACAACGATCTCTATAAGTTTTTTTATCATAACTCCTCCTAAAACAAAAATCAGATATTGAAAGGCAGAGGACAGAAATAACAAAACACCTTAATTCCGACTTCTGACATCTTACTTTCAACACTGTTCTCATAATAATAAGACACAGAAGCTTAAAAAATGTTTCACTGATTTCTTAAACCATGATCACAATACAGATATCTTTTGAGAAAGGCCTTTGAGATAAACCTCTATTCTAAACAGCGACGACTCAAGTTCAATTAAATTACTTTTAAATTTGTCTTTATTATTTACACTTTTTATAGTATTATTCACCAATTTTTTTGTGTTTTCCAACTCAATCCTTGTCTGATATATCTGGGACCTTATATCAGTATTTTTGACATTATTCTCTATTGAATCAAGCTTTGATATTGTATCTGATATCATGTTATTGATATTCTTTATATCTTTAATCTTTATTTTGTTGTACTTCTTTGATTCTATAACAGATGCTATCTCTTCACGATATTTTGAATAGTTTACTGACATTTTAAAAAGTATTACATAATCCTTTGATTCAAAAAGGTTATCATACATAGAAGTTGTAGATATAGAAGAAAACAACCATCTACCTGAGAATATAATGATAAAAAATGATATTAAATATTTATTTTTAAATTTTGCCATTTTCTATAACCTTTTTTATTACAGCTCCAATCCTTGAAAGTGCAATTGCCCTATGACTTATCCTATTTTTTAGATCCATATCCATCTCTGCAAACGTCTTTTTATACTCTGGCAGATAAAAAAGAGGATCATAACCAAACCCATTCTCACCTCTTAATTGATCAATTATATATCCTTTTATCTCTCCAACCTCGGTAACAAAGAATCCTGATGGCATTGCCAGAGTTATAGCACATCTAAATGTTGCAGTCCTCTCCTCATATTTAAAACCACTCAATTTCTCAATCAATTTTTTGTTGTTATCCATATAAGTGGCATCCTCTCCTGCCCACCTTGCAGAAAACACTCCGGGTTCACCATTAATGGCATCAACAAATAGCCCTGTGTCATCAGCAATTGAGACAAGACCAGTATATTTTGCAGTTTCTATGGCTTTCTTCTTAGAGTTTTCCTCAATCGTAGAACCATCCTCCACCACATCAGGCATTTGAGGGAAATCAATGAATGTCATTATATTAACGTCATATCCCGTTATAATCTTTTTTATCTCTTTTACCTTGTTAAGATTTTTTGTTGCTATCATCAGATCATATCTCTTCATATTTGTAAATCCATATATAAAAAATATAAAATTAAATAATGCAAGACTTTGACAACGATGCCACTAATAAAATTTTAAATAATTTTGATTCAATTTCAAAGCTTTACATAGAACTTACACAGTCAACCATACTCAATTCAATTTTTTTCACATCAGACATATTTAATACTACTGAGATAAAGACATCTGATAGAAATATAAATTTTCCATATTACTCTAACAAAACGGAGCTGATACTTTTAAATATTTTTAATATGAGAAGGGACAAGGATATAGTCATAGACATTGATGATACTAAATATGAGATAAATAACGAGCTGATATCATTCATAATAGGATATATAAGAAGTAAAAAGGAAAAGCATTTTACAGTAAACAAAGCTATATCGTCAGGAGATTTTCACCTTGCCCATTACCTACTCAGCATAGAGGACTCAGACCCATATACTATATCACTAATATATACAGAACTCGGATTCTTGAACGAAGCTGAAAAAATTCTCAACGGTATGACTGATGATAAATCCACCATTTTACTTGCAAGAATAAATCGCGAACTTGGAAACATAAAAAAGGCTGTTTCACTTCTTTCAAAAGTAAAATCAAAAGAAAATGAAATAGACAGAAATATAGAGTACGGACTACTGCATTTGGAAACAAAGAACTATGAAAATGCTTATAAAATATTTAAATTTTATAGTAATACAGTAAGAGATGAGAGGCTTGGCAGGATAATACCAGCTATGGTAGAATCTCTCATAAACATCGATAACAAAGAAATAACTCATGTCATAGATCTCTTAAACCAGACTCTTGAAACGACAACCTATTACAGAACAGATATACTTAAACAATTAGCCAGTATTTATATGACCATAAATGATCATTCCAAGGCCTATGAATCATACAAACAGATCTATGATACATCACCATCTCCATACATTCTATCAAGAATGGCTCTCTGTGATTTTGCTATGTCAAATGACGATAGAGCATCAAAGGAAACTTTTGAGTGTGGTGTTTTTGATATATCTCTTGCAAGAGATATTATATCAAAAATAGATTACAGTCATTTAAAACAAGAATATCCAGAGAGTTTTTTATTTAAAGCCCCTAAGGGAGATAAATCAGTTGAAAAAACTGAAGATGAACAGATAGAGGCAGTATTAAAACCTGAAAATATTTTAAAGGCCAGTGATACCTCTACCAAAGTTATTACAGAGGAAAAAGTTGATAGCACAGCATCAGATAAATCTGGCACTGAGGAATCAGAAAACGAGGAGAAGAAAAGCATGGAATTCATAAGCTCATATGAATTCAGCAACCAAGGGAACAATGAGTATATATCAGAAGATACTGATACTCTTTCATCAACAGCTCTTTCATTTTCAAAACAGTTGGAAGAAGAGTTTGGCAAAAAGATATACTTCAATTACGATGGTATTGATGATATAGAAAGGAAGCTTAGAGTAACGTTTATGACCGAGGTATCAGAAAATGAAAAAAAAGAAGTTATAAAGGGATGCTCGGCATTTCTTCTTTTTTTTATCAAAGAAAGATATAAGGCAGATATCATAACCTATCATGATATTGATTCTTGGGCATGGAGTGCAATAATAAAGAATAAAAAAGAAATGGAAATCCTCACATACCCTGCTGCAAGGATATGGGAGATTTTCTGGTCAAAGACACTACCTGAGCAGGGATGGATAAAAAAATACATAGGATATATAAATGATTTCTTTAATAATCTTACAGAAGAAACTCCATATGGAAAGGATGCCATAAATAAAATGATACCGAGCCATACAGAAAAGATATACGATGCAAAAATTGAACATAAAAAGATTGTACTTATATCAAGGGATATTTCTGAGACCTCACATATACCAATAAACTCATCATCCGTTATTAAAATTGAGCAAGAGATAATGAAGAATTATGAACCCCATGTTCCTCCTACCATTGATGGCTGGAAGATATTAAGATGCTATGCTCATCTGTTTCTTGAAATAATACTAAAAGATTTTAACATCCAATGGTATAATGTAGAAAAAAATGATGGTTTATGGTCATTTTTTATAGCCAATAACACATACACATTTCCTATCGGTAAGGTATATAAGGTTGCATCGCTCAGAGAAAGTTTAACAGATTATTACAATAGTCTGATAGAAAATATTAAAGAGACTCACTGATTAAAATTTATGGTTCACTGAAAAAGTCTATTTGAGCAATAAAGCAATAATACGCTATAATAGAGACAACTATTCATTTGGAAAATTATCTTTCGTTAGACTTTTTCAGTGAACCCAATTTATATGAGAACAAAAGAACTTAAAGAATTATTAAAAAATAAAATCATGATATTTGATGGTGCAATGGGAACAGAGATAACCAGAATATCTAAAACCAAGAGGGAGAGATCTGATGAACTTCCAAATGATTTTCTTAATATAAAAGATCCTGAGATTATAGAACAGATCCATCTATCCTATATAGACGCAGGAGCTGATGTCATAGAGACAAACACATTTAACTCAAACTCAATAGTTTTAAGCGAATACTCCCAGAGTCATATGGTTAGCGAACTCAATAGGAAAGGGGTTGAGATTGCAAAAAAAGCGGTGATGAAAAGTGGTAAAGATATTTTTATAGCAGCCTCTGTTGGCCCGCTTAATATATCACTTTCGCTCGGCTCAAAATATAGCTTTGATGATGTAAAAAATGCTTACAGGGAGCAGTCTAAATCGCTTTTAGATGCAGGTGTTGATCTGTTGCTTTTTGAAACTGCCCATGATATTATAAACCTCAAGGCTGGTATGATAGCAATCTCTGAAATAATGGGTAGATATGCTGATCTACCAGTTATAGCATCTATAACGGTGGATAAAAACGGGTTTATGCTGAGTGGTCATAACATAGAAAGCGCTTATGTTGATATTATGCATTTTGATCTTATTGCCATTGGTATGAACTGTTCAACAGGCCCGATTGAGATGGAGTCATCGCTTATAAGATTATCTGAGATATCAGACAAACCACTCTTTGTTATGCCAAACGCAGGACTTCCTGATGAAAATGGCAATTATCCCATGTCTGCTGATACATTTGCTGATGCAATTAAAAGATATGCAAGCTTAGGATATATAAACATAGCAGGTGGTTGCTGCGGGACATCATATGCTCATATAAAAAAAACTACAGAGAGGCTTAAAGGGATAAAGCCAAGAGAAATTAAAAAAACAAATAGATTTGCAGTTGCCCATAAAATTGCTATTTTTGAAGATGATATAGAAAAACCATTTTTAGCAGCTGAGAGGATGAACTCGCTCGGAAGCAAGAAGTTCAGAAAGCTTGTTAACGAAAACAAGATTGATGAGATAAAAGAGCTTGCAAGGATGCAGGTTGAAAAAGGAGCACATATACTTGACATTTCCTTTTTAAATCCTGAGCGCGATGAAATAAAGGATCTACAATATTTTTTACCAGAGATACTCAAAAATATTAAAACACCTGTTATGATAGATTCAACAAATATTTCTGCCCATGAGACAGCAGCAAAAATAAGTGGAGCAAAACTCATTATAAACTCTGTGAACTTTGAAAATGGATATAATATTCCTCTAAAAGCTGTAGAGCTAAACAAAAAATATGGCTCACTCATAACTGTTGGACTCATAGATGAAAGCGGGCTTTCATACACACTTGATAAGAAGATGAGTGTAGCAGAAAAAGCATTTGAATTTTTTGTAATAAAAAATGGAGTTGATAAAAACTCTCTCATATTTGATCCATTAGTTTTTCCTGTGGCTACAAGCGATTATAGGCTTTCCGCCACTGACACCATTTCAGCTTTAAAAGAAATAAAAGAGAAATACGGTATAAGAACAATATTAGGAATAAGCAATGTATCATTCGGCTTGGACACAGAACTTAGAAAATATGTGAACTCAGTATTTCTGCATCTTGCAATAAAAAACAACCTTGATTTTGCAATAGTGAACATAATGGAACTGTTTCCATATGCACTTATGGATTTAAGTATAAGAGAAAGTATTGAAAATCTTTTAAATGGCAATATCACAGAACTCACAAATCTATCACTGAACAACAAAAAAAGAGTTGATGGAACCAATGATAAGGAAATTAGCTCTGATGATTTCATAAAAAGAGCAATTATATATGCAAGATCTGATGGAATCGATGAGAGGATAAAGGATTTGCTTGCAAAAAGAACTGCACTTGATATAATTAATTCAATAATTATGCCTGCTCTAAAAGACTTAGGAATTATGTTTTCAAAGGGAGAACTTATTGTAACAGAGGTTATCTCATCGGCGGGTGTGACATCAAAAATTATGAATATGCTCAAACCATATCTATCAAAAGAGAACTTTAACAGAGGAAAATTTTTAATTGCTACAGTAAAAGGGGATGTCCATGATATAGGCAAAAATCTGGTTTCTATGATCTTTGAATCAAATGGTTTTGAGGTAATAGACTTAGGAACAAGGGTTGAGACTGATGTAATAATAGAAAATGTTTTAAAGTATAACCCTGACGTTATAGGTCTATCAGGGCTGCTGTCCAGATCATGTGGCTATATGGTTGATGTTGCAAAAAAACTTAGTGAACAAAACATAAACAAAAAATTAATTCTTGGTGGAGCAGCTTTGAGCAAGGCTTTTGTTGAAAAAAACATAAAAACATTTTACTCTGAAGCATATTACGCAAAGGATGCTATGGATGGGCTTAACATCGCCATTAATAATATCAGTGATCCAGATAAAAGCGAAGATATAATTAATATAACAGAAAAAACTAATTATCAAAAAAAAGATTTTACCCCTGATGATATACCCCAGGTAAATAGCTTTGATAAAAAGATCTTTAAAAACTTTTCCACTGATATGCTGTTTGAAAATCTTGATTACGACATGTTGTTCCTGCGATTTTTTAATCTTAAAAAATCACAGCCTGATAAGATAAAAGATATGAACAAAAGAATTATGGATATGAAAGATGAGATCAAAAATGATGGCTATGTGGAAGCAAGAGGGATATACCAGATATTTAAAGCAGGAGCTGATGAATCAGGTATAAATATATATGATGAAAAGGAAATTTTTTTAAAGCAAATTCATCTGACATCACGCCATGGTATATCCATAAATGATTTTGTTATGAAGGATAACAATCTTAGAAAAGATATTATAGCTTTTACACTTTGTTCTACATTTATAAATCAGGAAAAAATAAAAAAGATTTTGGATGATAAGGAAAAGGTATATATAATAAAATCAATTTCAATAATGCTTGCTGAGGCAATGACCGATGTCCTTCATTACTTCATAAGAAGGGATATGAACATAGCTGAAAAAGAACTTGATAGGAAAAAATTTAGAGGGATAAGATACTCTCCCGGTTATCCTGCAATTGACATATCTGTTAACAAGGATATATTTGAACTATTGGGTGGAAATGATATAGGAACAGACATAACCGAAAGTTTTATGTTTGAGCCTGAGTCTTCTGTTGCATCACTTGTTCTTCACAATCCAAAGGCATTTCATATATAACAGGAGATAACTCGGGGTCACTGAAAAAGTCTATTTGTGCTACAGTTTATTGTTATTTTATCTGGTTGTTTAATGGAAACAGATGTCAGAAGTCAGAGGTCAGAAATCAGAACCTGCCTGCCGAAGCCGCTTCGGCGCAGGCAGGGACAGAAAACAGAAGTCAGAAGGCAGAACTTAAAGGAACTCCTTATTTATCTGATATCTGATTTCTGACTTCTGACCCCTGTTTTGTCTTTTCTGATCACTGCCCACTGTCCACTGATCACTGATTTGATGGGGATTTGTCGTTTTCTTCTTAACCTTAATCTTAACCTTAACCTGCAGTTTTTCAGTGACCCCTGTTTATAATTCAAATGGATAAACTGTTTTAAGGGGAGTGTTTACATAGTTTTTTGATACAATCTTATATTCTCCTATATTTAACTCATCTGATAGCCTTTTTAATTTGTTCATATATGATTTATCACCAGTCCATTTTACTTCATATGATACACTTTTATTCAAAATAAAATCTATTCCCATTCCATTTTTCTTCTGATAATAATTTACTTCTCCTCTTAACCTTAAATTCTGAAATATATTGTTTTCAAACAACAATCCACTATCAATTTTAGAAAAATGATTTAAAACTCCAGAATCACATAGATAAACCTTTGGTGCTTTTTTTTATTTCTGTAACCCTATTCGTAGAGTAAGGTCTTATAATTTTTATAAAATAGGTTCCATCTAAAAATGATATATACTCATTTACAGATTGTCTTGAAACTCCAAGCGTTTTAGAAATTTTATTAATATCTATTTTTGATCCAACAGACTTCATTAAAAGAAACATGAGATCTCTTACAATATTATTTTTTTTGAAATCACCCAATTGAACAACCTCAAGTTGAAAATAAGAATTAAAAATATCCTCTATTGCCCTTTCTTTTTCTTCGATGCTATCCTTAAGAACAACCTGAGGAAATCCTCCATAAAGCATATACTCATCATAAAGTGGGGATAAAGTATCATATATTGCTCTGCTTACCTCTAAATTCTTGTCTGATATATTAAAATCAGTATTTTTAAACGATAGAAATTCCTTAAAACTCAAAGGAAATATTTCAAAAACATATTTCCTTCCAGCAAGAGATTCATTAAAAAAGTTTTTAAGATAAAAACTTGATGAACCGGAGAGAAAAAATTTAGTATTATAGTGGTCAATAAAATATTTTATAACTGAAGGAATATTTTTTAAAAACTGTATTTTATCAAGAAAGATATATGCCTTTTTTAAAAAATTTAAGCCTAAAAATTCTAAATTCTTTTTTATTTTTTCATAATTTTCCTCTTCAAAATATTTTCTATTTACTATATTTTCAAGATCAATAAAAAGCTTATTTCTATCATCAATCAAATCAAAATAATATCGGAGTATTGTAGTTTTTCCAGTCCTTCTCATACCTGTTATTACAAGTGCTTCAGGGGAGCTTAAAAATTTATCTATATCCTTCATAATTTCTCTGTACTTAATCATATATACAGTTCATAAAAAGTAATACTTTTTGTCAAGTATACTTGACAAAAAGTTTAATCATTCCAACTCAATAAATTAGGATGTTTAAATGCGTAGCAAGCTGTAAGGTTGGAAGAATATATCTTCCCAAATAACTATTTTCTTTTTATATACATTAAAAACTCACGGTTTCCCTTTGCCCCCTCAACAGGGCAATCAATAGCCCCAACAATATCAAAAAATTGCATATCACTTATAAAGGTCTTTATGTCATTCAAAGCTTTCTGCCTCAGCTCCTCGCTCTTGACTATTCCCTTCTTTAAATCCTTTGCTTCTAACTCAAACTGAGGTTTTACAAGCAGAACACCTGATGATTTTTCAGAGATACAATTTATAATCGGTGGTATTATAAGCTTTAGGGATATAAAGCTCACATCAACTGCAAAAAACTCAGGTTTTTCATTAAATATTTCAGGCTTTAAAAATCTTGCATTAGTTTCTGGTATAAAAACAAATCTTTTTTCAGATAAAAGTTTTTCATTTAACTGTCCTTTTCCGACATCCACACCGTAAACCTTCTCTGCCCCCTCCTTTATCATACAATCGGAAAAACCACCTGTCGCAACCCCTATATCAAGGCATATCCTTCCCTTTAAAGATATCTGGAAATAATCAATCGCAGCCTTAAGCTTAAGCCCTCCACGGGAAACATATGGATTTTTCTTTTCAAGAAGTTTTATCTCATCGCCATCCTTAACTCCGTAGCTTGAGTCAAGAACAGGGTTTCCATTTACAAGTATCTCGCCTGCCATTATGGATGCCTTTGCCCGCTCTCTGGTTTCAAATAGACCTAACTCAACTGTTTTTACATCAAGTCTAATCCTCTTCATCTTCTTTCCTTAGATTTAAAAGCCTTTTTTTTATATCCCTTTCATAACCCTCTTCCGACGGCTCATAAAATTTTACAGGCTCAGGCATATACTCCTGTTTAACAAAGTGATTCGGATAATCGTGAGGATACTTATATCCCTTTCCATCACCCAAAAAATCAGAATCTAAATGGGAATCCCTTAAATGAACTGGTACCTCTCTTTTTTTACCATTTTTCACCTCTTCAGTTGCTTTCTCTATTCCTGTGTATGCTGAGTTTGACTTCGGCGACAGTGCAACATAAAGCGCAGCGTTTGAAAGAATTATCCTTGCCTCAGGCATACCTATATTTTTTACAGCCTCAAAGGCAGCTTCAGCAACAAGGAGTGCACTTGGGTTTGCAAGCCCAACATCCTCTGATGCTGCTATTAAAATTCTTCTTGCAATAAAAAGTGGATCTTCACCAGAGTAGATCATATTGGCAAGCCAGTAAAGAGTGGCATCAGGATCAGAGCCTCTCATAGATTTTATAAATGCTGATATTGTATCGTAATGTTTATCATCTGATTTATCATACTCTGCATACCTGTTTGAAAGAAGGTCTTTAACACAGTTTTCGTCTATAACTCCATTTTTTTCTATCAGAAAAAGTGCATCAAGAAAGTTCAAAAGCTTTCTCGCATCACCTGAAGCAAAGTTTATAACAGTTTTCCTTGCCTCATCGGTTATCTTTAACCTTTTATCAGACCCCTTCTCAATAGCTCTGTCTATGAGTTTTGATAGATCGGCATCCGTATGTTTCTTGAACTCAAATATCAGAAGCCTTGAAAGTAGAGCCTTGTTGACATAAAAAAATGGATTTTCAGTTGTTATGCCTATCAGTATAATCTCATTCTTTTCAACCGATGGCAAAAGGACATCCTGCTGAGTTTTGTTGAAATGGTGAATCTCATCAAGGATAACAAGAATGCTCTGTTTATCAAACATAGACCTTGAATAATCCACAATCTTTTTAAAATCACTCACACTTGCAGTAGTTGCATTAAGCCTAAATGACTTTACACCGAGAGTGTTTGCTATTATATTTGCAAGAACAGTTTTTCCACTGCCGCTCGGGCCATAAAAAAGACAGGATTTCATTGTTTTACTTTCCAAAGCTTTTTTTAAAAACTTACCATCACCAACAAGGTGGCTCTGACCAATAAACTCATCTATTGTTTTTGGAGCTAATTTTATTGAAAGGCTTTCCATATTAAAACAGCATATCCTTCTGAACGGCCTGTTTTGCAACATCTATGATGTGTTCCAGCTCAGAATCTATTGAACTTTCATCAATCAGATTCTGTTTATTCATCAAATAATTTTTTACAGCGTACTTTGCTATAACACTGGCAAGCTGGGTTATAGTATCAACAACATTTTTTTCATTCAGTTCATTAAAATCTTTTTCTAACTCAGCCTCTATCTTTTTTATTTCCACAGCTGTAAGCTCAGCATCATTTATTTCAATTTCACGAGTTTTAATCTTTATTTTATAACTCATATTTTCTCTGTCTCATTATTTATAAGCTCAGAAAGCTTTGAAAGCTTTTTTATTATTTTATCCTTTTCCTTAAAATTTTGATGAGCTTTTAATAGTTCTCCCTCAAGATATTTAGATTTATCCTTTAATGCTTCAAGATCAGACTTGAGTTTTATGTTTTCACTTTGAAGCTTATTCAATTTATCAGAAAGTCTTGTTACAAGTTTTTCAAGGGTATCAAATTTCTTTTTTATTTTATCTGTCATACACCATATACAATATCAGAGTGTTGCAATAATTTTTGAAAGCACTTTTTTAAGCCTATCCTCTGTCTCTATATTACCACCACCCTGCATAAAATCATCCCTTCCACCAGCCTTTAAATCAATTTCTTTCTTTATTCTATCATAAATTTCTTTCACAGATATATGATTGTCATCAGTTTTGGATATCACAAAATTTATTTTTTTTAAATCGCCATCAAAGGAATAAACAAATATGAATGAATTTTTGTATTCCTTTCTTTTTTTATCCGATATGCTTCTTATAATCTTTAAATCACCCTGAGGAATTTTAACCATCGCAAGTAATGGTTTTCCATCCGACTTAAACACCTCATCAGAAACTGCTGATGAAGAACTCATATTAATCATTTTGACCTTTAATTCTTTTATTTCATTCTTCATCCTGTTGATTTTCTCAATTATTTCATCATCACCAGCCTCAAGTTCTTTTGAGATTTTATTTATTAACATGTCTCTTTTTTCAAAGTATTCTATAAGGGAATATCCACTAACGCCCTCTATCCTTCTCACTCCTCTTGAAACAGATGAATCCTTTAAAATCTTTATTTTAAAAACATCCTTTAGATCACTCACATGGGTACCACCACAGAGTTCAAGACTGTATCTATCCTTTGGATTTTTAAACCCATCATTGTTTATCAGAACAAACCTTGCAGGATCAGAATACTTTTCACCGGGGAGAACTGTTGCACCAAGCACCTTTGCATCAGCAAGCGGTCTTTCCTCCTTATAAACCTTATAACCCTTAATTATTGCATCATTTGCAATCCTTTCAACCTCAATGATTTCATCTGATGTAGGGGTTTTACTTATAGTATAATCAAACCTGAATTTTCCGTCGTTTACAAGAGAACCTGCCTGAACAGTATTTGGTCCAAAAATTTGTTTGAGTGCAGCATTTACAATATGAACTGATGTATGGTTAGACTCAATCTTTCTTCTTCTGTAACTGTTTACAGATAAATAGTAAGTTTTTTTAACAGAGACAGGAGATTTTAAAATCGCTCTGTGATAGAAAACATCACCCAGTGGTTTTTGAACATCTGTTATCTCTGCAACAATATTACCATTTTCTAAAATAACTCCAGTATCTCCAACCTGGCCACCGCTTTCAGCATAAAAAGGCGTTTTTTCAAAAACAAGCCACACCTCACCATCCCCCGCCATATCTAATTCTTTACCGTCAAGTGAAATTATTGATAAAAGTTTTGATGAATCATTTATTTTCTCATACCCTGTAAAGTTTGTTTTTGGAAACCTGCCGTTTATTCTGTGAAATATTGAAACATCCTTTTCAAGACCCTTCCAATTTCTTGAAACCTCCTGAGCATTCTTTCTTGCTTTTATAAACTCCTCATCATCTGTCCTTATATTATTTTTGAGAGCTATTTCTTTTATAAGCTCGTATGGAAATCCATATGTTTCATATATCTTAAATGCCTCAGCACCACTTATGACACCACACTTATTAACAGATATAAGCTCATCAATATATTTCTCACCATTTTCCAAAGTTGAAAGAAAGCCTTCCTCTTCATATCTTATAACTTCTTTTATCTGTGATTTGTTTTCCGTTATCTGAGGATAGACATCACCAAATATGCTCTCAACAGAATCAACCAGTTTAAAGAGTGATGGTTCTTTTACACCAAGAAGCATTGAGTATCTCATAGCCCTTCTTATAAGCCTTCTGAGTATGTATCCTCTTCCTTCATTTGATGGCAGTATTCCCTCAGATATCAAAAATGATGAAGCACGAAGATGGTCGGATATAATCCTGAGATTCGGGACTATCTTAAAAGCATCTGAATTAATAATATTCTTATTAAAATCATCAGGATTGTTCACGTATTTTTCAACAGATTCAAAATATATCTTTGTTCTGTCATCAAATATTTCAAAATTTTTATTTATAAATTCTTTTATTATGGGATAGAAAAGCGACGTTTCAAAAGGTGAAAATTTATTTTCAACAATAAAACAAAGTCTCTCAAGCCCCATACCAGTGTCTATGTTTTTTTTAGGAAGTGGTTTAAAACTTCCATCACTCTGCCTGTCAAACTGTGTAAATACATGATTCCATATCTCTATGTATCTGTCACAACCACAGGATGGACCCAAACATCCATCGTGTGAAAACTCTTCACCCCTATCATAGTATATTTCAGAGCAAGGACCGCTAGGACCAGTATCTCCCATAGACCAAAAGTTATCCTCACCCATCTCAAATATATGAGAATGAAGCTCAGAGGGAAGAATTTTTTTCCAAATATTAAAGGCCTCCTCATCCCTCGGGGCAACACCACCCTTATAAATAGAAAAATAAAGTCTATTTGGATCTATCGAAAGCCTTTTAGTCAAAAATTCATAACCCCAAGTTAACGATTCTTCCTTAAAATAATCACCGAATGAAAAATTTCCTAACATCTCAAAGAATGTCAGATGCCTTATTGTTTTCCCAACATTGTCTATATCGGTTGTTCTGAAACACTTCTGACAGCTTGTGGCTCTTTTCATATCACTTTTAAGACCTAAATAATATGGCTTGAACTGAACCATACCCGCGCTTGTAAATAAAAGGCTTGGATCGCCGTAAGGGATAAGGGGACTTGATGGTATGACAGGATGAGAGTGTTCATTAAAAAAATTTAAAAATTCTTTTCTTAGTTCTTTTGAGTTCATAATACCTCTATAATATTATTCTATTAAATTTCCATGGTTTAACTTACTTATGTTTTTAAGGTAGTAGTATATCTGACCCAAAGATATGCCACCGTCGTTTGAAGGAACAGCTGAGTTAAGGTATATATTTAGACCACTTTTTCTAAACTCTTCTTGTATAAGGTTTATCAAAAATTTATTCTGAAAAACTCCGCCAGATATCGCCACTCTTTTTATTTTATTTTCCTCAGATAATTTTATACAGATTTTTTTTATAAGCTTTACAATCCCTCTGTGAAACCTTGCTGAGATTTCATCAGCTCTTCCATTTTTATAATCATATATCATCTCATCAACAGCTCTATCAATAAGAATTGAGTAAAACCCACCATTTTCATTTATGTCGAAATCATAAAATCCTTTAACCTTCTTGTATGCTAATGCTTCTATCTTCATCGGTCCCTCTGCTTCAAAATTGGATATAACCGAACCTGTTACAAGAACTGATACAGCATCAAATATTCTTCCCACACTTGATGAAAGTGGCGAGTTTATGTTTTTATCCATCATATTAAAAACTATATCCACATTTTTAGGATCAACTCTATCCTTTAAAAAACTTTTTACAAAACCCCTGTTGGATGAAAAAATTGAAAGAAAGCTTCGCCATATCTCACTGCTGCACAGGTCACCACCAGGGAGTTTGAAATAATTGAAACCAGCAGCTCTTTTAACATCTCTGTTTTTTATGACAAAAAACTCTCCACCCCATATGTTGCCATCAAGTCCGTATCCAACACCATCAAAGGCAACACCTATTATGTCATCATCAATATTGTTTTCCGCCATAACACTGTATATGTGTGATATGTGATGCTGAACATAAAAAATTTTCTTAAAATTAAAGCCTTCTGTAATCTGCTTTGAATAATAACCAGGATGCATATCAGCAACTGCAACAAAAGGTAAAAAATTAAAAAGTTTTTTAAAATTTTTATAACTTTTTATATAAAAATTTCTGTTCTCCACCATCTCAAGATCACCTATATGCTGCGATATTATAACCTCACCATGCCTGTAAAATGCAAAACAGTTCTTCATATCAGCACCGGCAGCAAATATATGATCTTTAAAATCACTGTTAACATTTATTGAATTAGGGACATATCCCCTTGCTCTCCTTGTAATTCTTATATTGTTAAACCTGTCAACCATCAAGACACTGTCATCTATTCTGTTGTGTATATCCCTGTTGTGATATAGCACAGGATAATTACTAAAAAGTTTTTTGGCAGCAGAATTATCCTTTACAAGTGGCTCATCCTTGAAATTGGCTGATGTCATAACAAGCGGATTTTTAAACCCTCTATCCTCTAATTTTTTAAATATTATTCTATGAAGCGGGGTGTATGCAATCATAACACCAACGCTATCAAGTGATGTGGCTACAAGCTCAAATATTTTTCTGTTCTTTTTTTTAAGCATAACTATCGGTGCTTTTGGAGATGATATTAGATTCATCTCACTATCACTTATAAAGACATAATTTTTTATACTGTCTATGTTTGAAACCATTATTGCAAACGGCTTAAAATCTCTGCTCTTTATTTTTCTAAGCTCTTTAACGGCATTTTCATCAAATGGATTTGCTGCTATATGAAAACCACCTATTCCTTTTATAAGAACAACCCTATTTGAGATTATCTCATCAACTATAAAATTTATTGCCTCATCATCATAAATCAATTTTTTATTTTTAAATGACCAAACACGAGGACCACAGCGAGGGCAGGCATTTGGCTGGGCATGGAATCGTCTGTTCAGAGGATCGCTGTATTCTTCTGCACATTCATCACACATATCAAAAGAAGACATTGTAGTCCATTTCCTATCATACGGTATTTTTTTTATTATGCTAAACCTCGGCCCGCAGTTTGTGCAGTTTGTAAACGGATAGAGATACCTCCTGTTTGAGCTATCAAAGATATCATTAATGCAATCGCTGCATATCGCTAAATCAGCAGGTATGGATGTGGTTACAAGATCATTAGAAATGCTTTTGATTATTTTAAAATCATCAAAGTTCTTTTCTTCTGTATCAGAGATTTTTATGGATGATATTTCAGACTGTGGTGGCTTTTTTAATTTTATATCATTTAGAAACTCATTAAAAATATCATCAGATGCATTAGTTTCTATTATAACACCCTCTGATGTGTTTGAAACAAACCCATTTAAAGAATATTTTTTCGCAAGATTGTATATAAAAGGTCTAAATCCAACCCCCTGAACTATACCATTTATAACAATTTTTCTTGTTCTTGACATATTTTTTTATTAGTGTGACTGAAAATAAACGCTTTAAAATTATATAAATTTTAAATTTAAGGTTATGCAAGAATATATGATTATTCTACCTTACAATTATCTTCGCAATCATTAATACATATATCTTCACAAGGCTCCATATGAACGATTACATCAGCATCATATTTAGCCTTTATCATATTGGTTATATCATCTGTTATAGTATGAGCATCCTTTAACAGTATTTCGTTATTAAAGACTAAGTCAAACTCTATAAATATTTTATTGCCAGCTTTCCTTGTCTTCAAATTTTTAAAACTCTTTATATATTTATTGCTTGATATAATCTCAGATATATCATCCAGAGATTTCTTAGTAATTGAGGAATCCATCAAATCCCCGAGTGCTTCCATAGTAAGATTATAGGCAGCCTTTATTATCATCAAAGCAACAATTATAGCTGTTACTGGATCAATCCAGTGAAAATGATGTCCCTTAAAAATAGTCTCTAAAATCCATATCAAAAACAGGCCAAGCATTACACCTAACGATGTATATATATCCGTTGTAAGATGCATTGCATCAGCCTTTAATGCTATTGAATCAGTTTCTTTTGCAGTTTTTGCAAGCATACGGGAAACATAAAAATTTAAAACACAGGCAAAAAACATAATCAGTATCCCGAAACCTATTGTTTCAATAGGAACAGGATGTATAAGTTTTTTAATTGACTCATATATAATAAAAATTGCAGCTAAAAAGATAAGTAATGCTTCAACAAATCCTGATATATTTTCTATCTTTCCATGGCCAAATCTGTGTTCATCATCAGCAGGTATGGATGAGTTTTTAACAGCAAAGAGAGCTATTCCAGCAGCCAACAGGTCAACAGATGAGTGTATTGCCTCAGATATAACACTTATAGAACCTATCATAAGACCTATGATAAGCTTTGAAACAACAAGAAATGTATTTGATGCAACAGAAAGCCTTGCAACCTTCTTTTTTTTATCAGTATTATTCATATAAAATATAATGGAGACAGATTTAAAATCCATCTCCATTTTTTAAAGTAAATACCTTTTTATCTAAAATTATTCACACTTAATAGCCTGAACAGGACAGTTCTGTTCAGCATTCTTGCATGAATCTGCTGCTGTTTCAGGAACAGATGCCTTAGCAACGGCCTTATCTCCCTGCATCTCAAAAACATCAGGACAATCATTAACACACAAACCACATCCTATACACAAACTCTGATCCACAGTCGCTTTCATTTCACACCTCCGAATATACTATTATTTGCCACGTCATAGATCTCACCTCGCAGAAAACAAAGATACATCTTTACAATCCGCATCAGAGATATTAAACAATGACATGTCATTACTTCATAAAAGTATTATATAAAAAATAGCTGTTAATGTAAATTATAAAAATTGTCTACAGTGAGATATAAAAAAACGCTATTATATAAAAAATTGCTATAATTAAATATATTAGCCTAGGGCTGATAAATGTTCTTTTTGTGATAATGAAAGAGGTTATATGAACATAGGAAAAAGAAGACTTGCAAGGATAAACTGTTTTATTTCCCTTTATCTTTATGATGTGGGGAGAATACCTCTTGAAGAGATACTTGATAGCTATATTCAAAACACAGAGAACATCGGGATTATGTCAAATCCTCCTACAATGGACTTTTACAAATCACTGCTCACCACAACCATAGAGCATCTAAATGAGATAGATGAGATAATAAGGTCAGCATCAAAAAAATGGGATTTTGATGGTATTTTCCCAATAGATAAAGCAATACTCAGGATGTCAACAGCTGAGATGATATACCTTAACAATGAGGTTCCAATAGTTATAGATGAGGCTGTAGAAATATCAAAGATGTATTCTCCAAACGAAGAGAAAGGGCCTGATTTTATCAACGGGATACTTGATACAATAGCCAAAAATAATCCAATCAGAAAATGACTGAGAAAGAAGTCATAGACAGAATAAACTATTTAAGGGATGAGATAAGAAGGCATGAGTATCTTTATTATGTAAAGAATCAGCCTGAGATAAGTGATTTTGAGTTTGATGCTCTTATGAAAGAGCTTAAAGATCTTGAAAGCTCACATCCACATCTCATAACACCTGACTCTCCAACGCAACGTGTTGGTGGAAATATTGCCTCGGATTTTACTCCTGTAAAACACAATCCACCAATGTTATCGCTTGATAACTGTTACAGTGAGGAAGAGTTTATAGAATGGTATAACAGGACAAAAAGATTGTGCGGTGCTAACTTTGAGATGATAGGAGAGGCAAAGATAGATGGCCTTTCCTGTGCCATAGAATACGAGGATGGAATATTTAAAAGAGCATCCACAAGGGGCGATGGTGAGGTTGGTGAGGATGTTACCTATAATGTTAAAACAATAAAATCATTACCTCTTAAAATAAATCTGCCAAAAAATTCATTTATTGAAGTAAGGGGCGAGGTCTATCTAACAAAAAAGGATTTTGAACAGATAAATCATAATCAGATAAAAAATAATGAGGAACTATTTTCCAATCCACGTAATGCTGCAAGTGGTTCTCTTAGACAAAAAAATCCTGAGATAACAGCATCAAGAAATCTTAGGTTTATGACACACTCATACGGAAGGATATCAGGGATACCTGAACCAGCAACACACATGGAATATTTGAAGCTGTGTGAAGATTTAAAGATACCAACAAACAGTGTAAAAAGGATATGTCGTAATGAAAATGATGCAATCAATTTTTATAGAGAAATGGCTCAAAAGAGGGATGAGCTTGATTTTGAAATAGATGGAATAGTTTTAAAGATCAATTCATTTGAACTACAAAAAAAATTAGGTTCAACATCAAAAAGTCCTCGCTGGGCGATAGCATTCAAATTTAAGGCACATCAGTCAAGGACAAAGCTTAAAAATGTTATTTTTTCAGTTGGTAGAACCGGCATTGTAACCCCTGTTGCGGAGCTTGAACAGGTGAGATGTGGTGGTGTCAATATAACAAGCGCAACACTTCACAACTTTGATGAGATAAAAAGGTTAGGAATAAAGATAGGAGATACTGTAATAATAGAAAGAGCCGGTGATGTTATCCCGAAGATAGTCAGGGTCATTGCTGAGGAAAGAAATGGCAGTGAAAGGGAAATAAAAATTCCAGACTCATGTCCTGTATGCGGTTCAAGACTGATACAGGAGGATGATGAGATCTATATAAGGTGTATAAATCCTAACTGTCCTGAACAGGTAAGAAGGAGCATAATACACTTTGCATCAAGGGATGCTATGAACATTGAGGGTATGGGAGAAAGCACCGTTGATAAGTTGATAGAGAAGGGAATGATAAAAGAAATAACTGATATATATAAATTAAGGAAAGAAGACCTTCTTGAGCTGAGCCTTTTTAAGGAGAAGAAGGCTAATAATTTATTAAAACAAATAGAGGAATCAAAAAACAGGAACTTTGATAAGCTCATATATGCAATTGGAATAAGACATGTTGGCGAAAAAACTGCCAGAATATTAGCCAGCAAATTTAAAAATTTAGAAAATTTATCCACATCATCATTTGATGAACTTTCAAAGATCAATGAAATAGGCCCTGTGATAGCAAGATCAATCTCAGATTTTTTTAATCAAGAGGCGGTTAAAAAAATGGTACGCAAGATAAAGGAACTTGGCATCAACACAGAATACAGAGATGAAGCAAAGGATGAAAGATTAAAAGGCTTGAGCTTCGTTTTCACTGGAGAGCTTGAAACTATGACAAGGAATGAAGCCAAAAAAATGGTTGAGGATGCCGGAGGAAGTGTTATGTCATCTGTATCATCTAATACATCGTATGTTGTAGCAGGGAATGATCCCGGTTCAAAGTATGAAAAGGCAAAAAAGCTTGGGGTAAAAATAATAGATGAAAAGGAATTTTTAAAGCTGATAAAAAGGCTATGAGATCTGCCTACCTTAATGTTTATGATAAGGATAAGATTGAGGAAGTAGCAAGAGTTCTTTTGAACTCAAAATATCAGATTTATTCATCCGGCTCAACATACAAATATTTAATAGACAAGGGCATAGATGCAACTGAGATCTATGCTCAAAACGAACATCCAAACATATTGATTATAAACATCATTATGGGTAAAAAAAAGGATGTATCAATAATAAAGCCTGAGATAGTAATAGCCGACATCCCTGATGATATAAACGATGTTTACAACAGCATACTTCTTTTTTCAGCAGCCAGAAATGATATAACAACAATAACAGGAAAGAAGTATTATGAGAAGGTTATATCATCACTCACACTTTTTCAAGAGATAACAGAAGATTTAAAGAAAGAGCTACTCTCAAACTTTTTTAATGAAATAGCTTTTAACATGCTTGAAAATCTATATTCCATATTCCCATACATAAACACGAAATCAGAAAAAATAAGCATTCCGTTAAGAATGGTAAGGAAATTAGAATATGGTGAAAATCCCCACCAGCAATCATTTATCTACTCAAGCCTGATAAGATCGAGTATGAGTATGGAAAAGATAGAAGAGATAAATGGCAGATTGAATTTTAACCATATACTTGATATAAACAAGGCAATTGAACTCATTAATGATCTACACTGCAATTGCTGTTTTTCTATAAAACACGGGAATATATCAGATCTTAGTTTTAACGATGACATAAATATTGCTTTTAAGCAGCTTATGGAGAACAAAAGAATAAAGGAAAATGAAATATATGTTTTTACAGGTGAGGTAAATGAAAAAATTATAGAGATATTGATGGGTTATAACGCTGAGGCTATTGTTGCTATATCATATTCTGCTAACGTATATGAGCTTATAAAGGTCAAAAAAATAAAACCGAAGTTAATAAAGATAAATATAGGAATAAATCCGCCTGAAGAAAATGAAATATTTTATCTCAATGGTATATGTGTAATTCAGTCAAAGGATATATTTGACGAGACTCAAACTCTAAACACTGTAACAAGGAAGAAGGCTTCAATGGACGATCTTAAACTGATTAAAACAGCTATGGCATTATCCAAGCATTTAAAAACATTCAATGCGGTAATCCTATCATCGACACACATAGCAGCAGTATCTCAGAGCGAAAGTTCTACAGCTGCTGCTCTTAAACTTGCAGTATATAAGATGCACCAGAAAAATATGATAAAATTAGATAAGAATGAACTTACGGTAGCTACTGATGGTTCTCTCAGTATAAATTGTTTTAAAGAGCTTGGAAACATCCCTGTAAAGCTTATAATACAGGCTGGTGGCAACAGTGAAGATGATGATGTAATAAAACTCTGCAATGAAAAAAATATTGCAATGATCTTCACATCTAAAAGACATTTTAGGCACTTTTAAATAGTGGGCAGCGGTCAGAAATCAGAAGTCAGAGGACAGATGTCAGAAAGCAGAGGACAGAAAAGACAAAAAGCAATAGTGGACGGTGGATATTGAAATTTTGTCAGAAGAGAAAATTTAGTTGGAGGAAGTATGATAATAAAAATAATTGAATTTTTAATAATACTTATAATAATGGCTGTTATAGTTGTAGCATTCTTTATGACTATAATAAGAAGAGGATTTAATATAATAAATGAGATAACACCTGATATAGATGAGGTCAAAGAAATTCTAAGAGGCAATGTGGCTGTGGCTGAGTATTTTTCAAGGATTGTCTCTTCAACAATAATAGGGATAAGTATTATACTCTCAGTTGTTCTTATTATCTGCTTTTTAATAATAAGATGAGATCAAAATTTTTTTTTATTTTAACTCTCCTTCTTCTTCCTGTGTTTTCATATGGAAGCTTCAATATCGTTGATAGACTTGCAAGTCCATTTGTAGATGACACAGGATACTCATCTTCTTACAGCAGTGATTCAGATGATAAAGATAGCAACAGCGATAGTTCTAAATGGATCATTATATTATTTATGGTTATTGCTATTTTGTTTTTGCCAGCAGAAACAAAATACTCTGCAAGAAGAAAACGCATGATGGGCGAACCACTCAATCCCTCGCTTGCCTCAACCTTGGGTGATGCAATACTGGGACTTGCATCCAAAAAAATTGAAAAAAAATACTATGAATTTGATGATAATGAGATAATCAAGAAAGAAAATGAAATAAAGGAACTTCTACCACAGACTGATTTAACCTATGAAAAGATAATTGAACACTGCAAATACGCGTTTGAACAGTTTATCCTTTTTCAGCAGGGAGAAAAAAATGATATATCAAGAATTTCAACAGAGTCATTTTATACTAAATACCTTAAACCTATAAGCGAGCTTTATGATAAGGCCATCAAAAATATCATATCAGATTTTAGAATAGAGGATATAAAAATTGTAAACCTCAGATATACTGAGTATGAGAAAGCGTTTTCTGTCATGGTGAAATATTTTTCAAGACAGTACTATGCTGATGCAATAAATAAAAACTTTATATCAGGTGATAGAACTCCGATTTCAAGATATGTTTTTTTAACATTTATATTCGATGATGGATGGAAACTTTCACTTATAGAACGAAAGGGAGAATCATATGTAATGAGAATCGAAAATGCTGTAAAGAATTATCCGCAGTCCAGCAAAAAAGAAGATATCCCTGTCAGTGGAATAAATTTACGACAGGATAATATTAAAAAAATTTCACTCCAGCAGGCCCAGCTCAAAATTGCAGAATATTTTTTTAATCTCTATACATGGTGGCAAAAACCTGACTCTGCTATAAAACTGGATATCTCTGATGAATTAAAGCAGAAACTGATCTCAGCAAGAGAAAAGATAACAACAGATCCTACAGTCTCCTTTCAAATAAACAAAATCATCATATCAGGTATAGATTTTTTAAATATAGACAGAGATCTTTCCCAGAACATAAAAAGAATAATTGCAAGAATAAAATTTTCAATAAAAGGTAAGTTTTTGAAAAATGGTATAATGCTTTTGGATGAAACCGAAAGACTGGCTGATGAAATATGGGAATTTAAACTTGATGGTGAAAAAATTATGCTTTATGACATACCAAAAAGAATTAACTCATCAAATCAGATTGAATCAAATCCTCTTCAGATAGAGTGGCACATTTAATTACTTATTTGGTCATCAAGATGTAGACGGATTAAATACGCTAATGTAAACGGATTCATCAGGACGTAAACAGATAGATTAGTTGTTTGGTTGTTTAGTTATCTGGTTGTCTGGTTATTTCTTAACCTCAATCTTAACCTTAACCTGCAGTTTTTCAGTGTCCCCTGTTTATTTTATACTTTCCTCTATAATTTTTTTGGCTCTAAACAGATGAACCTTTACGGTGTTTATAGGAATTTTTAATATCTCTGATATCTCATCATATGATTTTTCCTCAAAATAATAAAGCTTTATTATAATCTTATACTTATCAGGCATCCCTTCTATCACATTGCCAAGACTCTTTGATATGATTGCTTTCTCAAAAATTTTCTCATATGAATCCTCTTTAACAGAATTTTCAATCTCTGGTGTTATATCAACATTTCTATCCTTTTTTCTTTCAAGCCAGTTCATACTCAAATTGTATGCTATTCTGTAAAGCCAAGATGAGATCTTTGAATCCCCTCTGAAATCCTCTATCTTTTCATAGGCCTTTAAAAACACATCTGACAATATATCCTCAGCATCCTCCTGAACCTTAACATAGCCGAAAATGATCTTGAATATAAAATCCTGATGCTTTAAAAAAAGCTCTCCAAAGGCCTCTTTATCTCCTAAAAGTATCCTTTTTAATATTTCCTTTTCATCCATTTACTAACTTCCCAAGAACAACCCTTTTTTTAGCTCCTGTTACGCAAGGACAGTTTGATGGTATATTTAAAATCTTTGCAGCCCCGAGAAGTGCAAATCCCGCCGCTTCCTTTGCCAAAGGCTCAATACCATAATCTGATATTGAGCTAACTCTTACTGGCGATATAAGCTCTGAAATATTTTTAACAAGTGTTATGTTATAAACCCCACCACCACTTATCACAAGCTCATCCATATTCTCTTTTACAAATCTTTTTATGGCGTCAGAGATTACAACAGCCGTAAAATAATTAAGCGTGGCGAGAATATCCTCTGTCCTTTCCTTTTTGAAATCAAAATTTTTTATAACAAAATCCTTACCAAACTCCTCTCTGTCAAGCGACTTCGGTGGTCTTTTTTTAAAAAACTTATTTTTCATAAACTTATTAATTCTTTTAAAATCAATCCTTCCCCTGCTTGCAAGCTCTCCATTTTTATCATAATCTCTTCTGCCATTTGTTTTTATAACAACGCTCCAGTCCATAAGCGTATTGCCAGGTCCGATATCAAAGCCATATGTCTTGACCCCTTTTCCAACAACAGATATGTTGCTTATTCCACCAATATTTAAAAGTCCGACAGGCTTTTTTCTTTCACCAAATAGAAACTCATCCATAAATGGAATAAGCGGTGCCCCCTCACCACCAGCAATGATATCACCACACCGAAAGTCATAGGCAACAGGTAAATTAAATCTTCTTGATATAAACTCAGGCTCACCAATCTGGAGTGTTACCCTTTCCTTTGAGCTATGATAGACTGTCTGACCATGGCTTGATATCACATCAATTCCATTCAACTTAATTTTATTTTCAGTAATAAACTTTTCAATCATATCTGACCATAACATCCCAAGCTTATAGTTCAAACCAGCTATATCAGACAATGGAAGCTCCCTTGCCATCATTATCTCCTTCCTCAGCCTTTTATCATACGGATATGTCTTAAAGAAAGGAATAAATATCTTTTTTTTATCGAAATCAATTTCTGTATATGCTATTGAAAGCCCATCAGAACTTGTTCCAGACATTAGGCCTATTGATTTAATCTTATTTTTCATATAAACCCCTTGTGTATAAAAGTTCTACCAGATCATATGATATCTTAACCGAATTTCTTACGCAAACATAAACAAGCATATGTATGTTTTTAAAAAACTTAAAACCGCTGTTCTCCCTCCTGTAAAAATAGAAGACATCTGATACATCACTGCTCATCCGCCTCATAACAGAAAGAGTAAAAAGTGATATAAACTTAAGCTTATAAAACCTGTATCTATCAAAAAATATAGTTAAATCCTTCATTTTAATTGTATCGTTTATAAGATTTATCAAAACTCCAAATATATAGAGGTGAACAAATATATTTGTGTTTGAAATAAGTTTTTCGCTTGAAAGCCCAAATGTGTTAAAATCAAATGACATAATAAAAAGAAAGATTGCAGGAAAAATCCAGAATTTAAACCCACCCATAAACCTAAGCGATTTTTTTGATATAAAAAGAACTATTAAAAATATAATTAAAAGCATGAGATATCCTATCCAGTTAGAAATAAACGATGATATGATAAAAAGCAAAAATGCTGATATCTCAAGGAATTTCATTTTTGAGCCACCTTATAAGCTTTAAAGAAATCAACGCTGAAAAAATCCATATAACAATATGACATAATATCCAGAGTGCAAGTATCCATATATAAAAACTACTTTTAAACCCAAAGAGCTTTGATATGTTATTTAGAGCATTTATATAAACATCAAATATGCTCCCTCCATACATAATCCATGTCGTTATAAAGAAATGAGGGACCCCTTCAAGAACACATAGAAATGATGCAATAAATACCGAAAGCATATTAAACTTTAATGCTGAAAATGTAAGCTCCATAAGAAACCCTTCTATGAAAATACCTATTACAGGCCCCAACTTAAATCCGCCATAAGAAAAAAGCTTGACAGCAATAGCAACCGCAGATGAAAGGAGAGTTACTCCAATCCTGTTGGCATAGCTTCTAGATATACACATAAAAATTGCACCAAAGCCTGCCATAACAGCTCCCCTTAACGGGAAGTTTATCATATGGAGATACGAGCCAAAAACCATTTCAAAAAGCCCCCACATAACACCAAATACCACAGGAAAGACTGTTGCTTTCAATGCTGATATCTCATTTTTTTCTTTCATATCTCAATCACATCACAGCTTATGCTCTTAATTATATCCCTTCTGTGAGTTATAACAATAACCGAACCTCCATTTTTAAGATATTCTCTCATTAATAAAAATATAGCTTTTTCTGATGCAATATCAAAGCTTAGAAACGGTTCATCAACTATGATAAGTTTTTTGTCTGAAAGAATTGCATTGACCATCAAAAATTTCTGCTTCTCCCCATAGCTGAGGTGTGATGCATAGCTGCCTAACTTTTCATATATCTTTAATCCCTCCATATATTTTTTTAATACATCACTCTTATAACCATTAAACATATCAGATATTCTTCTTGCCATAATCTCAACATCAGGGTTTGACATAACAGGGAAAACATTTTTATAAAGCAAACTCCTGTCAGCTTTCCTGTCACAAAAATATATATCTCCATCATAATCATCAATCATACCAGCAAGTATCCTTGTAACAGTTGTTTTTCCACTTCCATTTGGGCCATATAAAACCTTTATCTCCCCGCTCTTTAATTCAAAATCAATACTTTTTTTTAAAAATCTGTGAGAAAGATTTTTCACAGCAACAATATTTTTTTCTTGTTTGAAATCATTCCCCTTGATGAACACCTCACTCTGATATTTTTTATGAACAAAAGGCTCTATCCTTTTATCCCTTATCTCAAAATATCCGTCAATTACCTCATTCATCTCATCAAATCTATGACCGACAATAAGAACTGTAAAATTTTTTTTAAGTTCACCAACCCTTTCTATTAAAAGATTTAAATTGTTATCATCAAGAAATGCAAGTGGCTCATCCATAATAACAAGAGCTGCTCTGTTTGAAAAGCTAAGATTGACTGATATTATATACCTCTGCTTTTCACCTGATGAAAGTCTGTCAGTTTTTTTATTCTTTATCTCATCAAGTCCCCAGATTTTAAAAAACTCATCAGGATTTTTAAACATAAAGTTTTTGTTGAGTGAAAAGAATGAGACCTCATCATACGCTGTTTCAGCTAAAAGCGATGAGTCAAGTTCCTGCGGTATAACAACAGGTTTTTTTAGAGGTTCATCATCAATAGATATCTCTCCCGAAAGTTTTCCCTTATAAAGATCAACTGCAACCCCTGATATAATCCTTACGAGAGTAGTCTTTCCGCTTCCATTGCTACCGGTAACAGCATAGCATCCCTTTTTGAGGCTTAATGATGCATCATAAAATATATTATTTATCCCGTCATAAGAAAAACTAAGATTTTTTATTTCCATAGCCTTTCAAAAAACTTCATATCAAATCTCTCAGCAATCAGATAATACTTCAGATTAAAAAAATCTATGAAATCAGAGAGAAGATTTTTTCTTACAGCCACAACGAAATCAGCATCATTTTTTAAAAGCAATTTTATTGTTTTAAAATGTCCCTTGCCAGCAAGCTCAACAGGCCCTGCTTCATCTATTATAAAAAAGTCTTCCTCCCTCAAAACTTTTTTAACAACATAGTACACAAGGCTAAATATATCATCATTGAGAAAAATCCTTCCTTCATTTTTTACGACCTCAACAGCCTTACCAAGCCTCAGATCATTCATAAAAGCATAATAATAGACACTGTCTCTTACACTTTCTTTTTCTGATATAAGTGCAAAAACATTTTTTTTGTTCTTTTTAGCTTTTGTGTAAAGTTTTTTAAGAAATGTTGTTTTACCAGAATTGACTGGGCTTGAAAGGATATATATCATATACTCTTGACGAGCCTGAAACTGTGTTTAAGAAGTTTGTTGTTTTTGTAATAGAATGTTCCATAGAAAAAATTTTTATCAAATATCCTTTTCAAAAATATTTTATCCCCCTCCCATAGATTTAGCTTCAAGAGATCCTTCTTTTTAACCCACTCAAGAACTCCTTCCCTTGAATCACTCTCAAATTTTCTTGATGAAACCTCAGCAACATAAACGAAAACAATCCAATTATTTTTACCATCAAAGCACGGAAAGTTAAGTATTCCCTTAAAAACTGGATTTTTTATTTTTATTCCACTCTCTTCTTTTATTTCCCTTATAACGCAATCGTAAGGGCTTTCTCCCTCTTCTAACTTACCACCAAGCCCGTTGTATTTGTTATGATGTATATCATTTTTTTTGCCAACCCTGTGAATCATCAGAACACTGTCTCCAGAAACTATGTAGCAGAGGGTAGCTAATATATTGTTTGAATAATTTTTTTTCATATTCCCTCAAAAAGATACGAGCTTATATAACGCTCTGCTGTATCTGGAAGTATAACAACAATATTCTTGCCCTCAAATTTTTTTGATACCTCAATTGCAGCCTTCATAGCAGCACCAGAGCTTATCCCAGCAAATATCCCCTCTTTTCTTGCAAGCTCAACTGAAAACTTCCTTGCATCCTCATCGCTTACACAAATTATCTCATCTATAATAGATCTATCAAGAACAGGTGGAACAAATCCTGCTCCTATCCCCTCTATCTCATGACTTCCTCTTTCCTTTCCAGAAAGCACAGCAGATGATGATGGTTCAACAGCAATTATTTTTAAATCTTTATTTTTTTCTTTAAGATACTTTCCTGTTCCGCTGAGTGTTCCACCAGTTCCAACCCCAGATACAAGGAGATCAACCCTTCCATCAAGGTCGCTCCATATCTCAGGACCTGTAGTCTTATAATGTGCTTCTAAATTTTGATTATTTTCAAACTGAGAGGCCATAAAATAATTTTTATTATTTCTGACCATATCCTTTGCCATTTTAACAGCACCTTCCATGCCCAACCTTTTATCACTCAATATAACCTCAGCCCCAAAAAACTTTAATATTTTAACACGCTCAATGCTCATATTCTCAGGCATAATTATTATAAGTTTAAAGCCATATATCCTTGAAAGCCATGCAAGTGCTATACCTGTGTTACCACTTGTTGCCTCAACCACAACACTTTTATCATTTATCTTTCCATCCTCCATAGCCTTTTTAATTATAAAAAACCCCGCTCTATCCTTAACACTGTGAAGCGGATTAAAGTATTCAAGTTTTGCAAATATATTATTGCTACTCTTGTTTAATCTGTTTATCTTTACAAGGGGGGTCTTTCCCACAAGCTCTGACATATTTCCTGCATATCTCATTTTTTTACCTCTTTTTTTAACTCAACTATCTCCTTCCACAAAAGTTTTATCTCATTATCATAAAAACTTGAAACCTTATTGTGATCAAGAACAGATTCATTATCCTCTATACCATTGCCCTTTGCCTTTGCCTCAACACCAAAAACTGTACAATCAGGACAGACATCTTTAAGCACAACCGAACCTGCTCCAATCCTTGCCCTTGAACCTATTCTTATATTACCGAGAACTATTGCCCCAGCTCCTATAACGACATGGTCTTCAACAGTTGGATGTCTTTTGCCTTTATTAAGACTTGTTCCACCGAGCACAACCCCTTGATACATAAGCACATCATCACCAATCTCAGCAGTTTCGCCTATAACCACCCCCATACCATGGTCTATAAAAACCCGCCTACCTATTTTTGCTCCAGGGTGAATCTCAACACCTGTAAGGAATCTTGAAATATGGGAAAGAAATCGAGATAAAAAATAAAACTTCTTATTCCAAAGAAAATGATTTATCCTGTGTGCCCATATAGCATGAACACCCGGATAGCAAAAGATAATCTCAATAACGCTTCTTGCTGCAGGATCTTTTTCAAATACATTTTTTATATCCTCTTTAAAGTTAAACATATAGATATTTTACAAAAATAAGTTATTTTATATAATCTTAATTATATTCATTTAAAGGAGACTTTATGTTTAATAAAATATACGAGTTTAAAGCAGGAAATGATGGGATTTTAACAACAGAGATTAACAACACCAATTTATACACCGCTGGCGAGGATGATTATATAAGAATATGGGATTTAAACAGCTACCAGAAATTAAAAGAGGTAGAGGCACATAGCAAGGATATATCATCAATAAAGCTTTCACCCGATAAAAATTCGCTTTTTTCTGCCTCAAACGATGGTTTTATAAAGCAGTGGGATAATAATCTAAACCTTATATATGAGTATGAACCACATAGCTCAAATGTTAACACAATTGATTTCTTGAATGAAAAGGAATTTGTTTCAGCATCAGATGACTCAACAATGAGGATTTACAAAATAAGATCAAATGGATATAAAGAAATAAAGAGTAATGCAGGGGACATAAATGCAATTAAAATAACAGATGATTATATATTTGCTGGTGGATCAAAATTAATAATATACAACAAAAAATTCAGAGAGATAAAAACAAATGATAACTACATCTATGGAATAAATCTTATAAAGGAGTTTGAAGATAAAATATACATATCAACATCAATGGAAAAGTATTTAGAGGTATGGGACAAAAAATCACTTAATCTTGAAAAAAGATTAAAGTTAAAGAGCTGGATAAATGATATGACATTTAAAAATGACAAAATATTTATAGCAAATGCAAACATAATATCAGTATTTGACAAAGACCTAAACCTCATAGAAGAAAATGAAAATCACAATGATGAGGTTTACTCTCTTCGGTTTTATGACAACAAACTAATAACCGCATCAAACGACTCATTCATGAGAATTTGGAAAGTAAATTAGTTAACAGTCTGTCTTAGATTGTTTGATTTAATATCAGTTTCTCTTTAGATATTAAGAATTCCTGTGCAAATTGCAACTTGAAGTTTCAAATTGCCCGCCTACGATAAACATATCAGCAAAACGACTGTGGCTATTCGCCACTTTACTGATATATCTTCGGCGGGCAGGCCCGACTACGATAAACATATCAACAAAACGACTGTGGCTATTCGCCACTTTACTGATATATCTTCGGCGGGCAGGCCCGACATACGAAGCAATTGCCACGCGTAGTCTGGACCGCCAGACGAAGCAATTGTCATGCGTAGTCTGGACCGCCATATCTATCCACTTTGGCGTAAGTAGGCTCAAAACAAAAGTATGAATAATTTTTTTTAAAGTTTAAGATAATTTTATAATCTATCTATCAAACTGTTAAGGCTGTTGAAAGAAAAAATGTCTGTATCAGTTCTGAACTGATTTTTTTCACCGGCATAAACAAGAGCTAACGATCTGACTTTTTTACTAAATATTTTTTTAAATTCTTTTAAGTTATAGAAATAATCGCTTGAAATTGTTTCCCCTGATTTTATTTCTACAGGGGTTAGCTCTGAACCATTTTCATATATAAGATCAACCTCAATATTATGCGAATCACGATAAAAATAAAGATTTGATGACTTTAGATTATTATATCTGTATTTTATAAATTCAGAAATAACAAGATTTTCAAAAAGAAAACCCCTCATAGGATCTCTAATAACCTGCTTTTTATTTTCAATTCCTAAAAGATATGAGGCAAGGCCAACATCATAAAAATAAAGCTTTGGTGATTTTATAATTCTTTTATTAATATTAGCAGAATACGGTGGTAAAAGAAAAATTATATAGCTTGCTTCAAGTATGCTTATCCATTTTTTTACTGTAGTATGAGAAACACCGATATCATTTGAAATACTTATAAGATTTAATACATTACCTGTTCTACCAGCACAAATCTTTAAAAACTTTTGAAAAACAGACAGATCCTTTATATTTATCAGCATCCTCAAGTCTCTTTCTATATATGTGGATACATAACTACTATAAAAGCTCGATGGATCAAGGTTCTTATCATAAACTCTTGGATAAAAACCTTTTATTATTATTTCAAAAGGGTCAATCCTTTTCTTATATTTTCTTTTCACCTCTTTTAAACTGAATGGAAGCAATTTTACAACCAGACTTCTTCCGGCAAGTGACTGTGATATTTCATTCATCAGTTCAAACTGGGCACTTCCTGTAAGAACAAATCCTGAATTTTTTTTCTCATCCACAATAGACTGTATATAAGATAGCAGATGCGGAACTCTCTGGATTTCATCTATAATAACATTATTCCCAAACTGTTTTAAAAACCCACGTGGGTCATTCATAGCAAAATCTCTGTTATCAAGTTCTTCAAGGCTTACATATTTTTTATTCTTGAATATCTTTTTGCAAAGTGTTGTTTTTCCACTCTGCCTCGGGCCAGTGATTGTCAGCACTGGATACTTCTTTGAAAGCCTCATCAATTTTTCTTCAATATCTCTTTTTATCATAAATAAATCATACAAAATTCCTGTGCAAATTGCAACTTCAACTTTCAATTTACACAATATCCCTCACTATAACTACTGGCAAGAAATTACAAAGCATGCATAAAAAGACCAGATGAAAACAGATTCATCAAGATGTAGACGGATTAAATACACTGATGAAGATAGATTAATTAGTTATTTAATTATCTAGATGAAGACGGATGCAATCAAGATGTAAACGGATTCATCGAGATGAAGACGGACTAATTGGTTGTTTAGTTATCTGGTGGTTTAGTTGTTTAGGAAGAAAAAGAAGATACTTATCTAGTTATTTCTTAACCTCAATCTTAATCTTAACCTTAACCTGCAGTTTTTCAGTGACCCCTAAAACTTTATATATAAAAAGTTTATATAAAATTTAAAATAGTTTTCCTTCATTCTGACACGATCGTATGGAATTTGAGAAGACTGAAGTAAAAATAACATGAACAAAAAATTTAGTAGTGATTGTTAACTCCCATTATGATACTGAGAAATTCCTTTGATATCTCATCCCAGTAATAATGTGATATGCCGTTTTTTATCTGAGGCAAATGAGCAATCTGATTATTATAAAGATATTTAAGTTTTTTTACACAATCATCAATATCTGGCATTGCTATATATTGTTTATAATCTGTTTTTTCATATAAATCAGAATCTGTTTCAATGATACTGTGATTTATAAAAATTGAATTATTCTCATCAAGGAAATCCGTTTGTCCACTATAATCAAGACATATATCCCATCTTCCTAAGGCAATAGCCTCTAAAAAACACAATCCGAATGACTCCGCTTTCGTCAATGAAAAATATATATCGGAGTTCCTGTAAAGATCCCCCATACCCTTCTCAGATAATTTTTTATCAATTACAACAAGTCTTTTACCAAAAAGATTAGAATAGTATGAAATCATTTTTTTAAATTCAGGAATCTCAAAAGGTTTTGAATTATCTGTATTGTATGAAAGTTTGAGTGTAAGTTTTACATCATCCCTGTTTTTAAATGCAGCATAAAAAGCCTTTAACAGAATATCAACCCCCTCCCTTTTCTGAGGACTTGCAACACATAAGAAGCTTCTCACCCTGTTTATCATCCTACCATCAAAGTAGTAATAATCAGGGTTTATACCGTATCTTAAAATCCTTAATTTTTTTTCATCAACCCCAGACCTAAGGAAAACATCATATGTAAAATGAGAAGGAACAAAGACGAGATTCAGATACTTATTTATGTTTTCAACCCAGAGTTCAGGAAGTTGTGTAAACTCATAAACAAGAAATCCTATCTTTGTAATATTATCAGGAAGGTATTTGTAATTTATCGGATGTTCAAATGTAAAGACGATATCCCCAACAAACTTATTGCTAAATTTAAGCCTTTCCTCGTTATAAAGTTTAAAATTATTATCATACAGAAAACCCTTTCTTTCATATATATTTATATCCACGCCATTTTTTAAAAGTGAATTTATTAATTCTCTTGAAATCTTTGACCAACTTGATATGCTTCTCACAATCCCAAAATATGTTATCTTAATATTATGCATAATATTAATATACCAAAAAGAGCAATAATTGAAACAAAATACACACGCAATCTAAGATGTAAAAGATCCCGCTTCTGAAAGTTCTTTTTAATAACCTGTCCAACCTACGAAGTTGGAAATATTTGGGTTGATAAAACATATAACCAGAAGTAACCTCGTAGGTTACTTCTGATTTTTTAGAACTCTTTAAAGGAAAGTATTCTTGTAGATAAAAAATTTAGAATTTTTTTCTTTACTTCGTTAAAAGGGGCGGTAGTCCTTTTCCTGCCAAAGAATATTTTTTTCAATACACGAAGCCCTTCCTTATCATCGGCTTTTACCCTAAGAACAACTGACCCGATAGCAAAACCACCTTTATGCAAACCATCCCCATCTCCATCTGTTATACCTATAACAGGAATATTGAATCGTCTAAGTATATCTCCAGCTATGGCTGTAGTATCATCGCCTACAGTAACAGCACCGGCAGAATTAGCGGCAAGTTCATAGATATACATCCCAGCATGATCTATAAACACAACACCATTTCCAAAAGAATGTTCTTGACGAACTGAGATCCTCTGCTTACGCAACATGGATGTGGATGCTATTTTGGCTGTTTTTATGTCAACTCCACCCAACCTCTCCAACTTTTCAAGCCCATGCTTTTTTATTTTAACTCCATGCACTTGTTTAATTGAACGCCCATCGGTATAAAAGACTATTTCTCTGCCCAATGAGCGTCCGATCACTATGCCATTAACGAGTACAAATTCATCCTTCTTTGCTGTGGTCATACGACGACAGAGTAAATTACCCTCTTTAAATATGTTCATTTCAACTTCTGGGACAGAGACCTCATTAAAACCGAGATTTTGCAGCGATGTGGAGATGGTTGATGGGCAAAAACCAGAAAGAATTCCATAGACTGGTCCTGAACACTCAGCAAAAATAACAGGTATATCGACAGCAGCTCTGTTTGCTACCATTCTGCCAAAAACTAGACCAGATATCTGATCTTTTCCCTTCGTTGCTATCAGCACTGATGAACAGGATGATGCAAGAATCTTAAGACATTTAGATGGTTGTTCTCCCGGGCTTTCCACATTTTTTATTTTAGAGTCAAAAAGAGATGTGCGAGACATTGTTCCAGCCAGCATAAAACGTCCATCAGGAAAGGCATTAATCAAACGTAATGCCCATCCACTATCAAAAACTTCTGGTCCGTGAAAAAGAATTCCTATCATTTGGATATATACTCCATATAAAGCGCAGCTCTTCGACGGCTCCATGCCTCGTCTGCTTTATTTTTTTGCCCTGCCCAATAATCGGCATTCTTTAGCCACAGTTCAGCAGGTCTTTGATAATTTGATATATCTTTACCAGCCGCTCTCATAAGTTCAGCAGCATGTTCTGCTGAGTCCGCAGCAAGAAAGAACATTGAACGGCTTTCACAGAAATCAGCCATCTTTATATAAACTTTTGATGCAGAAAGAAATTTTTTTCTACGTTCCAACAGAGAGGCCATGCGAGAAACCAGAAAAATAGCTGATTCAACCAGTCCACCCTTTATACACGCTTCAAATCCTTTTCTATAAGTTTTTAAGGCAATAGATGGATTTGTTTTTTCTATCGCTATCCCTGCATTAAGAAAACCAGAGGCAGATAAAGCATAACTCCCTTTTAATAATTTGAATTCTGCATATTTTAACCAAGTAGAAAAAGAATTTTTCCTTCTAGCATGTGACTCAGATATTCTACCTTCTATATAGCTATCTTTTTCTTCTAAACATTTTTTCATATTTCCTCCTTATTGAATATTAGTTAACAAATAAAAAATGATGTCACAAACAATACAATGCCATAGGCCAGTGTTCGAGAAAGCAATGATACACCGATTATCACTGCTCCATCAGATGCCCCAAAAATTCCACAATAGTAAGGTATGGTATAACGTAAACTGGTAAGCGTAGAAATAAAAGCCCCAGCAAATAAAGCAAAAGATAGTTCAGATCCAGAAACTGTTCCAGAAGCCAGCAAACCACCAGCCACAGTGTAAGCTCCGGCTGGACTTAAAAGACGGGAAGCAACGACAGGCATGACCAAAGGATTTAAGGGTAGGTAAGCAGTTATAAAAGAAAGATAATTAGCTGCTTTGTCAAAGAAACCCGCTGCTATAAGATAATAAACGAGATATGCCACAGGTATCATAGTACGCAAGGTTTTAAGTATCACCTTAACAGAAGGATTAATAACAAGACGGGAAGCAGCCCAAAAAGACTCACTTTGCCTATTGTTAACACTTGCAGTAAATGTCTTTGGTTTATCAAAGATTATTCGTCCTACCAAAAGCATGATAGTAGCTTTAAGTCCGCAAGCAACAAGAAGAAGACCATAGTAAACCACTCCATAGATACCAAGCACAGGCACAGCTAAGGGCAAAATACTCTTGCCAGTAGCTATCTCACCCGGCAGATTATTGACTATAGCAGCAATAGTAAGCTCACACCGATTTAAATTTCCACGGGCTCGCAGATCCGCTAACATTGAATGTCCTGCAGTAGGTGAAACTATGCTGGTTATAAAAGACGCTCCACAGTTTGGATTGAGATTGCCTAAACGCATAAGTGGAACGGCTATTCGATCTAAATACCAAAGCCATCCCATTTTTTCCAGCAAATGTGCGAGATAAACTGAGACTGCAAAAATAGGGACTATTCTAACAAGAAAGAGTGATCCGTCAACAAAGGCCCTGTATAATTGAGTATTAAATTCCATATATTCCTATATCTTCCATGACACTTCTGTAAACCAGCTCCTGCCTGGAGCTCTATAATAGTCAAAGTAAACTTTGTCAAAAACATTTTGAACAGCCATAGAAATAAAGAGATTCTCAGACTGTTTCCATGTCACCTTTAAATCCATTGTAAAATAAGGATCGCGGGATCCATATACTCCATTTACTGTATCGGTATTTGCATCTGAATTATATCTCTTACCAACATAACGACCTAAACCAGCAAAATAAAAACTGCCCACATTGAAATCGCTTCCAAAGGAATACATAGTGGATGGCATGTCTGCAAGTTTTTTACCAACGCTTGCGGGATTAGCAGAATTTTTGGTAATTTTAGCATCGTTAAGAGTAAGGTTACAGAAAAACCGACCACCATTAGTGAAAACATGCTCTGCCTCAAATTCCCATCCACTACCAAAAGCTTCACCAGCGTTTTCATTTATCAAAAGATTTGGATTAACGCTATGCCTGTATATAAGGTCTTTCATTATGTTTTCAAAATAAACCGCTCCTAACTTAAATCCAAGCCATGGTCTGAGTTCTATTCCTGCATCCCATGAAGTTATAGTTTCCGGCTTCAGATTTGGATTTCCCTGATAAACCTTGTTATAAGAAGTCCATGTGCGATACATCTCATACACGGTCGGTGATCGAAAAGAACGCCCCAGCGATGCTCTCAAAGTCGTTTTTGTGTATGGATTATATACAAGAGAAACCTTAGGACTTAACGCAGAATCAGATCGCCTCGGATAATAAATAGGATACCCACTTACACCAGATTGATATGCAAACCCATCATATGTCCACCACCAATCCATTCTGGCTGAAAGATAGGCTAACAGATCTTTACTCAAGATTATCTCATCCTGAAGATAGACACCCATATCCTCTCCCTTTCCACCGGCTGAGTAAGAAAGCAAACCTTTTTCTTCTTCATTCCTCCAGTCTGAAATATTATTCTCACTGGTCATGGCTTTCGAGAAGCGATAAGACATACCAATGCTAAAAGATTGCCCTGTAAAAAACTCAGGTAGAGTCAGTTGTAGTTCTGAATTGAGCGAAGTGGACGGGGTATCAGAAATCTTGCCTGCTCCTCCAAATCTCGTGGCCAGACCAGAAGCAGGGGTAACATACCAATTTTTTAAGGTATCTACATATCCTAAAGACGCCTTAAGTTCCAAGTCTTCTGTTTCTTTTGAATACGAAGCGGAGAAAAAATCATGCAATCGTCCGCCATCTCCAGCAAGAAAACTGCTTTCTGTTACTCCATTATAACTCCAGACCTCTGCTCCTGAAAGATCTCTTATATAGGTATGAGGATCGTCATAAAAATAATCATATTCGGTCCTAAAGAAGGAAAAACTTAGTTTATCAAAATCTGAAATATCATACCAGCCACGGAAAGAAATATTTTTTTCTTTCCACCCATTATCCCCTTTATCGCCTATGAGATAAGACGCTAAACCGGTATTATCAGTGGTATTCTTCCAGCCTGTAAGTCCTGATGTCGGAGCATTTTTTTGCACATTAAGGTCAGAAGCATAGCCAGAAGTATATTTATAACCATAAGCAAACAAAAGACTGAGTTTTTTACCAAAACGGTCTCCATAAGAAAAATAACCATTGATCATGTTATTCAAGGATGGCGAATTACCGAGAGCGTTTCCATAACCAGTTTTAATAGAAAACTCCCTTTTCTTTGGCTTGTGCACTATAAAGTTTACGACACCTCCCATAGCATTACCACCATAGAGTCCTGAGAAAGGTCCTCTGGCCACTTCTACCCTTTCCAAATCATCCACAGGTATCCCACCGAATGAAACTGACCCGGTATAGGCATCATTGAGCTGAATTCCATCAAAAAGAATCAACGTACGCTGCTGACCGGGAACACCTCTCAATGTCACAGCCGATGAAGTATCCATCAAACCCTTACCACGACGATTAAAAACTCCCGGCAGAGAGTTAAGCGCCTGATCCACACTAAAAATAGTCTTAGCATTAATATCTTCCTTAACCACTACGCTGACGGCACCGGGGGTTTTTTCAGCCACACTCTTCTTCTTAGCAGATACACTCACAACTTGCCCAGCCCAAACCTCTGTTTCAGCCAAAATTCTATAAGGAAACACTGAGAGCAATGTCATCAAAAACGGCAAAAAAAACTTCTTCATCACCTTCTCCAGTAACACTTATTTTAATTTCGTGTTATCTTAGGACAAAAAAAATTATTTACCAACTGTGGTCACGCTTAGTGTAGTGTGTTTAACACCCTTTATAGACTTCAAAGAATCAGATAATTCCTTTATCTTAGGACACAGTCCCTTAACAGCTATTATCTCTAAACAATTATCGTGGTCCATATGAATGTGCTGGGCAGAAATTATTATCCCGCTGTGATCATGCTGTATATCCATTATCCTGTTCACAAGTTCTCTCTTATGATGATCATAAAATATAGTAATTACTCCAGCGATGACTCCACCCCTGTTAAATGTATCTGACACAAACTCCTTGCGAATCATGTCAGCTATTGCTTTGGAACGGTTAGTATAACCTTCTGCTGCAATATGAGAATCAAATCTCCTCAACAAATCTGCTTCAAGCGAAACTCCGAATCGGGAAATAGAGGTTTTGCGTGTTACCATATTAAATATTGTAGCACATTAAAAGTATTGGTTCAAAAACTTATAATTATCCAATACAACCCGCCTGCCTATATGCTGAAGTGGCTCCGGCAGGTAGGAAAAAAAGTGAGAGGTAATAACCTGTCCAACCTACGAAGTTGGACGAAAATTTGTAAATGGAGTTTATTTCCAACCTACGAAGTTGGAAATAGTTAGGGTGGCCAAAAGCAACATGCGGGGTTACGTGGGTGTACAAATACAAAAGGCGGGAAAATATGTTATCTTAATATTATGCATAATATTAATATACCCAAAAGAGCAATCATTGAAACAGAATACACCTGCAATCTAAGATGTAAAAGTTGCACACTCTGGCATGAGGATTACAGAATAAAAAGAGATGAGAAAGAAAAATTGAGCCGAGAAAAACTTGAGATAGCATATAAAAACTTAAGCCATTCAGGAGTAAAAAACATAACATACATCGGAGGAGAGCCATTCTTAAAGGATTATATTTTTGACACTGCATCTGATGCAAAAAAATACGGGCTTATCACATCAGTTGTTACAAATGGAACACTGCTTGATGATAAAAAAATAAATAGAATAATGAATGAAGATCTCTTTGAAAATATTATATTCTCCATTGATGGCGATAAAAAAATTCACAACGAGATAAGAGGTGTAGATAATGCTTATCAACTGGCTTATGAAAATGCTAAAAGAATATCTTATATTAAAGCAAGACTTAAAATAAGAAGACCAAAGATTTTAATATATATAACTGTTTCAAAGTTAAATTATAAATTTGTTAAAAAAGCAATTAAGGAAATAACAAAAATAAACCCGAATAGGATAAGGATACAGCTGGCAAGCTCTATTACAGATGATATTATAAAACAAACCAATGATGAACTATCATTGAATGCTATAAGAACTCACTCTTACATAAACAATATATCACTGTCAGAAAGTGAGATTAGATATTTAAAGGATGAGATAAGAGAAATAAAAAATGAATTTTCTGTAAAAATAGAAACGGAAAAAATAATAATGGAGAAAAATGATTTGTGCCATTTTATAAACAGGGATATGGTTATAACCCCATCAGGCAAGATATTAATATGTCCTATGTTAAATGAAATAAATATAGGGAATATATATAATGATGAATTAGAGAAAATGTATGCTGATAATAACGATAAAATAAACCGAATACTTCAAATGGCAAATTCCCACAAACTTGACATATGTAGTGAATGTTGTGTTGAAAAGATACTTCTAACGCATAATAATTATCATTAATTTTTGAAAAATTTATTTTACATTTATACACATTAAAACATTATCAAGCATTTATCCATCTTCTTTTATTTTTTTCGGTTGTTTTAGATTCAAATGAAAGAAATATCCCCACCAAGTCACATATTAACTTCATTAGTATAAATAATATTGGGAATAAAATATTTTTTTTATTACCCCATATGTCTATACCAAACACCCCAAATATTCCTATCGCTGGAAGCAAACCCCATCTGGCAATAAACGTGCCTACTAATATTTCAAATTCTTTTTTTCCATCATCTACACTATTATAAAGGTTTTTGCTAAAAAATTGCAAGACATATCCAATCAATGAAATTATCAAAACCCATCTTACCTTATATAAATATTTATAATAATCAAACTCAACTGGATCTAATAAATAATTAAAAATAAAATTTGAAGAAACCATGCTGATTATTATAAATATAATAATGCCCAAAAAAAACAATAAAAAGAAAATTATATTGGACATAAACCTACCCAAATATATATCATGCCAGAAGAGATTTATTGATTCATCTAAAATATCTATTATCCCATTTCGGTAATTCTTATTAAATATAACATATATGATTATAAAAGAATTAACTATTATAGTTTCAGCAATATAGAAGGTGACAATTTCATTTATGTCCCATATGTTATAAAAGATAAAAAAAATCAATATCACATTTGATATTAGTATAAATGATAATGATACGATAAAATTTATTATCATTTTCATATAAATTATTCTACTAAAAATATAGGTGAGATATAACTTTAACAGAATCTTTTATAAAATAACTAATATGATATACAACAGAGAATATTTTTTTACTGAGTGTGAGGGATACAAACAATTCCTTTCATCAAAAGGACTGAAGCTTTCAAGAAGACTCTTAAAAATTTATAACAGAGTGATTGAGATAAAACCTGAAAGGGTTCTTGACTTTGGATGCGGAAGGGGCGAATTAGCACTTAACATAGCACTGAGTGATATAGAAAGCTATGCAATTGATATCTCTGACGATGCCATATATTTAGCTAAGGATATAAAAAATTACTGGATAAAAAGCAACCCTCAGATGAAACTTAATATATCAAAGTTTAATGGTAAAAATTTTGAATTTGAAGATAATTTTTTTGATCTGGTCATACTCTCAGACATAATAGAACATCTTGATAATGATGAAATTAATAAATATCTGACAGAGATAAAACGAATTTTAAAACAAGGTGGCCATATAATCATACACACTTCTCCAAACAAAAATTTTATAAACTATGGCCTTAAATTATACTGGTTTATTGGAAGGATAAATGGCTTAAAGCTTGATTTTGATATGAGAAAAGGACTTCCAATAGGTATGTCAGCAATGTATCATAAAAATGAACAGACAGGTTATTCTCTAAAAAGACATCTCAAAAGGGCAGGATTTAAAAATATTAATATTGAGTTTTGGAAAAATCCACATTATGTATATCATTTTTTAAAGGATGATAAATATATAAGGATACTGAACCGAATCCATAAAATTTTGAGGTTCAAACAGCTTTTTTGTGCAGATCTTTTTGCAACCGCATCAAAAACACAGATTTAATCACATAAGTATTTTATATAATAAAATTATGAAATGTTCATCATGTGGATATGATAACAAAGATGATGCAAGCTTCTGCTCTGGATGTGGAAAAAGGCTGAAACAAAAGCATCCACTACCAAAAAAATATATTATTACAATAATACTATTTTTATCTATTGCTCTTTTTTATATGATATACCTTTCTTTTAAAAGCAATATCAGATCTAAAAAAATATATAGATATATAAAAGCTACCGAGCAATCTATCTCAACAACTGAGCTTACTGATGATGAGATATCAGAGATAAAGAAGATGATAGAACAGGCAAAGGAAGAAAGCATTAAAAAAGATTATGATGCTGCTTTTGCTGAGATCAAAAAAGCAGATGATTTAATAAAAGAAAAAAGAAAAAATTTTGAAGACAATAAAAAGAAAATAATGGATACGATGACTAAAAAAGATATACTTGATATATCAAAAAAATATTATGAGGAAGGATTAAAATATTTTTCAAACCAAAAATACAACGAGGCTATTGCATCATTTAACAGGGCAATGAATCTTAATCCTGATATGGTTGCTGCATACTGCAAAAGGGGACTTTCATATTTTTTTAACAGGGATTATGAAAAGGCAATCAGCGATTTTACGAAAGCTATTGAAAGGGACTTAAAGGGAAGCTGTGGAACTGAAGATAAAGGAGCAGGATACAACTATCGTGGCAATGCCTATTTTTCTAAAGGAGACTATGCTATGGCCATAGAGGATTTCACAAAAGCTATTGAGCTCAACCCTAACTATGCCTACAATTACAACAGCCGTGGCAGCGCATACTACAACAGCGGCAATTACGATAAGGCTATCAAAGATTATAATATGGCAATAAAATTAGATCCTGAACTTGCTGCCGCATATAACAACAGAGGAACTGCATACAATGCCATAGGAGAATATAAGAAAGCAATCAATGATTTTAATAAAGCAATTGAACTAAATCCTGATATGAAATCAGCATATGAAAACAAAAAACTATCTTATTCACAATCCAAAAAATAATTTCTTTCAATTCGCATCAAGCTTCAATCCTGATAAAATAGCTATGATGCTGTTTATATAATCACGATAATCTTTAACTGGAATTAATTTGTTTTTATGAAATATTATATATCTGTTTGATGCTTCAACATAATAACCGGGATTTTCTTCAAAAATCGCAGCCCTCTCAGGTGAAAAAAATGAAAGGACAGCGTTCTCATCACTTCCCTTAAGATAATATATCTTTGAAAACTTTTCAAAGCCTGATATATCTATATCATTAAAACCAACAAACTCTGAGATCGAATCCAAAAAATTTTCAGGCCTCATTGTAAACTCTGGCAAAGTGATATCTGATTTAAAAAGTGCGACGGTCTGTGAATATTTATGAGAATTCTTACCTCTTCCGATTGTATAATAATAATCAAAGAAAAAAATCTTTTTATTATGAAAAGGGACAGATATCATATTTTTTATCTTCTTGGAATGTCCAATAATAAAATGTTTTATCTGTGTTGATGAAAGGGCATCTGATTGAGGAGAATCTTTCGGTACCCAACCCTCAAATAATAATAAGGTAAAAATATTTTTTTTCTGAGTCTCTGGTGATGGGAGATAATTCATATAGGATATAATGATACTGCCATCTGGATCATACTCAAAGGCATTTTGTTGAGCGATGTTTATAATCTCCTTCTTTCTCTTTTTATTTCTCCTTGCTGAATCTATAAAATATACTATGAACAGCAGGAACAACAGTGCAACTGCTGAAAACATTATAAAAAAAATATTTTCTTCTATCATCTCTATCATTTTCCCTCCATAAACACATCATAACTAATCATTGAATTTTATCAATCCAAACACACCAATAACAAACGAAGCAATGGAGTTAATAATTATAACAGTAGCAGTCGATATGCTGTCAAGCAAAAAACCATTTACAACAAAGGATAATGGCATAATAGCATAGACCACCGTGTTTACAAGCGAAAAAAATCTTCCCTTGTATTCATTCTCTATGTTATGCTGAAAATAGCTTATTATTGAAACATTACCAACCGATATTGAAAAACCTATCAAGAAAAACATAATGGAAGTAATCAATGGCTTGTTTATATATGCTGTTGAAAAGAAAGCCAATGATAATAAAAATATTGTATATATCAATATACGAACATTCCCACTCACAGTTTTTTTAAAGCTCATAACAACAGAACCCACTAAGACCCCTGATGCAAAGAATGTCTCAATAATTGCAAGCCACTTCACATCCTCATCTAGTATAAACTTTACGGTAACAGGAATAAGCATCATAATTGGAGAGACAAAAAAGTTCAAAACAGCAAAGAATACAAGAAGTTTCAATATATTTTTTTTGCTTTTATAAAGATATAGGAAACCAGCCTTTAGGTCATCAATATAATGTGATTTTATTTCTTGGTCTGATGTCTTTAATTTTTTTCTTATCATGAGAACAAAAGCAAATGAGCAGAGATAGGTTAATATGTTGAATTGAACAGCTCCCTTAAAACCAATAGATGCTATAAGTATGCTGCCGAGCATCGCCCCTATCACATTTGATATTCCTATGGATGATGAATCTATGGCTGTTGCTGATGCAAGAGCGGATTCCGATGTAAGAGGTAAAAGCGATGATGAAACAGATGTTTCAAAAAGCGGAGAAAATGTATATATCAAAAAAACAAAGATTAGGATGAGTGGTAAACTCAATCTTTGATAAATAAGAAGCAGCAAGATCACAGCAAGGAACAATGCCCTCAAAAAATCTGCTAAAAGCATAAGATATTTCTTGTTGTGTCGGTCGGCCATTGTTCCCATAATAGGAGAGAATATCACAACTGGAAGAAATGTTGCAGCCATAGCAAGTGAAAGCCCAAACTTTCCGTCTGGAAGTGATATCACCCACCACATAAGCGAAAGCGTGAAGAACTTATCACCTATGGCAGATATAACCCTTGATATAAAAAGTCTTCTAAAATCCGGGAAAACAATTAATGGATTTCCTTTCATACAATAGTTTTATTCCACTTCCTGATGGGAAGAAGGAAATGAAAAAAATCCAATAAAGGAGGATATAACAACAAGAATCAAATAATTTATCAAAACTCCATACGAGAGATTCTCGCATATGACAGCAATTATTCCAACAATCCCCCCCAATACTGCCAATTTAAACTTGCTAACCTTTTTAAAATCATCCGACGGACTGAAAAGTCCCTCGTGAAACGATGAAAGTGGTTCATTGGATCTTATTGAGTTATACCAGTTAACAGAATAAAAAATCAGATGTATTATGAACATTATTACAAGGGTTATAATAATTGAAACAATCATCTGGATAATAAAATTTTTAAAATAAAACTCTGTATAATCCCTTAAAAAATCTACCAGATAAAATCCACTTGACACTATAACAAGTGACTCCGTCCCTTCTCTTCTGATATCACTCATAAACACTCCTTTACATCAATATAAAATTATATCATTTATCAACTAACAACTTAAATTTTACTGATTTTTTTATTAAAATAATAATATTAACAATATATATGTATAACTTTAAAAATTATAAATTTTTAATATTGTATAATGGATTTTGGAGGCATTATGCACAATGTAGAAATAGATCACAGAAATTCAATAATAAAAGAAAGGATGTCAAAGATAAAAAACAAGATAATAGTTATGAGCAACAAAGGTGGGGTAGGAAAGAGCACTGTTTCGGTTCTGATTGCACAAGCACTTAACAAAAAGGGATTTAAGGTTGGGCTTCTTGATTCAGACATACACGGGCCATCCATTGCAAAGATGACAGGCAGTGAGAGTATGGATTATGAACCTAATGACGAATCCACTCTAAAACCAATTTTAAAAAACAATATAAAAATAGTTTCAATGGGAAGCATAATGAAAGAAAATGATAAGGCACTTATATGGCGAGGACCTATAAAGATATCCGTCATAAAGCAGTTTTTGGCCGATTTTGAATGGGGTGAACTAGACTATCTTATAATAGATCTCCCACCAGGAACAGGTGACGAACCACTTTCCATATGTCAAGAGATAAACGACATAAACGGAGCTGTAATAGTGACCACAGCCCAGAAGATATCTATGCTTGACGTATCAAAAGCAATTGATTTTTTAACAAAACTAAATATAAAGGTTTTATCAATAATAGAAAATATGTCAGAATTCATATGCCCTCACTGCGGTAAATCATCAAAACTGTTCTACTCAAAGGATGATATATACGAAAAACTGAAGGATAGAAAAATCATAAAACTACCATTCTACAGCGAAATTATGGAAAAGCTGGACAATGGCGAGTTTGAAAACATTTTTGACACCCGAAGCGAATTAATTGAAAAAATTATTAGCAGCATAGGCTGTGACCAAAAGTAACCTACGCGGTTACTTTTGGTTAGGGTTTCTTTCCATATCTTCAAACCTCCTTTAGGCTTTATTTTATCTCTTTTTTTCACTTTAATTTAACCTAAAAAGTGATCGAGTTTTTTAGACAAATATTTGCTAAAATATTAATAGTTCAATCGGAGTTGAAATTATTATGGCTAAGATAAAAGATAAAAGGGTTGAATTAAAATTAAAGAAGATAAAAGATGTAATAAAATTGAGATTAAAGCCTAAAAAAATAATCCTCTTTGGTTCAAGGTCAAAAGGAAATTTTAGTAAAGGCTCGGATATAGATTTATGTCTTATTGGGGCTATGTATGTTAATGATAGAGATATAAGAAAATTAAAAGATGAAATTGATAATATAAGTGGGCTTTATTCTGTTGATTTATTGTTCTGGGAAAATGTAGAAGATGATTTTAAAAAAATAATTATAGAGACAGGGGAGGTTATATATAAAAAAAAGTGAAGTTTTATTATCTATTGAAAAACTAAAAAGAGCATATAAAAAATTAGATGAAGCTGTAAAGATTGCAAAGGATGAACTTGATAAGGATGGTGTAATACAAAGGTTTGAATTTACATCTGAATTGTTGTGGAAAACTATTAAAATAATTCTTGAATATAATAAGATAGATGCTTCTGGAGGCCCTAAGTTTTGTATAAAAGAAGCCTTTAAATACGGTTATATACCTGATGATGATATAATACTTGATATGCTTGATGATATAAATAAGAGTTCTCATATATATGATGAAACCACCTCAGATAAAATTTTTAATAAAATTAAGGATGTTTATATATTTCAGATTAAAAAGATCATAAAACAAATAGAGGATAAATTAGGTGGTGACAAAGAAGTCTGAAAAGTAACCTCGTAGGTTACTTTGGTATGGCATAAAATTAAGCATATTTTTCAAGGATTTTATTGGTGTAACCAAAAGTAACCTACGAGGTTACTTTTGGTTATTTACTAAGGATGTTCTTCCAGCTAAAATTATATATATCACTCTTCAACGGAAAGCTTTCATCCGAAAGTGAAATAATTGATGAAGACCTCACATAACTGCCAAGGTCATTAGCAGCCCGTGAAATTGAATATGAATGTTTTGTGGTTAAAGTCATTGCGCTCTTAATCTCAAAAAGGTGGAGCCCTTTGCCTTCCTCAATCACCATATCAACCTCAAGCCCATCACGGGTTTTAAAATAATAAATGGGTGGTTTCTTGCCGTAATGATAAAATCTTTTCATAAAATCTGAAACCACCATAGTTTCAAAAAGGCTGCCAAAGGAAGGGCTTGATAAAAGCGAATCCTTTGAGTTTAAACCGATTAGATAGGACGCAATAGCAGGATCATTAAAATAAAGCTTTGGACTTTTAACAAATCGCTTACCCATGTTTCTATAATATGGATAAATTAAAAAAATCTGATAACTGCTCTCAAGGGCGGATAACCACCTTTTAACAGTAGGAACACTAACCCCTATATCCCTTGCCATATCTGACATATTTAATATCTGACCAGTTCTTGTTGCACAGATCTTAAGAAATATATCAAAGCGATGAAAATCATCTATTCCGCTTATGCTCCTTACATCGCGTTCTAAATATGTAGATATATAAGAATCACACCATAACTGTCTATCCACCAATTTATTTATTGCTATTTCAGGATAAAAACCTTTTAACATAATATCGGATATATCAAAATTTTTATTGTCTGCATTATTATTTATTTCATCTTTAGATCTTTTAATAAGAGAATCCACATCTTCAGTGCAATTAAAATTATCTTTCAACTCCGCAAAAGAAAATGGCAACAATGAAAGCACAGCAGCACGCCCTGCAAGCGATTGTGTTATTCCAGACATCAGATGAAAACTCTGTGAACCTGTTAAAAGCCACTGCCCCGCTTTTCTATCCTCATCTATTTTTGTTTTTATGTATGATAGCAACTCAGGAACATACTGTATCTCATCTATTATAACAGGCGGTTTATACTGCTCAAGGAAAAGCAGAGGATCATCCTTTGCCCTCAATCGCAGATCAAGATTTTCAAGACTGACAAATCTGTGAGTTTTCCCAAAAGCATATTTTAAAAGAGTGGTCTTACCTGATTGTCTTGGCCCTGTTACCACCACAGCAGGAAATGTCTGAATAGCTTTTTTCAACGTCAAATACAATGTCCTTTCCTTCATATAATTAATTATAATACTTAATATTTAACTTGTCAAGTTAAATATGCAGGCATTCCGAAGTAACCTACGCGGTTACTTCGGAATAGCATAAAATTAAGCTTATTTTTTAAGGATTTTATTGGTGTGACCAAAAGTAACCGCGTAGGTTACTTTTGGTTATTCAATAATACTGTTTTTAATCAAGGCTAACTGACGCTGATAATCAATTCTGTCATCAACGAACTCTTTATAAAACTTATTAAAATTATAATTTTCAGGGAAATATTTTTTATATACACAGTTTATCTCCTCACCAGCAATATACTCCTGATATGATGAATACTTCCAATCCTCAGGTTTTGAAACGAGAAAAGCCGTTACAGGATTCAAATGAATATATCTTGTAAGATGAATAAGATACTCATCCTTTTGAACAGCTATCCTGTGAAACCTTGATTGCCAGAGCGGGCCTTTTCTTTTATGCTTCAGATTAAAATATCTCGTATAACTGTTTTGAATATTATTCATATACTTAGAAACATAATCATCATCAAAATCATCCACAATAAGGTGAAAATGAGTTGGCATTATTGTATAACATATTATATTTATCAATTTATCATCACCGCTATTAGGAACAAAGACCTCTCCATGCTTGTCTGCATAAAATATCTCTGATGAAATACTTTTCTTTTGATCATAAAGATAAAACTTCATTGTTGATATGAAGCGATTAAAATCAGAATCAGTATTAAATATAACAAAATCCGCTATGCTTTTATTGAATATATGATATACCATAACGCCTCCTACCAAAGTAACCGCGTAGGTTACTTCGGTATAGCATAAATTTTAGCATATTTTTTAATACTTTTATTACCTCAACCAAAAGTAACCTACGCGGTTACTTTTGGTTGGGGTTAGGAATGGGTGAGGAGAATCAAGAAAGGAAAGCTATTTTGAGAAGAAAGAATGGGCGGAATAGTAATCGGAGGGGAGGCCGATATCAATGAAGGAGGCATCTAATGGAAAGCCATAAAAGGCATATGTCCTGTAATATCTTTCTAAAAAATCTTTCTCAAATGAAAATTTATCTGGAGGGTTAAGAGTCAATAAAAAATCTTTTTTTAATATATAACTCCCAGCGTTTATTAGTGCTTTACCACCTAATTTTGCCCGCAGTTTATACACTACTGTTCAAAAATACCCTTCTACCGAAGTAACCGCGTAGGTTACTTTGGTATAGCATAAATTTTAGCATATTTTTTAATACTTTTATTACCACAACTAAAAGTAACCTACGCGGTTACTTTTGGTTAGGGTTAAGAAGGGGTGAGGAAAATAGAAAAAGGAAGGCTATTTTGAGAAGAAAGAATTGGCGGAATAGTAATCGGAGGGGATGCCGATATCAATGAAGGAGGCGTCTGATGGAAAGCCATAAAAGGCATATGTCCTGTAATATTTTTCTAAAAAATCTTTCTCAAACGAAAATTTATCTGGAGGGTTAAGAGTCAATAAAAAATCTTTTTTTAATATATAACTCCCAGCGTTTATTAGTGCTTTACCACCTAATTTTGCCCGCAGTTTATACACTACTGTTCAAAA
>JAAYVG010000020.1 GCA_012517285.1 Elusimicrobiota bacterium
AAGGGCTTGATACCACCACAACAATGCAGACAATAAGCGAATATTTTATTAAATCACTTTCACAGTCTTGGAAAGCAATAGTAGCGTAAAAATAATCATAGATGATTTATTTATAAATTCTTTAAAATAATTGTTTTATATTATAATCTAAAGATTAAAATTATGCTAAAGACTCTCCCGGCTAAGCTGGGAGAGTCTAAGTGTGATAGCTTTTAACAATATTTTCAACTGAATGCTTTTTTATCTGACACCGACAAGCATATCGTTCATATCTTTTTCTGGAGTTTTTAATGTCATTATATTGAACTTTTCCACAAGGACATTTAAAACATTCGGTGTTATAAAAGCAGGAAGTGTTGGACCTAATCTTATGTTTTTAATTCCAAGTGAGAAGAGCGTAAGCAATATACAGACAGCTTTTTGTTCATACCATGAAAGGACAAACGAAAGAGGAAGTTCATTGACTCCAACTCCAGTTGCCTTTGCGAGTGCAAGAGCTATTTGTATAGCAGAGTATGCATCATTGCACTGACCTACATCAAGCAATCTTGGTATCCCGTCAATACTGCCCAAATCAAGCTTGTTAAATCGATATTTACCGCATGCAAGTGTTAACACAACGCTATCCTTAGGAGTTTTTTCTACAAACTCTGTGTAATAGTTTCTTCCCGGCTTTGCTCCATCACATCCGCCAACAAGAAAGAAATGCTTTATTTTTCCTTGCTTTATATAATCAATTATTGTATCTGCTATTGATATAACAGTGTTATGAGCAAACCCAACCTTTATATATTTTTCATTGCCACTGTTTTCAAAGCCCTTCTCTTTTAAAGCTGCATTTATAAGTGGAGTAAAGTCTCTGTTGTTTATATGTTTAACACCCGGCCACTCGACAAGACCTGATGTAAATATTCTGTTCATATATGAATCACGTGGTTTCTGTATACAGTTTGTGGTCATAAGTATTGCCCCAGGAAATTCATCAAACTCCTTCTGCTGATCCTGCCATGCCCCACCATAGTTTCCAACCAGATGTTTGTATTTTTTTAGCTCAGGATACCCATGGGCAGGAAGCATTTCACCATGGGTATAGATATTTATTCCCTTTCCTTCAGTCTGTTTCAAAAGCTCACTCAAATCCTTTAAGTCATGACCACTTACTAAAATTGCTTTTCCTTTAACAGGGGTTATCCTCACATCTGTTGGCACAGGATTGCCATAGCTCGATGTGTTTGCTTCATCAAGAAGTTCCATAACCCTTAGATTGACCCTTCCACACTCCATATTCATATTAAAAAGTTCATCGACTGTAAATCTCTTTCCACCAAGATATGATAATGCTTTATGAAAAAAAGCAAAAACACTATCATCGCTCTTACCAAGGATCATAGCATGGTCTGCATATGCTGCCATACCCTTAAGTCCATATGTTAAAAGCTCCTTTAAGCCTGCTATATCATCACCATATTTTTCCTTGCTTTTAATTATTCCAGCACTGTGAGCAAAGTTTATTAAATCTGAAGTCTTATCCGATGGTTTCCATAATGCTGCATCACTAATATCATTCTCATTAAACCCAAGCCTTTCCCAAAGTTTTTGCTTTATTGTTTGAGCCTGTAATATCATCTGTTTTATGCTGTCTGAGTCAAAGTTTACATTAGTAACTGTTGTGAACAATGCCTCTATAACAAACTTATCAGCCTCAGCAGTCTTTTCTCCCTTCTCCCTCAACTTATTTGCAAAAAAAGAAACACCTTTTATCTGATAGATTAGAAGATCCTGCATCAACGCAGTCCTAGGATCCTTGCCGCATACACCAAAACTGTTACATCCAATGCCACCTTTTGTCTGCTCGCACTGATAGCAGAACATTTTATTATCTTCCATAATAACCTCCTTTTAATTAGTATAATAATACTAATTTACTAATTTTATAAGTTTATGTCAAGCAATATTTATAATCTTATCACCTGATTTAAAATTATGTAAAATAAATATATAAGTTATCAGCTATGTCAGAAATGCTCTCTCTAATACAACAGAACAGAACTTATTACAGTATAAATTTGAGCATAACGCGTTTGTCTTATTAATCCTATTTTCTGTCTCTTGACCCTGCCTGCCGAAGCCGCTTCGGCGCAGGCAGGCTCTGACTTCTGATAACCCTGTTTAAAGGAGGTTTTATGAAATTTGTTGAATGTGTCCCTAATTTTTCTGAGGGAAAGGATAAAAAAAGGATAGATGAGATAGTAAATGGTGCAAGAAGCGTTAGTGGGGTTTCAATACTTGATGTGGAAAGCGACGGCGATCACAACAGAACAGTTTTAACATTTATCGCACCGCTTGATAAAGCTGTTGAAGCAATGTTTAGGGTGGCAAAAAAATCTATGGAACTTATAGACCTCAACTATCACAAGGGGGAACATCCAAGAATGGGTGCTCTTGATGTGGCACCGTTCATACCTATAATGGATACAAATATAGATGATTGCATATATTTAGCAAAACAGCTCGGGAAAAGAATCGGTGATGAGTTGGGCATACCTGTTTATCTTTATGATCAGGCAGCCGAGCGAGATGATAGAAGAGATCTTGCAAAGGTTAGAAAGGGACAGTTTGAGGGACTTAAGGAAGAGATAGGTAAAAATCCTGATAGAGTTCCTGATTTTGGGCCGAACAGAATACATCCAACAGCTGGAGCAATAGCGGTTGGTGCAAGGTTTCAGATAGTAAACTTCAACATCAATCTTAACACTGATGATATGGTATTTGGCAAGGCACTTGCTAAAAAAATAAGAACAAGCGGTGGTGGTCTTCCATCGTTGAGAGCAAAGGAGATTTTCCTTGAATCAAAAAAACAGGTTCAGCTTTCAACAGTTCTTACAAACTACGATGTTACATCTATAAAAAGGGTTATTGATGAGGTTAAAAAAGAGATTGAGCCAAAGGGGATAACAATAAGCGATACCGAACTTATCGGGCTCACTGCTCAAAAACCATTAGTTGATTACACTGTTCAGAGTTTAAATGTTTCAAACTTTGATTATCAGAATCAGGTCTTAGAAAACAAGATAACAAAACTTCTTTCAAGCTGGGAGATGGGAGCAAATTTTGTTATAGATGCTTTAAGCAATTCAAATCCGACCCCTGGCGGTGGTTCTGCTGCAGCTATAAGTGGTTCTATGGGAGCAGCACTCATAGAGATGGCATTAGGGGTAACAGCAAAATCAAAAAAAACCCCCGATGATATAAAAGAATCATTTAAAAACTATATATCAGAACTCAGAAAAATAAGACAGGAGATAGAGACACAGATTATGGAGGATGCTGCATCGTTTGACTCTGTTATGGCGGCGTTCAAAATGCCAAAAGAAAACCCCGAAAGAGCTATTGCAATACAATCTGCTATGATAAACGCAGCAAGGGTTCCGCTTAAAACAGCAGAGCTATGTGCAAAGGCAATTGATTTTTCACTAAACATAAAAGGAATTAAAGAGGATGTAATGTCTGATTATAGAAGCGGAATCTATCTGCTTCAGTCAGGTATAAAGTGTGCTCTTGAAAATGTCTTTATCAACTTAAAGTCAATCAATGATGAAGTCATAAAGAAACAGCTCATTGATGATGCAAAAAGGTTTTCCGATAGATCAGAGTTAATACTGAAGTAAAAGGATCAGTCCGGGAGTGTTAAATAGGGTTCGCTGAAAAACTCTAACGAAAGATAATTTTCCAAATGAATAGTTGTCTTGATTATAGTGTATTATTGCTTTAAAAGTGCACGATTTTTGGGGTAATGTTGCAAAAAACTTGCACTTTTCTTATCTTTTTTTTGGCAATAAACTCAATGCTTTTCTACTACGGCTTCGTCAGAACTTGCTTACAGACTACTTTGTAGTATGCTCGCTCGTTCTTCCTCGCCTCATAACGAAAATCCTTGTTTTATTGTTCAAATAGACTTTTTCAGTGAACCCTAAATAAAATTTTCAGTTGGCAGTTGGATATTGAAGATTATCTGTTTTTTAACTGGTCATACATTTTAGAATCTTCTATCGCTTTATCATATAAGCCCTTATTACGATAAGCAATCCCGCGGTTGTAGTAGGCATCTGCAAAATCTGATTTTAACTCAATTGCTTTACTATAGTCTTCTATCGCTTTATCATATTTGCCTTTCTTATGATAAGCAATCCCGCGGTTGTAGTGGGCTTCTACAAAATCTGGTTTTAACTTAATTGCTTTACTATAGTCTTCTATCGCTTTATCATATAAACCTTTATCGTCATAAGCAATCCCGCGGTTGTAGTAGGCTTCTGTATAATCTGGTTTTAACTCAATTGCTTTATTATAATCTTTTATCGCTCTATCATATAAGCCTTTATCATTATAAGTAATCCCGCGGTTGTAATAGGCTTTTGCAAAATCTGGTTTTAACTCAATTGCTTTACTATAGTCTTCTATCGCTTTATCATATAAGCCTTTATGAGCATAAGCAATCCCGCGATTGTTGTAGGCATCTGCATATTTTGGGTCTAACTCAATTGCTTTATTAAAGTCTTCCTCCGCTTTATCATATAAGCCTTTATTACGATAAGTAACCCCGCGGTTGTAGTAGGCTTCTGCATATTCTGGGTTTAACTCAATTGCTTTGCTATAATCTTCTATCGCTTTATCAAATTCGGCTTTATAATAATAAGCATTCCCGCGGTTGTAGTAGGCATATGTATATTTTGGGTCTAAATCAATTGCTTTATTATAATCTTCTATCGCTTTATCATATAGGCCTTTATCGTCATAAGCAATCCCGCGGCCGTTGTAAGCTTCTGCATATTTTGGGTTTAACTCAATTGCTTTATCATAATCCTCTATCGCTTTATCATATAAGCCTTTATAATGATAAGCCTTTCCGCGATAAAAATATCCTTCTGTGCTTTTATCATCCATTTCTAAGTAAAAATCCAGATCTTTTATTGCTTTATCGTATTGTTCATTAGATATAAATGCCTTTCCTCTTTCATAATATGCAAAACCTTTTTTATTTGTCCCGCATTCACCTGTTATGTTAATGTTAATTGCCTGGCCAAATAGCCATATAGCCTTATCTAAATTTTTTCTGTCCATTTCTTTTGTCGCCATATTACAGTAAAAAGAGGCTGTTGTCGTATCTGTGTTTTTATTCCAATCGTTTTCTGGTATCTTATCTACCCAGTCCTTTTTAAATTCTTTTCTGATACCGCTTAAAATTACGCCTGTTTCCACATTAATTGCCTTTGCGTAAAGTTCTACCTTTTCGAGGTCTTTATCATAAATATTCCCGGTTATAATAAAATCTGCGTTCAGAATTTTACCAATAGATTTTACTGTGTTTATATCTGTAATGCCAGTATGCTGTATGTATTGTTCTTTAAGGATATTCTCTAAAAGTTTTCTTTCAACAACCTTTACCTTATTTTTTTCTATTATTGATAAGCTGACCCTTTCACTTAAAACAAACGGTGTTCTTGAATCTTTATCACCATCATATTCAAAATCAACCACCGCAATTATTGAGTTTTCTTTGATATGTTTAATCAATTCATTTG
>JAAYVG010000021.1 GCA_012517285.1 Elusimicrobiota bacterium
TCTATTTGAGCAATAAAGCAATGATTTTCGTTATGAGGCGAGGAAGGACGAGCGAGCATACTACAAAGTAGTCTGTAAGCGAGTTCTGACGAAGCCGTAGTAGAAAAGCGTTGTCTTTATTGCCAAAAGAAAGATAAAAAAAGTGCAAGGTTTTTGCAACTTTACCATAAAAATCGTGCACTTTTAAAACAATAATCTACTATAATCAAGACAATTATTCATTGAAAAAATTATCTTTCGTTAGACTTTTTCAGTGACCCCTGAATATAAATCGTTCTTTGTCTTTTGTAAAGTATAAAATATGAGTATGGGCACGATTAAATTTTTTTCGTTGGCTTTGTCCAAAAGTATAATACCATATAATCCAATTTCTAAAATAAAAACCTATTTTTTTTAAGATTATATTTATCTCTGCTGAAAACTCATCACCAATCGCAACATATATTGTGCCATTGTTTTTAAGTAATCTGTAAGCTTCTTTTATCCAGATTTTTGACCAGTTATAATAATCTTCATATGGTATATTATCATTGTAAACATCATATTTTATCCCTATATTAAATGGTGGATCTGCAAATATTAAATCCACAGATTTATCTGGTAATGTTTTCATTATTTCTATACAGTCACCCAAATGTACTTTATTTACTTCCATTCCTATTCCTCGAGATTAAATAGCTGACATGGGTTTATCTTAAATTGTATTTTTGTTGGGTCTGGAGTTCCACCTTTTCTTTGCATTGTGATTTTTCCAAGAATTAAACTTTTTACAAATTGCTTTTTCGTTTGCAAACCCGCCTTTTGCAGTTTTTGAGCCAAGTTCTGTTTTATTAAGATAATTCTTTTTCATAATTAATATTTATAAACCAAGTCCAATCCCTCTACTCAATAAATTATACATTTTTATGCTCATATCTCGCAAATTCACAAAAAATTGATTTTTTCAAATCATATCTTTTTGGTATAATAAAATAGTGGTCAGTGATCAGTGAGCGGTGAACAGTAAAACTAAAACAGTGATCAGTGGGCAGTGGACAGTGATCAGCAAAACAAAACAGTGAGCAGTGCCTGCCCGCCCACTGCAAGGTGTTAAGGACTTGTAAGTCAGCATTAATTTAACACATATAATCCGCCATAGTTCCTAAAGGCAGGCAGGGACGGAAGTCGGAGGTCAGAAAAATAGGAAATTTCCTTAAATTCTGTCTTCTGTTTTTTGTTTTTCTGTTTTCTGACTTCTGCCTTCTGACTTCTGATATCTGTTTTAATGGAGGTTTTATGACTATAACTGAATATATTTCACAGTGTGAAAAGGATATGAATTTAAAAATTGATAAACTGAAGAGTGAGTTTAATTCACTTAGAACAGGAAGGGCAAATCCTCAACTTTTAGACAATGTCTATATAGAATACTATGGTTCAAGAGTTCCACTAAAACAGATAGCTGCAATAAGTGTACCTGATCCAAGAACCCTTGAGATAAAGCCATGGGATAGAGGAGCAATAGACGTAATTGAAAATGAATTAAAAAAGGTTGATTTAGGAAGTATGCCACAGCGACAGGGTGATGTAATAAGGGTGAATCTTCCATCAATGAATGAAGAGCAGAGAAAGAAACTTGTTAAGGTCGTTGCTCAGATATCTGAGGACATAAAGGTTGAAGTAAGGAATGTAAGAAGAGATTATATAGAAAAGATTAAAAAGGCACAAAAGACTTCAGAGATATCAGAGGATGATGCAAAAAGGCATGAGGCAACAATTCAGAAGCTGACTGACAAATATATCGGTTTCATAGACAGTCTTGCTCAGTCAAAGGAAAAAGAACTTTTAACTATTTAATGATAGAAACTATTAAAAAAATTTCACAATCAAAACTTCCCAAGCATATTGCCATAATAATGGATGGCAACAGGAGATGGGCAGCAAAACATGGTTATCCATCATTCTATGGCCATAAGAAAGGGGTTGAAACAGTAAAAAAAATTGTGAAGGCATCAAAGAATGCTGGTATAAAATATCTCACACTTTATGCATTTTCAACCGAAAACTGGTCAAGAGAAAAAACAGAGGTTTCATATCTCACAAGGCTTTTAAAGAAAGCAATAGAAGACTATGTTGATGAGCTTAAAGAAAATGATATATCGCTTAAAATAAGTGGAAGAATAGAAAAATTTGGGAAGAGTCTTTCAAAAGATATCAAAAGATCCGTTGATTACCTTTCAAATTGCTCCTCAATGGTTTTAAATCTCTGCCTCAATTATGGAGGACGCTTTGAGATAGTTGATGCAGTAAATAAATGCATAGAGCAAGGTTTAAGAGAAATTTCAGAGGATGATATAAAAAAAAGACTTTACACATACCCAATGCCTGATCCTGATCTGATCATAAGAACATCTGGAGAGATGAGGCTTTCAAATTTTTTGATATGGCAATCAGCATACTCAGAATTTTATATAACACAAACACTCTGGCCAGACTTTGCTGAGAAAGATTTGTACGAAGCAATCATTGACTACTCCAAAAGGGAGAGGAGGCTCGGCAGATGATACTTCCAAGAATAATTACTGCAATAATAGGAATACCTGTGATACTGCTGGTGATATATGCAGGTGGATTTCCTTTTTTTGCTTTTATCACATTTGTTATAATGATGTCGCTTTATGAATATTCTTTAATGATGAAATTAGCATTAAAGCCTGTTGATAATTTTTCCCTCTTTTTATGCGGCATTTTGTTCCCTGTGACATTCTATCTAAATGGTGGAGAGTATTCATTTATATATAATTTCCTCCCATTTTTTATCTCACTTTCAGTTATACTTCCATGGTTCATAGAACTATTTAGAAAGGAAAAATATCTTGAAAGGGTCACATATACAATAGCAGGAACATTATTTATTTCATTTAATCTTTCATTTCTCATACTTTTAAGGGATCTTAAACCCTATGGAAGAAATATGGTTTTCTCAATAATCATATGTGTCTGGATAATGGACACTGCAGCATATTTTGTTGGCTCAAAATTTGGCAAGAATAAGCTCAACGATATAAGCCCCAAGAAAACAATTGAAGGATTTGTTGCAGGTCTTTTAACTGCTTTAATATTTTACTATTTTGCTGCTGGAATTTTTAAAGAAAATTTTTCACTGAAAGAGATGCTCTTGATAGGGCTGTTGGTATCTCTTGCAGGTCAGTTTTCTGATTTAGGAGAATCGCTCGTAAAGAGAGCCTGCGGAGTAAAGGACTCATCCAATCTTTTGCCGGGTCATGGTGGATTTTTGGACAGGTTTGACTCTTATATATTTATCTCCCCCATAATCTATTACACTATTATATTTATGGGACACTGAAATATTTATAAAATAATATTATGAAAGACATAGTTATATTAGGCTCAACCGGATCCATAGGAAACAACGCACTTGATGTTATTTCAAAAAAACCTGATCTTTTCAGAGTTAAGGCTATAACAGCAAATTCAAATATTAAAAAATTGATTGAACAAACATATAAATTTTCACCAAAATATGTCTCAGTTTTTGATGAGAAGAAAAATATTGAGTTTAGAAAGATTGTCTCAAAAAAAGTAAAGGTTTTATCACCGGGTGTTCAAGGAATCTGTGAACTCATAGAACTTTCAAAACCAGACATTGTTTTAAGTGCAATAAGTGGAGCAGTTGGCCTTCTCCCCATTATAACTGCAATAAAAAACAGCAAAAGAGTCTGCATAGCCAACAAAGAACCAATGGTTATGGCTGGAGATATGATTGTCAAGCTTGCAAAAAAAAAGAATGTTGAGATAATCCCTGTTGATTCTGAGCCATCAGCAATATTTCAATCTCTCAAGGGTACTGAGATATCAAGGGTTTCAAAAATAATACTCACAGCTTCAGGTGGGCCTTTTTATAATTTTAAAGGGGAACTATCAAATGTCAAGTTGAAGGATGCTCTAAAACATCCTAAATGGAAGATGGGTAAAAAGATCTCAATAGACAGTGCAACACTTATGAACAAAGGGCTTGAGGCTATAGAGATAAAAAATCTTTTTTCAGTTGATATAAATAAGATAGATATAGTCATACATCCACAATCAGTCATCCACTCCGCTGTGGAGTTCATTGATGGTTCAATAATAGCACAGCTATCAAACCCTGATATGAGACTTCCTATCCAGTTTTCTCTTACATATCCTGAGAGATGCCCATCCTCAGTAAAAAAACTTGACCTTTTTGAAACGGAAAAATTAGAATTTTACAGACCAGATTTTAAAAAATTTAAATCACTTGATATGGCATTAAAAGCAGCTAAAGCCGGAGGGCTATATCCAACAATACTCAATGGAGCTAACGAAAAGGCTGTTGAGCTTTTCATAGCCGGCAAAATAAAATTTACAGATATATCTGATACAGTAGAAAGGGTCATAAGTCTTTGGAAGGATAGCAACAGCTATAAAAAGATAACAATAGCTGATATAATTGAGGCTGATAACTGGTCAAGGGAAAAGGCTCTTTCAGTTACACAAATGACAAGGACAAAGAAACAGGAGTTTTTATGCTTTTATCAATATTAGCAGTTATATTCACATTCGGTATAGTAATATTTATACACGAATTAGGGCATTTCATTGTTGCAAAGTCCATAGGTGTATTCGTTGAGGAATTTTCATTCGGCTTTGGAAAAGCTATTTTTAAAAAAGAAAAGAACAAAACGCTCTATGCTATAAGATGGATACCCTTAGGTGGATATGTAAAGATGAAGGGCGAGGATGTCAACGAATCAAAGGGTGATAGTGATGAATACTTTGCAAAAAAGTGGTATCAGAGAATGCTTGTTGTCATTGCCGGCCCACTTATGAACTATGTGCTAAGCTTTGTAATATTTTTTGGGATAATATATTTGGTTGGTAAGCCTGTTCCTTCAAAGTCAACGGTTATAGGAGATGTAGCCCAGAACTATCCTGCTCATATATCAGGGATCAAAGCCGGTGACAGGATACTTTCAATAAACTCAAACAGCGTTACCAGCTGGCAGGATATGACAAAATATATATACCCAAATGTTGAAAAAGAGATAACTGTGGTATATGAAAGGGATGGAAAAACATACTCAACAAAAGTGAAGACAAGCAGAGATCCATCAACCAACAGAGGGATAATAGGGATCACACCGACAACAGAATATGTTAAGACAACATTTATTGAATCAGTTAATTACTCATTTTATCAGCTATGGTATCTTACAAGCTTTACAGTAACGACCCTTGCTGGGGATATATATCACAAAAGAAAGCCAGATGTCGCCGGTCCTATAGGAATAATAACTATTGTTTCAAAGGCAGCGCATTCAACACTGGCTGACTTCTTTTTTCTTATTGGACTTATATCTGTTGCAATAGGATTTTTTAATATTCTTCCCCTCCCACTCCTTGATGGCGGGCATATAGTGCTTTATTTATATGAGGGAATATTTAGAAAAAAGATAACCCCTCAGATAATAAAATATGTTACATCAACAGGACTTGCTCTTTTGCTTTTCATATTCATATTTGCAACTTACAGCGATATAATGAGGATATACAATGCTCATATCGAAAAAGCAAGATTAAAGGTTGAAAATACAGTGAAATAATTATGAGAAAAACAAGAGTTGTTAAAATAGGAAGGTTAAGGATAGGAGGAAACAATCCTGTCATAGTTCAATCTATGGCTTCCACCCATACCTCCGATATAAAAGCCACCATATCACAGATTGATAGGCTTTCGGATGCCGGCTGTGAAATGGTAAGGGTTACAGTTCCTGATATAGAGTCTGCTAAGGCCGTTGGGAAAATAAAAAAGGCAATTGATATACCACTTGTAGCCGATATACACTTTGACCACAGACTTGCAATAGAATCAATAAAACAGGGTGTGGATAAGGTAAGAATAAATCCGGGGAATATTGGTGACAAGGATAAGGTTAAAGAGGTGGTTATTGCTGCAAAAGATTATGGTGTTCCAATAAGAATAGGAGTAAACGCTGGTTCGCTTAAAATTTTAAAGAAAGTTGACACATCTAAATGGGATTCTAAAAGATGGGCTTCTGAGATGGTTAAAGAAGCCATGGAAGAGGTTGAAATTTTAGAGGATATGAACTTTGATGATATTGTTGTCTCACTGAAAGCGGATGATGCAGAAAGAACAATTCTTGCAAATGAAAGTTTTGCAGCAAAAACAGATATTCCACTTCACTTAGGGGTTACTGAGGCAGGAGCACTTGTTAGCGGTATAGTTAAATCCTCAATAGTTTTTTCTCATCTTTTAAAACAGGGAATAGGCAATACCATCAGGGTTTCATTGACTGAGGACCCCGTAAAGGAAATAAGGGTTGCCTTTGAGATTTTAAAAGCACTTAAACTCAGAGAATATGGCCCTGATATAATATCATGCCCAACCTGTGGCAGGTGTGAGGTAAATCTATTTGATATTGTTCATAGGATTGAGGAAATAGTTTATTCAAATAAACTCTTGAGAGAGAGAGCTAAAGGGAAAAAAATAGCAGTTATGGGTTGTGTTGTAAATGGCCCTGGCGAAGCAAAATATGCTGACTTTGGAATATGTGGAGGAAAGGGTAAGGGTATATGGATTGAGAATGGCAAACAGGCTAAGGTTATAAAGGAAGCGGACTGGGTCAATGAAGTAATAAGAAAGATAAGATCATTATAAACGGAGAAATCAAATGAGAAGAACACGATATTTTTTAAACACATTGAGAGAAGCACCTCATGATGCTGATAACGTATCAGCAAAGCTTATGATAAGAGCCGGATTTATAAGAAAACTTGCAAGCGGTATCTATGAGTGGATGCCATTAGGAATAAGAACACTTAAAAAGGTAGAAAACATTGTCAGGGAGGAGCTTGATAAGATTGGAGGGATAGAGCTATGGCTTCCTGTTATTCAGCCAAAAGAACTCTGGGTTAAAAGTAGAAGATGGGATGTTTACGGTAAGGAACTGTTAAGGATAAAGGACAGAAAGAATAATGAATACTGTTTTTCCCCAACAGCTGAAGAGGTTATAACAGATCTTGTCAAAAAAGAGGTTACATCATACAAGCAACTTCCCCTCCTCCTCTATCAGTTTGCTTTAAAATTTCGTGATGAGATAAGACCAAGATTTGGTGTTATGCGTTCAAGGGAATTTTATATGAAGGATGCTTATTCATTTCATACAACAGAAGAGGACTGTTTGATATGGTATAAAAAACTTTATGATTGTTATAACTCTATATTTAAAAGATGCGGGCTGAACTTCAGACCTGTTGAAGCAGCAGGTGGAGCCATAGGAGGCAACTATTCCCATGAGTTTATGGTTTTAGCAAAAACTGGTGAGGCAGAGCTTGCTGTATGTGACGGCTGTGGTTATGCTGCAAACACAGAAAAAGCTGAGGTAAAATATTTGAATAAAACAGTTAATGTAAATGAATTTCAACCATTAAAAGATGTTCAAACACCAAACATATATACCGTTGAGGATGTCTCAAAATTCCTTAATATGCCGCAGGATAGATTTATAAAAACTATGTTTTATAAGGCTGATGATGGCAGAGTTATCCTTGCTCTTATAAGAGGTGATCATCAGATAAATGAAGAGAAGCTCGTTAAAATAATTGGTGCAGAAAAAATTGAAAAACTTAGCGAAGAAGATTATTCTAAGATAACAGGCACAAGGGTTGGATTTGCAGGTCCTGTTAATATAAAAGAAGTGGCAGCAAAGAATGGTGCAAGGATTGATTTAACAGTGGCAGATCATCATCTCAAAGAAGTATTGAATGGTATATCAGGAGCCAACAAGAATGATGCACATACAATTAATATTAATTTTAAAAGGGATTATGATGCTGATATCTGGGCTGATATAAAAATTGCTTCAAAGGGAGATAGATGTCCAAAGTGTGGAACAGAGTTTAATTTTTTAAGAGGAATTGAGGTGGGACAGGTTTTTAAGTTAGGAACAAAGTATTCAAGCAAGTTAGGATGCCTATATCTTGATGAAAATCAGAACAAAAAGCCTATGGAGATGGGATGTTATGGAATAGGAGTTTCAAGAACTGTCGCAGCAGCTATAGAACAGTATAACGATGAAAAGGGTATAATATGGCCAATTCAGATATCACCATTTCATATATATATGGTCACAGTTGAAATAGAGGACAACGATGTAATGAAACAATCTGAGGAGATCTACAATAAATTGACCGAACTCGGTATCGAAGTCCTCTGGGATGAGAGAGAGGAGAGGGCAGGAATCAAGTTCAATGATGCTGATCTCATAGGAATACCATACAGGCTTGTAGTAAGCAAAAAGACACTTGCTAACAATGAGGTTGAGATTAAGAAAAGAAACGAGTCAAAGCCATACAGAATCTCTGTAAACGAGATTTTTAAAATTGTTGATGATATTAAATCTCAGATAAAAAATGGGTGATATATGAAAATAGGATTGTTTCAGTATAAGATTAAATGGAGTGATAAAAAAGCAAACAAGGCAAGAATTATAAAACTTTTAGAGTTAGCTGATGTAAGAGGTATAGACTGGGTGATATTTCCTGAGATGACGCTTTCAGGCTTTGGAAATAATATAAAGAATTCTACACTAACCGATGATGATAGCCTTTTTTTTGCCAATCTATCCAAAAAATATCATATAAACATATCATACGGTGGGGTTGAGGATAGATACAATAAGATTATAACACTCAACCGAAACGGAGAAATGATATCTGATTATTCAAAGATAAATCTGTTTTCGCCTGCAAAAGAGGATAAATATTACAAAAAAGGCAAAAGAACAACAACTTTTGATATGGAAGGATTTATGGTTTCCCCATTCATCTGTTTTGATCTGAGATTCCCTGATCTTTTTTGGAAAACAGCAAGATTTTCAAACCTTTATATACTAATAGCAGCATGGCCATATCAGAGAATCAATCACTGGACATCACTTCTTTGTGCAAGGGCAATAGAGAATCAGGCTTATATCATAGGTGTTAACTCAATAGGGGAGGACGATGAAGGAAATGAGTATAAGGGTTACTCAACCTGTTTTTCCCCAAATGGGGATATGCTCATTGACTGCCAGTCAAGAGAAGGGCTAAGCGTTGTTGATATAAACCCTGATGATGTCTTAAACATAAGGAAGAACTTCAGGATAAGAAAGGATTTAATAAGGGACTGAGTTTCAATTTCATCTATTGTATTTTTGAAATAATTATAGTAAGATATAATTATAGGAAAGAGAACCTTATTTCAGAAGTGGCTCAAAAAGCCACTTTTTTATTATAGAGGAATTTATGAATGCTTTAGAGTTAGAAAACATATTAACACCACTGTTTGAAAATTCTGGTTTTGATATAGTGGATGTAAAGGTTTTTAGAGCAAAAACACTTAATATTCAGATATTTATTGATAAGGAAAATGGAGCTATCACTATAAAGGACTGCGAGAACTGGACAGATAAAATAGCATCATACATTGATATGAACTCCATAATAGCTGGCGAATATATCATTGAGATATCATCACCAGGGATTGACAGGATAATAAAAAAACCGAAGGATTTTATTAGATTTAAGGGAAAGGATGTTAAGATTACCCTTAAAAAACCCTTTGATGGGGCAAGGGTTTACTACTCAAAAATAGTTGAGCTTAAAGACAACAAAGCCCGATTTGAGGATGGTCTTGAGTTTGATATGGATGATGTTCAGGAAATAAGACTCAATCCTGATGATAATGAGATTTTTAAAACCAACAAAAAATAAGGAGATGTTATATGGATAATAAATTATTTAAAAGCAAGAGTGAGTTTATGGCAATAATAGAGCAGTTAGAAAAGGATAAAAACATAAAAAGGGACGAGATATTCAAAACGATATCTGATTCTATAGTAACAGCTTTAAGAAAATACTACGGTAAGGTTGTTCAGATAGAGGCTGATATAGATCCTGAAACGGCTGAAATGAGGGCATACTTTGTAAAAACTGTTGTTCAGGACAATGGCATAGAGGAGCTTGAAATACCACTTGAAGAAGCAAAAAAATACAAGGCTGATGCAAACATTGGAGAGAACATAAGAATTCCTGTTGATGTTGAAGATTTTTCAAGAATTGCATCTCAAATAGCAAAACAGACCCTTCTTCAAAAGATAAGATTTTCAGAAAGGGATAAGACATACAATGAGTTTTCACCAAGAATCGGAGAGATAGTAACTGGCTTAGTAACACACATAAACAATAGGGATATACTTGTGAATCTGGGAAAGGCTGAAGCAGTACTTCCATATATGGAACAGATAAAAAGGGAAAGATACAGTGTTAATGACAGAGTAAAGGCAATAATACAGAGGGTTGAAAAGACGAGAACCCCCCAGATAATTTTATCCAGAGCATCCATTGAATTTATAAAAGCCATACTTCAGAATGAGATACCCGAGATATATGATGGAATAGTAGAAATAATCAAAATAGTAAGAGAGCCCGGTGTGAGATCAAAAATAATAGTCAAAAGTAACTCACCAAAGATAGATCCTGTTGGCGCATGCGTTGGAGTTAAGGGATCAAGAATAAAATCAATAATGGCAGAGCTTTCAAATGAAAGGATAGATCTTATACCATTTTCAGAGGACATAGTTCAGATAATAGCAAAAGCTTTTTCCCCTGCAAAGGTATCATCAGTTTCTATAGATAAGGTAAACAAAAGGGCTATAATAGTTGTTCCTGATGATCAGATTGAATTTGCCTATGGTAGGTATGATACGAATAAAACACTTGTTGAAAGACTCACTGATTTTAGTTTTGAAATAAAATCTGAGTCTGAAAAGGATAAGGAGTCAACCGACTTCTTTAAGAAACAGGTTAAAAAGATGATGGATGTTGAAGGTATAACGCAGAAAGTTGCAGAGACACTCGTTAAGATGGGACACAATGACCCTCAGAAGATTGCAAATATGAAGATAGAAGAACTTTCAAGCCTTTCAGGAATAGGCGAGAAAACTGCTCAAAAGATAATAGAAGCATTTAAAAAATATATTGCAAATGAATCTGGTAAAAAAGAGGATACAGCCAAACCAGAAGCAGAAGCTACAGTAGAAGAGAAAAAAGAAGAAATGACAAAAGAGAATGATAACAAGGAATAACTGAAAGGAGTGATACAATGGAAGATAACAATAGAGAAGAACCAAAAATAATAAAGGTTTCTATAGATAAGATCACAGGAAGAAACAAAGAAGCAAAAAAACAACCTGATAAGGATAAGCTTAAAGCTTTTATGGAAAAACTTAAGGCCAAAAAAGAAGCTGAAAAACCAGTAATTGAAGAAGCAGTAACAAAGGAAGAGCTTACTGATAAGGTAAAATCTATAAAAACAGATAAAAAAGTTTTAAATGAAGTAGCTGTTGATCATTCCAAAAAGGATGAAGTCCAAAAAGTTAAATTGGATGAAAAGAATAAACAAGAAGACACCAATAAAGCTTCTGAGGAAAAGAAAAAAGAACTGTCAAAGAAAGAAAAAAAGGATAATGATTTTGTCACATACAACATAAAGGATGGAAAGCCATTTGATAATAAAGAATCAAACTTTGTTGAGGTTGAGATAAAGCAGGATGAGAGGAAAAAGAAAGAAGAACACCAACATCAGCAAAAACAGCAGCCAAAACATAATCCTGTATCGAAGTCACCGACACCAACACCTGCTTTGAAAGAAAATACAAAAACAGAACAGAAGCCAAGAATAGAAAAGAAAGAGGGTGTTGAATATAAAAAACTGAAGGTTTCGACAGCTCTTACAGTAAGAGATTTAGCTGATAAATTAGCAATAAATCCTGTTGATCTTATTAAAAAACTTATGAGCCTTGGGATATTTGCAACCATAACTCAAAAGCTTGAAGAGGATGTAGCTGCACTTGTCAGTCTTGATTATGGATATGAGTTAGAGTTTGTCCCTGTTTTTGATGACTCAGCAATACTTGAGGAAGAAGAAAAGGATGATCCTCAAAAGATGAAACCGAGATCACCTGTTATAACAATAATGGGACATGTTGATCATGGCAAGACTACCCTTCTTGATGCTTTAAGAAAATCAAATGTCGTTGACACAGAGGCAGGCCAAATAACACAGCACATAGGCGCTTATATGGTGAGAACACCAAAGGGCAATATAACGGTCTTAGATACTCCTGGTCATGAAGCGTTTACTGCTATGAGAGCTCAGGGAGTAAAGGTTACAGATATAGTTGTTCTTGTGGTTTCTGCTGTGGATGGAGTTATGCCACAAACGGTAGAGGCAATCAATCATGCAAAGGCTGCAAATGTTCCAATAATAGTTGCAATAAACAAAATTGATCTTCCTCAAGCAAATCCAAACAATATAAAACAGCAGCTTGCTGGATATAATTTGATTCCTGAGGAATGGGGTGGTAAGGTCCCGATGATTGAGATATCAGCCAAGAAAAATATAAACATAGATAAGCTTCTTGATATCATACTTCTTCAGGCTGAGGTTATGGAGTTAAAGGCAAACTATGATGCTTCAGGGATTGGTGTGATAATAGAGGCAAAAAAAGATTCTAAAAAAGGAATAGTTGCAACTGTTATATGCACAAAGGGAAGGATAAAGATAGGTGATAGCTTTGTTGTAGGAACAACATTTGGTAAGATAAAGGCATTTATGGATGATAAGGGACAGAGGTTAAAGGAGTTGCTTCCATCAATGCCGGCAGAGCTTTTAGGAATAAATGATGAGATACCTGTACCAGGTGATATTTTAAAGATTGTTGATTCTGAGAAAAAAGCGAGAGAGATTGCTGAGAACAGAAAACAGATAAGAAAGGATGATATTCTTCATCAGAAGAACATATCACTTTTGTCATTAAAGTCTCAGATTGAACAGAACCTTATAAAGAAACTCAACATAATATTAAAAACAGATGTTTATGGCTCACTTCAGGCTATAAGAGATAGTCTTGAGAAGTTTGTAAATTCTGAGGTTGCCATGAACATACTTCATACAGGAATAGGTGATGTAACAGAGTCAGATATAGCTCTGGCAAAGGCATCCAACGGTATCATATTTGGCTTTAACATAAAGGCGAGCGACGAGATAAAAGAGAAAGCTAAGGCTGAGGGAGTTGAGATAAGAATATACAGAATCATATATGAGCTTTTTGAGGATATCAAGGCAGCATTGAATGGGATGCTTGAACCTGAGGTTGTTGATGTCGAACTCGGTAAGGCTGAGATAAAACAGGTTTTTGAACTTTCATCAGGAAAGGTTGCAGGCTCAATGATCCTAGAAGGAAAGATACTCAGAAACTCAACAGCAAAGATAATAAGAAAGAATGAAGTTGTGGGCGAAGCAAGGATATCCGGACTCAAAAGATTCAAAGAGGATGCAAAAGAGGTAGAAAAGGGACATGAGTGTGGAATACTTCTTGAGGGGTTTAAAAACTTTGAGGTAGGAGATATAATAGTAGCCTACACAAAAGAGGAAAGGACGAGGAGAATAAATGAACTGGAGAAATGAGAGGCTCAAATCAACATTCTTCAATGAAATATCCAGCATAGTCTCAAAGCGCGAGGAGTTGAAAGAAATAGTGTTTTTTACTCTTACCGATGTTGATGTAGCTGATGAAGGTAAAACTTTATATGTCTATGTCTCAATCTTTGAAGAGAATGAATCAGATAAAGATCTCAAGACAAAAAAACTGTTTCAAAGGCTCGGCGAGCTTTCAAGGGAGTTTAAATCAGAGCTCAGATCAAGAATAAGGACAAAATTTGTCCCTGAGATAGTTTTTAAGATGGACACGACACCTGAAAGAGCAAGCAGAATAGAGGATATATTTAAAAAAATTGAGACGGAGAATAATGATGAGAAGCCTTGATCCAAATGATATCAGAAAATTTAAACACATAATAGATAATAATAAAACTTTTTTTTTAACACTGCACACAGGACCTGATGCTGATGCAGCAGGTAGTATGCTTGTGGTTTATGAGTATTTAAAAAGCTTAAAGAAAACTGTTTATCTTTACTCAGTTGACTCGTTGCCAGAAAACCTTCACATATTACCACATTACAAAAGCATAAAGAACTCCTTAATAAAAAAAGAATTTGATGTAGCAATCTTTTTTGAGTGTTCAACACCTGATAGAGCAGGTATTAATATAAATGATTTTAAGTTTAAGAGGATAATAAACATAGATCATCACAGAACTGCTGAAAGATATGGAGATGTTAATATTCTTAATTTTGACTCACCCTCGACAGCAGAAATGATATGGAATATATTTAAACATTTAAAGATAAAAATAACGAAGAATATGGCTGTGCTTTTATACAGCGGAATAATAACTGATACAGGAAAGTTTCATTACTCACAGACCACCCCTGAAACGCATATAATAGCAGCTGAACTTTTAAAGTATAAGTTTAACTTTACAAAAATAAACGATAATTTTTTTCTTTCATCAACATATCAAAGCCTGAAGCTCCTCGGAAGGGCACTTGAAAGTCTTAAGATCAAAGATGGGATAGCGTTTATGAATCTAACACAGAATGATTTTAAAGAGTTTGATGCAAGCTTTGAACACAGCGAAAGCATTGTAAATTATCCTATGATGATAGATGAGGTAAAGGTTTCTGTTTTTATAAAAGAAGATGAAAAAAAATTTACAGTAACATTCAGATCCAAACCTAAGATAAATGTCTCAAACGTTGCTCTCGCTTTTAATGGCGGAGGGCATAAAAATGCAAGTGGATTTAAGATTTCTAAAGAAAAAATTACTTATGACGAGCTTAAACGTTCTATTTTAACTGAAATAAAAAAAGAAATAAAATGAACAATCAGACAAACGATGTATATGGTATTCTTTTTGTTGACAAATCAAAAGGTATAACATCACATGATGCTGTAAATATAATAAGAAGAAAACTAAACATAAAAAGAATAGGTCATACAGGGACGCTTGATCCACTTGCAACAGGGCTACTTATTATTCTGGTTGGTAAATACACATCCCGACAGAAAGATTTCCAAAAAATGGACAAGGTATATAGAGGTAAAATAACACTCGGAATTGAAACCGATACGTGGGATGCTGATGGAAAAATACTTAAAGAGACTGAGGTCTTTGATTTTGATGAAAACACATTGAAGGGGATAATAAAGCTGCTTTCGGGCAATATAATACAGACTGTTCCCCCATACTCGGCTGTTAAATACAAAGGTCAGACTCTCTACAAGCTTGTAAGAAAAAACAAGTCTGTTCCAACAATAAACAGAATGGTCACAACAAACTGGCTTGACTGGAAGCTGGATAGGAACATTTTAAACTTTAAAATAAAATGTTCGAGCGGAACATATATAAGATCAATAGCTCATCAGATTGGTAATATGCTCGGAACAGGTGGAACACTAACCGAATTAGAAAGACTTGAGATAGGTGAGTATAAAATAGAGCTTGCCACATCAATAGACAGAATAGAAGAAATGGATTATTCATCTGTCATAAAACTTTTAAAAAAATGAAATACGCCATTACAATAGGAAGTTATGATGGGGTTCATTTAGGTCATAGAAGCATACTTGATTCACTTAAAAAATATTCAGTAGCTCATAACACCAGAACTGCTGTGATCTATTTTCCAATTCCACCTAAGCTTTACCTGACACAATCATATATCAATAATCTTATAACAACAGAAAAAGAAAGAAAAGCACTGATCACCGGTTATGGAATAGATTTTGCATTTCCTCTTGAATTTAATGAAAACATACATATGATGCACGCGGATGATTTTTTTAACAATTTTATTTTAAAAAAATATTCTTTGGAGTTTATAGCTGTTGGAAGAGATTTTTCTATAGGCTATAACAGAGAAGGCAATCACGAATGGCTTCAAAAGATATGTAAAAAAAATAAAATAGGATGTGAGATTGTTGAATCTGTAAAATATAACGAGCACAAGATATCATCCTCACTCATAAGAACTTTTCTTCATCATTCACGGATAAAGGAAGCTAACCTGTGTCTCGGAGAAAATTACTCAATCACAGGCACAGTTGTCAGGGGCAAAGGTATGGGAAGAAAGTTAGGATTCCCAACGGCCAATTTAAGTGTTGATAAACACAAAATACTTCCCAAAGGAGTTTTTGCAGCTAAGGTTTTGCTCAATAATAAAATCTTAAATGCTGTTGTAAATATAGGCACAGGACCTACCATCAGAACTCGAGATGAACAAACTTTAATTACAGAGGTTCATATACTTGATTTTAACGAAGAGATCTACAACTCAGAATTAAAGGTTTTACTCATTGACAAGATAAGGCAGGAGATCAAATTTTCAAGCACAGAAACTCTTATTTCTTACATAAAAAGTGATATAAATAAAGCTCGTGAAATAATATCAGTGAATATAAGCTCATAAAATTTGATAAAATTTTAAATATGATAATCTATATAGTAAAATTTATATTTCTTATTTTCTGGGTCTTATCAGTATTATCATCTGTTTATTTTTTTTATCTTACAACCAGAGCTGTTACAGGCATGGAACAACTCATAGGATTTGCAATACTTTATACCTTTATTATAATAGCTTCAACAATAGTAAGTTTTTCTGTTCTTTTTTCTGACAGAAACAAAAATGAATAAAAAACTATTAAAGAACTTAAAATTGATAAAGGGAACCCAGATAATACAATCAAGCATTCTTGTAAATGGCGAATTTATAGAGGATATAATTCCGTTAAAACAAAAATTTAACGATCAAAACGCTGAGATAATAGATCTATCTGGTTTTATTGCACTCCCCGGCTTAATTGATTCCCACACCCATTTTAAACTAAAGATGGCTGAGGGTAAATACAACTCTGATGATTTTGAATCAGGGTCTCTTGCATGCATAAAGGGCGGGATAACAACATACATAGATTTTACCGATGGTGATATAAAAGATTTAAAAAAGGACTGGTTTAACAGAAAAAAAGACGTATTATGTTCATATGCGGATTATACATTTCATTCTGTTTTTAAAAATCTTTTGACATCTGATGATGTAAAATCTAAGTTTAAAAACCTTAAAGCCTTAGGTATAAGTTCTATAAAAATATTTACAACATATAAGAACCGTGGAATGATGACATCCGACGATGTTATGTGCACGCTACTTAAAAATGCTTCAGAAAATGATATTGTTGTCTGCGTCCACGCGGAATCAGAGGATGTAATAAACTACAATTTAGAACGATATAAAAAGCATTATAAAGAGATAAAATATCATTCAATCATAAGGGATGAGTTTTCTGAGTATTATGCCATATCAAAACTCTTAAAGCTAAATGAATACTTCAATGCAAAGATTTATTTTGTCCATACGACATCACCTGCATCGATTGATGTCATCAATGAATACAAGAAGAAGGGATACAGTGTTTATGCCGAGGGTTGTCCACAGTATTTTGTGTTCAGCAATAAAATATATTCAAATAAAAACGCATATCTTTTTACATTTACCCCCCCGCTAAGGTCTGATGAGAGCAGAACAAAAATTTTAAAGAACATATCATCATTTGATACCATTGCTACAGATAGCTGTGCTTTTTTTAAAAAGGATAAGGAAAAATTTAAAAATGATGCGACAAGAATTCCAATGGGGATAGCATCATCAGAACTTCTGCTTCCGCTTGTTTACACGTATGCTGTTAAATCGTCATCTATGAGCCTCTATGATTTACAGCAAAAGCTTTCAACCAATCCTTCAAAAATATTTTCAATTTCTAAAAAAGGCGAGATAAAAAAAGGGTATTATGCTGATCTGTGTATCTTTAATCCTGATGAAAGCTTTACTGTTAAATCGAAAGAGCTTTCACATAGATGTGATTACTCAATATACGAGGGTTTAAGGCTTTATGGTAAGGTTAAAAAAACCTTTTTAAGAGGCAAGCAGGTTTATGACAGCAAAAGCATTGATATTCCTGTAGGAAGTATAGTAAAATGTTATTAAATTTTATTAGGAGGAGTATGAAAAAAAGTCTTATTATATTTATAATTGCTTTAACATTTGCAGGATGCACGACTGTCAACAACAAGGCCATGATTCCTGAGGTCAAATTTCCTCTTTTTCTTCCAAATATGAAAGCAGATTATGATATCTTAGCACCTGTTGAAACGAAATCTTGTTCAACTTTTCATGCTCTATGGCCAATCCCTATTTTTTGGTATGAGGGGCCTGAAAATCCACAAGAGGATGCCTATCAGAAGCTTGCTTTAGCTTCAGGTGGGGATGCCATAGTTTCTCCTATAATAAGAAGAGAGATAAAGAAAATTTTTCCATGGTATAAAGAGGAATGTGTTATAATACGAGGGAAGCCACTTAGAATAAAGGGACAAACTACTGTTACTGATACAGGTATAAAGTATTACAAAAATTAAATCATGAAATTGAAAAACTCTTCTAATAGAATATGAATCTCTTATAGATTCTATTGAGATCCTCACTTGAGAGTGACCTATTAAAATCAAGTTTTATTTTGTTTCTTTTTATATTAAGTTTTAAGTCAAAAAACTTTTTTATTTCATCTATCAAATCAGTTCTTTTATATATATTTTCACCTATAAATATTATTTTTGTTCTATTTTCATCTGTCTTTATTGATATATATTTTACAACAGGTTTATGATTTACAGGATAATTTTTTATAAGTGTAGGAGTAGAAATATTAAAGGTTGAACCCAAATAAAGTGATAGATTCCTTTTGAATGCATATTCAAGAGCCTTAGTTTGCCTTATTTCACTATCCACTTTAGCTATCTCAAAGAGCTCGGTATATGATATATCCTTTATCTTAACAGCATTCTCAATCTTTGCTGGATTTGAGGAATAAACACCAGCCATATCACTCAAAAGATAACAATCAGCATCAAGGACATCGGAAACATAAACAGCAGTATAATCAGATCCACCACGTCCGAGTGTTGTTATATCTAATTTTTTTGATATACCAGTAAATCCTGGTAATATTACAACATAACCGCTTTTAATAAGCTTCATTATTCTTTTTTGATTCAGAGATATGATATCAGCATCAGAATATTTATTCGTGGTAATAATCTCAGCCTGATATGGATTTAAAGCTATTGATTTTATCCCTATTTTTTTAAGGGACATCTGCATCAGTGATATGCTTATATTCTCTCCAGATGAAAGAAGCATATCAAGAGCTCTTTCTTCACGAATAAATTTTTCACTCAATTTTAAAAGGTTGTCAGTGATATCAGCTGGCGCAGAAAGGACAGCAACAACATTTTTATATTTTTTTTTAAATGACTTTATTCTGTGTGCAACAAAGATAAACTTATCACTGTTTGAAAGCGAAGTACCACCAAATTTAACTACCGCTGTGCTTTTCATCAAACCATCGTTGCAGTAACCCTTATTACCTCAGCAAGCGTTGTAACACCTGCCCTTGCTTTTAAAATCCCATCCATAAGAAGTGTTCGCATTCTCCCCTTTGATATAGCAACCTTCTTTATGACATCGGTTGTGGAATGGTTTAAGACCTCTCTTCTTATATCCTCATTCATAAGCATAAGCTCAAATATACCAGTTCTGCCGAGATATCCTGTTCCCCTACACTCTGGGCAACCATCCTCATTTGCAACCCTATACTCAGCATTGGGCTGGATAAGAAGCTCTTTAACTATCTTCGCCTCAAATGGGTCTAAATTTCTTATAAACTCGTTGACACTTGCTTCTCCCGGAGGAGCAGCCCTCTTAGAACACTTCGGACATACCTTTCTTACAAGCCTCTGAGACATTGCCCCTATCATAGATGAAGCCATAAGAAATGGAGGAATTCCCATTTCAAACAATCTCTCTATGGTGCTCGGGGCATTTATCGTGTGGATGGTAGTAAACAATAGATGTCCTGTCAGAGCAGACCTCAAACTTATCTCAGCCGTGTCATAATCCCTTATCTCACCAACCATTATCACATCAGGATCCTGCCTGAGCACTGTTCTTAATCCCTCAGACCATGTAAACCCAGTCTTTATATTTATCTGAGACTGATTTATTCCTTCAAGCCTGTATTCAACAGGATCTTCAAGCGTTATTATATTTATAGCAGGCGTGTTTATATTTTTTAGCATTGCATACATTGTTGTAGTCTTACCTGAACCAGTTGAACCTGTTATAAAAAATATGCCGTAGGGATTTCTTACAACCCTTTTAATTATTGCCATTGTCTCAGCATCCATTCCTAATTGCTCTATATCAAGACCTAACTGTGCTTTATCAAGAACCCTTAAAACAAGCTTTTCACCATTGATTGTTGGAAAGGATGAAACCCTAACCTGTATTGCTCTATTATTTATTAATTTCTGAAATCTTCCCTCTTCATTTCTATATGTGGATGGCGGTTCCGGGTCAAAACCTGACAAAACTCTTATCCTCTGTGTTAGAGGAAGCTGAGAATTTTTAGGGACACTCAAAACATCATGAAGTATTCCATCTATTCGGAATCTGACTCTTAAATTCTGTGACTGACTTTCTATATGCACATCACTTGCCCTTTCTTTTATAGCATACTCAAGTATCATATCGCTCATCTTTATAGCAAGATCTATCGCAGGCGATTTAATTTTTGAATTGAGCAAAGAATTATATGCTTCCTCAAGAGAATTAAATTTTACTGCTTCATTTTGAACATTCTGCTGATCTGGCTGCTGTGGTTTATTAGCATCATCCTTTTGTCCCCAGAAAGGCATATTTCCTCCTCTTTTATTAACAGATTAAATTTTAAAAAACATTGTTTATAAATATCTGTTAATAATCTATACTTAAAATTTTAAAATCCTTTATACCATTTGGAAGAGTAACCTTAACGGTTTCTCCAACTTTAGCTCCGAGCAATCCTTCAGCAAGTGGAGAATTAACCGATATTTTTCCATTGGCAGGATCTGCTTCAGGTGTTGATACAAGACTGTAGTTTTTTTCCTCACTGGTTTTTAGATCAAATATCTTTATCTTGGCTCCAATCCTTACCTCATCCCTGTTGATATTTGTCTCATCCACAATCTTAGCTTCCTTTAATGTCTTCTCAATATCAGATATTCTTATCATAATAAGATTCTGTTTTTCCTTTGCATACTGATAGCCCGCATTTTCACTGAGATCACCCTGTTCTCTTGTTTCTTCAACCTCTTTGTTTATCTCAGCCTTTTCTCTGTACAGCGCATCAAGCTCATCCTTTAATTTTTTTATTCCATCCTTTGTAAGATACGTTTCCACAACTCTACCTCTCTATTATTTTATTGTATTCTTCCCCATTTACTCTTAACATATATGGCACCGGGAGGGATCGAACCTCCGACCTGACGCTTATGAAACGCCCGCTCTTACCAACTGAGCTACGGTGCCATATAATATATTATACCACAACTGAATTAAAAAAATGGTCATCAAAAATACTCAGAGGAACTGAAACCATTTTTTTTACACACTATACCGTAATACACTCTATTTGTGATATTTTTTTATTATTCCTTTCTCCATTCTAAGCTTTGTATCCTTTATAGCTCTGCTTATTTTTTCTTCAGCAGATTTCCTGAGTTCCTTTTCACTCAATTTTATTCTTGCTATCCCCTGCTCTATTGCTTTAAGTCCAACAGCAACTGCCTCTTCCACATAAACCTCTGGCTCACTCATTAATGGTATTATATAATTCTCATTAAGCCCTTTTTTTGTTGCATACTTTGCAAGTGCTTCAGCAGCAGCTATACACATCTCGTCAGTTATAGTCTTTGCATGGACATCAAGTGTCCCTCTAAAAATACCAGGAAAACCGAGTGAATTATTAACCTGATTATCAAAATCACTCCTTCCAGTTGCTACAACCTTTGCTCCTGCTTCCTTTGCCTCCCATGGCCATATCTCAGGTATAGGATTGGCTGTAGCAAAAACAATTGCATCCTTATTCATACTGCTTATCCATTCCTTTTTTATCACATCAGGTCCTGGTGTTGAAGCAGCACTGAGCACATCAGCACCTATAATGGCATCGCTGATGCTTCCCTTAACCTGATTCTTATTTGTTATCTCGCACATATGCCATTTTTCTCTGTGATTCTTTAAATCTTTTCTGCCCTTATGAAGCGTACCCTTTGAATCAACATATATAAGATTCTCTGGCTTTGCACCATATTTCATATAAAGCGTTCCTATTCTTATGTTTGCAGCCCCAGCGCCTAAAAGAACAATCTTAACATCACTCATCCTCTTGCCAACAATTTTTAAGGCATTGATCATTCCTGCAAGGCATACTGTTGCTGTTCCCTGTTGGTCATCATGCCAGACAGGTATGTTCATTCTTTTCCTGAGCTCATCAAGCACATAAAAACACTTAGGCTGTTCTATATCCTCCAAATTTATTCCACCAAAGCATGGTTCTAAGTGCATAACAGTCTTTATTATCTCATCAGGATCTTTAGTGTTCAAACATATTGGGAAAGCATCAACTCCACCTAAATATTTGAACAGCATTGCCTTTCCTTCCATAACAGGGATTCCAGCCTCAGGACCTATATCGCCAAGCCCTAATATCCTTGTTCCATCGCTCACAACAGCAACCATATTTCCTTTGTTTGTATGCTCAAAAACCTTCTCAGGATTTTTGTTTATATCCTTACAAACCGAAGCCACACCCGGTGTATACCATATAGCAAAATCATCATAGCTCCTTATACAAGATTTTGGTGTTACCTCTATCTTTCCCTTGTAGAATGGATGCATTTTCATAGCATCCTCTGCAGGCTTATTAGCTTTTTTTATCAGCTCTTCCTTGGAAACCTTTTTCATTTTATTTTTTTTCATAATCTCTCCTTGTTTACAGAATTAACCCTCCTTATCTGATTTTATTAAATTATATATCATTTTACAACAAAAAAATTATAACAAAATGATATAACAGATTAGATGAAACACAAGACTTTCTCATGTTATAAAAGCTCTAATTTATATGAAATATCAAAATTTTCTTTTTTTTCTTCAAAAAGTTTTTTTATATGATCATCCATAGTAAGATATATTATCTGCCAACCACCTTTAGCAAGTTCAAAAAGTGTATTAACCATTAATTTCCTTTTATCATAATCAGAGTGTTCAAAGGCATCATCAAGTATTAAAAACGCCGGCGAGTTTTTAAGCAGTCTGTTCAAAAACCCAATCCTTAATGCTATCATAACCTGTTCCTTTGCCCCTGTGCTTATATCCTTCAATGGGAATCTGTTATAATCATCTGATATATATATATCATCTCCTTCAAATGACAAACTTCTATACCTTCCAGTTGTTTTATATATATAGTCGCTTATATCATTAGATTTTAATGCCTCTAAAATCTTTTCATCCTCTTCCATTGATATTTCATTTACAGTCTCATTTATGAGTATCCCTGATATTATAATAACCTCTAAATCTTTTAACTTTTTTTGAACTTCTTTCCTCTTGCTGTATAAATGTTCTATAAGAGCAACCCAGCTAACGTTAATATCATCACCCGTAACCCTACAGACTGACAATTTCAAATCTTTTAATTTTCCATCTTCCTTTTTTATCTCATCATCAATACTCTTAATCTCTTCTTCTATACTCTTAACATCATAAGCACTGTAATCAACCCCAGGATTTTCTTTTTCATAATCTATCTCATCAACCCCAAGCCCGTTAAGCTCACCTAATTTTTTATTGAGTTCATCCTTTATACTTTCTTTTTTACTGATGATTTTATCAAGACAATCCTTCCACTCATATTCACTTATCTCACTATGTTTTATTTTAATAAAAAAATTACTGATTTCTTTTTTTATACCACTTATATTACTACAAATCTTTTCATGCTCTATCTTTTTTTTCTCAAGTTCATCAACTGATGGTTCAAGCCTTTCCATCTCCGACAAAATCTTTTCCATCTCATCCTTTTTAAACTCAACACCATTGCTATCACTTACATATTCATTTTCATCCACATCAAGCCTTGAAAGTCGCTCCCTTAATTTAGCAAGAGCATTATCAGTCTCTTTTTTCATCTTTTTTATCTCACTCAATGCCTCTCCCCACTCTTGCTCCTGTTTTATATCCTTACCTAACTTTTTAAAACTATCAATTATTGAATTATAAAGGGTTTTAACCTCAACATTTAAGCTTTCTATCTGATTTTTTATAAGCTCTAATTGATCAAAATACTTCTTTTCATCATTGTATATGGCATCTAAATCTGAGATACTATTCAAATCTGATGAGAATCGGAGTTTAAACTCTTTTTTTATCTGGTTCAATTCCTCATTCTTTTTGTAATAGTTTGAATAGCTTTTAATCCTTGAAACATATATAAACTCAGATATAAATCCGAGAACAATGGTTATGCTTGCTATAAAAGGTTTTGATATAAACACCAGAACCAGTGAAACTATCAGAAGAAAAATAAATGCAGTGTGATAAAGCTTTGGATTATCTGAAATGCTTTTATCGTTTAAAAAATTATTATACCTCTCCCTTAGAGACTCAAGCCATTTTAAGTCTTTTGATTTTTCGCTATACTCCTTAGAAATATTATTTTTTGACTCAAGCTCTCCCTTTTTATCAATGTACTTTGATATGTTTTGTTCTAATTTGTTAATCTCATCCTCATCAATCTTATAAAGCTCTGACTGTATCCTTTCTATTTCTTTAAAAATCGTATAAGCTAAATGCCTCTTTGCCAGAGACTGCTCTTCATATAATTTTTTAAGGTCATTTAGCCTTTCAACTTTTTTGTTTAGAGCATCAATCTCAATTTTAATTCCTTTAAGATTTTTTTCTTCCAATTCTAATTCCCTTATCAGCTCTCTTATACTTTCAGGTTGATAATCAGAAATCTCTTTCTCTTGTTCAGAAAGCTTTTTTATCTCATCTGAAAGAATATATGCCCTGTACTTCCTTGCCTTTTCTAAAAGATTCTTTCTCTCATCAAGCTTTTTCTTTCTTTTTTCCAAATCATTTAATATCCCATCCTCATACTCATTGTTAACCCTTTCTAAGAGCAGATTTATATCATCCAATAACTTTTTTTGGATGTGATACTCCTTTCCTTCCCCCTGATTTGCAATAGTGATTCCAGACTCCTCTATTCTGGCATTTTTAACTGTTTGTGATAAATTATTTAATATCAGGTCAAGAATCTTACGAGATGAAAGCATATCCTTTATAAGCTCCTTATCAATGCCAGAGTATCCTTTGACTATATTGCTTTCCCCTTCCTTTACCACCATAAGCTTTAAAAGTGATGACGGTAGTCCTTTACGGCTCTGCTCTATCATCTCATCTAATTTTTTCTTCTTGGGAGATTGTGGAGTAAGCTCAACATCACTGCCATTTATATCAATAATAATTTTTCCACTACCGCTATATCCCTTCATATTTTCCCAGCTTTTATCATTGAAAAGTGATTTTATTATAAACTCAACCACTGATGATTTGCCGCTCCCATTCTTACCATATATAAGATTTATTTCTGAAGGCTCAAAATTAAATTTTTTAATCGGTCCACATTCATTTATTGATATCTTTTTTATCTTCATCAGCTATACCTTAAATATAATCTCCATACTCTTTTCAATGACATCATCTCTGGTTGCTAAAAATTTTTTCATATCAAGTTTTTTTACTTTATCCATTACTTTATTAAGTAAAAGAATTCTTTCATCATCAGGATTGGATAAAATCTTTAGATTATTTAAATTTATATCTTCATAAAGTTTTATTCCATAACTCTGTAAATGTTTTTGAACCTCATTCTTAAGCTCCTTAAGATTTTTGCTGAAGCCTTTTATTGAAATCCTCATATAAACCTTCTTCAAATTATCTCCAGATATATCCCATCCCTTTATCACATCATCGATTTGTTTTTTTATATAGTCTGTCTCATTATCAACAGGAAAGTTTAAAAACTCCTCATCAAAATAAATCACATCAGTTTCAACAGGCATTCTTTCAAACCTATCCGTTGAAATATCATAAACAATAAAACCTCTTTTGTCTGTCTCATTGATATTAAGCGGATATGGTGAACCGGGATATAAAACACTTCCAATAGTTGATGGCTTGTGGATATGTCCTAAAAAAACCTTTGAAAAATTATACAAGCTTATAGTTTTTGCAAAAAGCGGCATATATGTGCCATAGTCATAGCCATTAGTAACCCCACCAGACACATAATCAGAATGTCCAACAAGAACCCATCTACTATCAATTTTTTTATCGCCCATAAACTCAGATATGGCGGTGTGCATAGTTTTTGTTCCATCATAAGGAATAAATAGAAACTGTATCCCATCAAACGTTTTTATTAAAGGTTTTTCTATAACCTCAATATTATCAGCTGTAAAAAAAATTTGTTTTAAATCAGGATCATGATTGCCTGCAAAAATGATTAAATTTAGATTACTGTGATCTTTACAAATTCTACTGAAATCACCGTATTTTGAATCATTTGAATTAGTAGAATCAAACACATCCCCTGCCATAATCAGATAATCAACACCATTGGACAAACACTTCTCAAATATATCCACAACAGCCTTATACCTTTCGGGTGTTTCTTTGTAAGTTTTTAAATGGTTATCCGCAGTTATGGCAATCTTCATTTTACCTCTTTTAATATTTTACAATTATAATAACAAAATAAAAAAACAATATTTTAAACACCTTAAACCTTTGTCCAACTTCGTAAGTTGGAAATATAACTCCATTTACAAATTTTCGGGTCATTCGTAAATAATGTGAGATTTACCAATGAAAATAGTATGCAGAGAAAAATAAACAAAAAAAAGCATCGGTTACCAAAACTCATATAATTTATTATTGAAAGATAAGTTATATAAAGGAGGATAACTAATACAAATATATAATATCAAAAAATTGTTAAATATTTCACAATATAAAATAACTCAGACTATTTTGAGCACTGACAAAGAAATTCATAAGATATCCCACCCCAAAAGTAACCGCGTAGGTTACTTTTGGTTAGCAACAAAATAATATTAAAATATAATCATAAATTTATCCAAACCCGAAGTAACCTACGCGGTTACTTCGGGTTTGGAACGGTTAGTCTATAAAATTGTGGGCAAAGTCA
>JAAYVG010000022.1 GCA_012517285.1 Elusimicrobiota bacterium
ATGCGCAGGATTCCATCTAAATAGCAAATCACCTCTTTTAACAGAACTTGTGGAAATGGGAAGCATTAAATTTATCAAACTACCTGTGTAATTGTAATTATTTAGGCTTAAAACCCTTGAAACCAATCCTGAACAATCTATCCCAATAAATCCATTATATCCAGATGGTAAGGTTTCTGGAACAGCAGGTGTTCCAATGCCACGACGACCAGCTATCCATCTATTACCAGATTCAATTCTATTATTAAATGTGGTCGTAGTGTCCCAGTGACTAAACGCATATGCTTCACCAGTATATGTACAAGTAGAACATACCTCAAAGGGCCAATATGAAGAATACTCACTACATTCTTTAGTAGTAGTACTATATACTTGTCTTCTATCATCTATTCCATCACCATTTGGATCATTAGTTTTCCCAACTCCGTCAGTACATCTTTCAATATCCAATAAATTATTCTGTGTTGGTGTCCAGCTATAAGTACTGTATGTAATTGCGTCAGTAATGACTTCTTCTCGTGTTCTGCCTTCAGATGTTGAGGGAAGAAATAAAATTAAAAATAGTAAAAAGTATTTTTTATTTACTATATTCATTTTATCACCTCTTTTACAAATTTAGTAACAATAACTCCTGTTTCAGTAGTTTTCATATCATAAGCATTTCCTTCCCCATCAAAAATTCCAGGAATACCGCTTTTGATTATTCCAACGAGTTTTCCATTGTAATCAAAAATATAGATTTTTTCATCCAACCTTTCCTTTTTTGATACTTCTCCTTTTTTAATGTATTTATCTGTAATTACCCAAGCAGAAATGAAGATGTAATTTCCTTTTATTTCAGGTTCACTAACAGAAAATCTCATAGAATTATTTAAAGGAATTGAGGGTTTAAAACTAAATTTAAAGGAATTTTTTGATGTCTTAAATTCTATCTCTTTATGGTTATCACTAATGTTTTTTCTGGTAAATTCTTTTAATTCCTTCTCTATTTCATCCTCCCCTTGTTTCATCTTCCTCTCCAATTTATTATCTCGGAAACGCCATGCCTCAATAGTTTCTTTACCATCCTTCATTTCTTTGAGATAATAATATAGATTACCCCTGCCGTCTGGCACTATATCTGTTTTAGTATATTCTTTTAACTCACTTTCTATTTTTTCTTCCCCCTGTTTCATTTTCTCCACCAATTTATCATCCTTAAATAACCACACCTCACCTGTTTCTTTTGTTTTGGCGCCCTCTTTGTCATATTCACGCCTAACCAAATAATAATACAGATTGTCTTTTGAATCTATAACTATGTTGATACCGATGGTTTTAAAATCAGGCTCTACTTGTATAAATTTCTTTTTTATATCAATTCTCCTTGGATGATCAGGTGGAACCGATACTTCAGGATTATCTTTGTCTACCATTACAGTAGTCTCTGCTTCATATCTTTTACCACTAAAGCTTTCAACAGAAATACTTTTAAGGTATTTTCCATTGGAGTCAAATTTTTGTATTCGCTCATTAACTAAATCTAATATATATATATTTCCTTTGGAATCAACAGATAAACTATTAGGTTGGTATTCAATCATTTCACTATTCATGATATCGCCCCAAGTTCCAAATTCCCCTGGGCCATCGCCCCATTTACCTTCTATTATCACCCTCGGCTTGTATTCATATACTGGAACATTTTCTTCTGTTATCGCTGTTTCACTTAATGTTATTGGCACTGTGCTTTCCTTTACTGCTGTCCCTGTGCTTTTCTCCTGAGCAAATAAACCATTGTTAAACAAAAACAATATCATTATTACTTTATTCATAACCCCTCCTGAATTTAATTATACAATTATTATATCCTTATCATCATTAATTTTTTTAATACTACTAAACTTATCAACTCCTATCTTCTCAATCTGATTTGTAGTTCCATAACCTAATGTTAATGTTATACTGCTAATAATTATATTAGTCCCGCTTTTTATCTCAACCCTTACTGTTCCTGTTGTGTTTAACCATTCAAATTGCGGAAAAAAAACTGTAAGGCCTATATATCCCTTACTACTCATTGCGCATAAAGTATTACTTAGGGTTCGCTGAAAAAGTCTATTTCCAGACTTCCGCATTTTTTAAGATAAAAAAACTCTTCTCATAGGGGAATTTGAAAAATGCCGCTTTTTCATGGGCACTACATTGGCTTTGCTGGCTTTTAAAAATCTGTCATTGGGGAAAATAATTGCGTGAAATTCCTTTTTTCAAAAGAATGCGGAAGTCGGGATATCACTATGCGCAGGTATAATGTATAAGAAAAGAATGATATAGCTTATTTTTTTGATATATGTATTGAGACACAGCCGGGAAAAAGTTTTACACAACAAACATCTGAAAAGAAATTCTTTAACCTATCGGCAAATACCATTGCATTAAATCTTAGGGATGATGATTTTAAAAACATATAAGCCTCTCTGTAATTAGGATTAAAAAAATTGACAATCCCTATCATTGTGGAGACATATATATTCATAAAAAAATTCATAAAGCTGCTTTCATAGTTTGTTGTTTCAAGACTTATAAAAAATCCACCATTCTTTAAAACCCTTTTTATCTCTCGGAGCGAACTATTTAAATCCTTATCATAAAAAATATTTCTTGTTGCAAACGATATCACAATTAGATCAAAAAAATTATCATCAAACGGCATATCAGATAACTGAGAATTGACTAAATGTGTTCTTCGAAGCCTTTTTTCTGCAATTGAAAGCATATTTTTATTAGCATCAAGTGCATAGATCTCTGCTGAGTTAAACTTTTTTTCTAACAGCATAGTCATATCCCCTGTGCCAGCACATATATCAAGAACCCTTCGAGGTTTTGGGGTAACAGAGTATATTTTCTTGAGGCATATCCTTCGCCAGTATCTATCGAGGCCGAGCGTTATAAAGAAGTTAAAGAATACATACTTTTTATATATAAGATCATAGAGTTCATATACATGAGCCATATCATAGATTTTACTAAAATATTTTAATGAATATTTTTATCAATATTATATAATTTGATTATGGCTTATTATGGTTCACTGAAAAAGTCTAACGAAAGATAATTTTCCAAACGAATAGTTGTCTTGATTATAGTGTATTATTGTTTTAAAAGTGCACGATTTTTAAAGTAATATTGCAAAAAGCATGCATTTTTTTATCTTTCTTTTGGCAATAAGGGCTCAAATAGACTTTTTCAGTGAATCCCAATTTGCTTTTCTGGCATCTGTTTTCTGACTTCTGTCTTAGTGGAGGTATTTATGAAAAAAAATGTAAAGGCAGCAGTGCTTATTGTTATAGATGCAGTTGGCATTGAAACACTTAGTTATCTTATAAAACATTACAATAAAAAAATAAACCTGCCATGTTTATCAGCACTCGGCATAAAAAAGGTTTTGGACAAAGATATAGCAAAAATGATAGATGGAAATATTAAGATGAATATAAAAAGCTCTGCTATATCACTTAACCAATCATCAAAAACAGCAGACAGCCTTATAGGCCATAGGGAGATGATGGGGCTCATAGACAACAACACATATAATCTTTTCCCTGATGGATTTCCGCAAGAGTATCTAAGAAAACTTGAAAAGGCTGTTGGAAGAAAGACTTTTTTTAACAAGATGTGTGGTGGTATAGAAGCCATAGAAAAGAATTATGAGAGGCATGAAAAAACTGGAGATTTGATAGTATATGCGAGCAAGTGTGATCCACTTGTTCAGATTGCTATGAATGAGGATATCATCCCACTTGACGAGCAAAGATTTATAGTCGATACTGCTTTTAAGATAGCAAGGGATATGAACATTCCAATAACAAGAGCAATAGCGAGGAGCTACATAAGACGTAACAACGAAATAATAAGGACCCCCAACAGGCATGATACAGTTATGCCGATGTCATCAAAGTGTTTGATAGATCTGTTAAATGATAGAAAGGTATGGACTGTTGCAGTTGGCAAAACGAGTGATTTAGTAAACACAAAGTATTATGAAAAAATAAAGCTGACAGAAAAAGAATTTATAGATCCTTCATTAAATCTTAGATTTCCTCATCCAGCAAAAAAGGATACAAATCCATTCAATGTTCAGGGAACTATAAATGCTATAAAAACATCAGAGTTTATATACAGGCCAGAAGGAACATTTATTTTCACAAACCTTGTTGATACTGACAGTCTTTACGGTCATACGAGGGATATAAAAGGAGCAATAAAATCATTGGAGGAAACAGACAGTTCCATCAAAAAGATAATAGATATGATGGGCGATGACACGCTTCTTTTTATAACAGCTGATCATGGCATGGAGCACAGAGAAGACTACGGGTATCATAACAATGAAAAACTTTTTTTGATCACATCCTCTAAAAAATCGTTTCTGCCAGATATAAAAACTGACATATATCCCGGGCTTACATCAGTTGGTGGTGCAATATCTGAGTATTTTAATTTAAGCAAAGAGTATAAAGAAATTGTAAAAGAGCAGGCTTCTGTCAAATAATATATCTTTAATATTAAAATTTTATATATAATTATAAGAGTATGTATTATATAATATCTATCAAACCAGTGGAGAATGGATGATCAAGTTTTTTATTGCATTACTGACATCATTAAATCTAAACGCTTCAAGCTTTAAGGAGCAGAGAACAAATAAAATCTCACCCCTTGCAGACACCATGATATCGATTGAAAAACAGAAGCAAGCCACATCACAGAAAACCATATCAACAATGTCTATCAGAAAAAATAAGTTTAAAGCTTTCAATGAGACCAATTCTAAAAAGAAGAACTGGAGCATCAGAATGAGCTCATATGGCATCCCAAAGCTTTTGAGTGGGGACAGAACAAAAAGATATTATGGAACACCTGAGGGGATATTTAACACATTTATAACCGAAAATAAGGATATGTTGGGTATTGATATTAATAATCTAAAATTAACCACACAATCACAATTTTTAAACACAAAGCATCTTTATTATCAGCAGTATTATAAAAACATACCTGTTGAGTTTTCTTATGTAAAACTGCATCTAACTGATAATGGTGAGATAACTCAATATAACGCAAAATATTATCCTGATATAAACATTGATATCAATCCAAAGACAACAATGGAACAAGCAAGGTTTGCTATATCATCAGAGCTTGGATCTTTTTCAGTTTCAACTTCAACGCTTGTCATATATCCTGATGAGTTGAACAACAGATATTATTTAGCATGGAAAATAGAGATAAATGGCGGGAATGGGAGTATGAATGGTAACTGGGTATATTATATAAACTCTGATAACAACAGCATACTCTTCAAATATGATAAAAGGCAGTACAGCTGTAATCTTCAAGAAGAGACAAACGGAACAGTTAAAGGAATGGTGTATGATATATCACCAGTGCCAGAAGGAGCAGATAATGGTCCGTATTATTGGGTTCCAAAGATACAAGCTCCGATATCAGATCAGTATGTTTTTGCCGGTGGACTCTTGAAATCTACAACTACAAAATCTGATGGAGAATACTGTATAAACTACGGAGAGGGTGATGAGGGAGCTAAGGTGTTTATGACTACTATGGGACCTTATTTTTCGGTTCTTAACTTCAGCGGACAGCCATACTTTTATACGAACGGTTTATATCAGTGGAGGACTACACCTACAAAGCTCAGTGTCCAGTCATATGATAACGATTCTACAATAACCTATGCTCTTTCACCATCATACTCAATAAATACCGGAGAAGCCCTTGCTTACACTGGACCACTCTTTGATACCCTTAATATTGGAGAGGTTGATAACTGCAGCAATCCAATAGACAATGATATGATTTTTGTTCTTGACTCAAACAACAATGCTGTATCCACTTTTTTTGGCAAGGACAAAAGCAACATCTTCGGCGGTCTTATACCAGATCAGTCATACAAAATAAAAATAAAATCAGACCAGTCATTATCAGGAAATTTTATAATAAACTATTCAAGCTACGTGGTTCTTACAAATCCAGCGGGAAAGGGTAATGGGAACGTAACATTTGAAACACCTGATAATGGAACATCCATAAATGTATTTTATCATCTAAACAGGATAAGAAATTTTATGATGAAGTTTAACTCCAAGTGTGGAGGGATAGGGTGTATTGATCTTAACAAAAGGGTCTCTATTATGTCTCAGGTTTATGGAGATAAAGCCACAGGTGATTGCTATCAACCAAATACGATGTGGAATGCATTTTATGATCTGGATCATGATGCAATATTCTATGGTAAGGGAATTGAGATGGGAGGTTATTATAAGGACTTTGGTCTTGATGGAACTGTAGTAAGGCACGAATACGGTCATCTGGTTATGAACAGGATATACCCAATAATATACTTTGGAGAATTTGGAGCAATATCTGAGGCTATAAGCGACTATTTTTCACTATCATCCTTCTGGGATGAGGGTAAGACGCTTACAATGCTTGGTAATTTTATAGGAACAGGTGAGGGAGTTACAAGGGATCTTTCAACTATAACAAAAAAAATGCCTGATGATTGGGCTGGTGAGGTTCACGATGATGGCATGATACTATCAGGAGCACTCTATAAAATAAGAAAGGATCCGACATATTCTCTTGGTACAATAACATATGGTGGAGAACTGCTTAACAAGGCTGATCTTTATATCTTTGGAGCACTCTTTTATTTCCCTGATAACTTTGAAAATTTTCTTGAGGCATTGGTTGATACATGCAAACAGATCAATGGAACATGTTCTGATGAAAGCAAAATACGAACTGCTTTCAGCGAGCATGGCATTGGATCACAATCAGTATCAGACATACATGAACCAAACAATGGACCTGAGTATGCCACTGACATATCCACATTCAATACAATACAGGCCTATATAGATTATAATGGTGATGAGGATTATTATGCACTTACATTGAATGAGGGATTGTTCCATGCAAGGCTTTATCTACCTGATTCCCAACAATATCATGGTTTTTACCATGCATATAATATGTTTCTTTTTGATAGTTATAGAAAATATGTAACAGATATATCGCCAGTAGTAGTACCAGCTCTATGCTACTCGGAGAATGTGCCTGACCACTGCTTTACAAGAAATAATTATGTTGATCTCTACTATTCAGTGACAAAGCCACAGATATACTATATTGCTGTAACAGGTGGTGTAAATGGCTATTATAACAATGGCACTGATTTTAATTCACTCCTCCCATACACACTAAACTATGACCCTGACCTAAGATCATCAGTAAATGCAGAATCAGTGCTGAGCAAGTTTGATGAGGATGAAATTGAATTTAGTGTTAAGGTGCCAAAATTTGAGTATTTAAATGATCTCACTCATAATTGGGACCTAGGAAGTGAGTTTGAGTTCTGTGAATTAGGCTGTATAAAAATATTGGATAATAATTTAAATGAACTATCAACTAATTATATAACGGTAACTCCTTCCGATGGCTCAAGCTATAACTCATATGACACCACAGGCAATCCTGTGATAAAGGGTAAGATAAAATTTCAGTCCTATGCCGGAAAAACATTTTCCCAAAGGTATCCTGCTGTTGGAACAATATATTTAAAGTTATATGCAAATAATCATATGTCAGGAATTACAGGAGATACATTTAACCTTGGGACTTCAAACCCTATCAATTTAACAGCCAATTCAAATTCATTTATATCATACAACAATATAATAAACTCTAATAATGCGACTATGACACTAAAGTATGAAACAAAGGAAGCATCAAATATTAAGATTTATGTTTATACTGCAACTGGGCAACTTGTAAAAAAAATATATGAAGGACAGGGTTATGGAAAGATGAGTTTTAGCTGGGATGGGACTGATGATAGCGGCAAAAAGCTTTCAAGCGGCATATACTATATAAAAACAGAAGGAGCAGTTAATAAGGTAGAAAAGGTTGCAATAGTTAGATAAGTTAGTTATTTAGTTATCTGGTTATTTAGGAAGAAATGGAATTTGGTTATTTAGTTGTCTGGTTGTTTAGGAAGAAGAAGCATATGAAAAAAAAGAGAAATAAAATAAGGATATACAGCGGAATATTTTTTTTAATTATATTCAATAATAAGTTGTTTTCTAACTCTTCACTTGACATATTAAAAAATGATGTTAGTGCCGGTGTGCTTGGGATATCAGGAGCGTATGCTGTAACAAATGCTGATATATTTTCAACAAACTATAATCCTGCTACACTTGGGTTGCTTGATAGGATGCAGATAGGTGGAAACTATTCTAATGGCTTTGAGGATGCAAAATACTCATACATAGCCTACGGCATGCCCCTGCCATTTAAAGCGATTTCAAATATATCAAACCCTTATATGGCTATATCCATATATGCAAGCAATTTAGGTGACTTTACATATAGACAATTATCATCAGATGGTATTGTATCAGAAAAATCTATGGATGCTGAGAAGGATACGGTTATAACCCTTGCATATGGAGAAAAGGTTGATTCACAGACAGTATATATATCGCCATCAGTCAAATCAAAGTTTGAGAGCAGCATTGGCGTAGCTGTTAAGTTCATAAACTCAAAGCTTCTTGATAAATACTCAGCTAATACAATAGCCCTTGACGCAGGATATTACGGAAGTTTTACAGATTTAGGACTTGATTTTGGAGCATCTATATCAAATATGCTTGGTAGCATAAAATACATCAGCGAAAAAGAGGATCTACCATCAACACTTCGAGTAGGATTATCTTATTCAAAACCTACCATAATGGATCAGAGGTTTAAGGTTGCAGCAGAGTTTAATAGATATATAAGTGATAAGGACAACTCACTTTCTGCAGGAATAGAATACACATTGGAGAATATGTTTATATTCAGAAGCGGATACAGATTTCTTTCAGACAATAAAGGTTTTTCAGCCGGTGTCGGGCTTTTTGCAGGAGATTTTACCATAGATGTTGCCACAGTATTTTATGATGTTTATAAGTACAGCTCCGTTTCAATAAAATACTCATTTGGTAAATCATATCAGTCAGATAAAAATGAAAAAAAAGAGCTCAAAAAATTCATAAAAACAAAGGAAGAAGAAAAATCAAGGCCAGTTCCACCATCCAAAACAACAAAGGATCAGATAATTATATTTTAATCATCGAGATGTAAACATCAGGATGAAAAACAGATTTAATCAAGATGTAAACGGATTCATCAGGATGGAGACGGATTAAATACACTGATGTAAACAGATAAATTAGTTATTTAGTTATCTCGTTATCTGGTTGTTTAGTTATTTGGGAAGAAGGGGCAGGCCAGCATGGCGAAGCCGCTTTGGCGTAGGCAGGGTCAGAAGACAGAAATCAGAAAACAGAGGTCAGAAAAATAAGGAATTTCCTTAAATTCTGTCCTCTGTTCGCTATTTCGATGAGATTTGTCATTTTCTTCTTAATCTCAATCTTAATCTCAACCTGTACTGACATTGTCCTAAATTTTCATCGTTAGAGTTTTTTCGGCTAAACCAACTATCAACTCTTTGCTATCCACATATACCCAGATAAAACCTTAAAATTAATTTTATAATTCCCTCAATTGAAACATCACTATTTTTTGATTCTTACAAACCTTAAAAACTTATTGACATCTGATTTGATCTCTGATATTGTATCGTTAATAGTTAAAAACACCTTCATCTTTTCTATCTTACTGTATGACTCAGTATTATGTTCTTTTATGTTGTTAAAAAATTCTTTTATAAACACTACAAACAGTAGCATAAAGAATACTGTAAATGTGGATACAATAACTATATTTTTTCTTTTGGGTTTAAACTTTTTCTCAGGTATTTCAGGCCTATCTATAATCTGTATAACTGTGGCATCCCTTGACTCATCAAGTCTTGCTGCCTCATATTGTTTTAATAATATTTCATAAAGCGACTCATTGTATGTAAACTCCCTCATCTTTCTTATGTACTCAATTCCATATGATGAAACCTTATTTGTAGAAAGTAGACTATCATCGTCTGATGGCAACTTTGACTGAAGCTTTGCTAACTGCTCTTTTAAGGCTTGGATCTCATCAACAAGATTTTTATAATCAGGGCTTTCTCTGGTAGCATAGCTCTGAAGAACCTTCAGCTCTACCTCCTTGCTTGATATCCTTGCCCTTATCAGTGCAGCCTCTTCTATCGCTGATTTTGCTTCATCATCAACCTTTATTATTCCAGTTTTTTGTTGAAATTTTTTAAAATCTTCCTCGCTTAGTATAAGATTTTCCTTTGCAGCTTTGAGCTGCTCCTCATAAAAAAGTCTTCGCTGGGCTGCCTCTGTGATAGCAAGGTTGTTGTTGAGATTTTTTAAGCCATCTATCAAAGAGCCAACTATTTTGCATGATAGAATTGGGTCTTTATCAAGATAGCCTATTGTTAAAATCCCTGATTTTTTGTTTGACTCTATTATTATGCTATCACTCACTTTTTTTCTCAATGATTCTCTATCATCAGTCTTAAGCTTATAAACTTTAAAAAGGTCATTCTTATCTATTACGTAATCAATGACATAATTTGACTTTAGAAAATCAGAATACATCTCCCCATTGTCCTTAACAGAAGGAATGGATGAACCAGCCATGCCTGCGAAACCTGCTAACTGACCTAAAAGCTGCTGTGACATAGATGTCTGATTCTGAGGTGGAAGAATTTTTGCCGTTGACTTATATATCTTTGGAAGGAGAAGTGATATCACTGCTGAAAGGAAAAAAGCGTATAATGTTGTTTTTATTATAAAGTTTTTGTTCTTTACAATCGGATATATGAGATCAAGGAGATCAATCTCATCACTCTCATCTATATCCATTTTATTCTTTGTATCATCCATAATTAAATTATTAAAACACCTTTATGACCACACCTGCCGATATAGCTAAGTTGGTTATTATCTGAGTTATATCACGTATCTCTCTGAGCCATGCTATTGTCTCAAACTTTTCAGGAACAACTATTGTATCACCAGGCTCAACCTTTGTTGAACTAAAGAGCCCGCTCTTTGCCTTAGCAGCACTTCCATCATACCTTAATATAAAGGTTCGTCCCTTATCAGCATAGTATGAATATCCTCCGGCCATATCAATATAACTCTTATATGACTTTGATTTATAGACATAGCTTCCTGAAGCCATAACAGAGCCAGATACATTCACTACATCAGACTTCTGAGGTATTATGATCTCATCCCCTTCCTGAAGCTCTATATTATATGTTGAATCCTTTAAATTATCAAGGTTTTCAAACTTTATATAAATTCTGCCAGTTGCCTTAGCATTTCTTATCTGGGCAAGAAATCTTTTTTTCTGTTCATAGACATACTGCTGTGACTGAACATCTTCGATTGAAAGCGACGAGGATGCAGCAGCAGCTGAACCAGATAGCAGCTCCTTCTCAAGCCTGTCAGCTGTCTCATTTATGACTTTCTGCTGATCTGCTTTAACCGACTGCCTTGTAAAAATTATACCCCTCGGATAAGCATTCTTTGTAAACCCTTGAGCCCTCTTAAGAACAGAGTAAAGTCTTTCTCCCTTTTCTATGGGATAAGCACCAGGGCTATTAATCTCTCCAGAGAGATAAACAAGCTTTGGATAATACCACTCAGGTATGCTTTTTATAACTATGCTGTCATAATCCTTTAAAATTAGATTATCCTTTTCATTTCCAGCAATAGCATTCTTAACATTAACCTCCAACCTCTCAGTCTCAACACCCTTATCCGTTTTATTGAATCTTGTTATCTCAGCGACGCCAGAGGCATTTATTAAAAGCCCACCGGCAAACTTTATGACATCGCTAATCCTTGTCTCTCCTTGCTTTATTCCAATCTTGCCGGGATAAACAACCGCCCCATATATATTTACAGATGTATCAAAGTCAACTATGGACTTAAGCATTATCAGATCGCCATCAGCAAGCTCTATATTTTTTGAAAAATCCTTTTCTATGTCGGAGATATCAAGCTCTAAGTAATCCCTGTATCTGTTATCAAATATACGTTTTATCGATACCTTTTTATTATATGCAGTGTTTAAAAATCCACCAGCCATTTTTATTAGATCAATCAACCTTTCATTTTCTTTTAACTCATATATACCAGGGTTTTTTACACCCTCTCCTATGGCTGCAACCCTGCCAATGGGAGGAACATATATGACATCATCGTTTACAAGCTTTAGATCAGAACTTTTATCTCCATTTATCAAAAAGTTGTATAAATCCATAACTGATATGGTCTTTCCTGAGCGTTTTAATTCTATATTTCTCATAGTTCCTGTTTTAGCAGGACCACCAGCACCAAACAGTGCAGATATCATTGTTGATATACCGGGAAGAGTATAAGCACCTGGATGCTTTACATTGCCAACGACATATACCCTTATGGATCTTATATTGCCTAATGAAACATTTATATTAAAATCGCTGTAATATCTTGAAATCTCACGCCTTAAAAAATCATTAAGATTCTGGAACTCAACACCAGTAACATTTATCATACCAATCTTTGGAAGATAAATTGAACCATCCCTTTCAACACTTACTACCCAGCGGGCATTCATCCGCCCCCATATATTTATGATCAACTCATCGCCCGGTCCAACCATATAATCAGGTGTTACAGAAATCTTTTGATCAGGAACAAAGGATGATGGTGATTTATAAAAGAAATCGTAACCAAACTGTTTCAGACCGCTGTTTAAAAATGTTTCAAAATATGATGTTTTAGTTCCTTTCAATTTATTACTTAGCTCCAAATATTCCGATTCATCGCTGAACTTGTATGAAAGATCTTCCACATCAGGTTTTGCTGTATTATTAGTATCAGAAGAATCAGAAGGATTCACAGATACCTCAGATGAGTTTAAAAGCTGTGAAGCTGATTGATTGTTTAATAATGATGGGCTGCTCTCAGAAAACAAAAAATTAGCTGAGAGAATTAAAAAATAAAATAGTTTTATCATATCAATTATTATACCAAAATAAAAATCAGAATATAAATTTTGTCTCAAGACCAAGGACTGTGGTTGTATTGTTCTCTGGAACTATACGGTATAAGGTAGGCAGTGGATTCGTGTCCTTGTTATTATTTCTTTCAATTCTTAAATATGGTATTATAAAACAATTCCTTATCTTTTTCTGATACTCTGTTTCAATATAATATTTTTCAAGCGAATATTTAGAGTTGGCTTTTTCTGATACAGGCTGCTTCATATAACCTATTTTGTATTTTATTGCACTACTGCCAAATATATGCCTATGACTGAAGTATATATCGTTCAAATCCTTTCCATATGGATAACCCAGAGAAAACCCTTTATATGTATATCCCTCATACCAATATATATGATGTATATAAAAATAATAATTGATGTTCGTGAACTCAATATTATATGTATCAGATGATTTGATTATTTCCACACCTGCCTGTCGTGATCTTTTAAGTATGAATGGAAACTTCCATTCTCCACTGTCCTCCTTTTGCCATGGAGCAACAAGATCCGTTCCTATATCCTGATAATATATCTTTAATTCATCAAGCGAATTAAAATATTTTTCTAAATTGAGTGTTATGTCATAGCCACCATATCCATCGCCATCATACTTTGAATACGGTACATTGTCTTCACCACCCAAAAGAAGTTTGGGATACTCCCACAGCTTGTAGTTTGGTCTTCCATCACCTCCATACTCAGATACCCTTGTAAATCCTATGTTCAATATATCAACGGGCTTATAATCTGCTCTTAAAATAATCACCTCAGGATTAGAAACGTCCTTCCTATCCTCGTTTAGCCAGAGATTTGTTAATTCAAACCTCCAGCTCCCCCATAGTTTAAGCGATTTTTTATTAAAGATATCAATCATAAGAAGTGGTGGATAATTATTAGAGAGGATTATACTGTTTTTAGATGGCCCTATTGTTTTTGTCATTTTACCAAATGATATAGAAAAAATGTTGCTCTCGTAATTCACATATAATTTATTAAGCTCTAATTTAGATATATCAGGGTTAAGGTTTTCTTTCAACTCATAGTTAATTGATAAATTTTTACCATTATTTATATAACCACTTTGATATGAGTATATGTTCATACCCTTTTTAAGATTTATTCCCTCAGCATTTGGAATTAAAACATTGTCATACGATGAGTAAAAAGACTTGATATCAAAAGAATCAATAATCTTTGATTCAGAAAAACACTGTGTAACCAAGGTTACACTCATAATAGCAGTCAAAATTTTCGCTGTTGAAGTCATATCTTTTTAAAATTAAAGTATATAATAAATTAAATTTGTTTTAAAATGAATTTTAAAAATTATAAAATATATAAAGGATGAAATATATAAATTTAGTTGTATTTTTTGCGTTTATAAGCGTATTGATAAATATAGTCGTAATTTATTTATGCAAAGAATCAGACATTGGTATTGACGACTTTAAGGGAGATAACCATAAAATACACCACAGAAGGATATCAAGGCTTGGAGGCCTGAGTATCTTTATTCCCTATATCATTTATTTCCTTTGTTTTAATAATAAGTTTTACAGCCTCTACATGCTTTTGGGATCATTGATATTTATAACTGGATTCTACGGTGATCTGACCAAAGAATTAAAACCAAGGCTAAGGCTGATAATAATATTTTTCTTGTTTTTAATTCTTTTAATCTTCAGAGAAAAACTCATAATAAATGATATAGGCTTTGGTTTTGACTTCCCTCTCGCATTTGCTATACCATTTACAGCATTTGCATTTACTGGTATAGTGAATGCTATAAACATATCCGATGGTATAAACGGTCTTGCAAGCGGCATCGCTATAATATTTAGCTTTTTTATGTTTTTAACAGCAAGGGAGCTAAAATATGTTGAGATGAGTTATTTATCACTTGCCCTTGTGGGAACAATAACAGGTTTTTTTATAATAAACTTTTTCTGGAAGGGAATATTTTTAGGTGATGGCGGAGCATACTTTATAGGCTATCTATTAGGAACGATATCAGCATTTGTTTACAATTTTAACAGCACAGCAGTTTCTCCATGGTTTTTTGTTGTTCTTTTAGCCTATCCGATAACTGATACACTATTTTCAATGTACAGAAGATTTTACAGAGGAGACCATGTATTTGGTTCTGACAGATTTCATCTGCACACGCTGTTGTACAAAAGATGCTTCAGAGATAACTCTAAGGCTGCGGTCTTTTTAATCATTGTCATATTTGTTTTTTCATATGCAGGATACTCATTTAAAAGCAATACCCCCATACTTATCTCTATTTATACAGTTTTTTTTATAATCTATGTTATCGGATATAAAAGATTACTGCCAAGGATGAATTGAACTGAATATCCACAAAATAAGAAACCTTGATTGCCACAGGCTTTTTAAGATTAAATCAACATTTTGCTAGTAACCTGATTTTGTCCCCGATTTTATACATTACCATTCAAAACCAAAAGTAACCGCGTAGGTTACTTTTGGTTATTCTTCCTAAACAACCAGATAACTAAGTAACCAGACAACCAGCTTTTCTGACCCTGCCTGCGCCGAAGTGGCTTCGGCAGGCAAGTTCTGTCCTCTGACTTCTGTCTTCTCTTTTCTAACCACTGACCACTGTATTAGTGAATAGTGGGTAGTGGACAGTTGTCAGCAGGAAACACTTTATCCACTGTATTAGTGATCAGTGGATAGTAAAAGGAAACACCTTCTTTGCTGACCATTGCTCACTGATCACTGTATGGGTTTTACTGACCACTGTTCACTGATCACTGACCACTATTTTAAGAGCGTCGCCAACAGCACAGCTCATCTTTGCTATCTGTTCATAGACAGAGAGTCTCCATCTGTATTCTTCCTCAGCAAGCTTCAAGAGTCTTTCTGCAACATCAGGTTTTGACTGGAAAAGTGATTTAAACCTTACTTCTCCAAGCAGATAATCCTTTAATTCAACAGTTGTCTTCATAGAGCTGTCTATGCTAAGAGGATTTTTCCCCTCTGCTCTCATCTTAGGATTAAACCTGTAGAGTATCCACCTTCCACTTGCAACAGCTCTCTTCTGCTCGTTCATTCCTGACTGCATATCTATTCCATGAGCTATACAGTGTGAGTATGCTATTATTATGGCGGGTCCATTAAACTCCTCTGCCTCTTTAAATGCAGTTATTGCCTGCTGCATATTTGCACCCATAGCTATCTGAGCAACATATACATTTCCGTATGTCATCATCATCATACCAAGATCTTTCTTTGGTAACGGTTTTCCACCTGCAGCAAACTGTGCAACGGCCCCAAGGGGAGTTGACTTTGACATCTGGCCACCGGTGTTAGAATAAACCTCTGTATCAAGTACTAAAACCTTTACATTTTTCCCACTTGCAAGTGTATGATCAAGGCCACCGTATCCTATATCATAAGCCCAGCCATCACCACCAAGTATCCACACAGATTTTTTTACAAGATAATCAGCAACAGCAAGAAGTGACTTTGCTTTCTCATCCTTCATTGATGAAAGAACTTTTTTAAGCTCATTCACTCTCCCTCGCTGTCTCTCAATCTCTATATAATTATCCTGTTTTGAATTTAAGATATCATCGGCAAGAGTTCCATTAATTTTTGACTTCAACTCATTTAAAAGAGTTACTGCATAGTTGTAAAGACTATCATAGGCAAGCCTCATCCCAAGCCCAAACTCTGCATTGTCCTCAAAGAGTGAGTTAGACCAGACAGGTCCTTTCCCATCCTCTCTGACGCAGTATGGAGTTGTTGGAAGATTTCCACCATATATTGAGGAGCATCCTGTTGCATTTGCTATTGTCAGATGATCACCATAAAGCTGTGTTAATAGCTTTACATATGGTGTCTCACCACAACCTGCACATGCTCCTGAAAACTCAAAAAGAGGTCTTACAAGCTGGCTTCCCTTTATTGTAAACCTGTTTGTCTTTTCCGCTCCCTTATCCTTAATTTTTAAGAAAAATTCCCAGTTCTTTTTCTCAGTTTCTCTTAAAGGAATCTGAGGATGAAGGTTGATTGCTTTCTTACCAGTTTCTTTTCCATTAACTCTTTCTTTTCCGGGGCAGTTATAAACACAAGCTCCACATCCTGTGCAGTCCTCAACAGAAACCTGAACGGTAAACTTTAAGCCTTTCATATCAGCCTTTCCATCTGTATGTTTAAAGGTTATCGGAGCATTTTTCAACTCAGCCTCATCATAAGCCTTTATCCTTATAACAGCATGAGGACATACCAATGAGCATATTCCACACTGTATGCAAAGATCTGGCTCCCATACAGGGACATCAAGAGCAATGTTTCTCTTTTCATACTGGCTTGTTGCTGTCGGATATGTCCCATCAACAGGAAACTTTGAAACAGGCAGATTATCTCCGTGATAAGATATCATCTCACAGGTTGTTTCCCTGACAAACTCAGTCATATCATCTGTTATAACACAAGGTTTAAATGGTATGTTTGATGTTACCTTATCTGGATATTTAACCTCTTCAATTGCGGAAACTGTTTCATCAACAGCCTTCCAGTTTTTCTCAACCACATCCATACCCTTTCTCATATATGATTTCTTTATTGATTCTTTTATAGCCTTTATAGCCTCATTTTTTTCTAACACACCTGATATTGCAAAGAATGCTGTCTGCATAACAACATTTATCCTTGATCCCATACCAACCCTTTTTGCTATTTCAGATGCATCTATTACATAAAACTTTGCTTTCTTTTCTATAAGCTGTTTTTGAACAACACCTGGAAGCTTGTCCCATACCTCAGCTGCTCCATAAGGGCTGTTGAGCAAAAAGACACCACCATCTTCAAGCTTATCAGCCATTTCATATTTATCAAGAAAGCTGAACTGGTGACATCCAACAAAGTTTGCTTTGGTTATCAGATATGGTGCTCTTATATAGTTTTTGCCAAACCTAACATGTGAGGTTGTCAGTGATCCTGATTTTTTTGAATCATAAACGAAGTATCCTTGAGCATAGTTTGGTGTATCCTCACTTATTATCTTCATAGTATTTTTGTTTGCACCAACCGTTCCATCAGAACCAAGTCCATAAAACAATGCTCTAAAAGTATCTTTTGATTCAATATTAAAGCTATTATCAACATCAAGGCTTGTGTTTGTTACATCATCTATTATTCCAACAGTAAAACTGTTCTTTGGCTTGTCTGATTTGAGATTATCAAAAATAGCCTTTGCCATAGCAGGATTAAACTCCTTTGAACCAAGTCCATACCTTCCACCCACAACAACAGGCATCGATTTAATCTTGCCTTCCATGAATCCTTTTGTTATAGTGTCAACCACATCCATATAAAGAGGCTCTCCAGGAGCACCCGGTTCTTTTGATCTATCCATAACAGCAATTTTTTTAACGGTCTTGGGAAGAGCTTCTAAAAAGTCATCAGATGAAAATGGTCTGTAAACTCTTACCTTTATAACACCTAATTTCTCATTTTTGTGTTCGTTTAAATACTTAACTGTTTCTTCTACAACATCTCCACCACTTGCCATTATAACAACAACTCTATCAGCATTAGGATCACCAACATAATCAAAAAGATGATATTCTCTTCCCGTTAAATCTTTAAACTCTTTAAATGTTTCTCTTAAAATTTTAGGCATTTCATTATAAAACTTATTTCCAGCCTCCCTTCCCTGAAAAAACACATCCGGGTTCTGAGCTGTTCCTCTCATAAAAGGTGTTTCAGGATTGAGTCCTCTTTTTCTTACCTCTGATATAAGATCATCATCAATAAACTTCCTCATTGCATCAAAAGGAATAACATCAACCATATTAAGCTCGTGCGATGTTCTAAATCCATCAAAGAAATGCACTATTGGAACCCTTCCTCTGAGCGTTGCCTTTTGAGATATAAGAGCAAAATCCATTGCTTCCTGAGGATTTGCTGAAGAAAGAAGTGACCAACCAGTCTGTCTTACAGCCATGATATCGCTGTGATCACCAAATATTGAAAGGGCATGGGTCGCTAACGCTCTTGCCGAAACATGAAAAACTGTAGAGGTAAGCTCTCCTGCTATCTTATACATATTAGGTATCATAAGCAAAAGCCCCTGTGATGCAGTAAATGTTGTTGTAAGAGCTCCTGAGGTTAATGACCCATGAACAGCACCACTTGCTCCACCCTCAGACTGCATCTCAATAACCGATGGAACTATTCCCCATATATTTTTCTCTCCCTTTGATGATTTTAAATCTGCTAATTCCCCCATAACACTTGATGGGGTTATAGGATATATAGCTATGACCTCATTTGTAGCATGAGCAACATAAGCTGCTGCGGTATTACCGTCCATAGCCTGCATATTCTTTGATTTTGACATACTTTGCCTCCATTAAAAACAGAAATCAAAAGACACAAAACAGATGTCAGATAAAGAGTGATTTCTTTTGGTTCTTCTGTCTTCTGTCCTCTGAGTTATATCTTCTGCCATTTGTTTCATTTTATCATTTTTGTTAATTTATTACAAATTTAGTAAAATTAAGCTTTAGCTAGGTGGCTCTATACAAGATAATAAAACAGCACCAGACAGTGGCAGAGGACTTTTGTTTTCCGGGAGGAATGATGAACAAGCCAAAGAAACCATCTCCACAGATTAAAAGAAATGAGGGAAGGCACCAAGATAAAAATGAAAGAATAAAGAACTTTGATGAGGTAGCATTAGGATTTAATTTAGAAGAAGCATTAATTGAGTCATCAAGGTGTCTTAACTGTAAAACAAGGCCATGTGAAAAGGCCTGCCCTGTCAATATAAAAGTCCCTGATTTTATAACTCATTTATACAATGAAGATATTCAGTCAGCTGTTTTAAAAATCTATGAAACAAGTCTTTTTCCGGCTATATGTGGAAGGGTTTGTCCTCAGGAAAATTACTGCGAGGCAGCCTGCGTTTTAAAAGACAGGTTTGGATCAGTTTCAATAGGAAGGCTTGAGAGATTTGTTTCTGATCATGCAAGAAAAAATAACATGTTAAAGCTTCCTGAATGTGAAAAGGAAAATGGGTTTAAGGTTGCATGCGTTGGAAGTGGACCAGCATCTTTAAGTGTGGCAGCAGAATTAAGAAAAAAAGGGTATGATATAACAGTTTTTGAAGCACTTCACGAGTTTGGCGGTGTTTTAAGATATGGGATACCACCATTTAGATTACCGAGAGAGGTTGTAAACTTTGAAATAGAAAATCTTAAAAAGATGGGGGTTAAATTTATTAAAAATATTCTTATAGGTAAATCCGTTTCACTTGATGATTTAAGACAAGATTTTGATGCAGTCTTTGTTGGAAGTGGTGCTGGACTTCCATCACCACTTGGGGTAAAGGGAGAAGACCTGATAGGAGTTTATAGTTCAAATGAGTTTTTAACAAGAGTCAATCTTATGAAAGGGTATAAGTTTCCGGATTATGACACTCCGATATACGTTGGCAAGCGAGTTGTTGTAGTTGGTGGTGGAAATACCGCAATGGACTCTGCAAGATGTGCTAAAAGATTAGGACCGGAAAATGTTACAGTATTATACAGAAGAACAAAAGCAGAGATGCCCGCAAGGGCTGAAGAGGTAGAAAATGCTATTGAAGAAGGAATAAATTTTGAGTTTTTAACAGCCCCAGTTGAATTAGAAGGTGACGAGAATGGAAGGCTTAAAAGGGTTAAGTGCATAAGGATGGAGCTGGGCGAGAAGGATCAGAGTGGAAGAAGAAAGCCTGTGCCGATTAAGGGAAGTGAATTTTATATAGATACTGATGTAATAATTGCAGCCATAGGCCAGAGCCCTAACCCACTTATACAACAGACAACAAAGATAGAGACCAATAAATGGAACTGTCTTGTGGTAAATGAGAATGGGCAGACATCCATTGAAAACGTTTTTGCCGGTGGCGATGTTGTAAGGGGTGGGGCAACAGTTTTGCTTGCAATGAAGGATGGAAAGGTTGCAGCAAATGCAATAGATGAGTATTTAAAAAAGAAATCAGAAGACAGAAGGCAGAAAACAGAAGGCAGAAAACAGAAATCAGACAAATAAGGAATCTCCTTAAATTCTGTCCCTGCCTGCGCCGAAGCGGCTTCGCCATGCTGGCTCTGTCATCTGTCCTCTGTCATCTGACTTCTGTTTAATGGAGGAAAAATGGAATACAAACCTCAGGAAAGATATAAAATAGTTGACAAAATAGATATATCTGATGTGATATCAAAGCATATAATATATGCACCTTTTATAGCATCATCTGCAAAACCGGGAAATTTTGTGATACTTATGAAGGATGAAAAATCAGAGAGGATACCAGTAACACTTGTCGATTTTGATAGAGTTAATGGAACAATAACTGTAATAATCCAGTCAATAGGTAAATCCACTGCTGAGATAAATCTTATGAAAAAGGGCGATAGTTTTTTAAACGTGAGCGGACCGCTTGGAACTCCTGTTGAGATAAAAAAATGGGGCACGGTTGTTGGAGTTGGTGGTGGGGTTGGTATAGCAGAGCTTTATCCAATAGCAAAAGCATTTAAGGAAGCAGGAAACAAGGTTATATCAATACTTGGGGCAAGGAGCAAAGACCTTTTAATATTAGAGGATGAGACAATAAAGATTTCTGATGAAGTTTTGATAACAACAGATGATGGAAGCAGTGGTAAAAAAGGTGTTGTAACAGATGCAATAAAAGAACTTTATACAAGGGGTGAGAAGATAGATGCAGTTTTTACAATTGGACCACTTGTTATGATGAAGTTTGTATCGCTTACAACAAAACCATACAACACTCCAACATTTGCAAGTTTAAACCCGATTATGCTTGATGGCACAGGAATGTGTGGAGGATGTAGGATAGAGATTGATGGACAGTTTAAGTTTGCATGCGTTGATGGCCCTATGTTCGACGCACACAAGGTTAACTTTGACTCACTGATGAAAAGAAACAACGGATTTAAAGATTTTGAAAAGCAGAGCATATCAGAGTTTGAAAGAACACATAAATGTAAAATAGGTCTCCACTGAAACAGATGTCAGAAGACAGAAAGCAGAAGACAGAATTTAAGGAGATTCCTTATTTGTCTGATTTCTGACCTCTGACCTCTGATTTCTGTCTTGCTATATTTAAAACAACCTCAAACGCCTTTTCCATAGAATCAAGTGAAATCCACTCATATGGTCCGTGATAGTTGTATCCGCCTGTGAATATGTTTGGTGTTGGAAGTCCCATAAACGAAAGTCTTGATCCATCAGTACCACCCCTTACAGGTTTTATCTCAGGCTCGAGTCCTGCATCCCTAACGGCTTTAATAAGTCTTTTCATAACCTCAGGGTGTTTATCAATTATCTCCTTCATATTTCTGTACTGTTCTTTAAACTCATACTTTATATTTGCAATTGGATGCTGCTTTTTCTTTTCTTCTATAATCTTTTGAAGCAGTTCTTCCATATACTTTAACTTTTTAAGGCTGTGCTCCCTTACTATTCCACTGGCCTTTGCATAGCTTATATCCCCCTTTATTTCATCAAACATTATAAAGCCATCATACCCCTCAGTTGTTTCAGGAAGCATATTAGCCGGCCATGATGATATGATCTCAGAAAGAATTCTTACTGAGTTTGCCATCTGATTTTTTGCAGTTCCTGGATGAACACTTTTGCCAAAGACCTCAATACTAACGCTATCAGCATTAAATGTTTCATTTTCAATATTCCCCTTTAAATCACCATCTAAAGTATATCCAAAATCTGCATCAAGCTCTTTTAAATCAAGCTTATCAACACCCTTACCAATCTCCTCATCAGGAGTAAAAAGCAATCTTATATCAGGATGCTTTATCTCTGGATGATTTATTAAATATTGGGCAAATGTCATAAGTATGCTTAGCCCTGCCTTATCATCAGCACCCAAAAGGGAATTGCCTGATGCTGTTACTATATCATTGCCTATATGATCCTTTAACTGAGGACAGTTTTTTTCATCCAGATAGATCTCTTTACCGTCTGGAGATCTACCTATTACTATTTTCCCTCCTCTGTAATTTTTATGAATCTTTGGCTTGACATTTTTACCACTGTATGAGGGAGCTGTATCCATATGTGCTATAAAAGCAATCTTTTCCTTATCATCACAGTTGCGGTCTATTTTTGCAATCACATAAGAATATTTATCAATAAAACAGTTTTTAACCCCCATTTTTTTTAACTCAGAAAGAAGAAGCTTTGCAAGCTTCTTCTGAGAATCTGTTGAAGGATATGTCTTTGATTCAGGGTCAGATGTAGTATCAATCTCACAGTATCTCTTCATTCTTTCAAACAATTTATCCTTCATCTCTTGATTGCTCATATCTCCTCCAATTTTATTTAAGCTTAGCTAATAACATTTTATAACTTTTTTCCAGCATAACTATCAGATCCTCTGAGAGATCATTTACAGTCTCACCAAAATTTGACCTAACCTCTGGTTTTGATATATCAGAATTAGATTTTATGTAAAGCCTTCCAGCACGAAACTCAAATCTGTGATTATTTGTTTTAAGATCAATAATACTTGATATTTTAAAATCATTGTTATAGATTTCATCCTTGAAAAGACTTTCATTAAACTCAGCTTTAAGATTTAAATCAATGGTATCTTTAACAGCAAGGTCATTAGAATATATTTTTTTATAAATATCAGCAATTTTTTTATAACCACTGCTTGACTTAAAACCATCAAGGTTTTTTATTCGAAGATCCATATCAAACTTTCTTTTTAATCTGTTTATATAGAGGTTTATATCAGCTTCTTCAAAGCTGTATTTTTGATAGTTAAGATTACTTATTCTTGTATTGTTAAGGCTTATTTCTAATATTCTATCTATTATTTTTATATTAGAATGTACATCAACACAAGCAAAAAGCATAACATCATTTATTGAGGAATACACATCCGATTTAAGTGTTATATCAAAATCTGAAGACTTAATAGAATGATTCAATTCAAGATCAAGATTTTTTAATAAAAGCTCAGTATTGCCATATTTTAAAAGGAGATCAAAATTTTTTATTCTGAGCTCCTTTATGTTTATTCTCTGATAGAGTGCTCTTTTATCATCTGGAAAAAGTTTTAAGATATCACTAAAATTCCAATCATTGCTTTTAATAAAATTAATATTCCCATCCTCAATATCAATATAATCAAATACTATGTCTGATTTATAAATCAGGGGGATTATATCAAACTTGATTTTAACAAGTTTTGCACATCCAAAGTTTTTTTTACTCATCTTTTTTTCACTTATACAAAAATCATTTAAAACAATCTTATTGGTTGAATAAGAAATGTGCGAAAATGTTATATTTCTTTTGCTTTTCAATGATATCTGGTTTATTATTTTTGTATTGATGATCTTTTTTATTTTAGTTGATGCGAGATAAACAACGGATGCTGATAGAACTATAAGTATAATAATAAAAATTAATATTTTTTTTATAAGAAATCCTTTTGATTTTATCCCAATCATATTACATTTAAAACTTTATCATATTATTCTATTTATAGAGAATAATAATAAACCTTGATTAGTTTTTTCTTACCCTTGAGAACTATTTTATTCATACAACTTTATTATACACAAATTTTATTTTTTAAAAAAAATAAAATACAAACAATGTAAATAAAATTGATAAAATAATATTAATAAATACTGATATGTTAAATGGAGAATTTATGAAAAAAGTCATAATAATAGGCTCTGGCCCTGCCGGATATCCTGCAGCACTCAGGTTGAAATCACTTGGAGCTGATGTAAAAATTGTTGAGAACTGGACATTTGGTGGAACATGCCTAAACCGCGGATGCATACCATCAAAGGCAATATTGGAAGTAGCTCACAGATATCATAACTTTAAGGATATACTTAGCATGTCGGAGGGAAGTTTTGATGTAAAACTTTCATGGGAAAAAATAAAAGAACACAAAATTAAAGTTGTTGAAGGATTAAGAAGCTCACTTGAAAAACTTTTTACTATGAAAAAAATAGATATTATAAAAGGAAAGGCACGAATAATATCTGAGAAAAAAATTGAGGTTACAAATGGAACTGAAAGAAAAGAATATGATTTTGATAATCTTATAATAGCTACAGGAACAGGGCCATCATATCCACCACCATTCAATGAGCACAGAGAAATGCTTACTGACTCTGATAAAATATTTGATATAGAAAAAAAGCCTAATAGATTGATAATAATAGGTGGCGGTGTTATAGGTATAGAAATGGCCTGCTTTTTTAATGTAGCTGGCAGTGATGTCACGGTCATAGACATAATGCCTGACATCCTACCATCTGAGGATAAAACAGTCTCAAAGATTCTTAAGACTTCGCTTGAAAAAAGAGGAGTTAAGTTTTATTTATCAAAAAAAATTGTTGATATAAAAGCTGAGGGGAACGACAGGATACTCATTGATGATACTGGAGAAAGATACATCGCTGATGAGATTATGGTTGCTGCTGGAAGGGTTGCAAATCTTAATGATCTGAACATTGAAGCTGCGGGAATAAAGAATAATAGGTTTATTGAAACGGATATGAAAATGAGAACATCAAACCCTCAGATCTATGCCTGTGGTGATGTAAACGGAATATCGCTCTTAGCACACTCAGCGACAAGACAGGGTGAAATAGCTGCAGAAAACATTATGGGTAAAAACATTGAGTTTGACAAGAACATTGTTCCAAGCTGCATATACAGCTGGCCCGAGGTTGCTAGTATTGGTCTAAATCCTGATAAGGCAAAGGAAATAGGAATAAATGTTAAAGTAAAAAAATCATACTTTCAGGCTCTTGGAAGAGCTATTGCCTCAATCAATACTGAAGGATTTTGTCAGATTCTGCTGGACAACAATGAAAGAATAGTAGGGGCACAGATAGTTGGAGGGCCTGCAACAGAAATTATCCACACCATAGCTCTGGCAATAAAATTTAATATGAAAGCAGATGATTTAAGATCAATTATATTTGCTCATCCCACAATGAGTGAAATAATAATGGAAACACTTAACAGATAATAATTGGGGCATTCGTAAATAATGTGGGATTTAGCAATCAGAGGAGCATATTAGTTGTTTGGTTATTTGGTTGTTTGGGAAGAAGAAGCCAAATCCACAATAATTATGAAAGAACTTTAATTTTTATCCTTTACCATCCTTCATTTTATTGCACTCCCATTGCTAAAAGAATGTTTGAAAACAGCCATGAGAAAAACATTGAGAACACAAAATTAAATGCAATTACAGAAACCGTTATCTTTTTGCCTAACTCCTTAAAAAGAACAAATATTGATGCTAAACATGGGAGATATGTAACAAGAAAATATGATGAAACAAGCGTTTCCCTCAAACCTAAATTGAATGGTGTTAAAAGTGTTATTGAAACATCCTTCTTCAAAAATCCTAAAATAATTATTGGTGATATTTTTGCTGGGAGCGAAAAAACTGAGTTTAAAATTGGTGCAAAAACCTTTGATATCATATCAAAAAAATTCATTACATCAAGTATGTTTATAAAAAATATTCCACCCATAACAAACGGAACGGCATCCTTTATGAAATTTTTGGTTCTGAGATTGAGTTTAAAAAGAAGATTTTTTAAAACTGGCCTGTGATATGGCGGGATTTCAACAAAAAGATCTTGAGCCTCTCCCTTAACAATCTTGTTAAAAAGAAAAGCACCCAGAACCCCAACAGAAAAAAGAAATATAAAAAATAAAAATGTCCATTTTACAGGATACTTTGAAAGTATGGCAAATATCATTGCAGTCTGTGGCATACATGGAGCGGAAAGGAACATAAGCGAAGCTGCTATAAGTTTTTCCCTTTTTGTTTCAAGTATTCTTAATGAAAATATGCCAGGCACCTTACATCCAAGACCCAGTATAAAAGGAATACTTCCATAACCATGAAGTCCTATCCTGTGTGAAAATTTATCAAGTATCACACTAAGCCTTGGAAGATATCCAATATCTTCAAGAATACCTATAACGATATAAAAAGCAATTATATAAGGCAAAACCACGACAAAAGGCACATAAAGCCCTGTTGTGAGAACTGAAAAACCTTCAAGTGGAGTTATGCTTTTCCCAAAAAGCAATTCTCTTAAAATTCCCGGTGAGATAACAGAATAAAGCTTTTCCACAATCGGCATATAAAAATTATTAAAGAATGGATCAAGGATATAATTTATCAATCCCTCACCTATAAACCTTATGAAATAAAAGCTAAGTATAATAAGTATAAAAGCAAATGGTACAGCAGTCACAGGCGTTGTGGTTATAACCTCCAACTTTTCGAGAAATGTTGGATGTTTGTGAACTATTGTCTCACACTTGGATGATACATCACCTATCATCTTCCATTTATCTAATTTATCATCTGGAACAGAGATCTTAGGAATATAATCATTTATATTTTTAACTATGTTTTTAAATTCGTTATTAAGTAAATCAAAACCTATTCCTGCTGTTGCAACTATAGGTATAACCTTAACTCCAAGGAGTTCTTCAAGTTTTTTAAAGTCAATATTTATACCGCGATTTTTTGCTATATCACACTTATTAACCAAAAATATCATAGGTCTTTTCATTTCAATAAGCTCAAAGGCAAAGAAAAGATTTCTCTCTAAATTGTTCGCATCAAGCACGTTTATTATCAGATCATAATCACCCTTTTTAATTATCTCATCAGCGACCCGATCAGCTACACTTTCCCCAGAAAGCGAATATACCCCCGGCACATCAACGACCTCAAGGTCAATGCCTGCTAACTTTGTTTTTCCACCAAGTATATCAACGGTTGTTCCCGGATAGTTTGATGATATAGCGGTGTATCCTGTTAGATATGAGAATACAACGCTCTTTCCAACATTGGGGTTTCCTGTAAGTATAATTTTCATATCAATTTGTTTGACCTGTGTTCTTTATTGTTTCTTACACACATCTAATTCATTTCCTTTACAACAATCTTTTCTGCCATATTATGACCTATTGCAATCTGAGAGTTTAAAACCTTTATAACAACCGGCCCTTTTGAATAGGAAACAAGCTTTTCTATATCAACTCCTTCATATATACCCATTGAATAAAGTTTTGCTATCATATTTCTACCACCATTTATTTTTATAACCTTCAGCTTCGCATTTTTTGCCTTAGAAAGTGTGATTTCCATTTTCACTCCTCTAATTCTTTTCTTATATCATTAAAAACTGATCTGTTATTTTTTAAATAATTTGTAAGTTTTATAACTTTATCATAATCTCTTTTTTCAATTATGTGTTCAATATAACAAGCATACTTCTGAGAATTTTTACTGCTTATACCTAACATATTAAAAAGCTCTCGAAGAGAGTTGTGTTTATTTATTATAGAAAGGGCTATTTTTCTTCCCTCATCAGTAAGCTTTATATAACCATACTTCTGATGAACAACAAGTTTTCTTTCCTCAAGCTCCTTAATCGCCTTGTTAACAGATGGGAGCTTAACACCGAGAAAATTTGCAACCTCACCAACGCGTGAAAAGCCATTTTTCTCCTCAAAGAGATATATTGCCTCTATATAATCCTCTTTGCTTGTAGAAAGTTTATTCATAAGTTAACCTTGGCTAACTTTATTAACCTAATATAAGTTTATATCTTTTTTTTCTTTATGTCAATAAAAAAATATTTAATATAATTTTATTTATGATTTAGTGATTACGGAGGGAAAATGAAATTATTAGTGTTTATGAGTGTTGCATTTAATTTTTTTTTATGTTCAGAAAATGTTAAGAGCGGGCTTGATGTGTTAGAAGAAGATAATTTTAATATTCTTAATGGCAAAAGCATCGCCGTTATAGCGAATCACACATCCATAGACTTAAATGGACAAAATATTGTTGACATCCTTATTAAAAACAACATAAAAGTCAAGGCGATATTTTCTCCTGAGCATGGTTTTTATGGTGATATCACTGGCGGATATAACGTTCTTAACTCCACATATGCCTCAATACCTGTTTTCAGTCTTTATGGCAAAAACAAAAGACCAGATGAAACTATGCTTCAAGGGCTTGATGCAATTGTATTTGATATACAGGATGTTGGTACAAGATTTTATACATATCTTACAACTATGGGATATGCTATGGAGGAAGCTGGGAAAAGAAAGATAGAGTTCATTGTTCTGGACAGACCAAATCCTGTTAGCTCAGATGTTATTGAAGGTCCAATTCTTAGCAATAGTATAAAATCGTTTACAGCATATTACAATGTTCCAATCAGGCACTCACTCACAGCAGGTGAAATGGCTATTTTTCATAAAACAAAGGATAAAATTGATATAAATCTAACTGTTGTTAAGATGAAAAACTATAAAAGAAATATGCTTTTTAACGAAACTGGACTTCAATGGGTAAATCCGTCACCAAACATAAGAAACCTAAATGCTGCACTGCTCTATCCCGGTATCGGATGTTTTGAATCAACAAATATATCAGTTGGAAGAGGAACAGAATTTCCTTTTGAGTTCTTTGGTTCCCCATGGATGGATAATAAAAAGATATCAGAGGATTTAAACAAAGCAGGACTAGATGGTGTTGAGTTTTATCCTGTTGAGCTAACGCCTGATGATGATTTATATAAGGGAGAAAAGATCAAAGGGGTTCATATCAAAGTCATAGATCAGAGAGCTGTAAGATCTGTGGATATATTTGTAAATGCAATTTATCTGATAAATAAATATCACTCTGATAGGATTGAGATAAGAACTGATGAAATAGCAAAAATGGTTGGTAACTATGATTTTTGGGATATGTTAAAATCTGGAAAGAAACCCAACTACATACTTAAAAAATTTGAAAAGGATATCAACAAATTTAAAAAATATTTAAAAAAGAATAATATAAAAATCTACTGATAAAAGCTTGACAGTAATAATTATAATTTAATATAATTTATTTAATGATAATAATTCTAAATAAGCTTAAATCAATATGAATCAGAGAAACACACCACAAAAAATAGAAATAAGAAAATATCTTCAGGGAAACACAACACATCCTTCGGCATATGATATATACAATCGTGTAAAGAAGAATCTACCAACTATATCATTTGCTACTGTTTATAACAACCTTCAGAGGATGGTTGCTGACAAAGAATTGATGGAGCTCTATGATGGAGAAAAGAAAAGGTTTGATCCTGATCATTCTCCTCACGATCACTTTTTATGTTTAAAATGTAAAAAGATATATGATCTTCCAAAAATCATAAAGCCATCTAAGATAAAATACAAAAATTTTAAGGTTATATCATCAGTGACATATATCAACGGAATATGCGAAGAATGTATTAAAAAGACAGGGGGAAATGATGAATGAAAATAATATATACACAGTAGGTAGTCAGTTGGAAAACTTTGAGTTTGAGACATATGATCCAGTTAAAAACTCATTTTCCAGATTCTTATTAAAAGACTCTATGGAACAAAAGAGATGGACAGTTCTTGTGTATTATCCATCTGATTTTACTTTTGTATGTCCTACAGAACTTAAGGATCTGGCGGATAACTATAACGAGCTTTATGATATGGGAGTAAATGTTTTATCTGTAAGCACTGACACGATCTATGTTCATATGGCATGGAAGGCTCAAGAAAAATTGCTGGAGGATGTGAGATATCCAATGGCCACAGATAAAGAAGGAAGGCTTGCCAAAAAACTTTCTTTATACAATATCAATGACTGTGTAGCATACAGAGGAACCGTTATAATAGATCCAAATGGCATCATAACAGGGATAGAGATCAATATAAACAGTGTTGGAAGAAACATGTCAGAGCTTGTAAGAAAGATGAAGGCATTTATATATACATATAAAAACCCGAGAGAGGTCTGTCCTGCCAAATGGGAACCAGGTAAAAAAACATTAAGTCCATCAGAAAAAATAGTTGGAAAAATATACGAAGAACTAAAATAATTTGAGCGAATGAAACCCAAGGGCCGTAGCTGATTACATCAGCTACGGCCTCCAAAAATATTATATCACAAAAAAACATCTTTGGCTTTTTATCTTAGATTTTTTTATGTTGTATAATTTTAATATGCGCTCATAGCTCAATGGATAGAGCGACAGCCTGCGAAGCTGCAGATTCGGGTTCGATTCCCGGTGAGCGCATACAACAGGGGGCACTGAAAAAGTTATTTGGTTGTTTGGTTATATAGGAAGAACAAAGGTTCTTTCGTAATTATTGTAGATATAGCCTTGGATTTAATAGTCCACAACGCTGATGGATCTGTAACCTGAAATAATAAATGCCTGACTTTACCCACAATTACAAACCAAAAGTAACCTACGCGGTTACTTTTGGTTCTTCTTCCCAAACAATCAGACAACTCACTTGCACTTTTTTTTGTCTTTCTTTTTGCAATAAACTCGCTTTTCTCCTACGGCTTTGTTAGAACTTGACAAACTACTTTGTAAATCAAAAGCCAAACTGAATATCAAATCTGTTTATATTTCCAAGTTCACCAAACGGGACATATGCATAATTAAAGCTGACATCCTTTGCAATTATACCAAAACCACAGGCAAAGCCAACCATAGAACCTAAGTTGGATGTATCATAACCAAACTTATAACCAGTTCTCAAAACAAAGCTATCGCCTAAAAAATACTCAGCTCCTATGGATGGATAAAACTTTTCATCGTGAACAAACTCTTCAACCTCTGCAACAAGGTTTGCATTTTTAATACTATAAGAAAAACCTGCTTTTATGCTTAATGGTATGTTATCACTCTCGGATTCATACTTCATCTTTGTACCCAAGTTTAAAAGAGCAAATGATATATTTATATGATTTAGATAGTGATAAAGCAACCCAAGATCTAATGCTATAGATTGTGCAGATGAGTCATCTATCTTGGAATTAATAAACTTAAGCGATGCACCAGCACTTAGATTTTCAATAATATTTGGTGCAAAATCCTTTTTCGCATATGAGAATATAAACTCCATATCTGTTGAATCAAAACTTCCCTCAGATGGAACTATTCCAACAGCATCATTAGTCCTTCTTTCTATTGAATCTATGTTAAAGCCTGCAAACCCAAATCCTATATCAGCATCCCTTAATTTAGTCTTGTATGAAAGTATTCCTAACTTTGAATCCTCAAGATATGTTGTAAAACCAAGCCCAAGCTCTTTATCCCTTGCAGAGGTTATGCCAGCAGGATTTGAAAAAATAGAATATGAATCATTGCCAATAGCACTGTATGCACCAGCAAGTGCTGCCTGCCTTGATGAATATGAAAATTTTAGAAAGTTTGCAGCAGTTGTTCCCTCACCGCCATAACAATAAACACTTATTGAAATCATAGAGATAGCAAGCAGTAAGATATATTTTAATTTACAAAACGATTTCATAAAACCTCCTCTAAACAGTTATCAGAAGGCAGAGGTCAGAAGACAGAAAGCAGAAGGCAGAATTTAAGGAAATCCCCTATTTGTCTGTCCTCTGTCTTCTGTCATCTGCTTTCTGACATCTGTCATCTGTCCTCTGTCTTCTGATCACTTTATAATTGCCATCTTATGGACTCCACCTATCTTATCACCATTTATATAAGCTATCAAGAAATAAACTCCACTTGCACACTTTTCATTCTTGTCATTCCTTCCATCCCACTCTGAGTAATAAACATATCCACCATCCCTTATTCCTTCTTCAAGTGTTCTTACCTTTTCACCTGCTGTGTTATAAATAACCAGCTTTACATTTCCTTTTTTACCAGCAGGAAGGTGATATTTTATTACAGTTCCATAAGTGGTATAGTTTCCCGTAGTCCAGCTTCCACCATCAGAGCTTATGTTGACAACCTTTGACTTAAGGTTAAATGGGTTTGGGATGTTATATATTTCAAAACCACTGCCAGTATAAACTGTTCCTGTTGGTGGCTTTGATACAAAGACAGCAAATCTACCGGTTTGAGGCGATGATGATGACTGAGGGACAAATCCGCCATCCTTTGCCATAGCGCTCATCCCTAATTTTTTCCTACCGAAAGGAGTTGTCGTATCAGGATTTTTTTCATATGCCTTTGACAGACTCACCACATCAACAGAGACTGTGCCAAGCATCGGATCTACCGTATATGTTCCAGAAACCTCAACCCATTGTCCCGATTCCTCATTATACTGATATATTTTTAGGTTGTTTGTATCCTGAATAACCCTTTCTTTATCATATTTAAGTGTAAGTGTAAAGGCCCTGTTTGGCTCCGCGTTTGATATATCAAGGTCATAAACATCAGATGCCATAACATTGCTTATAGCATCACTCAAACTCATCTCACCCTTAGGTGTTTTAACATTTCTAATTGATGGAAGTGCTGAGAAGAAACCACCAATCAGCTCTCCACCACCAACGCTCATAACCTTTACCTTAGAGCTTATATTAGCTGATGATGTTGCTGTTGATTTTGTAAATGCCCCCGGGTCAAGTTCAATACCACTGTACTCCTCATTATCAGAATCCATATATATATTTCCACCTATATATATCTCATCAGATATATAATTCTCAGACGCAATATCATTTTTGACATCATAGTTTATAATCTTTTCTATCTTATCAACATCCCCAGCAGTTATCCTCAATGTATAATATGGGACAAGCTTTGATACATTGAAACGACCTATATATGTATTGCCCGGTGATTTAACAAGTGCAAGTTGAACTGAGTTATTATTATCAAAGCTGTTGCTGTCATATTTACCGGCAACATACTCACATACAGGAACTGTTAGAAGCTCCTTAGGACTTTTTATATTAACCTCAAGCGATGATTTATCCCTCCTGAGCTTTACATTTATTTGTGGCGGTATATCCACAAAAACTATATCATCGGCAACACTGCCAGATGAAAGTGCTTTAACGAGAATGCTCTGAGTCATCTTTCCAGGATATGTTGCAACAATTCTATAGGTGTGGTTTGCCTCAACACCCTTTATCTCATAACTGCCATCATCCCCTGTTAGTGTTTCAATCTTAGGAACATAGCTTACTCCCGATGTGCTCCTTGTCTCATCATATGCAACTACACTCACACCTGAGGTTACAAAGGTGTTAGGAAACTTTGATATATAAACCTTACCTGTGATTGAAGAAGCAGATTTATTAAGTTTAAAATCAAAGGTTATATCTTCGCTCTGGTTCACAGAAAATTTCTTACCATCGCTCACATATCCATCCTTTGAAAGAGACATTCTGTAAAGTCCAGGTGGTAGATTGTCAAAGGAATATCTTCCATTATTATCACTATAAACAGTTTTTTCAAAGGTTTTATGTGTTATATAAACAGCAACACCACTGAGAGGATTAGAGTCATTATCAGTAATGGTACCACTCAGCTTTGATATTGAAATACCTGCTGAGTCAAAATCAAAATCAAAGACAGTGTTACCGTTTACTGTTATCTCTTTTGTAACAGCAGGATAGTTAGGACTCAAAAAAACTGCTGTATAACTACCATTAGGTAGATTTGGTATATAATATGAGGATGAATCTATAAAAATATCATAGATAGTCTGAGAGCTTTTAGATACAACGGCTGACATAAAACTCTGATAAGACTCCCCATCATCCATAAGAGAATGAGACAGCCCTCTCAACTCACCGCTTGCATCATATAACATTACATAAGGGATTAATGATATAAGTTTATCCAGACTATTAGTTTGAAAGAGAGTATCAAAATCCTTCTGAGTTAATATATTTTTACCAGTAATCCTTCCTGTAAGTGATGATTTTCCTATGCTTCCATACAGATTGAAATCACTAATAGGTTGAGCAGATATTCCAAACAATGGATTTGAAGAGTCCTTCTGTATAACTTTGTTTTTTTCCTTTCCTATAAAGTTAACAAAACTTCTAAATGATATTGGGGAATTATCATGAGACTCAGGATTAAAACTTGAACCCAGTGCCAGATAAAAATCATACTTTCCCTGAGTTAAATATTTTGGTTCAAAATATGATGTAGCTGTATCATAATCTATTATATATTTTGCGCTTGAATCCTTGCCAAAAAGAATATCAGTAATATTCTTACCCTTCATCTCAAATCCAGATGGCATGCTCAAAATAATATAATAATATGTTGTATCTGGCAGGCTTGTAATAGCAGGCTGAACCACAACCCCATCCTGCATCTTAATCCTTACATCAGTAGTTTTGCCCACAACGACAGAAACATTTTCCACAGACGAAACAGGATACCCATCTGTTTCCAATGAAAGGTTGTATAAGCCATTTGGAACAGATAATTCCAGTATAGGATCATCATTTTGATTAAAGATGAAGTTTGTGTCACGATCATATGATTTATCATATGAATTAATATAAACCTTTGGAGGCTCACAGCCTTCATAATTACACTTCGGCATAAATACACTGCCATCAGGTTTAACCACACTTATTTTTAGTTTACCAGCTCTTGTAAGCATAAGACTTGCAGTAGATGTATTACCTTGTGTAAAATCTATATCCCCCAGAGCACTTCTCCTCGCCCACTTGTCAGATATCACATCACACCAATATCTCTTTCCACCTGTAAGTTTAATATTATATGATGTCGTTCCTGAAATAAGACCCGCTGGTAGTTTAACAAGCCTTTGGACACCAACACCGTCATAACTATCTTCTGATATTAAAATAGTAGCATCCGTATCAGTAGCACCAACCTCGTCATAACTTACATTAAGTGTTAAGTTAGCATCTTCCGTTATCGGGTTAGCAAAATCAAATGTATATGGAGAAATTCCTTTGCAAGCACCAGAGCTATCAAGAACCCATACCCTTCCAGCAGTGCATGGATTATTAGGCGGATATGATGGCGATTTGGCACCTGAGCTTGATATAACTATTCTGATATCATCATCAGTTCTATATTCATTATCAGCACCAAAATTTATATTCTTATACATAGGATCCATAGTATATAATCCAACATTACCATCCTTAAGCCCATCTATCTTAAAATATCCGCTCGAATCAGTAACAAAATAGCTGTTAATCCATGACATCGTATAGTTGCCAGAAGGAGCATAGCTGTCATCACCTGTGAAATTAAAGTTGTTGCTATCATAACCACCTGCTTGAACCTTTACACCAGAAAGTGGAATACCATTATATGTTATATAACCTGATATGGTATATGTTGCCGGCATTAAAACGTAGGTCATATTATATGAAGATGGTAGGTAAGCCATATTCCATATATCTATATAACCCTTCTTTGTTATGTTAAGCTGAACATTGTTATAGCCTATATCAGATGTAGAGTTATAGAAACTGAACTTACCATTGACATCAGTATATTGAACAGAATCAAAATTACCGGTGGAGATCTCAACCCTCGCATTTGATACAGGATTATTAAGAGTGTCTACAACTATACCACTCAGTATCGCAATGCTCTGCTTTGTCTGGTCATTATAGCTACCGCCCGAGACCACAGCAGATGAAAAATCCATATAATAATCTGCAGTGGCTGCACAGGTTGATGGAAACTCTGAATAAACTATATCGGTCTTTGATAGTATTCCAGGTATTGATACATCTATCTTATATTTACCAGTTGATAGCTTCGGAACATTATATATGTCAACTGTTACGAGAGTATCTGTTGCCTTTACAAAATTAAGTGATATTATTTCATTTGTCCCCAATGTTATTAATGATACACTCAAAGGATAACCCGGTTTAACATTGTTAACCACAGCCCTGAAGGTATATGTTGAAGTATTAATTGATGAAAATGAATAATTAAGCGTTGTATCAGAATTAAATGCTTTTAAAAATCTCTGATATGGATCTGCAACCTGCTGCTTAACTGTTGGTGAAAATCTTGATGTTGATATCGAGATGATATAAGGCACATTATTAAGAACCCTTGATGTAATCTTTCCAGATGAGTCAGTCATCCCTGCAAATTTTATCTTACCAATATCAACTGTCCCAGTTTCTGAAGGAATGAATGATACATAGGCATTGCTCAAAGGAGCATTGGATGTACTTGTAACAACCATATTAACCGTTGAGGTGTTATCTCGAAGAATATCGTTTATCTTTTTCTTTTCTATTTTTCCATTTGATGTGGATGCAATTCCTGAAAGCTGTTTTATATCACTAACAAAATAAATAGAATCTCCATCATTTATAGCTGACTGATATATTATATTGTTGCTTTTATCCTCAGTATAAATAAAAATGGAAGTGATATCAAGAGTCTCGGTATCTAACTTTATAAAAAATGGGATCCTGTTTGATATTGAGTCCGAAACCTTCTGCATGTCTCCACCAACAATAAGATATTGGTTATCCTTTGTTAAAAGTATATTCTTTATTTCCTCATTCTTTCCCAGATTAAAGAGCTTTGAATCAACAAGATTAAGTGTTGCCGAATCATATTTCAAAACAAATCCATAGTTATCAGAGCCATTGTTTGAATATCCTGATATATAAAAGTTATCACCTAACTTTAATATATCAGTAAATTTATCATAGCTTACTGCACCAGGAGAATTAAATGTTACTATGCTCTGTGAACTCAGATCATCCGATATTCTTGCTATAAATCCATCAGTTGAGCTATCGGTTTTGACATAATAACCAACTGCGTATATATAATCATCGTCAACAAAGCCCTTTACGAACTGAGTGGAAACACCATCCTGTACTGATATCTCTTTTAATGATGATATCAAACCATTTTTAAATTTTATTACACTGAACTCACCATTATCATCACTAAATACATAATCCGCACCATTTTTAACATAGAGTCTGAGTTTTTCTGGCATATCATCATAATTAAGTGTGTCTATTATATGATTTTCAACAATGTCGTATCTGGAGTTTATAGTTGCAAAAAAAAGATTATAATTATCATCATATATCCTTGATGATGCGACTACCTCAAAGTTACCATTATTACCAGAAATAGCGTCATAGATATATACATCACGTGGCATAAGTGAATTTGACATATCGGCTGCTGTTGATAACCTTGCAAAAAAACCACCCCCATCATCATTTGTTGCAATAATTGCAATTGTTGAGCCATTAATTATCAGTCTTTTATCAAACTCTTCATAAGGCATCTCCATATATATCTCACCTTGATCTAATGAACCAGAAAAACCCCTAACTACAATTAACTGATTTGGATAACTAACTGGCAGACCAACTGCTTCTTTACCTTTAGTATCCTTGGCTGAAAATTTATAATAATGCTGCGGTACACTGCTTTCAAGAGAGCCAGAGGGTAAAAAGTATGAAAAAAGGGCAGAAACCCCGTCAGAAGAATAATTCCAACCTTCTTCAAGTTTCATATCATAAGAAATTGAATCAATTATAACCTTTATCTCAGATGTCGTATCACCATCAAGATCGTTATATTCCACATAAAATGTAGCTCCCTCGGACAAAGCAATGACCTTGTCATTTATGCCATTCTCAAAATTCTGAGGAAATGTAAGTATAGGAGCTCTATTTTCTGTAGCATTGACATTTGTAAGCTTCAATGTCCTTATATCGTTATCACAACCAAAGCTCTTACAGTAATATGTATCGCCTGTAACATAAACAGAACTTCCGCTAATACTATATGTTGAATCCATCTTTCTTATATAATCATTGCTACCGGTATCAATTGTATATCTGTTAAAAACCTTAAATGTATCAGTAGAAATTGTTAAAACTGAATAGTTAAAATTATTTGTTGCTGGGTTATAAGGATTGCACCCGAAAGCAATAAAGCCATCAGTAACAGAAAATGTGTATAGAGAGGATAAGGAAGAAATGATTGATGATGAAACAAAACTATCAAAATTATCTAACCCATACTTATAAATACTCACGGTTGGTGACGATAATGCAATAGCAAAGATGTTTGAGCTGTTAGCAGCAAATTTAAATATGCCTGTTCCTAAATCTTCAAGTTTAGTTATTGTATGATTATGTATATCATTTAGCATTGATGTTGATATATAATTATTACCATAATCATCAGTAAGAAATACATAAAGCTTATCAGTTGCGATTATATCACCGCAGAAATATGATGAAGGAGGTAACGTAGTAAAGGTTAAGGAATCACTCAAGGAAAGATTAGAATCTATCTTTACTATAGTTGCATTAGGGTTCTGAACACAGCCATAGAGGTAGTCTCCAGCAACTGCTAATGACCTAAGATCTGAATTTGAAAATGTTGATGAGGATATAAAATTCAAATCCATATCATACTTTGACACTATAGTTGAAGGAGAACCAATCCCATTTTTATTACCAGCGGCATATATATATTCACCTTCAACTACGAGTGATTTAAAAGAATCCTCACTCTTATCACTGACTATCACGGGTGAATGGGATGTATCCTGTGGGGAAAGCAATACTCCCTCAGCAGAGTATTTTAATATATAGGTATAAGGATAGTTGGTTGCAAGTATATAAACATTATCACCAGCATATTTTATATCAATAACATTATCATATCCTTGTTGACCAAAAACTGCACCAGAAGAGGAAGATATATCAAAACTGCCAAGAGATATCTGCGGTATAGATTGATATAAAACAAAATCGAGTGTTACATCCTCTTCTGAAAGAACGTTAACATTATTTTTATCAACAGTATAATAACCTGGTGCCGAAACCCTTACAGTATAGCTTCCCTCTGTGATATTTTCCATCAAAGCCACTCCAGAAGTATTAGTTATGGCTGAGGATATAACTAGATTAGCATTATCCAAATCCAATAACTCAATTAGTGCATTGACCACAGGCTCTTCATCAGTCTTTTTAACATTAATATTTATTGTACCAGCCAAAAGCGTTAAACTTGTGCTGCCAAATATAATAACCAATAATAAAATCTTGTTTATTTTATTAATTATCTTCTTCATATCTCCTCCGGATTACAGCAGGTTAAGGCTAAGATTAAGGTTAAGACTATGGTTAAGAATGAGAAATAGTAAAACTTTTCTTAATCTTTTTATTCTTAGTCAAACTTACTATAATTTTATTTAACCCTAATAATATAGATTCTAATTTATCATTTAAGAGTTTTATCTCATTTTCAGAAAAATAACCTACTTTTCTGCCATATTCAATATAACTTTGAGTTTCAGTAAGTGATCCTCTTGAATAATAATAAAAATTTATTTTATCTAAACTATATCCTCTGCCAAATGCTTCTGCTATATTACCAGAAATACTCAAAGATGACCTCCTTAACTGTGATGTCAGCGCAAAGTCTTCTTTTGCGGGTAATCTACTGGTAATTTTAAACACTTCAACCGCAATGTCCATAGACATATTCCATATCTCCATTTCTTTAAAACTTTTATACATATTCCTTAACCTTAATCTCAATCTTAATCTTAACCTTAACCTAGCTCAACCTTAACCTTAATCTTAACCTGTTTTAATCTTAACCTTAACCTCAATCTTAACCTGTCTTAATAACCTCAACCTGTCTTAAACCCTTGTCTTCCTTAACCTTAATCTTAATCTTAACCTGCCTCTATTAAAACTCCCACTCAACACCTGCCATAAAATTGCTTGATTTATAATCATACTTATATCCTGCTTCATAGTTCATATTAGAATCAACAACCTGATACGAATAAATCCCTCTTGCGTATAAATTTTCATACACCTTATACTTTAAAGAAATGGAGTTTATATAAAAATTTTGATGTATCTTTGAGCCTGAATAATTACCATTGACATCCTGAGCAAGTCTTTCAATATAGTTCAATCTGGTATATGTAAATGAATATGAAAAACTCCCTTTATCATTTAGATTGATCTGTATCCTCGGTGTTAAATCAAAGTTTATATAACTATAATAATCATCAATATATTTTGTTCTCGTGGCATCATATGAGTTTTGATTTGAATTTAGCCATCTAAAATCAAACTCCATACCTAAATATACTTTTTTATCTGATTTTTCAATCCTTGCCCCTAACTCGGTCAATAGATCATTTCTTTTATCAGATTTAAAACCACCCAAACTATCCACTACAGATTGATCAAAATAATCCTTGTATGTCAGATTGAGTGAATATGTAAGCATCAGATCACGAGGAAATTTTACATACTCAAAACCAACCCTGTAATTTCTTGAATCAAGAACATCCTCCCCCGCATTCTGTGATATTTCTTTATAGGTTGTTGTATCAAGCACAGTTTCTGACTGGCTTATTAAACTTGAATAGTTTGGATAATGGACATAAAAATAGTCAAAACTTTCTCTGTATGTTGCCTCAGGTCTTTCCTGCTCAAAATCAATCCCGGCTGAAAGTGTATTATAATCAAAAAGCCCATCACCCCAACTCTCATCCTTTGTCTCGTTTATATAATCTAAAGAATATGATAATCTTGGCTTTATATAATTAAAATCATTTGAATGTACATACTTCAATGAAAAGCTATGTCCCATCCTTTGCCTTACAAGCACATCACCACCAACAAGCTCCTGAACATCCTCTACCCCAGTATAATATCCAATGTAAACCGGATAGAGTGCATTGTTTTCGTTAAAATTAATTACAGGTGATGCAACAGCATTTAAATTCAAATCAAGCGATGATGACTCACCATCCAGATAATACTTTCCACCAAAAACAGAGAAGTCAAAATTAGGATTCATAGATGCTCTAAGATCCAAATTCAACATACTTAAAAAAAATATCCATAAAACATATCTCATATAAACTCCTCACCATCAAACAACCAGATAACCATCTTCTTTTTCTTCCTAAATAACCAAACAACTAAATAACTATCTTCTTGATTTATCCGTCTTCATCTCTACTTAATCTGTATTCATCTTGATGATTAAATAACCAAACAACTAAATAACCAGTTTTTCTGTCCTCCGTCCTCTGACTTCTGTCTTCTGTCCACTGATTTTACTTAATATTTATCAGCCCGGCATCCTTAAGCAACTTTGCCGAAAAAACAATATCTATCTTATCTGAGAATATTGAACTATTGTACACCCTCTCAAAATTAAGCTTATCAATAAAATCATTCTTGCTCTCCCCCGGCTTCAATTTGAAATCATCATATTTTGCGACATTACCATCATCAAAGATCACAAAATCCTCAGCTGTTATGCTCGTTCCATCTGAATATGTATTATTTGATATTGAATAGAGAACATCTTCACCTGATGGATATATAACTGAAGAGGTAGGCCTTATACCACCTAAATATGTAAATTCATTTGAATCATAGACTCCATCATTGTTGCTATCAGAAAAACTCCAAAATAGTTTTCCTTTACCACCATTCTCGCCTGCATCCTTGCTTCCTGCTGCATAAAAGGAATAGTTTGTAAAAAAATGTGTCCAGAGCGATGGATTTAAAGGATTGTCAGGGATCATCTTACCGCCACTCGCATCCTCAGTAACCTTATCAACAGTGTTTGACATAACACTGTTAACATCAGTAAGATAAACATCAGGAGCAGTATTTCCATAATAAGTATTCATATTTTTAGTAACATCTGACAAATCTGCTGGAAGTGTGTTATTAAATGTAAATAAAATCTTACCAAAATCAAACCTCTTCTCCCTCGTATTTAAAACAACATACTTAAACTGATTGTCATGAGGTCTTGTAATATACTCCTCCATCCTCACCCTGTAACCGAATGCATCAATTGCAGTTTTTCTGTTCTGATACTCTGCTGTTTGAAGTTCCTGTTGAGCTCTTTTTATAACCTCTGATTTTGATATCTCATTATATATTTCATTTTGAGCAATCATCTTTGAATCACCTACTGATGAGTTGAGATTTTGAGGTGGGTTCTTGTTTATTTTTGGAGTTGATATACCAGATGGTTTAACATCTATATAGCTTCCCCTTCCCACAAGAAAATTCCTCTGTTTTAAATCAGAGACACTCACACTTCCATCATAGACCTCAACCCTCGTCCTATCCTTATCAGAAATAACAACAAAATCAGTTCCTCTGACCCCACATACAGCAGCAGGTGTTATAACCTTATACTCCTTTGATTGTTTTTTTACCCAGTTTCTTATCTTACCAATAAAAAGTGTTGAACTTATTTCATTTACATCCTCATTATTAAACTTATAATAGGAAAGTGGTCCAATCTTAAGCTTTGAGCCATTATCAAAATATATTTCAACACTGCTTGCCCTTTCAGTAGATATCTCTGATTGTGGTTTTATATCAAATCTATTCGTTTTATCAACCATCACCCACTTATCAGTTTCCTTGTAATAAACATTGCCAATAGGATTTGACAGATATGCTGCATATGAAGAGACATAAAGGATAAAAAAACTACAACAAAAAACATATATTTTTTTCATAAACATCTCCTCACCCCAAAACCACATCTTTAAAGCCAGTTATTTTTTTAAACCTACACTTTAATTCTACACAAAAACATACCACAAGTCAATATAACTTTTGTAACATTTCATAATTATTGTGAATTTGGCTTCTTCTTCCCATACACCCAGATAACTGCCTTGTCCCTTTCTTCCTAAATAACCAGACAACGAGATGACCAAATAACTAATTTGCTTTTCTGATTTCTGTCCCTGCCTGCGCCGAAGCGGCTTCGGCAGGCAAGTTCTGTTATCTGACTTCTGTCATCTGTCTTCTGACATCTGTTTCCATTAAACAACCAGATAACTATTCTATTTGATATAATAAAAGAAAGGAGGAGTTGTGAACAATATAAAAAACATCTATTTTCCAACCACGCTTAGAGATTTTTCAAAGATCTTTAAAAAAAATAGCTCTCTTATTGCTGGCTCAACATATTTTTTTAATGCTAACAAAAAAAACAATCTTTTAAATGACATTATAGCTATAACCGAGCTTCCATTGAAATATATCAAAAAGGATAAGAAAAACATAAGGATAGGCTCGCTCGTAACATTTGATGATATTGAAAACAATGATATATGCAAGGATACATACTTTGGCTTCTTATCACACTCAGCCTCAAACTGTTCAAGCCAACTTATAAGGAATATGGCTACCATAGGTGGAAATATTGCACATCCAAATGCATTCAATATCATGCCGCTTGTTATAGAAACACTTAACGGCAAGATAAAACTGTATGATGGCAAAAAATACACTATTATGCCGCTTACTGATTATTACAATAAAAAACTATCAGGAATTATAACAGAGATCATTCTCCCGCTTGCATATGATAGAGACTTTTTTTATTTTGAAAAGATTGCTAAAACCTCATCAAGCTGGGAGTCATATATAACATTTTCATTTAGGGCAAGTGTTAAAAACAAAATTATAAATGATATGAGGCTTGTGTTTGGAGCGATTACTTCCATGCCTCTTTCAAGCATAAACATTGAAAAAAAGTTTACTGGCAAAGAGATCACAAAAGAACTTATAAATGATATATCAAAGGAATACTCTGAGTTTGTTTACAACGCTCATCCATCTCACAAATATGCTGAATACAGAAAAAATGTTGTTATGAACACAATAAGTGAATTTTTTTCAAAGCTTTCAAAGAGGTGAAAGCTATTAACTATTGATTATTTTAAAAGGAGATTGTATGAAAAAAATGACGGTTGGAAAAGAAAAAAGCATAGATATAAGTTTTAATATAAATGGGAATGATATGACTGTCTCTGTAAAGCCATCTGAAAGTTTGATTGATATGATAAGAAGATTGGGATATAAGGGAACAAAGAAAGGCTGTGATACTGGAGACTGCGGAAGCTGTGCTCTGATTTTGGATGGCAAAGCTGTTGTCAGCTGTCTTATGCCTGCTTTTTATGCTGATGGTAAAAAGATAACAACAATAGAGGGAATTGGAAGTATTCTGAACCCTCATCCAATACAGAAGGCATTTGTTGATGCAGGAGCTGTTCAGTGCGGCTTTTGCATACCGGGAATGATAATAAGCACAAAGTTTTTGCTGGACAGATTTCCGACCCCAGATGAAAAGACAATAAAACACCATTTAGATGGCAATCTTTGTAGATGTACAGGATATGTAAAGCAGATAGAGGCTGTAAGGCTTGCATCAAATAGATTAAAAAATACTAATAGGGAGTGATTATGGATGAAAAAAAATTTAATGTTGTTAATAAAAGATTGACAAAAACTGACTCTCTGGCTCTTGCCTGTGGAGAGCCTGTCTTCTGTGATGATGTAGATATAAAAGGAATGCTATATGGAAAGATTATGTTTTCTCCACATCCTCATGCTTTAATAAAGAATATAGATGTTTCAGATGCTCTAAAGGTTAAAGGCGTAAAAACTGTTGTAACCTATAAGGATATCAAAAGAATACCTCACACAACGGCAGGCCAAGGATACCCAGAGCCATCGCCTTATGATACGTATATGCTTGATAAAAAGGTCAGATATGTCGGCGACAGGGTCTGTGCTGTTGCAGCTGAGACTCCTGAGCAGTGTGATGAAGCAATCTCAAAGATTAAAATAGGCTGGGAGATATTACCTGCAGTTTTTGATCCATTTGAAGCAATGAAGGGTGAGGTCATAATACATGATGAGGCCGATTCTAAAAATATACCAGATCCGAAGCATAACATTGCATCAAAGACAGATGATCTTGTTATGATAAAAAATACTGAGCCATATGCTGAGGCTGATTTTGTTGTAGAAAAGACATACAAAATACCATATCTTCAGCACTGTGCTATTGAGCCACACACAACAATAACATACTTTGACAGCTATAAAAGGCTTGTTATAAGAAGTTCTACGCAGGTCCCATTCCATGTGAGAAGGATAGTAGCTCAGACACTTGATATACCTGTTAAAATGATAAGGGTAATAAAGCCAAGAATCGGCGGAGGTTTTGGCTCCAAGCAGGAGATACTCCTTGAGGATATATGTTCATTTCTAACGCTTAAAACTGGCAGGCCTGTAAAGATGGAGTATTCAAGAAAGGATGTTTTTGTTTCATCAAGAACAAGACATCCATCAGTCGTTACAATTAAAAGTGGTGTAAAAAAGGATGGAACAATAACAGATTTATCAATGGATGTTGTTTTAAACACGGGGGCATACGGTTCCCATGCATTAACAGTTCTTATGTGTTCTGGCTCTCACACACTTCCAATGTATAGGGTAAAAAACTATTTAAAATTTTCTGGCAGAAGTGTTTACACGAATCTACCTGTGAGCGGTGCATACAGAGGATATGGAGCAACTCAAGCTTTTTTTGCTCTTGAGGCACAGATGGATATAATGGCAGAGAAAATAGGCATGGATCCTGTGGAGTTTAGAAAAAAGAATTACATAAAAATGGGTGAGACATCACCAGTTTTTAAGGTTATGGGTGAGGGAAGGGAGGGAGTTGATCAATCAATACTTTCCACAGGCCTTTTTGAAGCAATTGATAGAGGGCTTAAAGAGATAAGATGGTATGAAAAAAAAGAAAAGTATAAAAAACTCAATGAGAGATCAGCAATAAAATACGGGCTTGGTATGGCTGCGATGATGCAGGGCTCCGGTATAGCTGAGATAGATATGGGATCAGCAACAATAAAGATGAATGAGGATGGATCATTCAATCTATTAATTGGTGCAACCGATATAGGAACAGGCTCTGACACAATACTTGCTCAGATAGCAGCAGAGACACTCGGGGTTGAACTCTCAGACATAATAGTTTATTCCTCAGATACAGATCTTACACCATTTGATGTAGGGGCATATGCAAGCAGCACAACATTTGTTTCAGGTGGTGCTGTTAAAAAGACAGCAGAAAAGGTAAGGGATATAATAATTGACGATGCCTCTAAAATACTCAATGAACCAGCAGATAAACTAAGGCTTGAGAACAAATATGTTGTATCTGAAAGTGGTAAAAAAGTCAGTTTTAAAGAGATAGCAAACACATCCCTCTACTATCATGACCAGCATCAAATAATTGCAAGCGCCTCACACTATGGAAGGACATCACCACCACCATTTGCAGCACACTTTGTTGAATTAGCTTTGAACACAAGAACAGGGGTTATAAACATAATAAACTATGTGGCATGTGTTGACTGTGGAACAGCAATAAATCCAACATTGGCCGAGGGTCAGAATGATGGTGCTGTTGTAAACGGTATAAGCCACAGCCTTTCAGAAGGCTTTGAGATATCATCAAATGGAACAGTTTTAAACAGCAGCTTCAGAAGATATAGAATATTCTCGTCAAAGGATATTCCTAATCTTAAAACCATACTAATACCGAGCTATGAACCGACAGGACCCTACGGAGCAAAGTCAGTCTCTGAGATAGGAATAAATGGGCCACTTCCTGCCATATCAAATGCTCTCTATGACGCAGCAGGAATAAGGCTTGTTGAATCGCCATTTACACCTGACAAGGTCTTAAAGGCTATTGAAGAAAAGAGCAAGGTATAATTTACAATACAACCTTAAAACCTTGATTGTATTTGAAAAAGCTAAAATAAATTTGTATTATTTTAATTATAGTAAAAAGAGGTTCTTTTAAGACAGTATATAAGTTTTGTTATATGTTGTTTTGGATTATTTCTTTTATGGATCTTTACTAAGTTGATATATTTTAACAGGAGGAAAAATGTTTAGAAAATTATTTATATTAGTTATACCTGCTTTGCTTATGGTTTCCTGCTCAAGGGATGAGAAGACCATTGGCAGTTTAAAAAATCCTATGGTCATGGGCATATCAAAATCCTACTATGAACACCTATCTCCAAATGATTTGACAATGCTCGAAACAAAGATAAGCAATGACCTCAAGATCAATTTTAAGATAAAAACATTTGATGACTCTGTAAGATTTATAGAATCAATAGGCAACAAGGATGTTGATGTTGCATTTTTAACACTAAATGAATATCTTATAGCAAGGGAAGAGTTTAAGGTATTTCCTGTTTTACAGGTACTAAGAGGTAAAGGAGAAAACAAATACTACGGAATTATAGCATCACTCAACAATGATATAAAAAATCTTAAAGACATTGATGGGAAAAAATTCGCTGCAAGAAATGAATACTCCATAGCAAGCTTTGTTCTACCATCAATACTTTTCTTTAAAGGAAACATAAAGCCGGAGTTTGTCTTCTCAGGATCCTACGATGATTCATACAATATGTTAAAAAATGGTAAGGCTGATGCAGCAGGTTTTTATAAAACATTTTTAAATGACCATAAAGACTTAAATGTTATATATGAGATAGGACCTATCCCAAATGAACCTGTGATATGCAGAAAGAGCCTTGACACAGAGCTTTGCAACAGCGTAAAAAAGGAGCTGATGAATCTTGTATCAGACGATGAATATGTTAAAATAATAAATTCTATGGCTGATATAACTGGTTTTTCTGAGGCTGATATATCAGAATATAAAGAGATCCATCAGACTATTTTAAACAACTCAAATGGAATATACTCTCTCGTTCCTGATGGTATAAAGATAAGAAAGCTATTAGAAGATTATAACTTTAATTGATTTGGGTTACCAGCATCTTAGACCAAAAGTAACCTCGTATGTTACTTTTGGTCTTACGCTTTTACTATCACTGGTTTGTGATTTGATAGTTCATTCTCATCAAGCATACAGTATGATACCACTATTATCAGATCATCCTTAAGACATAATCTTGCAGCAGCACCGTTTATCTGAATCTCACCTTTTTTACCGTATATAACATAGGTTGTAAACCTGTTACCATTTGTTATATTATATATATCAACCTTTTCAAATTCTCTTATATTTGCTTTTTTAGCAAGTGCCTCATCTATTGTTATTGAACCCTCGTAGTTTATATCAGTTGATGTTATTCTCGCTCTGTGTATTTTAGACTTAAGAACTTCAATCATCATATATCCTCCAAAAAGTATTTTAATCAAGATTTAGATTCAAGATCATCATTTATCCTTATAAGTTCATCAAGGCCATAAAGTATCAGATCATAGTTTATGTGATCAAACAATTTCTCATTTTCATAAAGCCTTGAAAAGCCTCCTGTTGCAATGGTTATCACACTTTTTTTGTTAAAAAAATCCTCTTTTATTTTATTCATTATTCCACTGATACCGTAATAATTTAAATAATATATTCCACTCTGCATGGCATCAACAGTTGTTGCAGACTCTATTCTTTCCATATGTTTTATCTCAACAGATGGAAGTTTTGCAGTGTTTTCAAAAAGGCTTTTCATCTGAAGTTTTGGGCCGGGCATAATAACTCCACCAAGATACTCCTTTTTATCGTTTAGTATATCAAACGTTGTAGCAGTTCCTATATCAACTATTATAAAATTAAGACAACCATAAATCTTTACTGCTCCAAGACAGTTCCCTATTCTATCAGAACCGACCTCAGCAGGATTTTTGTACTTTATATTTATACCTGTTTTAACACCCTTTTCAAGAAAAACTGGTTCTGTTTTAAAATATTTAACACAGGAGGCGTGTATGGCATAATTTATCTCTGGCACCACACTTGATACAGATATTTTTTTTATATATGATGAGTTTACATTGTTTTCTCTTAAAACACTTTTTAGAAATATACCGAACTCATCAGAACTGAACTCTGTCTTTGAACTTTTTCTAAATGAAAGTATCATAGTTTCATCATCAAAGACGCCACCAAATATCTGAGTATTTCCTATGTCCAAAACAAGGTTCATAAAGCCTCCAAAATATGTTAAACAAAAATTATTTTTCTAAGTGCTTCTGCCAGTTCTTTTTCATTATTAACAGAACAAATTATTTTACTATTGGAATAAAGATTAAAGATATGATTTTTCTCTGATATTTCATTTATATCATTGTGAACCACGATATCAGATTTAACATCTGATATCATATCAAGCCTTTTGTGCTTATTGTTTGTTGATGTAAGCTTAAAACCTATTATAACTATCTTTTTATTTTTAGAATACTCCCTTATCCTGTCTATTATCTTGAAATTTTTTATAAGAATAAGATTTATATCTCCATCAGATTTTATCTTGCCATTAAATGGAGCTTTATATCTTCTATGACCAGATATAATTTCTTTAACTGAAAAATCTGAGACAGCGGCAGAATGTATGATTATATCATAATGATTTTTTTTAAGTTCGTCCCTCAAGATATTATTCAATGATTTAAAGTCTGAAAACTCAATAAACCTTATTTTTTTGTTCTTTGAAGGCATATACTTAACAGTTTTTGAATACAGGTATGTTATAGAGCTTTTATCCTTTAAAAGATCTGCAATAGTTGATGCTGTTCTGCCTGTTGAGATATTGGTAATGAACCTGATGTTATCTATATACTCAACGGTTGCCCCTGCTGTTATGAGTATATTCATAGATATTTTTTTATGATTTCAATTATTGTTTCAGGCTCTGGCAATCTTCCCCTGCCTTTATCACCACAGGCTAAATTTCCAAATTCAGTATCAGCCACAACAACACCAATTTTTTTTAGTTTACTAACGGATTCTTGAGTTAACGGATGATCATACATATTCTCATTCATAGCCGGAAAGATTAGAAGTGGTTTTTCTTTGAGCCTCCAAGAAATAAAAATAGTTGAAAGATAATCATCAGCTATTCCTGATGCAAACTTATTTATTATATTTGCGGTTGCAGGACATATCACATATATGTCAGCCCACTTTGCCAGATCTATATGTGTGGTATAACTCTCGCGCTCAAACATATCAACGAGAGTCTGTTTTTTTGTAAGCCCTTCAAGCGTAGCTTTCCCTATAAAATTCAGTGCATTTTTAGAACACACAGTCCTTACCTCAGCCCCATACTGAACAAGCTTTGATATCACAGAACATGCCTTGTAACAAGCTATTGAACCGGTGAGTCCAAATATTATATTTTTATTAGTCATAAACCTCCAACAAAACACTTATTAAATTTTACACCACCGCCATTCTTAAATCATTACATTGTCTATAAGTCTTACACTTCCTAAGTAAGCAGCGACGAACCTTCTTCCAAAGTGTGTTTCCACATAATCAACACTAAACCCATTTTTCTCGAGTATTTTTTTTGCCTCATCATCTGTAATATTTCTGTCGCTTATTGTTTTATATATAAGTGGAGCTTTTTTTCTGTTATCATCAGAAAGGAGTAAGTTTCTTGAACTGAGTGCAAGCCCATCGCTTTCCCTGACCGTAGGGCACGGAACGATCTTAATATCCATAAAAAATGCCTTAACCATATTTTCAATCAAAAGATACTGCTGATAATCCTTTTCTCCAAAAAAAGCTATGTTTGGTTTTATTATATTAAAAAGTTTCATAACAACGGTTAAAACGCCATCAAAATGTCCGGGTCTGAACCTTCCACACAAGATATTTGATATTTTTGATTCGCTCACATGAAAGGCATAATCATCAGGATACATCTCATTGTAATCTGGAACAAACACATAATCCACACCCTCAGCTTCAATCATAGCCAGATCTTTTTCTAAGGTGATAGGATAATTTTTGTAATCATTTTTATCATTAAACTGTGTTGGATTTACAAATATACTTACAAATGTTGTATCACAGATCTCAACTGATTTTTTTATGAGTGAGATATGTCCTTTGTGCAATGCACCCATTGTGGGAACGAGCCCTACATCACCAGTAAGATTTTTCCTTATCCTTTTTGCATCATCCACGCTTTTTATTAACTTCATATATCACCTTCCTTTTATCTCTTTTGTATATCTGTTCAGTGCCAGTTTTACATCATTTGAAAGATTTAAATACTGTTTAACAAATGACGGAGGATCTGGGAAAAGCCCTAACATATCCTGAAGAACAAGAACCTGACCATCAGTTTCCTTTCCACTTCCTATTCCTATTGTAGGTATTTTAATTTTCTTTGTTATTTCTGATGCCAAAATTTCTGGGACACACTCAATAACAATTGAAAAACATCCAAGCCTTTCAAGCCTTAGCGCATCATTCATTATTTTTTGAGCAGCTTTTTTATCTCTTCCCCTTATGGAATATCCTCCAAACAACTTTATATACTGAGGAGTAAGACCTAAATGTCCCATAACAGGAATCCCTGATTTAATGATATATTCTACGACATCCTCATGACCATCAACCCCCTCCAATTTTACAGCATCAGCTCCAGCCATTACAAGATCTGATGCATTTTTGGCAGCAGTGTATTTATCTGTTCTGAAACTCATAAAAGGCATATCAGCAATTATCATCTTTTTATTCTTAATACCATTTTTCACAGCTCTTGTATGCATCTTCATCATATCCATAGTTGCTTTTATTGTTGAGCCATATCCATACATCACCATAGCAAGGCTATCACCAACAAGAACACAGTCAATATCAGCTTCGGCTATAATTCTTGCAAAGGTATAGTCGTAGCATGTTATCATTGAAAACCTTTCTTTCCCTTTTTTAAAATTATAAAAATCATTTATATTCATATCTCCTCCAACAAAAAAACAGAATCAAAGAAACTAACTATTACATCTAACTCTGGCAATCACTGCTCAATTTTTTACTCTTACTTCTTTTAACCTTATATCTTTTATCTTTTTGATGATAATACTTTAAAAATCCTTCATATATATAAAACAGCCTTTTACCACTTAATGCTTTTAAATGAGCAGCTACTGTTTTTCTGTCCCCCCTTTCAAGTGGCCCACCCACAAATTCTGGATCATCTATATATCTTTCTATAACATCCTTTAGCCTTTTATCTATATATTCTTTTGGTAGGTTAAACTTATTTATCAGATCATCTGAAATTGATTTAAAAAGAAGTGGAGGAAAATTAAACAATATATTTAAAAGACAGTGATAATATGGTTTATCTTTCGGTTTTATTTTAATAATCTTATTTTTAAACCACAGTAACTCTTTCCTTATTCTTTCAGGATTTTCAGATGTAAATATTATCTCCTCAAAATCTTTTTTTGATAAAAGTTTTTTTGAAAAACTTATAATAGGATGGAGTGAAACAATATTTTTGTGGAACAAGGCACCTGAAAAGTGATAAAGTTTTTTACCTTTAATCAAATCCAAATTTTTATTATAAAAATTTATTATTTCATCATCCCTTGTAAGTATAAATATTATTTTTGAATCTTTTATTATATTTTGTGATTTTCCCGACTTACGATATTCGAGCAGATTGTATTTTATCCCTATAAAATCAAGATAGTATGCTAAATTAAGAGCTGCCTTTGACTTTCCTATAATGGTTATATCTTTCATACATTGGTAGCAGCCTCAAGGAGGTCTGCTCCATAGATTTATTATATAAAATTAAAAGCTATAGAATTACTTCCAAAGTCCTGGTATCTTATATCCATCTGGGCACTTACCATTTTTAAGAATATTTTTTTCAATAAAATATCCTTTTCTACGAATTGCAGCTGTTCCATCAGGACAGTATGTTGTCTCACCATCTGGATAATATATATTACCAGTATATGCATATTTTAATCCAGACTTTAAAGCAATCTCTCTTGCTCTTATAACAGTGGACTCAGGAGTTGGTGGAGTATCACTCATCTTATAGTTCGGATAAAACCTTGTGAAATGTACAGGGACATCATCACCTAAATTTTCCTTAACCCAGTTGCAAAGTTTTTGGACATCCTCATCATTATCATTTGCACCAGGGACAATAAGATTTATTATCTCAAGCCATCTTCCTGATTTTTTTATTGTTTTTAATGTCTCAAGAACCGGTCCTAACTTTCCGCTAGTGTATTTGACATAAAAATCCTCATTGAAACCTTTTAAATCAACTCGGACACCATCAACATATTTAAGCATATACTCAAGCGGCTCTTTGTTTATAAATCCGTTTGTAACAACAATATTTTTAAGCCTTTTTTTCTTTGCTAATTTTGATGTATCAACAACATACTCATAAAACGATATTGGCTCAGAATAGGTGTAAGCAATTGACTTTGAACCACTCTTTAAAGCCATATCAACTATCTGCTCTGGTTTGAAATATTCATATTCAACATCATTCGGGCTTCTTTGTGATATCTGCCAATTCTGACAGTATTCACACCTTAAATTACAACCTGCCGAGGCTATTGAAAATGATTTTGAACCGGGAAGCACATGGAAGAATGGTTTTTTTTCAATTGGGTCAATATTCATTGAAACGATCTTACCATAGTTGATTGAATAGAGCGTTCCGTTTATGTTTTGCCTTGCCCTGCAAAAACCCGTCCCACCATCCGATATAACACATCCACGAGGGCAAAGATTACATCTGACTTTTTTATTATCAAGTTTCTGATAAAACATTGCTTCCTTTAAAATTTTTTTATCATCTGATTTAGCATTATCTTTATCAGATTTTTTTTCAGCAGCATACAAAGCCTTTATTCTGCTCGTAAGGTTGAACAGAAAGAGAAATAGAAAAATCCCAAAGACTAAGCTTTTAATTATTTTATTGTTCATAATATCTCCGTTTTAGCAGAAGACAGACGTCAGAAGTCAGAAGTCAGAAAAATAAGGAATTTCCTTAAATTCTGTCATCTGACTTCTGTCCCTGCCTGCCGAAGCCGCTTCGGCGCAGGCAGGCTCTGTTTTCTGTCTTCTTATTTTTTAGCGATAACCCTTAAGCTGTGGGATGAAACATCAATATTAAATTCTTTATCGCTTTGGATTTTAAATTTTTCACCTGTTAAAAGATCAGCATAGTCTCCCATGTCAATTCCTGAAACCTTTATATTAGCAGTATTATCATCCTTGTTTAAAAAAACATAAACAACATTATCATTATATATCCTTTTAAACGCATACTGATCCTTTGATGAATAGATATTTGTCTGTTTCCCTTTCTGTAAAGCTAAGTTTGATCTTCTTAAAGCATTGAGCTTTTTAATCTGAATATAAACTGGATTTGATTTTGCAAGTTTTATTCCATCAAGTCCTAAGTATCTTCTGTTATCAGGGTCATTCCCTCCAACCATCTGAACCTCTGTCCCGTAATATATGCATGGAATTCCCCTTGCTGTAAAATAAAAATTAAGGGCATCAATATACTCATCTGTAGTTGCAGGATCTCCATCAGGAGGATTCCCATTAAATCTCGGCTTATCATGATTATCTAAAAATGTAACAAGATATGTTGCATCCTTGTACTTATAATCATTTTTTAAGATCTCATCTACCTTTGTATAATCTCCACCTTTAAAAACCTGCTCAAGCTGCCCCCATGTTCCCATGGAGGAGGATGGCATATCAAGAACACTCATTCCACTGTTCATTACCTCACCATCAGTCATCTTTGTATATCCTGATATCATATCATAATCACTGTTTGTCCAAACCTCGCCAAACATAAAAAAATCCTTCTTGTTTTTGTGCATCTCCTCTGTAAAGGTTTTCCAGAAATCGTTCTTCATCCAGACAACAGTATCAAGCCTAAAAGCATCAACCCCCATATCCTGATAATCCTTATATATATCAGAGAGCCACCTCACAACAAGAGGATTATCCTCATTAAAATCAAGCAGATCAGCTATAACAGGACCTGAGTGATGAAACCAGTTTTCTTTATCATCAAAATAATCAAACATCTTACCTAAACCAAAAACCTGTCCTTTTTTATCATACCACTTCACCTGTGGATTTACATCTCCACCATGTCCGTGATTTAAAACAATATCCTGAACTATTTTCAATCCTTTTGAATGTGCAGCGTTTATTAAATCCTGATATGTTGCTCCCGGTGATTCTAAATGAGGATCTACCCTTGAAAAATCCCAGCCCCAGTAGCCATGATATCCTGCAGCATCATAAGAACCACTTGAATTTATATATCTCCCCGGTGGCTGCACAACAGGTGGTGTTATCCATATGGCAGTAAAACCCATATCCTTTATGTAATCAAGATTATCAATAAGCCCTTTAAAATCACCACCCTGATAATATTTCAGATTCCCAAAATTATACTCATCGCCATATATATTGTTATTGTTCTTATCACCATCAACAAACCTATCAGTCATAACAAAATATATTGTCTCATTCCTGAAATCCCAGTTATCCATTACAGGGATATCATCTGCTGCCTTAACTCCTGTAAAAGAAAATAATACAGTAATGAATAAAAAGTAAAAAAATCTTTTGCTCATAAAACCCCGTTAACCAAAACACAACACAATCAAAAAGCAAACACCCTTTCCATTTAAGTTAACACAACTCTTTTAAAGCCTGCCAGCCATTATCTATGGCAGGCAGGCTAATTTTTCACCACTACTGCGATCAAACTTAATTCTGATAGTTCTCTATCTCACAAATGCTGCTCTTCCAGCAAACACTGAAACTTCACCTAAATCTTCCTCAATTCTCATAAGCTGATTGTATTTTTCAACCCTTTCACCTCTACAAGGTGCTCCAGTTTTTAATTTTCCTGTTCCCATAGCAACTGTGAAATCAGATATGAAGCTATCAACCGTTTCACCACTTCTGTGAGAAATCATTGCTCCCCATCCAGCTTTCCTTGCAAGCTCTATTGCAGCAATTGTTTCAGTAACAGTTCCTATCTGATTGAGCTTTATAAGAACAGAGTTTGCAGCATTTTCTTTTATTCCCTTTGCAATTCTCTCAACATTTGTTACAAAAAGATCATCACCTATAAGCTCTATCTGCCCACCGAGTGTTTTATTAAGGTTTTTCCATCCTTCCCAGTCATCCTCGCTAAGCCCATCCTCAATTGATATTATTGGATATTTTTTTACCCAGCTCTCATATAGCTTTATCATATCATCTGATGATGCCATCCTCTTCTCAGTTCTTAAGTTATATTTACCATCCTCATAAAGGCTGCTTGATGCTGAATCAAGAGCAATAACCACATCATCCTTAGGCCTGTAACCTGCCTTCGTTATTGCCTTCATTATAAGCTCAATGGCCTGCTCATTTGATTTAAGTGCAGGGGCAAATCCACCCTCATCACCAACTCCTACACTGAATCCCTCATCCTTTAAAACATTTTTTAGTGACTGATAAACCTCAGCCCCACACCTAAGTGCTTCCTTAAAACTTTTTGCTCCAACAGGGGCTATCATAAACTCTTGAAGATCCGTTCCCTGCCAGTTTGCGTGCACTCCACCATTTAAAATATTAAACATAGGAACAGGCAGTATTCTTGCACCGACACCACCTAAATACTTATACAACGGCATACCAGAGTATTCCGCTGCAGCTCTTGCCACAGCCATACTTACACCTAATATTGCGTTTGCTCCAAACCTTTTTTTACCGGGTGTTCCATCAAGATCTATCATAATATTATCAATGAGCGTCTGATTTCTTGCATCAACTCCCTTTATCGCCTTTGCAATAAGCTCATTAACATTTTTTACAGCATTTTCAACACCCTTCCCGCCATACCTCTTTGCATCCTTATCCCTGAGTTCGAGTGCCTCATGAACTCCGGTTGAAGCCCCTGATGGAACTCCAGCCCTTCCAAATGCTCCACTTTCAAGCATAACATCAACCTCAACAGTAGGATTTCCTCTTGAATCCAATATCTCTCTTGCCTTTACTTCACATATTTCTGACATAATTCCTCCAGTTTTAACAGATTAAATTTTAAACATCTGAACTTTGATTATCTATAAAAAAATAATTAAACACTAAGAGTTTCCAATATATACATTATACCATTTTTTGATTTTTCAATTTGTATAATATAGTTTGGTCTTTAAGGAGGTTATATGAAATTCTTATGGTGCACACTTATAGTGAGTGATATAGAAAAATCTGTTAATTTTTATAAGGATGTTGTTGGTTTAAAGGTTTATGAGAGGTTTAAAGCTGGTGAACACGAGATATGCTTTATGGGAGATGGTGAAACAAAAATAGAACTTTTATGCGATAAAAAATACACCGTTGAAAAAAGGGGTGAAGGGATATCATTGGGGTTTGAGGTGCTATCAGCTGAAAAAGCGGTTGATATATTAAAGAAAAAAGGGATTGAAGCTGAGACAAAGATTATACAACCAAAACCCGACATCAAGTTCTTTTTTGTTCGTGACCCTGATGGTTATCGTATCCAGTTTGTTGAAAACATAAAATAAATCAATCACCCTACTTAGTGAGCAGTGAAAAAGTTACTTAGGGGTCACTGAAAAAGTCTATTTGAGCTATAAATTAGCCAATTTTTTAAGCCTGCCTACGCTGAAACAGCTTCGGCAGGCGGGCGAGACGAGGAACGAGGAGTGAGCATACCTGAATAAGGTCTGTAAACGACGAGTG
>JAAYVG010000023.1 GCA_012517285.1 Elusimicrobiota bacterium
AGGTAGGACATCGCTGGGATTAGGTTCCTTAGCGACGAAATCAGCTATTACGTCAGCAGACATAGCTGATGGCGTAGTGGCAAGTGTAGATATAGCGGATGAAACTATAGCAGTAGGTGATATGGGTGCAAATTCTGTGGGGACTACACAGATAATAAATTCAACCATTAGTTTAGCAGATATGGGACAGAATTCAGTAGGAAGTTATCAGATAATCGATTCGACAATAACAAGTGCAGATATAGCGTTAAATACGATAGTAGCAGATGATATAGCAACTAATGGTGTGGGCAGTTCTGAAATAGCGGATGATGCAGTAACAGCAGCAAAGATATTGCAGGGAACAGCAGGCCAAATACTAATGACAAATGCAACACCTGATACAGCATGGGTTTCGATAAGTGGTGATGCTACGATTTCCGGAGCTGGGACATTGACTTTAGCAAGTGTGGGAACAGCTGGGACATACCGCTCAGTGACAATTGATGCGAAGGGGAGAGTGACAGCAGGAACGAATCCGACAACATTTACCGGATATGGGATTTCAGATACCTCTGCTGGTCTTGCTACCGTTATAACCGATAAAACAGGTACAGGGGCTTTGGTATTTGGCACCAATCCAACATTTACGACATCAATAATTACGCCAAAGGTACAATATACAGGTGCGAATATTTACATATCTTCAGCAAGTACTGCGCAGTATGGTGGAATATATGTAAGCACACATATATATTTACCAAGCGGTGCAAAATATTATGGCGATGGGACAAATTTAACTGGTGTTTCGGCAAGCGGTGTTTTAAACACTGGTGATGTAATAATCAATGCTGATTCAGATGTAAATGATACTGGAGCAGTGATATTGAGAAGTGGTGGAACTGACATTTTATATGTTTCAACAGATAACAACGTCGGCATCGGGACGACGGGATATACTAACGCAAAACTTGGTGTTGCCGGTGAAGTAACAGCTACTTTAGGTACTTATTATGGACAATTTAGGCTGGTAGCAGGAGATTATGGCATAATACTCCGTAATGATGGGATTGATACCTATCTTCTAAATACTAATTCAGGGAACCAATATGGCGTTTGGAATGGTTTAAGACCTTTAAAAATAAACAATGCTGGTGGTCACGTGACTTTGGGTAATGGGGCACTCTATGTTCAACATGGTGGCAACGTCGGCATCGGGACGACGAATCCGGGAGCGAAGTTGGATGTTCAAGGTGGAAATTTAAGAGTGGGTTCTCCTCCTTTTGGGGCTTACGATATTTTTGGCAGACTTGGTAGTTTTGATACAAGAAGCGTTAATTCCACTCCACAAGAGTATCGCATGGGGATAGTGCCTGAATTTAAGTATAACACTACAGATGGACTTTCAGATGGTGGTACTTATCATGGTATTTTAACTTATCGGCAGTGGAATGATTGGACAGGTGGAGGTGTAAGGCAAATTGGGTTCACCGATAACAATAATCTTTGGATAAGGGGTGCCAATGCTGATACCACATGGAGTTCTTGGCAAAGAATTTTAGATACGGACAGTACGGTAAAAACTTCAGGGGTATTGCAAATTGATGGAACAGGGAATAGTTATATACAAGGCAACGTCGGCATTGGGCGCGCCGACCCAAGCTATCTGCTCGATGTGAACGGCACAAGCAGATTTTCAGGAACAATGACGCTACCCGGTGTCGGAACTAACGATATTCAAAACGGCACAGGTGATCAGGCGACTTACTCCACTTATAACTTTGCAATCAGAGGCTGGTGGGGCGTTGCGCTGAAAGATTACAGCAACACTGTTCATGGTGTTTACGATTTTCGCACCGGCAATTTCACAACAGACGGAGTTTTAAATTTCAGAGGTTCGGGGAATAATTATCTTGCCGGTAATGTCGGGATCGGGACGACGGGACCAACACACAAATTAAGGGTTGAAGGTGGAATTCTTGCCACATCAAGCATTACTGCAAACGGTGGTTTCTATGGCGATGGTTCAGGGCTTATAAATGTAAATGGTTCGCCAGTAGGTTCTACATTGGCAAGCGGTAATATATGGGTAGGCAATGCATTGAGCCAAGCTGTTGAGGTATCGATGGGTGGTGATGCCAGCCTTTCAAATACTGGGGTATTGACTATAGCTGATGATAGCCATGATCATAATGATGCTACGATTTCAGATAATCTTACGATTACTGCCGGTGATCTTTCTGCGAGTCAGGTGATTGACGACAGTCACAATCATGGAGACTCGACCATTTCGGACAATATCTCGATAAGCAACACAAGGCTTTATGCTCCTGCAGGAGCAGGCAACGTTGGGATAGGAACGACGAGTCCAGGTGTGAAACTGGATGTTGTTGGTGATATACGTATGTCTGGTCAGCCTATATGGGGTAATGGGAGCTCAAACACATTATTCCAAGATGATATAACTATCAGAGTTCCACGAAGTGGTTTTTATGAAACATCTTCTGCTACTACATCAGAAGGTTGGCCAGAAAATACCAACAGTTGGTATTTTCTCTTAAATAATCAGCATAGTAATACTACAAACAATTACGCGATGCAGTTTGCTGGTAATTTCTATACCCAAAATCTTTTCTACAGATCCACTAACGGCAGTGGCATTACAGGATGGAACAGAGTATTGATGGAAAACAGTAGTGGCAATGTCGGTATCGGAACGACGAGTCCGGTGGCGAAATTAGATGTGGCGGGAGATTTAAGGGGAACAGGAAATCTTTATTTGAACAATATCTCGCCAACTGTTTATTTCCAAGACACTAACCATTATTCAGGAATGATTCACGTGAACGACAATCTCATGTATATTTTGTCAGGAAGTGGGATTAATAGTACATCGTGGGCAATGCATGGCTCATATTGGCCATTAACAGTCAATATGACAAACGATGCATTTACTTTTGGGGGTGAGGCATATTTTATGGAAGGCAACGTCGGTATAGGGACGACAAGCCCTGGATATAAACTAACAATATCCAACGGAGGTATTGGAGGAAACTATGCTTTATTGCCTAATTATGCTAATTGGGGTAGTTATGGAACTGGTGATGGAGGTGCAGCAATATATAATGATAGTAATAATTATAAAAAATTAATGATAGTAGGCAATAACTCCAATGGTGGGGCTCGTGAGATAGGTATGTGGGATAATGTGAATATATATGGCAATTTGACAGTTTCTGGTAGTATAATTGGTACAATAACGAATGCTGATATGATTGATGGGTATCACTATTCCTCTTCGTGGCCAAATCCGGGAGATATGGTTACTGGTAGCGGTACTGCAAATTATATTCCAAAATGGACAGGAACCTATACCCAAGGAAATTCAATTATCTTTGATAATGGAACTAACGTCGGCATCGGGACGACGAGTCCGGGATATAAATTAGATGTTCAGGGCAATACTAATATCAATGGTAAGATATATACTGCAACCAACATACCGAAGGCTACTAACTATATGAAAATTATAAGAGTGGCTTCAAAAGGGCTGAGTTCTTCACAAGGTGATTATGGTGTTTGGATTGATGGTGTGAAAATTTTTACTCCAGGAAGAAGTTATGGACTTGTAGTTATAAGAAGAAGTGATGGTGTAGTCGTTTATCAGAATACATTTGATGTTTTTGGAAATGCTAATGAGGCAACAAATCTTGCCAATCAAATGGCTTCATATAACAGCGATTATATAGTAATCGTTTTGACATATGATGAACCTCAACAGAACAGAATTTATGGAGGATTGCAAGACCAAATAAAAAGATGTGGGGGGACTGCTGGAGTTTTCGAATCTGCTAATTTTCAGTCTCGTTCTGCTTATTTGCTGATAGGGATATGTGATATGGGACCGGGCACAGGAAGGGAGATGTATTCTGGAGATGCCTCTTCAGATACCACAGCATTTACTGATAGAACTTTTTTGTTAGCTGATGGTAATATCATTGGTTAGTTGTTTATTGTTATATCTTTTCTATTTAGGGGGCACTGAAAAAGCCTAACGGTGGAGATTTTATAAATGAGAAACTGTATAAAGAGTTTAAAAATTTATATCCAAAGTGCAAGTTTTTTGATCTTTAATATTAAAAAAGCATACAGTTTTTCCCACCTTTTGTGTATAAATTGTCGCTTTTTGGCTACGACTTCGTCACTCGTCGTTTACAGACCTTATTCAGGTATGCTCACTCCTCGTTCCTCGTTTCGCCCCACGCCTGCCTGCCGAAGCCACTTAGGCGTAGGAGGCATGAAAAATCGACTAATTTATATCGCAAATAGACTTTTTCAGTGCCCCCTATTTATTATTATTTTTAATTTTAATATCACTACATTAGATTGACCTGATAAGAGGAATCTTATATCTAAAAAATGTTATGGTGAGTATGAAAATTTTTAAACAATAAAAATGATAATATGACTGTGAGTCTCTTAAAGCAAAAAATCTTAAGATATGTTTTCCTCTGGATATTATTAAGAAATATTTTTTAATATTTTTAAGCGAGTCTGTATAACCTTCGCGGTTACTTTGGGTTCATTATCCAGTTTGTAAACTCTGGTCTATAACCCTTTTTTTCTAAAACTCTTACTATCTCCTCTACACTCCTCTCGTCGTTTATATCAAACTGTCTGTTCTTATGCTCATAAAAACTATTATCAGTTTTTTTTACGTATCCTCCAACGCTTGTCTTTGATCCAGCACTCATCTTTGTTATACCAAGTCCTATAAGATTATCCCTCATATTTGGAGTTTCTCTTGTGGAAATATTTATACCTGCTCTCGGCAGAAATATCCTTGTAACTGCTAATGTCTTGAGATAGGTTTTATCATCCATAATATATGATTTTGACTTTGAAAGAGCAGATTGTATCCTCGGAAAAGAAATGGAAACCTCAACATTAGTATATTTGTCCTGAATATATTTTGCATGGGCATTTGTTATGTAAACCTCAAAATTGAAATCAGGATTGAGCCCAATAAGTGGACCGATATTAACCTCTTTGACGCTGGCATTGACTGCTCTTTCGATGGCGTCAAGCCTGTATTTATAGTTTCTTTTTGGTCCGAATGGATGGAGCTTTTTATAAAGTTCTTTATCATATGTTTCTTGATAGAGGGTAACACCTGTAAGCCCCTTATCAACAAGGTAGGCATATTCATCCCTTTCAAGCGGGTAAACCTCAACAATTACCTCAGAAAAATATTTCCTTGCCATCTCAACAGCCTTTCCAATATACTCAAGTGATGATTTTATCCTATCCTCACCTGTCAAGATAACAATACTATCAATGTTCAAAGCCTTTAAAGCCATTAGCTCTTCATCTATCTCATCAAACTCAAGCCTTTCCCTTGCTATTTTGTTTTTTGCAGAGAAACCGCAGTAAAGACAACCATTTACGCAGTAATCCGCAATATAAAGCGGAGCATATAGAAGTATTGCCTTACCAAAAAAATTATCTGTTATTTGCTTTGACCTCATCACAAGATGTTCTAAATCAATGTCAGTGTTTAAAAGAAGTGAGATAAGATCATCCTCTGATATGTAACCATCTGAGTAATCAATAATTCTATTTATGTTTTGTTTTACAAAATTTCTGTAAGTTTTTTCTTTCTCAATTATTATATCACTGAACATTTTTCTGTCTCACTTTCTCTTTTGTTTCATTTAAAAATCCTGTAAGAGGCGATGATGGTGATGCATAATCGCTTTGGTGAAGAATACCAATTTCATAAGCTTTTCTTCCAGCAGCTACCGCCATACTCATAGCCTCTGCCATAGCCACAGGGTCTGATGCTATTGCTATTGCAGTGTTAACAAGAACCGCCTCCGCTCCTAACTCCATTGCCATAGCTGCGTGGGATGGCCTTCCAATCCCTGCATCAATTATAACAGGAAGTTTTATCTCCTTTATTATTGGCTTTATAAGATTTTCACAGGTTATGCCCTTATTAGTTCCAATAAAAGAGCCAAGCGGCATAACAGCAGATGCACCCGCATCAAAAAGCTTTTTAGCTGTTACAAGATCAGGATTTATATATGGAAAAACCTTAAATCCTTTTTTAGCAAGCTCAATAGTAGCCTTCACCGTCTCTTCATTGTCAGGTGCTAAATACCTCGTATCAGCCTCTATCTCAACCTTTATCCAGTCAGTATTAACTATCTCTGCCCCAGCCATAGCCACAGTCACCGCTTCCTTAGCATTTCTTGAACCTGATGTATTTATCATTATCGTTGTTTTTTTAGGTATGTAATCAAGAATATTTTCATATCTTGATGATGGATTTATCTTTCTCACAGCAACAGTTATAACCTCAACCCCGCTGCGATTTATCATCTCAGTCAGTATTTTATAGGTTGGAAGCTTTCCTGTTCCTATAAAAAGCCTTGATTTCAACTCTTTTCCAGCTATTTTCATTATCTCTCCTTAAAATCAACCGCCACCAACAAAACTTAAAACATCAATAACATCATTGTCCTTTATAACAAATTTTGACCAATCATTCTTTTTTATAAGCTCGCCATTTACAATGATAGCAACATTTGATGGAAATCTGTAAAGCTTTAAAAGATTTTTTATATTTCTCGGATTTTTAACTTTTTTACCATTGATGATTATCATAATAATATTATATAAATTTAGTTGTTTAATCATCAGGATGAAGACGGATATCATCAGGATGTAAACGGACAGATAACTTTTTCAGTGAACCATAAATAATCACTACACAGTATTTATTAATTTGTATAATATATAAAAGTTATTTTATATAAGTATTATAGGAGAATATATGAATAATAAAATAATATTTGTGTTATTGTCTGTTTTTTTGATGTCATGTTCATCGTATCATAACATTTCAAGCGAATATAATATAACTCCATCAGATAAAGTATCAGTTCTTCCTCTTATAAATAATAGTGAATATCCAATGTCAGGACTTAAAGCCAAAAGTATTATAGAAAGTGAACTTTATTTAAAAAAAATAAATATTGTTAACTTTGAAGTTATTGAGGAAAACGAAGGATTTTCTGAAAAAGATATAAAGCAAATATTAACTGATTTAAAAAATAAAGATATTTCTTATGCTTTTTATGGATATGTAAATGAGTGGAGATACAAGGCAGGTATTGATTCAGAACCTGCTGTAAGCATAACACTTAATTTATATGATCTAAAAAATGATAGAGTTGTATGGACAGCTTCATCATCAAAAACATCTCTTTCCTATTCATCAACTGGAGTTGTTGCCCAAAAACTTATAAATTCAATGCTTTCAAAAATAATTATAAAAGGTAAATGAGAAAATTTAATATATTTTCTGAAGTCTCCATATTAGGCTTGATATTTGAAGTGTCTGCTATATCTGTTATATTATTTTTTATAGCATATTTATCAAATAAATCAGATCCGCTTCTTATAAATTCAAACATAAATCTTGTTCTTATGCTTGTATCCATAATAACTCTTTATTATGGATTTTTTGCAGGGATAATTTTAATAATAGTTATATTTATTATCCTGTGTTATTCTTATAAAAATTTTCAATATAACTTTTTTATTAATAATTTAATATTTGTTTTAATTTTTTCTGAATTCCACTTTTTCTGGAACAAAACACTTATGAAATTAAAAAAAGAAAATAGTTATTTAAATCTTAAGTTTGATAAATATATTAAGACTTTTTATACATTAAAAATATCTCATGATCAGCTGGAAAAAAGTTATATACTAAAGCCAAACAGCTTCAGAAATATAATGCTTGAAATAAAAAAATTATATATCAATAAACCTGAGAGTTCTTATGAGGAGATGCTAATATTACTTGCAAAAAACTATGGGATAAGAAGGGGCTCAATATATAAAGTGTATGGGAATTCATATATAAAAATGTTTTCAGTTAATACAAACAAAGGACTGAATACTGAAAGCAATGTTTTTAAAAATGCTATAGAGAATAAAAAAACATCATTTTTATCAGAATTTAATAATATAAATAATGATGATTACTTATCTGTCATTCCTGGTTGCGATACTGAAAATAATATAAGGCTTCTCCTAACCTTAGAGGATATGCATTTTATGGAATTCAACAAAGATAATATATTTTCAATATCAATAGTACTGGATTATTTTTCAGATTATGTATTTAATATAGATGAGAATAAAAAACTGATACTATCATATCCATACTGTCCTGAAAATATTCTTATTGAAATAAAGAGAATGGCATATTTTAAGAAAAAATTAGGGATAACAAGCATTATTGTTATGATGGTTCTTAAAGACATCACGGTACCAATAGATGACATTTCCATTGCAGTTTCTAAAAGGCTAAGAGCTATAGATATTATCTGTAATAAGGAAAACAATATGTTTATTCTTTTTCCATTTTCATCATATTCAAACATAGTTGCTGTAATAGATAAAATAGAAAATATTATAAGGAGCAGTTTTACTTTTAATAATGAAAAGCTTAATTATAAAATTATAGAAATAATTCCAGATTATATAAAAACAATAGAATATCTTAATAAGATGAATCACGGGAACACTGATGTCAAACATATATAAATCAATTTTTTTTGAACTTCTCGCCATACTATTCCTTTTATGCAGAAGAGATTTTAACGGTGTTATTATATTTTTTATATTTCATAGTATTGCAAGTCTTATCATATCAGCAGCTCTTGTAAGATTAATTCCTAATAAATACAATAAAAATCATTTACTGAATATATATTTTATAACAGTATTGAACACACTGAGTATATTTGTTGGATATATTGCTTCATTTTATATATGTATTATTTTTATAAGAAAACAGAAGAGTAATATAAATTATAAAATTGAAACATTAAATATTTATGATAGGATATCATTTCCTGAGATAAGAAGACAGTTAGGCGAAGGAGTAACCAATCCACTTGCTGAAAACAAAATATCAAAGGACACAAAACTCAAAATACTTAATCTTTTTTCTATGGAAAATAATAATATTGCAATTAAAATTTTTAAATTTCTTGTTGCTGATAATGACACTGAAATAAGGATGTACAGCTTTCAATCACTCAACAGGTTAAAAAATGATATAAACAAAAAAATAAATATGGCTATGAATGAGCTTGATAAAGCAACTACTAACTATGAAAAAGCAGAATGTTATAAAAAACTTGCTTTTTATTACTCATATATGTTTAAGATGGAACTTTCTGAACATGAATTAAGAAATTTTTTTATAGATAAAACTCTTTATTATATAAATCTCTTCAAAGAAACAATGTCTGATGGCGAAATTATTTTTTTAGAAGGGGAGATATGCTTTATAAGAAAAGAATTTGATACAGCGATTGAACTCTTAAACAGATCATTAAAATTTGGAATAAATACTTATATGGTATATCCAGTTATTGCTGAAATATATTTTGAGAAAAAAGAATATCAAAAGATAAGAGAAACGCTCAACAGTGATTTTTCTCTTAAACTTAATTTTTCGCTATATCCTATTGTAAATATATGGGAAGGAATTAAATGATAATAAGAAAAGCAGATGGGGTTGATATACTTCTCATATGTGAGGGAACGTTTCCATATATAAAAGGAGGAGTTTCCTCATGGATATATCAGCTGATAACAGGCCTTAAAGATTTCTCATTTGGTGTTATATTTTTAGGAGGTATTGAAAGTGATTACAAGGATATAAAATATGACCTTCCTGATAACCTCATTCATCTTGAAACACATTTTTTATTTGAAGAGATAAACAGATTAGGTGAAAAAAGAAAGATAGAAGGGAATATGGAACTATATGATAAGATGACCCAGCTTCATAAGTGGTTTAGAAAAAATGATGAAAATCTATCAGATGAAATAAAACATCTTAACTTTTATGATAAGATTGATCAGAAACAATTTCTTTATTCTAGAGAATCTTTTAAATTTATAACAAAAGAGTATAATAATAATTGTCCTGATGTGCCTTTTATAGAATATTTCTGGACAGTAAGGAATACTCATGCTGCTATATGGGTTATAACGGATATTGCTAAAAATGTTCCAAAATTTAAGATTGTTCATTCGCCATCAACAGGATATGCCGGGTTTCTTGCATCCTTCTTAAAAAATACTTATAACAAAAAATTTGTACTTACTGAACATGGGATATATTTTCTTGAAAGAAAGATAGATATAATGATATCGAACTGGATAAAAGAATACAGAATCAACCTTCTTAAAGATTCAGATGAAAAAAATTATATAAAAGAAATATGGATAAAATTTTTTAAAGGTATAAACAAATTTGCATATGATACTGCTGATCTGATAGTATCACTCTACTCTGAAGGACAGAAACAGCAGATACTTCTTGGAGCTGACAGGGAAAAAACATTAATTATTCCAAATGGAGTTAATATAAAAAATTTTACATATGATAAAAATAAGTATAATAACATACCCAAAGCTGTTGCTCTTATAGGAAGAATTGTTCCCATAAAGGATGTTAAAACATTTATAACTGCTTTTAAGATAGCATCTGATAAACTGAAAAATTTAGAAGGATTTGTGGTAGGTCCTTTTGATGAGGACAGAGAATATTATGATGAATGCATTGAATTAACAAAAACTTTAAATGTAGAAAACCAGATAAAATTTACTGGTTATATGAATATAAATGAAATTTTGACCAAAATAGGGCTTTTGACGCTTACATCTATAAGTGAAGGAATGCCACTTGTAGTACTTGAAGGATTTGCATCAGGAATTCCTGCAGTGTTAAGTGATGTTGGTTCGTGCAAAGAATTGATATACGGCAAGGATGAAGAAGATATAAAACTTGGTAAAGCTGGTGAGATAGTTCCTGTGGCTAATTCTGCTGGCTTTGCAAATGCATATGTGAATATACTGTCTGATAAAAAATTATGGAAAAGATATTCTGATGTTTCTTATGAAAGAGTCAGAAGATATTATGATGAAGAAAAACTTTTAAACAAGTATAAAGAAATTTATATTGATTTTATTGAAAAAAAATAAATATGGCTGGAATAGGATTTGAACTTAAAAAAATTTTAAACAGAAACAGATTGTTTTCAATTATGGAAGTTTACGGATATTCTGCTGTTTTAAGTTCAGGGCCATGGATAATCTCAATAATTACAATACTTTTTATAGGGCTTATAAAAACACATGATTCTGGCAACGTATATGAAATTATACAGTTTCAGATTTCAATAACATATCTGTTAGGGTTAAGCCTTATATTTTCAGGGTTCTTTCAAATATCATTTTCAAGATATGTTGCAGATCTTATATACAGGAATGAAAAAGAAAAAATAATTCCATCATTTTTGGGTATACTTTTCATTCTTTTTGTAACAGGTTTTATTTTTATTCTTTTATTCAGTTATGTTTTTCTAAAAAATATTTCATCACTGTATGTAATTTTTTTCATTGGCTCTTTTATATCCTTATTAGGAATATGGGTTTCAAACTCTCTACTTCTTGGGATTAAAGAATATAAAAAAATTTTATTTATATATCTTTTTTCATATTTTCTTATATTCATATTATCCTTTACATTAGGCAACTATGGTTTTGAATGGCTTATGGGCTCTTTTTTTATAGGTAACAGCGTGCTTTTTTTTCTGCTATCATATGTAATAGTTCATAACTATCAGTTTAACAAATTAATTGATTTTGATTTTATTAATATAAACGGCAAAGGATTAATACTATCACTTGGTTTCTCAGGATTTTTTTACAATCTCGGGATATGGGCTGATAAAATAATATTTTGGTTTTCAAAAGACACAGGATATAATGTAATAGGTGGATTAAAAGCTTCTGTAATATACGATCTACCACTTTTTCTTTCATACCTTTCAACAATACCCGGAATGGCAATATTTTTTTACAGACTGGAAGCTGATTTTGCAGAAAAATATGATTATTTTTATACCGCAGTAAGAGATGGCCTTACACTTAAAGATATCACTGATGCAAAAATTGAAATGATAGATTCAATAAGAATTATGATAAGGGAGATAATTATCATTCAGGGAATATTCGATATGATAATATACTCATATTCCATGAGCATCTTTGAAGTTTTAAATATCCCAAAATTATATATTCCTCTTTTTCATATTGATCTGATAGGTGTTCAGCTTCAGCTCGGTCTTATGGCAATGCTATCAGTCCTTTTTTATTTAAACAAGCGTTTTTATGCACTTTTTATAAGCATACTATTTACTTTATTAAACTTTCTATTAAGTTATATAACAATAAAACATCTTGGAGTTGCATTTTTTGGTTATGGTTTTGCATTATCTGCTTTTGTAAGTTTTATAGTATCACTTTTTATAATAAGAAATGTGATGGAGGATCTGGAATATGAAACATTTATGCTTGTTTAGTTTTATAATTTTTAATTTTATATCTATTTCATATTCTACAGGTATTGCATTTTATTATGGGAATGATTTAAAAAAAGATAAGCTTGATTTTTTTGATTACACAGTTGTTCAGCCTGAAAATGTTGATACTGATACTATAAAACAATATTCAGATAAATTGTTTGCATATATAAGCATAGGTGAAAGGGAAGAAAAACTTCCTGAAAAGCTTATAATAGGTGAAAACAAGGACTGGAAAAGTTATATAGCTGATATTAGAGAAAAAGAATACATTGATATATTAAACGATAGGATTAAAAAGATAAAGCATTCAGGGTTTAAAAATTTTTTCTTTGATACTATTGACTCGTACAATATGATATTAAGAGATGAAAAGAGCAGAACAGATTATGAAAGAGCAATTAAAGAATTTATTATTAATTTCAAAAAACAAAACACTGATTCACTGTTAATGATAAACAGAGGATTTGAGATAATAAATGACCTCAAAGGATATGTTGACTATATTGCAGCAGAATCACTTTATAAAACCTTTGATATAAAAACAAAAGAATACAGAAAAATGAAAGAAGAAGATACTTTATGGTTAAAAGACAAGCTTGATGAGATTAAAAATGAAGGATTTAAAGTAGTGGTCATAGATTATATTCCTTTATCAAATAAGGATGAAGCATTAAGCACAGCAAGAAAGATAAAAGACAATGGATTTATTCCTTATATATCAGACTTTAATCTTTTAAAATGGGGAGTTAATGAATATGAACATTTAAATAGAAAAGTTTTAGTATTTTATGACTCGAGTTTTATTTCAGATAAAGTTTTTTCTCAGGCACACAGGCTTGTCTCAATGCCTCTTGAATATATGGGATATATTCCTGAAATAATTGATATAAACGATACAAAATATCCTGATACCAATGATGTCGCAGGGATAATCGTTAATATTGAAGGAAATGATATAAATGGTTTTGATAATTTTTTTAAATGGATTATTGGGGAAATTAACAATGGTAAAAAGGTTTTATTCCTTAATAATTTTCCTTTTCCAAATAATAGCTATTATTTCAGTAAATTAGGTATAAATTTAGTAAATAATCAATCAAAACCGGGACAGAAAACGGAGTTAATAGAACAAAAGAAAGAATTTTACGGTGAAGTAATACCCTCATTTTTTTATTCTAACACACTTTTATTGCCAACTAATTCTACAGGAATAAATATATTCAAAAATTCTAAAGGGCAGATCCATTATCAGTCAGCAATAACACCATGGGGAGGATATGCAATAGATGATTCATGGGTTATAATGTTTGACAATGAAGAAATGTTTGGGACAAACACTTTTAATCTTTTTAAATCTGCATTAAGGCTTGATGATATACCTATTCTTGATCCAACAACAGAAAATGGGAACAGGATTCTTATAGTTCATGTGGATGGAGATGGTTTTGCATCCAGATATGAAAATAATACAAACATATATGCTTCTGAAATTCTTAAAAAAGAAATACTTACAAAATATAAAATACCTCAGGCAGTATCAGTAATAAGAGGGGATATCGAAAATCCTTCCATTTCCTCTGATGAACAAAAAAGACTAAAAGAAATTGCGAAAGGAATTTTTCTTATGGATAATGTTCAAATTGGTAATCATTCATACTCTCACCCATTTAAATGGATAAACATTAAAGATGAGGATTCTTATAAAACATTAGAACAGCTTTACTCGCTTGATATACCCGGATATAAATTTGATATAGATTATGAAATATTAGGAACTAAGAAATGGCTTGAAACTCTTCTTGATAACAAGAAAAAAAATGATATATTTTTCTGGACTGGTGACTGTATTGCACCATATTATGCACTTAAACTTTTAAAAGATAACAATATGTTAAATATAAATGGTGGAAACACTTCTATAATAAAGGCAAGGCCATATCAATCGTACATTTCACCATACGGAATAGAAAGGAATGGTTATTATCAGATATATACTGGACAACAAAATGAAAATATTTATACCAATTTATGGACTTATCCTTTCTGGAGATACAGAAATGTTATAGATACCTTTAAAATGACAGATAAACCACGAAGGCTTAAACCAATAAACATATACTATCATTTTTATTCTGCATCTAAGGATTCTTCACTTAAAGCACTGAAGGATGTATACGATTACGCTTTAAGTCAGGATATCAACCCATCATTACTCAGTGATTATATATACAATGTTCTTGATTTTTATAATTACAACATATATCGCTATAACAATCAATATATTATAGTTTCAGATTCAAAATCAAAAACGCTTAGATATACAAAAGAATATTATCCAGTTATATCCTCCTCATATTCAGCAGCAGGATACTCTGACTATAATAACGAAAGATATACAAACCTGTATGGTAGATCTCCCTACACGGTTGTATTTACGACAGCTGCTTCTAAAACCCCTTATCTTTCAAATTCAAATGGTAAAATTGATAGTTTTATCTTGAAAGAAAAAGGATTTTTTATAAGCCTTCATGGATATTCTGATATAAAATATAGAATTAAAAATATTGATAATTGTTCACTGAAAGAGAATGACAGCAATGACCAATTTTATTTTAAAAAGGATATATATGGTGAATGTAGATGAAAGAAAAAAACTTTAGAGTTTTGTCAAACACTGAATTGTTTTTTATAATTTTTATTTTTTCTGTTATTCTTTATATCCTTTTTCCTCAAAAAAAACTTATGTATTATGCTACAAATGAAAACAAAAATATAAATCTGACAAAAATTTATTTAAAAAATATAATAAAAAAATATCCTGATAACACTGATGCTATTATAACTTTAATTGAGATATTAATAAAAAACAATGAATATAAAGAAGCAGATTCATATCTTTCTAAATTAAAACACGGAGATAAAAAAGAACTGGATGATAAAATTAGAGGTTATGATATAAGAATAAGCATGTCTCTTCTAAATAATATATCAGATGAGAAAAAGAAAAAAGAATATTTTAACGAAATAAAAGATTATTTTACAGATATTTCAATAAAATCAATCAATGAAAATCCTGCTTTAATTGATGATTTTTTTAATGCTATGATAAAAAACAGAGAATTCCATCTTACAAGAGATATCGTTTTATCAACAGTAAAAAATAACCCCGATATGAATTATAAAAAGATTCTGGTCAAAAAATATATTATATTCTTGAGATCACAGAATAAAATCAAGGATGAAATACCAACTCTGTTAAAGCTTGAAAACTATTTTTTATTAGATACAGATATATCCAATGAATTTTTAAGGTCATATATTGAATCATCAAGGGTTGATCTTGCAAAAGAATTATCAATTAAAATATTAAAGGCAAAGAAAATAATATGAATTTTTTAAGGTTATATTCATTTATTTTTTTAATGACTTCATTGCCAATACATTCACAGAATAAAACTGATGAAAAACAACAGTTCTATCTATTATATGAAAGCTTTGTTCAAACAAATGATCTAAAGAATGCATACACTGTGATCCAAAAAGCAAGAGAGAAATGGCCCGATGATATTGAATGGGAAAAGAAAGAAGCACAGGTTCTTCTATGGACTGGTGACCAAAAACGGGCAGCGGATCTATATTTAGATATATACAGGAAGGATAAAACATTTGATATCACTAAATTAATTGATAACATATGCGTATATAATTTGGACTTCTGTAAAGAATATTATAGAGATATACTGAATAAAAAATTTAATGAAAAAAATTTTATAAAGCTTTTAAAGCTTTATGAAGATGATGGGGATATAAATAATGTAAATAATCTTATCAGATCCATTAATTTAAAAAATCTACCTGAGAATGTGATAAATGATATATATTCATTCTATATAAACTCTGATAATTTTGATATGGCAATAGAACTTATAGGAGATGATAATTGTAATTCTGTAAAAGTGAAATCAAAACTTTTATTTCTGAAAAAAGATTTTAAGGCATTCAGCGATATTCTCAAAAAAAATTATGATAGATGTAAGGATGATAAAGAATATCTATATTTTTTGGCTGATAGCCTCTACATAACAAGAGATTTCGAACCAATGATAAATATCTTAAATTATATATACAGTTCAGGTGCTTACAGAGAACAGGATCTTTCAAGGCTTTTTGATTATTATGCCACAACCAATACTGAAAAAGCTGCTGATATATCTATATCAGGTTATAAAATGACCAAGAAGGATTATTTTTTATATATGTATTTATCACTTAACATAGATAATCATAAAAAACTTGAGACTATAAAGATGCTTGCGAAAGAGAACAACGATAAAATACTTAAATACCCTCTGATTATGATGTTAAGACTTCAAGAAAATGATAATTTTTCTGATGATGATATAAAGGAAGTTGAAAACACTATATTAAACATAGGAGACAAAACAGTGCTTGAAGATTTGCTATGGTCAGTTCTTTCTACGAATTCAAGAGAAATAAAAAACTATATAACATCAATGATTAGTTGTGAAACAGAGAATAATCCTGATGTGCTTATTCCACTGTCATACATAAAACTTGATTCAGGTTATAGACAGGAGGCAGCCAATTGCTTTAGAAAAGGAATAAAGCACACATCGCTATCAGCTGGAGTTTTAAATTCATATTCAGAATTTTTGTCCCAATCAGGAGATAAAGTATCTTCAGATTTTTACAGAAGGTTGTCATATGATATTTTTTCAAAAAAGGATGAATTAACTGATGATGAACTTTATGAATTTATGAGTTTAAAAATTATCTATGAAAATAATGATGGTATAATGAAAAAGATTATGGAGACCAAACTTCCACCCGACAAGAAGCATAATCTTATTGCAAGCTATATCCTACAGAATGACATGTATGAGAAATTATCCAGCTATGATAAAAAATATTTGCCGTCATGGGTAATGTTTTATATAGCATATAACACTAACGATTTTGATAAAATAAAAAAATTTGAAAACGAATCTTCTTTTTATAAGGAACTTGCTGAAGCATATGACAGAAAAAATTTAAGGGAAAAAGCACTCAACTATTCATACGATGCAATATCAAAAACTCCATATGACTATTCAATTACAAAGCAATTTATTAATTTAACAGACAAATACTATCCTTATAACACACTATCATTTCTTTACAGTGATAGAGATTTTATTAAAACACATGAATATTCATTAAGTTATAATATTTATATTCAGAATAATATTTATATCAATTATATGTTTTTATATGATATATATACCAGCAATGATAAAAATCAATTTTTATATAAGAGTCTTTATGATAATTACAACAAGATAACATTTTCAACATATGATACAGCATTTTATATAGGGTTAAGAAATTCAATAGAAAATTTTTTTACATTTGGTTTTGACAAAAAAATATCATCTAAATATATAAATATTAACTCTGGATTTAATATTAAAGATAAATCTGAAGAAAATACATATATGGAAACAGCAGGTTTTAAAAATACTTTATACATAAACATAGCTTTTAATTATTCTACGAGGGAAAAGATATCACTTGACCTTAGATATCAGGAATACTTTGATCAAAATAATTCATATATAGGACGAGGATTTATACCAGAAATAAGAAATGATTTTAAACTCTCATCTAAACTAAATCTTTCTACATATTACTCAAATGGTGGATTTGTTCAATCTGATGAAAATATAACAGGAACAACATTATCAAATGTATCACCATATAATTATATTAAACTTCTTCCAGACAATTATAATGAGTTTGGTATAACTTTTTATATTTCAGATATAGTAAATACAGATTACAGAAAAAAATTTATTTTTCCATTGAACATTAACATAGCATATAACTCATCAACTGATTTGGCATACTATGTAGAACTGTTTATAAAATCTCCATCCATTAAAAAATCATATTTTTTAACAAAATTATCATATTATAATAACTATAATAACAACAGTGATAATTTATTCAGTATTTTTCAATCAATAAAATTCAAATAGTATCAGTTTAATTTGTATAATCTTATTATGATAGAAGGTGAGTTATATGATGTTGCTATAATTGGTGCGGGTGCCAGTGGCCTTATCTCGGCATCAGTTCTTGCTGAAAAAAATATAAAAACAGTTCTTATTGAAAAAAATTCTAAAATGGGTAGAAAGCTTCTTTCAACAGGGGCTGGAAAGGCAAACCTATCAAACACTAATATATCAACGGATTTTTATCTTTGTGATGACAAAAGGAAACTTCAAGAAATATTTAAAAAAACTCCATCTGAAGAGGTATTAAATTTTTTAAGATATAAGCTTGGAGTTTTTACAGTTGTAAAGGAAAGGGGTAAGATATATCCGCTTTCTGAAAAATCTGAGAATGTTTCGTTTGCGTTTGAAAACTTTTTAAAAAACTCTTCAGTTTCTGTAAAACTTTTAACACTTATAACATCTGTTCATTACAATAAAAATATTTTTGAGATAAAAGCAAAAACACTGCCACATCACTTTGAAAAGAATGATTTTGTTGAAAAAGAATTTATTATAAGAGCAAGAAATCTTGTGATATCAACAGGTGGACCTTCATATCCAAAAATTGGTGGCACATACTCAGGTTTTGATATAGCTAAAACATTGGGGCACTCTATAAATGAGATAAAGCCACTTATAACACCGTTTGAGGTAGAATCCCCAAATCTTTCATTGCTTGATGGAATACGAAGGAACGCAAGGGTTGTTATTAGCATCAAAGGAAAACAAACAATCATAGAGGATGAAGTCCTTTTCACTGATTATGGGATATCAGGACCGCTTGCACTTGATCTTTCATTTTATTATGGAAGGGAAGGGGAAATTAATAGTATTTTTTTAGACCTTTACCCTGAGCTTAGTGATAATGAGTTGATAAGTTTTTTTAATAAAAGAATTGATGGCAGCAAATCGTTTAAGGATTTACTATTTCCGTCGGTGGAGTTTAGGCTCGCTGAGTTCATACTTAAAAAATTATCCATAAAAGTTGATGACAAGACTGATATAAAAGGTATTGAAAGATTTGTTAGTGAGATAAAAAACTTAAAGCTTGAGGGTTTGACTCCATGTAGGTTTGATATGGCTATGTCTAAAACTGGTGGTGTTCCACTTGATGAGATTGATGAAAGCTTTGAATCAAAAAAGATAAAAAATCTTTTTATAACTGGAGAGCTTCTTGACTCTGGTGGAAAAAGCGGAGGATATAATCTCCACTTTGCTTTCACGAGTGGATATGCCTCAGCCAAAAAGATTATTGAAAGGATATATGGATGATATAAAAAAGATATTCAGTTATTATTTTACCAATGATGAGATTAAAAAGATAAGAAAGACTAAGGTTTTAATAGCAGGATGTGGCGGGCTTGGTTCAAACGTTTCAAACATACTAATAAGAACAGGATTTATAAACCTTGTTATAATAGATTATGATAGGGTTGAAATTAAAAATTTAAACAGGCAGTTATTTTTTAAAAATGATGTGGGCAAAAAAAAGGTTTTAGCTCTTAAAAAAAATCTTTTGAAAATAAGTACCGCAGCAAGGATAAAGACAGTGGATAAGAGACTTGATGAAAAAAACTTTGAAGAGATACTGAAAAGGGAAAAGCCAGAGATAATAGTTGAAGCTGTTGATATTGATGAAACAAAAAAGATGATATTTGAAACATCATTAAGAATGAAAAGGTTTATTGTTATGGCAAGCGGTATAGCAGGATATGGAGATTGTGAAAATATAAAGATAATAAGGAGAGATAATTATACAATAGTTGGAGATCTTATCAAGTCTGTTAATGATTTTAATCCACTTGCACCTAAGGTTTTGGCGGTTGCTGCTATGGAAGCCGATGAGGTTTTAAGGAGGGTCTTATATGACAAAAAAGGATAGTATGAAGATTTTTGAAAATTACTCTATATACGCTATAACCGATGAAAAACATTCACTTGGAAGGGATAATGTTTTAGTTGCAAAAAAAATTCTTGAAAGCGGAGTTAAGATAATTCAATATAGGGTGAAATACTTGGACTTTGCTGATAAGTATCGTGAGGCAAAGGAGATAAGTAAGATTGCAAAAAAACACGGTGCTGTTTTCATTGTAAATGATCACCCTGATTTGGCTCTTATGGTTAAGGCTGATGGAGTTCATTTAGGACAGGATGATTATCCCGTTAAAGAGGTGCGAAAGCTTGTTGGTAAGGATTTTATAATAGGTGTATCAACACACAGTCCAGAGCAGTATATAAGGGCAACAAGGGATGGTGCAGATTATGCAGGGGTTGGCCCGCTTTTTGAAACACACACAAAGGATAATGTTATGTCTCCTGTTGGCTTAGAATATCTCAGATGGGTAGTTGGACATAAAAAGATACCATTTGTGGCAATAGGTGGAATAAAGACCTATAACCTTTCTGAAGTCATAAAGGCTGGAGCTAAATGTTTCTGTCTTGTAACAGAAATAACAGAATCAAAGGATATAAATAAGAAGATAAAAGAATTAAATAAGGGGGCACTAAAAAAGTCTATTTGAGCTATAAATTAGCCAATTTTTTAAGCCTGCCGAAGCCGCTTCGGCGTAGGCAGGCGGGCGAGACGAGGAGCGAGGAGTGAGCATACCTGAATAAGGTCTGTAAACGACGAGTGACGAAGTAGCAGCCAAAAATTGGCAATTTAAAGCCAAAAGGTGGTAAAAACTACACGCCTTTTTAATATTAGAGATAAAAAACCTTGCAGTTTTGATATAAATTTTGAAACTTTTTATACAGTTTCTCATTTATAAAACCTCCACCGTTAGACTTTTTCAGTGCCCCCTAAAATATATGAAAACAAAAATCTATAATGTTTTTGATAAAAATGCATTTGAATATGACAGCTGGTTTGATAAAAACAAGTATCTTTATCTAACTGAGCTTGAGGTAGTAAAAGAAGGCATTGGAAAGAAAAAATATAAAAATGCTATTGAGATAGGAGTTGGTACTGGAAGGTTTTCAGAACCATTCGGTATAAAAATAGGACTTGAGCCATCAGAGGATATGGGAAAGTTAGCTGTGAAAAGAGGGATTGCTGTGGTTAAAGGATATGGCGAAAATATTCCATTTTTTGATGAAAGCTTTGATCTTGTCCTTATTGCCTTTACACTCTGTTTTGTTAAAGATCCTATAAAGGTTTTAACTGAGTCAAAAAGAATACTCAAAAAGAGAGGGAGAATTGTTATAGGAATAATAGACAAAGACACAGAGTTAGGAAGGATGTATCTTTTAAAGAAAAAAACAGATGTTTTTTATAGGGATGCTAAGTTTTATTCATCACTTTGGCTCATAGAGAAATTAAAAAAATTAAAATTTAAAAACATAACAACATACCAGACACTTTTTAAACCACAAAATTTAAAAAATTTAAGAAAATTAGACAGGATAGAAAAGGGTCATGGAAGAGGTGGATTTTGCGTTATAAGCGGCGAGAAAATTTAATATAATAATTTTAATGGAAACAAGTATAATATTTATAACAGCTGCTTTTTTTTCTTTTTTTATTTCATATCTTCTTGCTTCATTTGAAATATATCCATTTTTCAGGTTTTTCTATGTTTTTGCATGGTATTCATACATCTTTTTTATTGATGGGATAAATTATTTGATAAAGAATGATTCTTTAATAATATCACGGACAAAAGAATTTGTTTATATGCTTTTTGTATCATGCGGAATGTGGTTCTTTTTTGAGATATTTAATGTATCACTATCAAGCTGGGAATATAGTTTGGTTCCTTTTGATGTTACCGAGAGATATATTTTCTATCTACTTCTGTTTTCTTCAATTCTTCCAGCAATATTTGAAACGGAAGAACTGATAGAATCGTCAGGGTTGTTCAGAAAGGTCAGAATAAATATAAATTTAAAATTTAATGAAAAACATATTAGAATATACATAATCTTTGGAATATTTATAGCTCTTTTGTCTATCTCACTCCCGAGCATATTTTTTCCGCTTATATGGATATCGCTTGTTTTTATATTTGAGCCTCTTAATTACAAATTGGGCACAAGATCACTGATAAGAGAGAGTCTTAAAGGAAGGATTGAAAAACTTTTATCAATATCATTGGCAGGTGTCATCTACGGTATGCTTTGGGATATATGGGGAATAAAGGCAGGAACAAAACTGATATACACACTTCCATACTTAAATCTTTTTAAGATATTCAATACCCCTGTTCTGTCATATATTTTTTTTATACTTTTTGCTCTTGGTTCTTATTCAATGTATAATGCGTTCAGCTATTTTAAAAGGGGAATAAGCTGGGAGTATGACTCACAAACGCAGATAAGTGATATTAAAAGATATAAATATTTTTATCCTATAGTTCTTATAATAATAGTAGTAGTATTCTTCATAGCAGTAAGGCTTATAGATAAATATACTGTAAGACTTTTTACTCTTATATAAAAGTTATTTAGTTGTCTTGTTATCTGGTTATTTAATCATCAAGATGTAGACGGATTCATCGAGATGAAGACAGACAGATTTGTTATTTAGTTATTTTGGAAGAATGGGATAAAAATGAGAAGAAGTCTTAATCCATACACCGACTCATTGTTTTTTATATTCACACAATCAAACCAGTTATCATATAACCATATTGCTTTTGTTATTTAATAGAACCTCTGTCCAACTTCGTAAGTTGAACATATAATTCCATTTACAAATTTTCGTCCAACTTCGTAGGTTGGACAGGTTATATTGTAACTACAGGCTAAGGTTAAGATTAAGATTGAGGTTAATAAGAAAACGACAAATCCCCATCAAAACAGTGATCAGTGGACAGTGATCAGAAAAGACAAAACAGTGATCAGTGCCTGCCTGCCCGCCTTTGTGATATGTCTGAGTTTGAAGTAGATAATGATTTAAGAGATGTAATTCATTATCATTACTACAGGCAGGTAGGGACAGATGTCAGATTTTAAAGGAATTTCTTATTTATCTGATATCTATTTACATCCTGACTTAATCTGTTTTCATCTCGATGATTAAGTCTTCTCAAATTCCATACGATCGTGTCAGAATGAAGGAAAACTATTTTTAAGTTTTATGTTTTATAATTTTGGGTCATTCGTAAATAATGTGGGATTTACCAATGAAAATAGTATGCAGAGAAAAATAAACAAAAAAAAGCATTGGTTACCCAAAACTCATATAATTTATTATTGAAAGATAAGTTATATAAAGGAGGATAACCGATGCAAATATATAATATCAAAAAATTGTTAAATATTTCACAATATAAAATAACTCAGACTATTTTGAGCACTGACAAAGAAATTCATAAGATATCCCACACCAAAAGTAACCGCGTAGGTTACTTTTGGTTAGCAACAAAATAATATTAAAATATAATCATAAATTTATCCAAACCCGAAGTAACCTACGCGGTTACTTCGGATGTGATTCAAATAATTCTAAATTCTAAATTTTATAATATTCATCTACTTGGGACTAATGGCCTATTTACATATAGGTCTTATTGTATTTGATTTTAATCAATAAATGCTTAGAATATAGATATGAAAACTGCAAAATTAAAAGTGATCATAGCAGCTACACTTATAACAGCTACTTCATCGTTTTCTATTGCCGGGGTAAGTAAGGTAATATATGGTGATGACAACAGAAGGGATTATTATTCAATGCCAGAGGATATAAAAGCTATTGCAGATTCAGTAGTATCGCTCTGGGATAAAACAAATGTTAGCTTTGATCCTTCATCAAACAGTTATATCCTTTCTACACAAAAATTTGGTGAAAGGCTTAATCTCTGTGATGATGAGCCTTTTAAGGATCAGACTATCGGAGCTTTTTGCTCTGGTTCCCTTGTTTCTGAGGATACAATCATAACGGCTGGTCATTGCATTACAAATGAGTCAAAGTGTGCATCAACTTATTTTGTTTTTGGATATGCTGTAAATGATAAAAATAATCCTGATACCGCAGTTACAAATATTCCTGCATCAAATGTATATAAATGTTCCAAGATATTAAAAAGAAATATTGGGCCGGAACCCACTCCTGATAATCCAAGTGGAACAGGGTTAGGTCCTGACTATGCAATAATAAAGCTTGATAGAAGGGTTGAGGGTAAAAAACCTCTTAGGATGAATTTGAATCAGAATCTATCAAAGGGAGATCCTGTTTTCGTAATAGGATATCCTGTAGGGCTTCCAGTAAAATTTGCTGATGGATCTACTATTAGAGATCCATTGCCTGTTGGTTATTTCGTAGCAAATCTTGATACCTACGGTGGGAACTCTGGATCTCCTGTGTTTAACTCAAACACAAAGTTGATAGAGGGTATATTAGTAAGGGGTGATAATGATTTTATTCAGACTCCTGTTGGATGCAGCGTTTCTAATGTAGTTGACTCTGACGGAGGAAGAGGTGAGGATGTGACAAAGATATCGGTGCTTGCAAGCTATTTTAATTCTATTCAAAGTAATTCAGTAAGAAGCATATCAGTAAATGTGGAAATGCCAGAAGTTAGCAGATCAGCTGCTAATTTCAGTTTTGATAGATAAAAAGATTACCTGGGCTTAACCCCTTTTCGTTCTGAGCAAACGAAAAGGGGTTTTTTTGTTGGTATTAAAAATAATATAAAATATATTATCAGGATGATTTATGAGCAAAGATTTATTAAAAAAAGTTAAAACATTGAAGGGTTTTTCAAAGGCGGACATAAAAGCCCTTAAATCTCTTGGAAAATTAAAGAAATTTAATAAAGGTGATATTATTTTTAACAAAAATGACTCAGGAAAAAAGTTTTATATATTAAAAAAAGGAGAGGTGCAAATATTTACTGAGTTAGGAAATAAAGATAAGATAATATCAGTGCTTAGTGAGAATGATTTTTTTGGAGAACTAGCCCTTTTAGGAATAGGATATAGAACAGCTTCTGCAGTTGCTATAAAGGATTCAGAGGTGTATGTAATTTCAATGAAAGACTTTGAATCGCTTCTTTTGAATAATAAAGAATTTACATTGAAGTTGCTTTACATAATGGCAGAGAGATTGAGAAAGACTGATGAGGAAATAGAAAATTTGTTGTTTTATAATATATTCGGAAGAGTTATAAAGTTTTTGTATGAAAGTTGTAGAAAAAATAATAATACAGAGTTGAGTATAACACAGGACGATATAGCAAAGAATTTAGGAACAACAAGAATCCCTGTTAACAGGGTGCTTCAGAGATTGAAAAACAAAGGTATTATAACACTATCAAGAGGAAAAATAATAATAGATGAGAAAAAGCTTAACTCAATAATGGAGAGGTTTAAATGTTAACAACTGTTAGAGGATTTAAGGATATACTCTATCCTCAATCAGAACTTTTTACAGCGATTGAGATTGCAGCAAGAGAAATTTTTAAGATATATAATTATAAGGAGATAAGGCTTCCAACGGTTGAATACTATGAGTTATTTGTAAAATCAACAGGCGAGACAACTGATATAGTTGAAAAGGAAATGTATAAGTTTGAGGATCAATCAAAAAGAATGCTTGCTCTAAGACCTGAGGGCACCCCTGGCATTGTAAGGGCTTATATAAATTCAAATCTTAACCTTAAAGGGGAAAACTCCAAATTCTTTTATATAGGAAATATGTTCAGAGCAGAACGGCCGCAGGCAGGAAGATACAGAGAGTTTGAACAGATAGGAGCAGAGTATTTGGGCAATGCTTCACCGTATGCTGATGCAGAAGTCATCATGATGCTGGACAGCTTTTTAAAAAAGTTAGGAATAAAATCATACACACCAGAAATAAATTCTATAGGATGCACAGAATGTAGAAAGAAATACAGAGGGGTTTTAATAAATCATTTAAAGAATATTGATCTGTGTGATGACTGCAAAAACAGGATTGGAAGAAATCCCTTAAGAGTTCTTGACTGTAAAACAGACCGAGATAAGCTGAAGGATATACCTCATATAGAGCTCTGCACAGATTGTAGGACACACTATGAATCAGTAAAAAATATACTTACAACAAACAATTTAAAATTTAAAGAGAATTATTTTCTTGTAAGAGGGCTTGATTATTATACAAGGACAGTTTTTGAGTTTAAAACAGATCAGTTGGGTTCACAGGATGCAGTGGCGTCAGGTGGAAGATATGACACCCTTGTCAAATCTATGGGAGGACCTGATTCTCCAAGCGTTGGCTGGGCAGCTGGAGTAGAAAGAATAGCCATGCTTGTTGAAAAGAACGATACACTCATAAAAGAAAAAGATCTTTTTTTTGTTGTTTCTATGGATAAGGCCTATTCAGAGTACTGTTTAAAAATATTAACTGAACTGAGAAAGAATAACATAAGGGCAGATTTTTCAAATTTTTCAGTTAGCATTAAATCACAGCTAAGAAGTGCAAATTCAAATGGTGCTAAATATGCATTAATAATTGGTGATGATGAATATAAAACAAACACAATCACACTGAAAAATCTTTCAAATGGTGAGCAAAAAAAGACTAACTTGAATGAAATAATACAGATTATGCACTGACCCTGCCTGCGCCGAAGCGGCTTCGGCAGGCAGGCACTGGTCACTGTTTTAGCGGAGGTTTTATATGATGAGAACACATACATGTGGAGAGCTTTCAGACAAAAACGTTGGAGAGAAGGTTACGCTTTGTGGATGGTTAGATTCAAAAAGAAATCATGGTGGAGTTCTATTCCTTATATTAAGAGATTTATATGGTATAACTCAGGTTGTAGTTGAACCAAAAAATAATTTTTTTTCAGTAGCTGAAAATTTGAGGAGTGAGTATGTAGTAAAGGTTGATGGCGAAGTAAGGAAAAGGCCCGAAGGAAATGAGAACAGGAATCTGCCAACAGGGGGGATAGAAGTTTTAATGGATAAAATTGAAATATTAAACACATCAGAAGAACTTCCATTTGCTATTGCTGAGTATATAAATGTAAGCGAAGAAACAAGACTCAAATACAGATACCTTGATATAAGAAGAGAAACTCTTAAGAAGAATCTTGTGATCAGAAGCAATATAGCACAGGTTGTTAGAAATTATCTGGTAAAAAATAAATTCTATGAGATAGAAACACCAATACTAACAAAATCAACACCTGAAGGAGCAAGAGATTTTCTTGTTCCATCAAGGATCAACCCGGGAAAGTTTTATGCACTTCCACAGTCTCCTCAGATGTTTAAACAAATTCTTATGATAAGTGGTATGGATAGGTATTTTCAGTTAGCAAGAAACTTCAGGGATGAGGACCTCAGAAGTGATAGACAGTTAGAACATACACAGATAGATATGGAGATGAGTTTTGTTGATGAAAAGGATGTGGCGGTTGTTGTAGAAGGGATGATGAAAGAGATATTCTCAAGCATTGGAGAAACAATTGAGACACCATTCATTGATATGGAATATGATGAAGCTATGGAAAAATACGGTACTGACAAACCGGACATAAGATTTGGATATGAAATAAAAGATATAACTGAAATATTTAAAAATACTGATTTTAAAATATTTAGACAGATAATAGATTCTGGTGGAGTTATAAAGGCAATAAATGCAAAAAATGTTCATAATTACTCAAGGAGTGAGATAGATAAACTCACAGAAACACTTAAGTTAAATGGAGCAAAGGGGCTTGTATGGTTAAAGATGAAGGATGGCAAGATTGAATCATCAATTATTAAATTTTTAAAGGATGATGATATAAAAAATCTTAATGAAAAACTTAACATAACTGATGGTGATACAGTGTTTATAGCAAGCGATAACAGAAAAGATATATTAAAATATATAGGAATTCTTAGGAATGAGATAATAAAAAATGATAAAAATCCTTCAAAGAAATGGGCTTTTTTATGGATAAGACATTTTCCACTTCTTGAATGGAAAGCAGATGAAAATAGATATGATGCCACGCATAATCCGTTTACTGCACCTATGCCTGAAGAGCTTTATAAGCTTGATATAAAGGAAGAGCTTGAAAACATAAAATCATGTCAGTATGATCTTGTGTTAAATGGTGTGGAATTAGGCTCTGGTTCTGTAAGAAATCATAGGAAAGAGATTCAGGAAAAAATTTTTAGGCTTATGGGATATGATGACAGACAGATACAGGAAAAATTTTCTATGATAATGAATGCACTTTCCTATGGTGCGCCGCCACATGGTGGTATAGGAATAGGTCTTGATAGACTCGTAGCTATTATATGTGGCTATGAGTCAATAAGAGAGGTTATTGCATTTCCTAAGACTACAAGCGGACTCTGCCCTATGACTGATGCCCCATCAGCAGTTGATGAAAAACAGCTTAAAGAGCTTCATATAAAGGATATATAAGAGATTATTTTAATTTTATAGAGAGGTAGTATGAATAATTATCCTGACTGGATATTAAAGGCAATCAAAAAAAATAAAAAGGACTTGAGCAGTGAAGGTATTGCTGTTGAAACAAAAAAAGAACTAGGGGATTATTTCGCAAATACTATATGCTATGAGGCACTATGTCCTAATAAAGGAGAGTGCTTTAAGAGCAAACATGCAACATTTCTAATACTTGGGACTAAGTGTACGAGAAATTGTCGTTTCTGTGCTGTTGATAAATCGAAGCCTCTTCCACCTGATCCAAAGGAGCCAAAAAGGATAGCAGATATCGCCAGTAAGTGGAATATAAAGTATCTTGTTTTTACATCACCAACAAGGGATGATTTAAATGATGGCGGAGCATATCATTTTGCAAGGACAATAGAAACGATAAGAGAGATTTCGCCTGCTACAATGACAGAGCCACTTATACCTGATTTCAGGGGTGATATAAAGTCACTTGAAACTGTTATCTCTGCTAGACCAACTGTTCTTTCTCACAACATAGAAACTGTTCCACGGCTTTACAGTGATATAAGAGGTATGGCATCATATGAAAGATCTTTAAATATATTAAAAATGTCAAAAAAAATAGATCCTGATATCCCTACTAAATCATCAATAATAATAGGTATGGGTGAGATGATGGATGAAATAAAGCAAACGTTGATTGATTTAAATAAAAATTTATGTGATATAGTTGTTATAGGCCAGTATCTTTCACCTTCAAACAAACATTATCCTGTAAAAAAATATTATACCCACAAAGAATTTGATATATTAAAAGACTTTGCTCTTTCAATAGGAATAAAATCAGTTGTATCAGAACCGCTTGCAAGAAGCTCTTATAAGGCATTGGAAGCCTATAAAAAAGCTATTAATTAAAAGAATGATAGGGGCTTTGAATTGGAAAAAGAAATTAAAATATCAGGTGTTACAAAGGAAGAAAGATATATATCATTGCTCTCACAGATTGAGTCATTGATATTATATGAAACTGACTTGATTGCTGGCCTGTCCAATTTTTCATCAGCAATACACTTTGGTTTTAACTTTTTCTGGACTGGATTTTATCTGATCAAGAACTCCGAGCTTGTTCTTGGTCCATTTCAGGGACCTGTGGCATGTTCAAGAATTGCCTATGGTAAGGGAGTTTGTGGAAAGTGCTGGGAGAAAAAGGATGTAATAATAGTTGATGATGTGAATAGATTTCCTGGTCATATTGCCTGTTCATCACTTTCAAAATCTGAAATGGCAATCCCTGTTTTTGATAAAACCAATGAGATTGTAGCTGTTTTTGATATAGACTCTGATAAATTATCATTCTTTGATGAAATAGATAAGAAATATATTGTTCAAGCGGTTTCATACCTTTCACATTTATTTTAAAATGAATATATTTTTTCACGAGACCAATTCTAATAAATATTCTATAAACACACTTACAAGAGCTGTCGAGGACATAGAAAATTTAAAACTATATTTTTTTTCAAATTACAAAGATATAAAAAATTTAATTAAAAAAAATGATGTCATTGCTTTTTCCTTTATGACTCATAATGAAGATGATGAAAAAAAACTTGCTATGACAATAGAAGCTGAGCATTATGGAATAAGGTTGATAGCAGGTGGTCCTGCAATAACAGATAAAAACACAGATAAGTTTGTTCAAATATTTGATAATCTGTTTATTGGTGAGGGAGAGGAGATACTAAGAGATTTTATATCTGGGAAAATTAAAAAAATAGCAGTGAATAATCAACATGTTGATATAAATAAATATGGCTCTGTCTCAGAAAAATATAAGAGATTTGGCTCAATTGAAATAACAAGGGGATGTCCTTACGGATGCTTTTACTGTGAGACATCCAATATTATGGGGAAAATTCAAAGGCATAAAAGATTAGAATTAATAAGAAAGGAAATAGAGATATTATTAAGAAATAATTTTAAAGATATAAGATTTATAACACCTGATTTAGCATCATATGGTTCAAAAGATGGAATTACACCTGATTTAAAAGAGTTTAACAGATTTGTGGATATGGTTTGTGAAATTGTGAAAGGAAGGGGTAGAGTTTTTCTTGGAAGTTTTCCTTCAGAGATAAGACCCGAGCATATATCTGATGAACTCTGTGAGATATTGAAAGGAAGGACATCAAGCAAAACTATAATAATAGGTGCTCAGAGTGGGAGTGATGAAATACTAAAAAAAATAAACAGAAGGCACAGTGTCGATGATGTAATAAAAGCTGTTGCAACGCTTGTAAAGTATGGTTTTAGTGTTGATGTCGATTTTATCTTTGGTTTTCCATTTGAAACAGAAGAAACATTAAATGATACAAAAAAATTAATAACTCTGTTGATTCAAAAATATAGAGCAAGGATTCATATTCATTATTTTATGCCACTTCCTAGCACTCCATTTGAAAATCTGACTCCAAAACTATTAACAAAAGAGCTAAGGAAATATCTCTCATCTCTTACATCAAAAAAATTAGCGTTCGGTCAGTGGGAAAACCAGTTAGGACAAAAGTCCTAAAAAAAATAAGGAATTAAGCCTTTGATATTATGATGTTGTTCAGTTATAACATAAATGTTATTTAAATTGTGGAGGATTATAGAATGAAAAAGGTATTAATGGTTGTTTCGTTGTTTATAATGGTTTCAGGTGTCAGAGCTAATGATTTCAGCTTTGATAACCCGAGTGGCACAAGCATAAGAGAAAACTTTGTATCTGTTGAGTTGCCAGACGCAGTTTATCAGAGGGATGCTGATATTCCTGCTATAGAAAAGATAGTTGGTGGAGTAACCGCTAATAAAGGAGAATTCCCGTTTATAGTCTCCCTTCAAAACTCATCATACGGTCACTACTGCGGTGGATCTCTTATAAAGCCTAACTGGGTTCTTACTGCTGCGCACTGCGTGGATGGTATATCACCAGACTATATACTTATAGGTCTTTATCGTTTAAATGACACCACAGGTGTGGAAAAGATTTCTCCTAAAAGAATAATTAAGAATCCTGGATGGAATTCAGATACAATGGATTATGATTATGCTTTAATTCAATTAAATGCTAATTCAAGATATACACCTGCGCAGTTGAATTCAAAGGAGTTGAACAATGTAACCTTTACAGTAGCAGGGTGGGGAACAACAAGCGAAAATGGGAGTGTTTCAAATACTCTGATGAAGGTAAATGTTCCTATGGTTTCAAACGATGTATGCAATAAGTCATATTCTGGACAGATAACAGATAGAATGATATGTGCAGGATATGCAAATGGTGGTAAGGATTCCTGTCAGGGTGACAGCGGTGGTCCTCTTATATATAACAATACACTTGCAGGAGTTGTTAGCTGGGGCGAGGGATGTGCAAGACCGGGAAAATATGGTGTATATTCAAATGTAACAAAAGCCCTTTCTTGGATTAATTCAACCACTTCGTCATACTAATTAGATAGTTAAATTGAAAACAAGGGCTTTTCTTTTAAAAGAAAAGCCCTTGTTTTCGTAGCTTGATATTATTGTGTATTTTTTTTATTAAGAAGTAACCTCGTAGACTACTTTTCTTCTTCCTAAACAACTAAATAACCAGACAACCAGATAACCAATTTGCTTTTCTGTCTTCTGTTTTCTGTCCCTGCCTACGCCGAATCGGCTTCGGCAGGCAGGATCTGAGTTCTGACATCTGTTTACATCTCGATGATTATAATCCTAACTCATCTGATATCTCCTTCATAGCAGAAAGAGATAATGAAAGAAAATCATTTAATGAGATACCTAATTTTTCGCATTCTTTTATGCTTTCGCGTCTTGCACCAGCTGCAAATCTTTTATCCTTAAATCTTTTTATAACAGATTCATTTTTAACACCTGAAAGTTTTTTATCAGGCATAATAAGTGCAGTAGCAGTGATAAGTCCTGTAACAGTTTCTCCGCATCTTAAAGCAATATGAAATTTTTCATCAGATCTGGTATCCCATGCTTCTTCATTGTGCATCTTTATTGCCTCTATTATATCATCAGTTATTCCCAGCCTTTTTAATATATCAACTGCCTTTTTTGTATGTTCCTTTGGGTCTTCTTTTGTTAGTTCTACATCTATATCATGGAGTATCCCTGCAAGCCCCCATTTTTCTCTGTCCTCTCCTAACTTGTCAGCAAGCGAACGCATAACAGCCCAGCTTGCAAGTGAGTGCTTTATAAGGTTTTCATTTGTTATATATTTTTTTAGTATATCAAGAGCTTCGTTTTTGTCCATATTAAAACTCCGCATATCCAGGGACTCTTGGATATGCACACACATCTCTTATATTTGATATTCCGGTCACAAGCATCATCATCCTTTCAAAACCTAAACCAAAACCACTGTGTGGGACAGTTCCAAACCTTCTAAGATCCAAATACCACCAGTATAAGTCTGGGTTCATATTAAATTCTTTCATCTTATTGGTAAGTACATCAAGCCTCTCTTCCCTTTCACTGCCACCAATGAGCTCGCCGATCCTTGGGACAAGCAGATCCATACCCCTTACTGTTTTTCCATCATCATTGAGTTTCATATAAAAAGCTGCAACATCCTTTGGCTTGTTATACATTATAATTGGTTTCTTAAAGTATTTTTCAACAAGAAATCTTTCATGCTCACTGGCAAGGTCAACTCCCCAGCTAACCTTTATTTCAAACCTATCATTTTCCTTTTCAAGAATATTCACAGCATCGCTGTACTGAAGTCTTTCATATTTTGTCTCAGTAACATTTGAAAGATTTTCCATAAGCTTTGGTTCAACAAATTTGGCAAAAAGCTCCAGATCAAGAGAACAGTTTTTTATAACATCTCTTGTGATGCTTTTAACAAAATCTTCAGCCAAGTCCATATCATCATAGAGATCATAAAATGCCATCTCAGGCTCAATCATCCAAAACTCTGATGCATGACGGTATGTGTTTGAGTTCTCTGCTCTAAAGGTTGGCCCAAATGTATAGATCTTTCCTAATGCAAGAGCAAGGGTTTCTCCCTCTAACTGTCCAGACACTGTAAGATATGTTCTTTTTTCAAAAAGATCCTTTGAAAAATCTATATTGCCGTTTGCATCAACCGGAAGATTTTTGATGTTTCCTATATCAAATGATGTGACAGAGAACATCTCACCAGCTCCCTCACAATCAGAGGTAGTTATGAGCGGGGTATGGACATAAAAAAAGCCATTATCTCTAAAGTATTTATGTATTGCAAAGCTGAGTTCAGAGCGAATTCTTAGCATTGCAGCATATTTGTTTGTCCTTGGTCTGAGATGAGCAATAGTTCTTAAAAACTCATCAGATGTCTTTTTTTTCTGTATAGGATAGCTTTCCTGAGGGCATTTGCCGAGAAGTTCTATACTTTTCGCTATAAGCTCATATCTCTGTCCTTTAGCAGGAGAAGGGACGAGATCCCCTATGACCTTTATTGACGCCCCATTTATAACATCAGAAAGTATATGCTTAAAATTTTCATCCTCATTGTTTATGACAATCTGAAGGTTCTGCCTTGTTGAACCATCATTTATTTCAGCAAATGACTGTTTTTTTAAATCTCTTCTTGTCTTAACCCATCCCATTACTGTTATATTACTTATCACTGATTCTGATGCAAGCAATTCCTTAATCGTTTTTGACTTCATTTTTTTCTCCTGTTTTTTTTAGGCTCAATATCCTTATCAGAAAGCTTTGAAACAGAAACAAGTTCTACAAAACAATTCTTATCCTCGGCTGAATAATCTTCCATAACATAGCCTACATCAGGTGCATAGTATCTTGAAGCCATTCCTGCATCTCCACCTGCTATCTTTGTTAACACCTTTACACAATTAGAAAATTTGCCAGCTTTTATGGAAACCTTATCAGTCATTGAAACTATTTCATTTGCGTCGGGATATTCATCCCATTTAAACCCTTCTTTTGGATTTACTGGTATCTCCTTTCTTCCACCCACCACTATACCATCTGTGGTTATGACCCATTTATCATCTTTTTTTATCTTAAATTCTGTTATATGTTCATCTCTTAAAATAAATGTCATTCTTGCATTTGCTGTTGTCATTTTATTTTTTTGTGTAATATCAATTATGTCTATATAAACCTTTGCAATACCATCGAACTCAGAGCTTTTAAAATCATATTCATATCTTGTTTTTCCTTTAAGCGGGAAGTAATTCTTAGGCATATAAACTCCTTGATAGATTCATCATTTATAATAATTATATCAAATTTTAAAAATCAAAAATTTGCTAAAATAGAATAATAGATCTATTATAGAATGGTTGATTTTAGAAAACAAACGAACATATAAAGATATTGGTGTATTTTTGCATTTTTATTTATTTTTTAAAATCATTTTATGGGCGTGTAGCTCAGTTGGGAGAGCGCCCCGTTCGCAACGGGGAGGTCGTGGGTTCAAATCCCATCACGTCCATAAAACAGGCAACAGATGTCAGAAGACAGAAAAAAAGAAAAGTTCTTTTAAATTCTGATTTCTGGGAAATGTATAGTTATGTCTAAAAAAAATCAATTTTTAAATTTTTTAGCAATAAATTTTGTTTTTTCGCTTTTAATTTACTCTTTTTTTATAATTGACTCACTGTCACAGTTAAAAGAATTAATATTTTTAATACCTGTCCTTTTTTCAACACTTTTTCTTTTTTATTTAGTTTTTGGGAGTATTGGTTTTGTGGTATCAAAAATAAAAAGGATAGGGTGGGGAATAGTAATTGTTATATTCTCATTCTTCCACATATTTTCAATAATAGACCTGATCTTATTCCATATGTATGGCTTTCATATAAATTCTATGGTTTTAAACCTTATATTGACGCCTGGCGGACTTGAGACATTAGATCAGAATACTTATATGATGCTTCTATATATCTTTTCCATAATTTTTGTTTTTTTTATGGTTTATTTATCCTACAGATTATCAAAAAAAATGAGTATAGCAATCCCTCTCAGCAAAATTGTTATATTTTTATCAATATGTCTTGTGATGGAAAAAGGGATCTCAGCCTATGCAGTAAGTAAAGATGTTATATGGGTAACAAAAAACTTTAAGACATTTCCACTCTATCAGCACCTTCAGATGAGAAGCTTTCTTGAAAAGTATTTTGGAATAAAGCCTGAAAAAAATGATATTAAATTTATTGATGATAGGAACTCAACTATAAGATATCCAATTAATGATATATCCTTAGAAAAGCCAAAAAAACTTAATGTTGTCTTCATAGTGGTTGATTCTCTAAGATTTGATATGTTAACCCCAGATGTTATGCCAGAGACCTACAGATTTGCAAAAGAAAACAATGCTTTTATCCTTAACAATCATTACAGTGGTGGAAATGCTACAAGGTTTGGTATATTTTCAATATTCTATGGAATATATGGAAACTACTGGCAAAGATTTCTTGGCGAGAGAAAATCACCAGTTTTAATAGATACATTATTAAAACTTGATTATAATTTTGGGATTTTTGCTGCATCAAGGGTAACATATCCTGAGTTTGACAGGACATGTTTTGTTAAAATTGATCCCAATGACATATATGATAAACCAGAGGGGGACAAGGTTGAAAAAGATAGAAAAATAACAGAAAAGAACATTGAGTTTTTGAATCAAAACATTGGTAAAAATTTTTTTTCATTTATATTCTTTGATGCTTTACACGGTAGCTATGACTATCCGAAGGATATGGAAAAATTTACTGGGGCAGAAAAAGAAGTAAATCATATATTCTTAAGACCCGATAATATAAAACCAGTGTTTACAAGATATAAAAACTGTGCATACTTTGAAGACTCTCTTACAGGAAAACTTCTGGATACAATAAAAAAGAAAGGTTTGCTTAAAAATACAATTATTGTAATAACAGGTGATCATGGTGAGCCATTTTTTGAAAGAGGATATTATGGTCATAATCAGAATTTCTCTGATTATGAGGTAAAAACACCTCTTGTCATTTATATTCCGGGAAAAAAGGGTTATATTATAAATGAGCAGACATCTCATATTGATCTTGTACCAACAATACTGAAAATAATTGGAGTTAAAAATCCTGAATCTGATTTTTCAAATGGAGTAAATATTTTTGATGATGAGAAACTCAAAAATAGAGAATTTGTATCTGTTTTTTCGTGGGACACCGCTGCTATAATAACAAAGAATAATACTATCGTGTTTCCGATTGAATCGTATAACCTTTATGACATAAAGGTTTATGACAACAACTTTAAACAAATCAACAAAAAGCCAGCTGAATTTCAGAATTTATTTAAAGAGTTTATGAAAAACTCTTCAATGTTTTATCGAAAATAATGAGGATTTCTATCTTTTTTTTATGTTTTGACAGATTCGTTTTATCTTAATTCAAGTTTTTGAAGTCTTGTCTCATGATCCTTAATCTTCTTATCATGCTCCATTATTGTTTCAGCCCTTAATATATCCTTAGTTCTATAATCTCTGATCTCGTTAATAAAACTATCCATAATATTTAATATTCGGTTTATATCATCCTTTGTTGCCATATTCTCTTCGATCTTTGTAATTCTTATATCCAGCTTAACGATTTCACCTACAACTCCAGAGATATCTTTTTTTAATTCAGTCCTTACATTGGAGATGTCTTGTTTTAATTCAGTTCTTACTGCTTTTAATTCATCCCTTACGTTGGCAATATCTTGTTTTAATTCAGTCCTTACGTTGGCAATATCTTGTTTTAATTCAGTCCTTACGTTGGCAATATCTTTTTTTAATTCAGTCCTTACATTGGAAATATCTTGTTTTAATTCAGTCCTTACATTGGAAATATCACCTTTTAATTCAGTTTTCACTTGATTAACATCTGCCTTTGTAGCAGGTAAAGATTTATTACTCTTATCCATAAAAAACTCCTCCTATGTTAAATACCCTTATCTTATTCTATACAATTTTATTAAAAATAAATAGGGTCAAAAGACCTAAACTGCATCAATTTTTCAAAGGTTATGTCTATTATTTTTACTTTCTTTCCCTTTTTGCCTTTTCTTTTGCCTTGATATGCTCATCATAATTAACATTAAAAGTATGCTTGCCAGTATTGTCGGCTACAAAATATATAGCATCTATCTGAGCAGGATTTAATACAGCTTCAATTGATTTCTTACCTGGAGAGCATATTGGTGAGGGGGGAAGTCCGCTTACGTAATATGTGTTGTATGGTGATGGCATTTCTAAATCCTTATAATTAAGTCCCCTTTTCCAGTAGCCTAACGCATATTGAACGGTTGGATCTGCTTCAAGTGGTATGTTTTTTCTTAGCCTGTTAAGATAAACTGCTGCTATCAATGGTCTTTCCTCATCATAAACTGCTTCTCTTTCAACTATAGAAGCCAGAATGATAACCTTGTATTCATCAAGTCCATCAGGTATCTTATATTTTGAAAAAATAGGTTTTATGTTCTTATTAAACGTATCCATAAAAAATGATATTACCTCATCCTCTGTTGTGTTTTTAGCAAAGTAATATGTTGAAGGGAAAAGATATCCCTCCAATTTTTTCTCTTTTACTATTTTTATAAATTTTTCTTCACTCTTTATAACTCCTGCTTTTTTAAGCCTTTCTGCTACCTGCTCAGCCCTCCAGCCTTCAGGTATAACAACCTTTATTGAGTTTAAATACTTCTGATTTATCATTCTGTATAATACCACTTCAGCAGGAGAGTATATTCTAAATGAATATTCACCAGGATTTATCTTTTTATCAGTTTTTGTTAGTTTTACTAAAGCTCTGAAGTATGTTGATGAAAATATTATTTTGTTTTCTTTCAGTATGTTTGCAATGCTCTGAGCATTTGAACCCTCAGGTATAAATATTTTTATTGTTCTAGCAGGAAGAAAAAAATAAGCACAAAGAATACAAATCAAAAAAACAAGTATTAAAAAAAAATATAAAGTTTTTTTCATATAAATTTTCTTTCAAGAATTTTATTGTAAACAGCTCCATTCTGTGTCAGAATGCTTGAAAAAATAGCTATATTTTCAAATACTCCTTCTATGTTTAAATCAATAGATTTTATAGTATTCAGCTCATCTCTGGTCAGTGATGTCTTTGCTCTTGCAATGGTGATATGTGGGTAAAATGTTTCGTTTGTATAAATCTTTGCTGTGTTTAAAGCATTCTTTACCTTTAAATATACCTCATTTAATATTGAAGATGCATTCTCATCCACACCAGCCCATAAAATATTAGGATGCCTGTCTGAGGGGAAAAAACCTAAATGAGTTGAAGTAAATTTTATCCTTTTTATATCTCCCATATCATTTAATATATTTTTTATTGTATTTATATCATTATCATTGCATATCTCTCCAATAAAAGCGTATGTCAGGTGAATGCTGTTTAGATCAAGAAGCCTCAATCTTGTAGATATGCCGCTTTTATTAAAAGAATCAAACACACCAAGAATCTGGTTTTTATAATCATCATTAGGTTGTGAAGCAATAAAAAGTCTCATTATTCTTCCATATCTTTATTTTTAGCTGTCTTTTTATTTCTTTGATTTGCCTTTTTAGCAAAAAGTGACTGTCTGTATTTTTCTTTTTCTGAAGCATTAAATCTTTTCCATTTCTTTTTATAATTTATAAGTCTTTTTTTATCATCTGATATATATCTTTTATATGATGACAGCTTTGAGAGTTTTATCACCCTTTTATGTCTGGAATCACTGCTCAGAGAAACCTCATTGTTCTTTGACAGCTTTAAAAGATTTTCTTCGTTTTCATCCTCTCCTGGATATACCTTCATTTCTCCTTCATCAAAAATCCCAGCAACAGTCTCATTCTTAAACTTTGTATGTTCAATAGCAAACTCTCCCCCTGATATAACACATAGAGCCTGTGGAGTTTTTATCCGCAGTGTCATTCTCTCTTTAAGCCTTTCAATCTTTGCTATCATAATTCCAGATGAAAGTGAGAAAATGATGTCATTTGATGCGTCTGATATTTCTATCTCACTGTTCCTCTCCAATCTTATTATTCCAGTGTTATTTATATATATGTTTACAGCTCCATCAGATGCAGTTTTAATAACATCTCCTGTTTCTATCGGGTACTGGTAATTGTTAGAGAGAGTTGTTTCTTCCTCATAACTGGTTGAAATATTAACAGTCCCTGATATCCTTTCTATTCTTATATCAGGAGATAGTGCAGATGATTTACTGTCAGAGTTTAAGGCCTCCTCTATCATCTGTTTGTACTGATCCACACTAACCTGTTTTTGTGAAAACAAAAAACAGGGTGACAATATGAGCATTATAATAAATCTCATAGAAAACTCCCTATACTATCTTTTTGAAATTTCTCTTACCACATTGAAGAATAAATCCACCGCGTTCAATCATTTTATCCTCTAAAATCTTATTCCCATCAATCCTTACTGCTCCACTTTCAATAAGCCTTCTTGATTCATTGTTGCTCTTTGATATTTTTGAAGATGTAAGAATATGAGACAGGAGCATTGGTCTTTCCAGTTTGAAGAGTTCAATTTCTTCTGGCAGTTCCTTTTTAGAAAAAACCCTTTCAAAGTTTTCTTTAGCTTTTATAGCTGCCTCTTCACCATTAAACCTCTTCACCATTGTATATGCCAGTTCCTTCTTTGCCTGCATAGGATGCATTGCTTTTATTTCATTCATATTTAAATCAGTTAAGAGCTCATAATAAGTAAGCATAACATCATCAGAAATGGACATAAGCTTTCCAAACATATCATCAGGGGTGTCATTGAAGGCTATATAATTTTTATAAGATTTAGACATTTTTTTTACGCCATCAGTTCCGACAAGAAGTGGTACAGTTATACATATCTGTGGCTTTATGCTGTAAAGCTTTTCTAAATCTCTACCAACAAGAAGATTGAATATCTGATCATGACCGCCAAGTTCTATATCGGCTTTTATTGCAACAGAGTCATATCCCTGAAAGACAGGATAAAGTATTTCAAGGAGGCTTATAGGGTTTTCATTCTTCATCCTATTCTTAAAGTCCTCACGCTCCAAAAGCCTTGAAATCGTAACATTTTTTGCAACATTGAAAAGCTCTATACTATTATCTTTAAAACTCACAAATGGTTTAAGCCACTCTGAGTTGAATCTGATCTCTGTCCTATCTCTGTCAAGAATCTTAAAGGCCTGTTCAGTGTATGTTTTTGAATTTTCTATTATCTGTTCGTAGGAAAGCAAAGGTCTTGTGGAATCCCTTCCGCTCGGATCCCCGACCTGAGATGTAAAGTCTCCTATTATAAGAACTGCTCTGTGACCCAAATCCTGAAATGCTCTTAATTTATTTAAAACAACACTGTGTCCCAAGTGTAGATCAGGGCTTGTTGGATCAACACCTAACTTTACTACAAGCTCTCTGTTTTCCTTTAACTTTTCTACAAGCTCATCCTCGCTTACAAGGTCAACCACGCCTCTTTTTATAATTTTAAGTTGTTCATCAATATTCATAATTAATATCCTTAATAAAAATTATTTTACAATTTTTTTATAACCTTTTTTAATTTTTAATGTATTCCATGCATCCACTTTCTGATCCTTGGTGTTAATAAAAAAAGCAGTAGTGCGGAGAGGATTGCTGTTGTCATTGGAATCATAAAAAATTTAGAATGGTTCATTGCATCGTAATTCCCTGCAAAAAAACCACCAATAAAGTTTGCCACAAATGATGATAAAAACCATACGCCCATCATAAGTGATGTGAATTGAACAGGGGAAAGCTTTGTAACAAGTGAAAGACCAACTGGTGAAAGGCAGAGCTCTCCCAGTGTGTGAAAAAAATATGCTCCTATAAGCCAAAAGATACTCACAGGTCCTGATACCTCATATATCTTTGCAGCAACAACCATAACCATAAAACCAACTGAGAGAAACCCAAGACCTATAGAAAACTTGAGTGGGGATGATGGCTCTTTATGGACATCGGCAAGCCTTATCCAGAGCTTTGAGAAAAGTGGAGCAAGCAAAAATATAAGAAGTGGATTTATTGACTGAAAGTATCCTGTTGGAACCACAAAGTTAAATCCAAAAATACTTAAATTTCTATTTGTTTCTTTATCAGCAAAAATAGTGAGTGAACTCCCAGCCTGTTCAAAGGCTGACCAAAAAAATATTGAGAAGAATACCATTATGAATATTACAGCTATTCTCTGTTTCTCAACCCTTGTAAGTGTGGATTTGCTTGAGTTTGTTGTGTATGCATATATAAAACCAGTAACAACAAGTATGGCAGCTATCCAGTAGATATACCTTGGCACTCTTTCTATTATTTCATATCCTGAAAACTGAAAAGCACTAAGTATCAAGAAAATTAAGACCACAGAAAGGAGGATAATCGGCATAGAATAATTTTTTTGAGGGTTTTTAGGCTTCATACACTTATCACCCAAGAATTGTTTCTGTCCCCACATATACATAATAAGTCCTAAAAACATTCCTATGCCGGCTGCAGAAAATCCCCAGTGCCAGCCAACCTTTTCTCCAAGTGTAGAGCATACAAAAGGGGAAAAGAATGCCCCTAAGTTTATGCCCATATAAAATATTGTAAAACCTGCATCACGGCGAGGATCGTTTTCTTCATAGAGAGAGCCAACGACTGTTGATATGTTCGGTTTAAAAAAACCGTTTCCCATAATAAGAAGTATAAGTCCTGTGAAAAAAAACGGTAGTGCAGGAAATGCAAGGCTGAAGTGTCCTAATGCCATAAGCACTCCACCTATTAGTATTGCCTTCCTCTGACCTAAATATCTATCAGCTATATAACCACCTATAAGCGGGGTGAGATAGACCATTCCAGTGTACCATCCGTATATCCTGCCTGATTTTTCCATAGAAAAATTTAAAAAATTAAGCATATAAAGAACTAACAAAGCCCTCATCCCATAATAAGAAAATCTTTCCCACATCTCAACAAAAAATAAAAGAAAAAGTCCTTTTGGTTGATTTTTGCTAATGGGCATAAAAAACCTCCATTTAAATAGTGGTCAGTGGTTAGTGATCAGTGCCTGCCTGCCGAAGATATATCAGCAAAGTGGCGAATAGCCACAGTCGTTTTGCTGATATGTTTATCGTAGGCAGGAACAGTAAAACCAGATAACAGAGAACAGAGGTCAGAAGACAGAAAACAGAACTCAGAATTTAAAATAACTCATCCTATCTGACCTCTGACTTCTCTGTGTCCACATTCGACCATGATACGCATTAATTATACAAATTCTCCATCAATAACTTATCACATCAACTGTAACCTTGTTTTCAACTGAATATCTTTTTAAATAATTAAAAAAGTTATTGTAATTTTTTATCTTTATCCATGCTTTATGGGTATAGTATTTAGAATTTCTTATCTTTCTTATCTTAAGGTTTGGTATGTATTCTATTATTTCATATCTTGCCTTAAAATTTTCATCAACTGATTCAATAAATTTGTTTATCAGTTCTTTCAACCTTTTTTTATCAGTAGATTTTATCTCAATCTGAAAAAGATATGCAAATGGGGGGTAATTAAAATTTTTTCTTAGCTCAATTTCAGAAGAGAGATAAGCATTTATGTCTGAAAGAGTGTTGAATATATAATTTTCTGGGTTATATGTGTAAACAATCAGTTTGGAATTTTCATTAAGAAGTGAGGAGAATGTTAGAAATTTATCAATAAATTTTTCAGAGTATGTGTAGTCAAAGTCATTATGCCTTTCATAAACAATAAATATTCCAGTATCAAACTTTAATTCAAGGGTTGATGTTAATAGAATATCTGTTCCAATAATTATGTCGTAATCCTTATTTTTAATGATATCCATTGCTCTATCAAAGAGCGATTTTATATATATACATCTTCCATCAATTTCATATATCTTTTTATCAATGAATATTGATGATAAAGTCTCATATATCCTCTGAGAGCCAACCCCCTTTTCCTGTAATACATTATAGCATTTTGGACATATGTTTATATAATCCTCATTATAATTACAATAACCGCATATATATTTTTTGATCCCATCAACTGTTTCTGCCTTCATAACTGAATTACATTTTGGACATCTCTTTATCCAACCACACACAGGACAAGATATAATGCTTGCAGAATACTTTGAGTATGAGACAATCAGTATCTTTTTGTTTTCATCAAGTAGTTTTTTTATCTCAGTTATGTTGGTCTCTGATAAAACAGGTTTTTTTATTATATCTCTGATTTCAATGTTTGCTGGTTTTATATCATCCATTTCTATCCTTAGCCCATCCTTCTCTTTTTCTAAAAAAAATGGTGATATAGATGTGGAAAACAAAATCACTGGATAGTTCATAACCTCTGAGATTTTAAAAAGGAGTTCTACAGTTTCATAGTATGGATGCTGATCAAATTGCCTGTATGAGCTGTTTAAAGGCTCAGTTATAAAAAAAACAGTGTTATCTGGAAATGGAAGGAAGCAACCAGATTTTGTTGTTAAAAGCAGTTTTATATTGCCTGATAGCAAAAGATCTACTATTTCTTTTCTTTCTTTCTGTGTTTGATTTGATGAATACTTTTTGTAAAGTTCTTTGTTGAGTGTAAGGTTGATATCAAAAACTTCCATAGAAAATATGTTAGGAAAGAATATAATAACACTATGATCTTTTATATATTCACTCAAAAGCTCTTTCTGTAGAATGGATGGATTTTTTGAAACTATAAAACGATTGTTTTCTTTAACTGATTCTTTTTTTGACTCCTCTTTCACTTGAGAAGACAGCTTTAGTGGAAGATACCTTAAAAAATTAGCAAGGACAAGCCCTGAAGGGGAAAACCATCTTTTTGATATGAAATCGCTTATTTCCAGCAATTTTTCAAGAATAAAGAGAGGTTTGCTGTCTATAATTGTATCTATTTCTTTCAGTTCTGATATGCCGGTTAGATCTGTTATGTCAGATTCATTCTTTAAGAAAACAACATAGCCAAGAACTTTTTTTCTGTTTGCAAATGATGCATATATCCTAAGTCCAGGTTTTATATCCTTTTCTAAACTCTGTGGAATTTTATAATAAAATGTTTTATCAAGAGCAACTGGAAAAAGTATCTCAGCTATCATTGTTTTATATCTTTAAGCCAGTCTCTAAGCATTTTCATATCATTCCATACATCCCTTTTTAATGAAGGATTTCTGAGAAGTGCCGCAGGATGATATGTAGGAAAAACTTTTATATCAAAATCAAACACAAAGCTTAAAGGAAGATTATAAAATTTTCCTCTAAGCACTGAAACTCCCTTTGTTTCATTGAGCATAAATCTTGTTGCAGTGTTGCCGAGCGTAACCAGACATTTTGGCTTTATTATCCTTATCTGTTCTTCAAGATATGATCTGCAGGCCGAAATCTCATCGGTATTTGGAGGCCTGTCATTTCCTCTGTTATCAGGGTTTGTAGGATTTATCATAGGATGACATTTAACAATATTCGCTATATAAACTTTTGTTCTGTCAAGCTCTATTGAGGCAAGTATCTTATCAAGGAGCTGGCCTGCACGTCCAACAAATGGCTCTCCCTTATGATCCTCATCCCATCCAGGTCCTTCGCCAACAAACATTAGATCAGCATGAGGATTACCGACACCAAATACAGCATTAATCCTTGAAAGACCTAACTGACATTTCTTACAATTCTTAACAGTGTCTTCAAGCTCTTTTAGTTTCTCAGCATTAGAAATATCTGTTTCTTTATTATTTATATGGTCCTGAACAATATTTTCTTGGGTTGAATTTGTAGAAGCGGATTTTTTTTCATCCTGTGGTAAAAAATAATGAGGGGGGATATAGACATCCTCATCTATCTCAGCCTTGAGATGTTTTATCAGGTCTTTTTTATTCATCTAAATTAGGTTTATTTTTCGCAGCCTCTGCTCTTTCTCTCTTCCTCTCTGCTATTCTCTCAATTCTTGTCTCTTCATCCTTTAACATTGCCTTTTTTATATCTTCCTCAGAAACTTTATGAGTAAACACATCCAAAAGTGCTTTGTCTATTATCTCAGAGGCAGTTTTTGTTTTGTATTCTTCTAAATTTTTTAAATGATATGCCCACTTCATAGCAAGGACAAGTTCATCATATTTTTCCTTGCCGCTGTTTATCATGATCTCATCAATATTTATTTCTTCATTGTTAATCTTTTCTTCTTTTTTTATTTTTGTCATTTAACTCCTCCATTTAACAGTATGCTTTCAAGCTGTTTTTTAAAGTTACTAACAAATTGCATATCCTTTTCACATCTATCTGGGCTATTTCCTATAACAATATTATTTATTCTTTCTGCTGCTTTATCTATTTTATCATTTATAACAAGATAATCAAATTCTGGTATAAAATTAATTTCTTTTAAAGCGGTTTTAAGCCTGATGTTTATTTCTTTTACACTCTCACCCCTTAGTTTTAGTCTTTCTATTAATGTGTTTACATCAGGGGGAAGAATAAAAATTAAAGTTGAGTTGTTAAATACTTTTCTGACTGACATCGCTCCTGCTACATCTATGGTCATAATTGGAATTTTATTTTCCAAAAGTATGTTCATAACTGATTTTTTGGGGGTACCGTATCTATGATTGTGAACAGTAGCCCACTCAAGAAGTTCACCATTCTTGATAAGTTCATCAAACTCATTATCAGTTACAAAATAATAATCCCTTCCATCAACCTCATTTTCTCTTTTACTTCTTGTTGTTGCTGTTATGCTAAATCTAAAGATATCATTATTTTTTAAAAGTTCATTTTTTAGAGCAGTTTTACCACCACCGCTTGGAGATGAAAGGACAACGAGATTTGACATTTAAAACCCTTTTGAAACCACCTCCCCTGATTCAATCAGGGGAGGTGATAGTTTGAATCAATTATTTCTTTCTTGATTTCGCCTCAGCATGGGCTGATGCAAGAATTGCGATTGGAACTCTGAATGGTGAACATGATACATAGTTCAATCCGACACTGTGGCAAAATTCCACCGAAGCTGGATCTCCACCCTGTTCTCCACATATTCCAACCTTTAAGTTTTCTCTTGTGCTTCTTCCTCTTGATACGGCCATTTTTATAAGCTCACCAATTCCTTCCTGATCTATTGTCTGAAATGGATCAGCAGGAAGTATTTTTTTATCCACATATTCTTTTAAGAATACTCCTGAGTCATCCCTTGAAAAACCAAAACCCATCTGTGTCAGGTCATTGGTTCCAAAAGAGAAAAACTCCATAGTTTGACTGAGCTTATTTGCTACTATGCAGGCTCTAGGTATTTCTATCATCGTTCCAATTTTGTAGTCAATCTTCTTGATCCCTGTCTGCTTTATAACCTCATCATAAACCCTTTTGATTATAGGGATTATAAACTCAACTTCTTTTTCATGGGCTACCACTGGAATCATTATCTCAGGATAAACCTTTACTCCTTCTTTTAAGAGTTCTGCTGATGCCTCAAATATCGCTCTTGACTGAGTTTCAGTTATTTCAGGATAGGTTATTCCCAATCTTACTCCACGGTGTCCCATCATAGGATTTGATTCTTTTAATGATTCTGCTCTTAATTTAAGCTCATCAAAAGAGATACCCAGTGAGTTTGCAAGCTCTTTAAGCTTTTCTTCATTGTGAGGAACAAACTCATGAAGTGGTGGATCTATCAATCTTATTGTAACAGGTAGACCCTTCATCACTCTGAGTGTTTCTTTGATATCTCTCTTCATATAAGGGAATAGCTCATTAAGAGCCTTCACTCTTTCCTCAACAGTTTTTGATACTATCATTTTTCTAAGTTTAAAAAGAGGCTCATCGCTTCCCTTTCCATAGAACATATGTTCTATTCTGAAAAGCCCTATTCCTTCTGCTCCAAAGTCTCTTGCCTTTTGGGCATCATCAACTGTATCAGCGTTTGTTCTCACTCCAAGCTTTCTAACTTTATTGCATATGGCTAAAAAGTCCATTAGCATTTTATTTCCACTTGTGGCATCAAGCATATTAAGCTTTCCCTCATAAACAAAACCCTTGGAACCATTCAATGTAAGCCAGTCTCCTTCACTGTATTCCTTTCCAGCAACAATCATCTTTTTCCTTGAAAGATCTATTTCTATGGATGATGAACCAACTATGCAGCACTTACCCCAGCCTCTTGCTACGAGTGCTGCATGGGATGTCATTCCACCTCTTGCTGTAAGTATTGCCTCAGCTGCTCTCATTCCTTCAATATCCTCAGGATTTGTCTCTTCTCTTACGAGTATAACCTTTTCTCCATTTTTCTTCCAGTTAACAGCATCAGCTGAGGAGAAAACTATTCTGCCACTAGCGCCACCAGGTCCCGCAGGAAGTCCTTTTGCTATTGGTTTCTTTGTGGTTTCTTCCTTTGGATCTATTATCGGGTGCAAAAGTTCATCTAACTGTGATGGCTCAACTCTTAGTACTGCCTCATCCATTGTTATCATCTTTTCCTTGTACATATCAAGTGCCATCCTTACAGCTGCAACTCCGTTTCTTTTTCCTACTCTGCACTGAAGCATATAAAGCCTTCCCTTTTCTATTGTAAACTCTATATCAAGCATATCCCTGTAGTGCTTCTCAAGTTTTTTTCTTATTACTTCCAGTTGTTTGTAAACATCTGGCATAAGCTCTTTAAGGGTTGGAAGGTTTTTTGACTGTTCATTCTTGCTATCATCGTTTATAGGATTCGGGGTTCTTATTCCAGCGACAACATCCTCTCCCTGAGCATTTGTCAGAAACTCTCCATAAAACTTGTTCTCACCAGTAGCAGGGTTTCTTGTAAAAGCCACACCTGTTGCACTGTCGTTCCCCATATTTCCAAAAACCATAGTCTGAACATTTACAGCAGTTCCCCAGTCATGAGGAATATGTTCTATTTCTCTGTACGATACAGCTCTCTTGCCGTTCCATGATGCAAACACTGCCCCTATTGCTCCCCAGAGCTGTTTCATATGATCATCAGGAAATTCTTTTCCTAAAACATCAACTATTCTTTTTTTGAATTGCTCTGAAAGTTCTTTCAAATCATCAGCATCAAGGTCTGTGTCGTTTGAAACTCCCTTTGCCTTTTTTCTATCATCCATTATTCTGTCAAGCTGTTTTCTTATTCCCATATCATCTTGAGGCTCTATTCCCTCTGCCTTTTCCATAACGACATCGGCATACATCATTATCAGTCTTCTGTATGAGTCCCAAACAAACCTTGGATTGTTTGTTAATTTTATAAGTCCTGGAATTGTTTTTGTTGTAAGCCCGACGTTTAAAATTGTCTCCATCATACCAGGCATTGATTTTCTTGCTCCTGATCTAACAGAAACAAGTAAAGGATTGTCAGTATCTCCAAACTTTTTACCTGTAAGCTGCTCAACCCTTTTTAAACTTTTCTCAACCTCTGTTTTAAGTTGTGGCGGATATGTTCTTCTGTTAGCCCAATAATAAGTACAAACATCAGTCGTTATTGTAAATCCAGGGGGTACAGGCAATCTTAAATCAGGATGACCAGCCATCTCTGCTAAATTTGCACCCTTACCGCCCAAAAGATTTTTCATTGACTCCTTTCCTTCGGCCTTTCCTCCTCCAAAAAAATAAACTAACTTCTTTGGAAGCTTTGTCTCGTTTTTGAGAGCCTTCTTTGATTTTGTCTGGGTCTTCATTTTATTTCCTCCGTGCCTTCCCTCTTCTTATTTGATATTTTTAACCAACACCTCGCAATTAAGGGATGGCTAAAACCTTGTTATAAATTATATTATATCAAATTTATTAAGCCTTCGCAGAAATAAGACCCGAAGTAACCAGACAACCAGATAACCAAACAACCAATTAGTCCGTCTTCATCTGATGTTTTATCCGTTTTCATCAGTGTATTTAATCCGTTTACATCCTGATGATTACATCTTGACTTAATCCGTATTCATCTTGATGTTTAGATAACCAGACAACCAAATAACTAAATAACTAATTTGCTTTTCTGTCTTCTGCCCTCTGTTTTCTGACTTCTGTTTCTATTAAACAACCAGACAACCAAATAACTAAATAACTAGTTTATGTTAGGACCTAATTCCTAATCTGAATTAGGCTATTTAATCTTGAAAAAGGTCTTGTTTTTAATTAAAGTATTAGGGACTAAACTATTTTATGAGAAGATGATAAATGGGTGAAATGGAAAAGATTAGGGAGGTAATATGAAAAAAAGCATATTAATACTGTTTATAATACCAATGGTAATGTCTCTATCCTTATATGCTCAGTTTGAGGATATAAGTTTAAATGACATTAAGTCATATGAATTGGTTAATCCAGTTCCTAAAATGGTTTTGGATCAAAAGTATTCAAATAAATCTTATTCAAATATATATGCAAATTTATATATTGATGATAAGGTTAAGGAGATTACTGCATATGATTATTCTATTAGGCTGGATATTAAATTAAGGAAGGAGAGTAATGAAACTTTCAGTGGTAGTATAAATGTGGATAATAAATTTTCATGGATTACTATACATAAATTTTCGCAATCGTTTGAGCTGTCTAATATAGATGGCTCTTTAAGGGCTAGTAAATGGGGGGATAATTACTCGATATCTGGTAATATAAGGAATAATACAGGAGGTTATAAATATATTAATCTTAATCTGTATAAAAGATTTTCTGATGAGTTTTCATTTATGATAAACTCTGGTGGTATAAATTTGTATTTTGATAAATATGTATTAAACGGCAATTTTGATGATTCAGTTTATTCTAAAAAGACAATTGCATATTTAATGTCAGTTGTGTTTGCTATTGAATTAGATACATTAAAGTAATATTAATCGGCATCTGTGTCGTAAAAATTGGATGTCTTAGATATGGTTTTATATCAACAACCTATGCTATTGTTTTTGTTTGCTTTAGCCTAATTCAATTATTCTCATTTATTCTGTTCATTTACCTTTAAAACAAATGCATAGTTGAATGCGATGTCTTTTAAATAATTGTATCTTCCACTCTTTCCTGAATGACCGCTTGACATGTCAGTTTTAAGAAGTATTGCAGAGTTGCATGTATTGTTATCCCTGAGTTTGGCAGTCCATTTTGCAGGTTCCCAATACTGAACCTGAGAATCATAATATCCAGATGTGATGAGCATATTTGGATAACATTTTTTTTCTACGTTATCATATGGAGAATAAGATTTTATATAATCATAATATTCCTTTATATTCGGGTTACCCCACTCATCATACTCTCCTGTCGTCAGCGGAATTGTTTCATCAAGCATCGTTGTAAGGACATCTACAAATGGGACCTCTGCTATGATCCCTTTGTAAAGCTCAGGTGCCATATTGGATATAGCACCCATCAAAAGTCCACCTGCTGAACCGCCCTCAGCATACACTCCCTTCTTTCCATAACCCATATCAATAAGCCCCTTTGTTATGTCAATAAAATCATAGAATGTGTTTTTCTTTTTAAGCTGTCTTCCATCCTCATACCATTTTCTACCAAGCTCGCTTCCACCCCTTATATGAGCAATGGCATAAGCAAACCCTCTATCAACAAGCGAAAATATGGTTGAATTAAAATCAGGTTCTATTGAGTAACCGTAAGAACCATAGCCATATATATAGAGTTTATCAGGCCTTATACCTTTTTTATAAACTATGCTCACAGGAACATTTATGCCATCTCTTACAGGTATCCATAATCTTTGTGTCTCATAATCAGATTGATTATAGTTAGGAACCTCTTTCTTTTTTAAAAGCAGAGATTTTTTATCTGAAAAATTATAGTCATAAACAGATGGTGGATTTATCATAGATTCATAGTTATATCTGAAAAGATCTGTATTATATTCCAGATTTTCACCGGGATAGGCACTGTAAACACTATCAGGAAATTTTATATAATCAAATGAATTATCTGCTCTGTTGATTATCCTAAAATTTATCAGTCCGTTCTGCCTCTCAATAACAACCATTCTATTTTTAAAGACATCAAAATCTTCAATAAGAACATCATCCCTAGTTTCTAAAAAATCTTTCCACAGCGATTTATCGGAATAATTTTCATTTTTTATTATATAAGACAGCTTAAAATTTTTAGCATTATCATTGTTCCTTATATAGAACCTATCATCAGCATCATCAATATGATATTCTAATCCTTTTTCCCTTGCCCTAAAAATCTTGAAATCATCAGCTGAATCTGCAGATGCATATCTTATCTCTGTTGTCAGTGTTGATTCTACATTAATAAAAATATATTTTTCTGAGTTTGACTTATCAATAGAAACAGAAAAAGTTTCATCATCTTCGTAATAAACCTTTTTATGCTCTCCTGTCAGGATATTAAACCTCCAGACTTCCTGCCATCTGAGTGTTTCGCTATCTTGCTTTACATAATAAACTGTTTTGGAGTCATTTGCCCAAACAAAGTTTGGAGTAACATTTTTTATCTTGTATGATAAAATCTTACCTGTTCTTAAGTCCTTAAAATAGATTGTATAAAATCTTCTTCCATTGAAATCAACAGCATAGGCAAGGGTGTTTTCATCAGGACTTACAAGAACTGATGTGAGATGGGAGTAACTATGACCTTTAGCCACATCGTTTGCATTGACAAGAATTTCATCCTTGTTCCCATCTATTTTTCTTCTGTAATAAAGAGGATAATCCTTTCCTTTGATATATTTTGTGAAGTAAAAATAATTTTTGTATTTAGCTGGAAATGTTTCATCATCCTCCTTTATCCTACTTTTAAGTTCGTTGTATATCTTTTTTTTAATTTCTTTGGTATCGCTCATAAAATAATCTGCATATCTGTTTTCAGAATTCAGATAGCTTAGAACATCTTTGTCATCTCTCTTTCTAAGCCAGAAATAGTTGTCAATTCTTACATCATTAAATTTTTCTAACTTGTATGGTATTTTTTTTGCAAGAGGTGGCATTATAATCTCTCCTCTAAGATTTAAAGATAACAGAGAAATAATTAAATAAAACATTTTTTCCTCCGAAATAATTCATTCTATTATTCTACAAATTTTATAAAAATAATTTTTTTTGTAATATATATACTATAAACTAAAATACTTTTTTAAAAGTATTTTGTATAGTAATTTTTAAATAAAATTGGAGGAGAATAATATGAAGGATTTAAACTGGAGGCTTATTTTGCTTGGGGGAATCCTCTGCGTTATAGCTGCTGCTGCAACCCCTTATGTCACGCTGAAATTGGGACAGAGCATGGATCTTACTATGGGTGGAATGTTCCTTGCAGCCTATGTGCTCGGAAGAAGGATACAGGGACAGCACTTAGCTATAGAACTCAACATAATACAGAGTATGATAGGTGTTGTATCAAGCATTGCTTTTATGGTGGTAATTCTTGCTGCTTTTTTTTATATACAGAATGTCTTTGGCAGGAATATAGGATTTGATTTGAAACCATGGCAGATGTTTCTGTGGTTGCTTGTATCTGCAAATCTTGGTGTGTTTATGGGAATATTTCCGAGAAGTTCAATACTAAAGGATCACTCTATACCGTGGCCTACCAGCAAGGCAACTCTTAGCGTTGCTCAGACTCTTACTGATCCGAAGGCAACTGCTACAACAAAAATTAAGAGGAATCTGCTCTTAGTAAGTACAGGGGTCTCTGGTTTTTTAACTTTTTTAAGAGATGGGCTCGGAGTAATAACTTCTGTAGTTGCTAATCCTGCCCTTAACATTGCACTCGGTCCTGAGTTCGCCGCACTTGGAATTGGAATGCTTGTTCCACTATCGGTTGGGCTCTCTGGACTTTTAGGAACGTGGATAGTAAGTGCTTTTGGTGAAACAGTAGCAAAATATGCCGCTCTTTCAGGAGTTGCTCAGGAGAATTTTTCAAACTGTCTCAATACTATAAATTCTATTGGAACTATGAGCTCTGCTCAACATGCACAGGCAATGAATTTTTTAACAAGCACATGTGGAAATGCAGCTGAGTTTGTTAATTCTACATCCCACTTCAAATATGTTGTACAGTGGATGATGTGGCCTGCGACTGCTATGATGATAGCTGCTGCGTTGACAAGTGTTCTTATACCAATAATCTTACACATGATGCACAAAGAAAAAAAGTTTGAGAAACACGAGTTTAAATCATTAGCCGATGAGCATATCCCGCTCTGGTGGACTGTTACCGGGATAGCTGTAAGTGTTGCTCTTATAGTATGGATGACAAATGTATGGTTTGATATGCCTATGATAGAGGTTATACTTGCTGTTGCAATACAGCCAATTCTTATTGTGGCAGGTTTAAGGGTGCTTGGAATAACAGGTTCAGGTCCAGTTTCTCTTATGGCAAATGCAACACAGTTTATCTTTGGACTTCTCTGGCCTGCACAGATAAGATCCAATCTTACTGCAGCCTATATTAGTGCAAATCCTCAGGCAACATCTGAAAATGTTGTTCCATCGTTCTGGGTTGCACAGAGACTCGGTGGAAAGTTTAAAACACTTATATTAGCCCAACTGATAGTTATTCCAATAGGGGCAGTGCTTACTCCTCTTGTGTTTAATATGCTTGAACATACATACGGAATAGGACTTAACCCAGGTCAGTTAGCTGCTCCAACAGGTTTAAAAATAGCAACACTTGCGATAGTGATGGAAAAAGGGCTTTCATATCTGCCACATGGAGCAGTTCAGGCTTCCATAATAGCAATATTTATAGGAATATTTTTTGAAATATTGCTTTCCTTTAAAAAGACAAATGCTCAAGGGCATGAGGTGAGCAGATTCTGGTGGGTTCCAATACCTGCTGCTTTAGGATTTGCTCTCATACTTCCAGCATCACTTAATATTGCGATGGCAATAGGTAGTGTTATAACAGCAGTCTGGGGAAAGTTTTCTACTGAGGAACACGGCTCTTTCAAGCTTTATGCAACACCGCTTGCATCAGGACTTGTTGCTGGAGAGGCAATAGTAGGTTCTATAATACTTCCATTTTTAGCAATGATAATGGATATAGTATTGAAATAATCTATGAATGATGCATTCTATATAGCTGTTGGAACTGAGCTCTTAAATTTCAGGGTTAATCTTTACTCACCAGTATTTTCACAGAAATTAATGAGGCTTGGATTTAATTTAAAAGGTGAGATCACTGCATGTGATGAATTGAAAAGTATAATTGATGCTCTAAATTTTGCATCAAAGAGAGCTGATCTTATAATCATATCTGGTGGGCTTGGACCAACCTTTGATGATCTGACAAGAGAGGCTGTGAGTAAATTTCTTAACATCAATATTATATATTCAAAAGAAGTTGAGCATTTTTTGCTGGATAAGAACTGTGATATATCAAAACCAAATATAAAAAATCAGTGTTATGTTCTTGAATCTGCGAGATTAATAAAAAATGATAATGGAACAGCCTTTGGCGAGGTTATATCAACTGGTAAAAAATGTTTTGTTATACTACCTGGTCCAAGAAATGAGTGGGAAAGCATGTGGCCTGATGTAAAAAATATTGTTTTAAAAGAGTTTCAACTCCCTGAGATTTATAACAGGGTTATAAGATTTGCTGATATAAGCGAGGTCAGTCTTGAAAACATACTCAGACCGATAATGCAAAAGAGCAATGAGTTAAGATATACTGTGCTTGCAGGGCCGAACTCCTGCGATTTCTCCATAACACATAACAATAAAAGACTTGTGGATAGTGTCGTTGATGAAATAAAAGGATTAACGAATGAATATATATATGGTTATGATGATGATACTATTGAGGGAGTGGTCGGTAAAATGCTTTCTGAAAAGGGGAGAAATCTTTCAATAGCAGAGTCATGCACAGGTGGACTTGTCTCATCTATGATAACGGATGTTTCGGGCAGCTCCAGATATTATATTGGTGGAATAAACGCATATTCAAATGAAATAAAGGAAAGAATTTTGAATGTAAAGAAAGAAACATTAGAAAAATATGGCGCAGTTTCAGAACAGACTGCAAAAGAAATGAGTGAAAATGTAAGAACTATCTTTAAAACAGATTATTCTGTTTCTATTACTGGCATAGCCGGTCCTGATGGTGGAAGTATTGAAAAACCTGTAGGGCTTGTGTTTTTTGGGATGTCAGATAAGGACAAAACCATTGTTGAAAAAAGGACTTTTATTAAAAAGGACAGGCTATCAATAAAAAAAGCAGCATCTAATACTGCTTTGTATTTCCTGTATAAAATGATAAAATCTTAATAGTAGTCACAGATAAAAAATTATTTTTATTCTGACTTCTGATGTTTGTTTTTATTTTAATGGAGGGTATGTATGAAAAAAATTTTTGCTATTTTAATTCTTGGAACTCTTATCGTTTCTTGCAATAAAAATGATTCAGATAAATCTGCCTATAAAACAAATATAGCTCAGAATGAAACTGCATCTGATTATAAAAAAACTGATTTCTATTTCAGCCTTCCAGGAAAGGATGGAAAGGATATAAGGCTTGATGATTATAAGAATAAGCCTGTTATGGTCATCTTTTTTGCAGAAAACTGCCCATATTGCCTTAAAGCTGGGCCATACATACAATCAATATATAAAAAATATAATCCAGAAGGGCTTTCAGTTATAGGAATTTCAATAAGAGATAGCAGGGAAAGTGCTGTTGAGTTTCAGAAAAGAACGGGTGTTATGTTTCCTTTGGCATACAGTGGCAAGGAAATAGCTAAAAATTACGGTATCTCAGGAGTCCCATTTATCTATGTGCTTGATAAAAATCACAATATGATCAAGATGTGGGCAGGATATGATGAGCAATATGATTCTGATATAGATAATACGATTAAGAAGGTTATCAAAATTTAACATATGCCATTGATTATCCAAAAAGGTTCAGTATTTGTATTCAATGTGTTTGATATCGGATGGGAAATAAACCTTTCTCGGGCGGAATCCCTACTCATTGAAAAACAGAAATCAAGCCTGAGGTTTAAGTTTTCAAAGGATCCAAGAAAAGCGATAATAATAAAAGAAGCACCACTCGGAATAGATATAACCAGTGAATTAATAAACATATTAAACAAAAAATACAGATATACAGCTTTTGCAAAAATATGGGATTATGGAACTTTGAGCGTAACAATTCAACTTTGTCTTGATGAAAACACTTCATGGGATGAACTAATAAAAATAGCTGATTATCTGGAAAAGACCTCTGATATAGAACTGATTGCAAGGGGGATAAAGGATGAGATAAAAAATATAATACTTCCGGCGATAAGGCTTCCAATGGAGTGGGATAAATTTGAGGATTACATAATATATTTTTTTGAAAATATTGATGGTATTAGCAATCCAAAGGAAATATTTGATAGAGCTGATATACCATCACTTATACTCGGTGAGTTTTCAAACAAGCTTTCAACCATAGCATCAATTCCTGTAACAGAAAATTATATACAGTATTACGATAATGATATTGCGATAATAGACTGGGACGCAGCCATAATAATTGAGCCAGATGGTTCAAGGGATATATGTGATGCTATAGAGTTTTCTCTGACACATCTCTTAGAGTTAAGATACTATGATTACCTCATAGACAACAAGCTTGATATCCTCTATGATTCAGTTAAAGCACAGAGAAAGGGATTGAATCTAAAAAGACTTATAAATTTGAAGTATGATAACATTGCTGAGGATGCTGTAAAAAATTATATAGAGTTTTCAGACCTGATAGGAAAGATTGAAAACTCTTTTAAAACAGTAGGGGATCCTTATATAGCCACAGTCTTTAGAACATGTGCGGAGCAGTTCAGGTTTGGTGACTGGAATAACTCCATCTCAAGAAAGATGAAAACTCTTTTTGAGATAACTCAGATAATACAGGCAGAACTAAACGCCATGAGAAGCCATATGCTTGAGATAATAGTTATTATTCTGATAGCAATTGAGATCGTCCCATTGCTTTTACATTAAAAAAACTCTTCTATCTTTTTCTTTAAATCAGGTATATATTTCTTATCAAGCCTTATATTAGAAGTTCTTTTCATTTTGAGATAATTTATAAATTGATTTCCCTGCCTTATTCTAAAATCTAAATGAGGGCCTGTCGCAATACCAGTTGCTCCAACATAACCAATAAGATCACCTTGTTTAACCTTCTTTCCAACATAAATATTTTTAGCGTATTTTGAGAGATGACCGTAGGTCGTGTAATATCCTAATGGATGTTTTATCTCTATAAAATTTCCATAACCACCCTTTTTGCCCTTGTATGTTATAACTCCGTCGGCAACAGAGGAGACAGGTGTTCCTGTTTGTGCAGCATAATCTATGCCGAGGTGAGGCCTTACATATCTCAGAACAGGATGAGCCCTTTTATATGTAAAATATGATGATATCCTTCTGTATTGAAGTGGTGCTTTTAAAAACATAGATCTTGCTCCCTCTCCATTTTCATTGTAATAATTTCCATTAAAATATACCATTATATTCTTGCCTGTTTCTTCTCCATTATACATCGCGGCAAGTATTTTTCTATCTATCACCTTTCCTTTCTGATTTTTCCTTGTATAATAGACAACCTTAAATGAATCACCATTCCTCACCTCTGTAAGAAAATCTATTTCCCACGCAAATATATCCGTAAACCCCAATATTATATCAGCAGGTACATTTTTGGCAGCCATAGAAGACCATAAATTATCGCTTATTTCGCCATCAACGCTTGAAGTGGAATAGTTTATTAAGTTTTCATTTTTTTGATACAAAAATATACCTGATGTTGATTTTTCAACTGAGTATGAAAAATCACCCTTATCAATAAGCATTGATAAAAATTTTGATGTTGATGATAGTGTTATTATGTAATCATCGTTCTCTCTGAGTTTCTTGAAATCAAGACCTACTTTTGAATATGATGATATTATTTTTTTTATATCATCATCATATATCTTTTTGGTCCTTAATTCGTTTTCAAGGGTTGATTTAAAATTTCCTGTTATGTATATAAGTTTTTTGTCTTCAATTTTTACAAATTCTTTTACAGATTTAATCTTTAACAAAAATGATAAACCAATTAATGTAATAATAAAAATAACAAAAAACAAAATCAATTTTTTTTTGGATGATTTCTGCAGATACAAGGACACTCCCTAACAGTATAAATATTCTTCTACAAGTTTCTTTATCTCTTCCTCTTTACCAAAAAGTCTTTCACTTAGGTTTTCATCATTGTATGATTTAAGCTTTTTCACTGTTGAGTCTATAACAGGTTTTGGAAATATATCATTTTTTTCAAAAACTGAACTATTCCTCTCTAACTCTATAGCCGACTCATAGCAGGATGAAGGAAGTGATTCAAACCTTTCCCTCATCTCCTTATTTTCAATCTTAAATATGTTTTTGTCTATGAAATGAGCATCAAGATAAGTTTTAAAATCTTTCATAGAAAACCCGTTGATTGCTCCGCATACAATTGAAGCAATATAGAGTGGCAAATTTGCTGAACCATCACCTGATCTTATTTCAACGGTTTGAGCCCCTTTATATTTTTTACTGGTTCCAATCCCATTTATAACCTTTGACATATCCTTATCAATATTCCAACCAAGAGGTACCCTTATAAGGGCACTTCTGTTGCTGTATCCCCATGAAACTCTTACAGGTGCTTCTTGATTGGGAACAAGCCTCAAATATGATGTGGGAAGTCTGTTGCCGAAGGCTGTTGCCGGTTTTGCAATTGTTAAAAGTCCCGCTATAAGTTTTTTTGCCTCATCGGATATAGTGTTGTTTTTTAACATTACGTTCTTGCCATTTTTAAGGATTGAGCTGTGGATATGAAGCCCTGATCCAGCATGACCTGATGCAATCTTTGGTGCAAAGCTAACAACCACTCCATATTTGTATCCTAGAGAGTGAAGTATCCATTTAGCAATGATAAGCTGGTAAGCACTATCAAGCGGTTCCTGTGGAAGAAACTCAATCTCATTTTGGATCATCTCCTTGTCCTCTGTTCTTATAAAACCAACCTCTGTATGTGCATATTTTACTGCAGCACCAGTTCTTGAAATAAGATCCATAGCCTCGACTCTTAGGTTTTCCCATTTATTGAAAGGAAAGCTTTCATGATAACCCTTTTGTGCATTTACAGGATAGAGATCATTCTTATTTGATATAACATAGTATTCAAGCTCTCCAAATGTATTGATATCATATTTTGTTATCTCTTTAAATTTATTATGAGCATTTCTTAATATGTTATCTGATGCCATACTAAAAAGATTTCCATTTTTATCAAAAAAGTTGCAAATTATGTCCACTGATGGCAGGGGGGAAAATGGATTTTCAAAAGCTGTTCTAAAAAGTGGAACGACGTACAAATCGCTTGATGAAGTTTCTATATCTTTAAAAAGGCTTGAGCCATCCACCCTTTCACCACAGGATAGAATCTTATCTAAATATTTTTTATCACCAGCTGGAAAATTAAGAGTTTTAAGTTTTCCATCACCAGCTATATATCTAAAATTAACAGTTTTTATATCCTTGCTATTTATAAACTTTATTAAATCTTGCTTTGTAAAATCTTTCTGGTTTTTGTTAAGGAATGTTGATATTGTGTTCATATGAACCTCCTCAGGTTTTTATTTTTCTAAATATAATATACAAAATTATTGGGATAAAAGAATATCCATCTATCTTATTTTTTAAAAAATATTTTTAGAATGGATGATTGAACAGCATTATTCTGTTACATTTACGGTAACAGAAATATTGCCTGAACCACTTACGTTCAGATATGTTCCATTTAGCCACCCACCAACAGTAATTCCCTGATTGATATAACCACTGCCAACAGATTTACCATTCTTATCATATACTGTTACATAAACATTAGGATAAGCGATTGAAGATACATAGCTATTACCGTTGATCCAAAATGAAACATTTGTGTTAATATAAGTATTATTAGTATGATAATTACCTGATGAATCTCTCAGAGAAACCCAGCCTGTAACATATGTTGTTACATTGATGCTGTTTGGTGGAACATGGGCCGTACCACTTAAGTTTAAGTAACCACTAAGTGTTACTGTTTTTTTTGTAGTATTAAGCTCTGAAGCATAAAGGCTGTCTGCTATACTCCCGACAAACAACATTGACAAGATTGACAAATATACGATTGTTTTCTTTTTCATAACCACATCTCCTCCTAATAAAATAATACATAATTTTATATCGTTTTATCAAATTTGTTTTGAAAGTGATTGCTTTTTTGTTATAATAAAAGAATATGATTGGTATTTGTTATAAACGAGTATTGATTTAAATTATAAAAATGAGGTAAAAATATGTCAACACAAAAAATAGAAAAGTCAAAAATATTGGAGAAATATGGCAAAAACTCTAATGATACTGGGTCTGCTCAGGTACAGATAGCTATAATAACGGAGAGAATAAACTATCTTTCAAAACATCTTGCAGAAAACCCGAAGGATTTCGGTTCAAGAAGGACTCTCACTGTTTTGATATCAAGAAGAAAAGGGCTCCTTTCATATCTTGAAAAAAATTCAAATGCAGAATATAAAAAAATAATAGAACAATTAGGATTGAGGAAATAAATATGGATGATAAAATTATAAGAATTGAAGGAAAAATTGGAGACGATACTGTAACTTTTGAGTCAGGTCTTTTAGCAAAGCAGGCAAATGGTGCTGTTACAATTCGTCTGGGTGACAATATGGTGCTCAGTACCTGTACCGCTGCAAAAAAACCAAGAACTGATCCTCCTGAGTTCGTTCCTCTTACGGTTGAATACAAGGAAAGGACATATGCAGCAGGCAAGATCCCTGGTGGTTTTTTTAAGAGAGAGGGAAAGCCAAGGGAGAAGGAAATTTTATCAGGAAGACTTACAGACAGATCAATAAGGCCGCTTTTTCCTCAGTATTACAACAATGAGACACAGGTTATCTCCATGGTGCTATCAAGCGATGGTGAAAAAGATGCAAGTGTTCTATCTATAAACTCCGCTTCACTTGCTCTTATGATATCTGATATACCATTTAACGGTCCTGTTGGAGCAGTGAGGATAGCAAAGCTTAATGATAAATTTATCATAAATCCAACATTTGATGAGAGAAAGGATGCAAAGTTAGAGCTTGTTGTCGCTGGTACAAAGGACAACATCCTTATGGTTGAGGGTGGTGGGGAACAGATTCCTCATACTGATATCCTTGAAGCTATGAAAGTGGCAAGGGAAGAGGTAAGGAAACTCTGTGAGATGCAGAATGAGTTTGTAAAACAAACATCAAAGCCAAAATTTGGGATTCAGCCTCCTCTTATAAAGGAGGAAATAAAGGCTGAAATAAATAATATTGAAAAAGAGCTTAGGGCTTTTTTGGAAAACTATCCTTCGAAAAAAATGATAGACGACAGAGTCTCGGAGTTTAAAGAAACACTTACAAAAAAGTTTGAAGAGATGTTCCCTGATGATGATACTGTGTCATATCAGGTAAAAATTCTTATAGATGAGCTTGTGTTCAAGGTTTCAAGAGATATAGTTCTTACAAGGAAGATAAGGATAGATGGAAGAAAGTGTGATGAGATAAGAAAGATTTCTATAAAAACAGGATATCTTCCAAGGACTCATGGCTCATCGCTCTTTACAAGAGGAGAGACACAGAGCCTTGCCACAACAACGCTTGGAACACAGGATGACCAACAAATACTTGATGATCTTGAGGGAAAGAGCCTTGACAGATTTATGCTTCACTACAATTTTCCTGGTTTTGCAACAGGAGAGGCCAAACCTGATAGAGGTCCTTCAAGAAGAGAGATAGGACATGGCAATTTAGCGAAAAGGGCACTTCTTCCTCTTCTTCCATCAGAGAATGATTTTCCTTATACAATAAGGGTTGTATCGGATATACTTGAATCCAATGGCTCCTCTTCTATGGCAACAGTCTGTGGGGGTTCACTGTCTCTTTTTGATGCAGGAGTTCCACTTAAAGCAGCATGTTCAGGTGTTGCTATGGGACTCATAACAGACAATGAAAGATATGCAGTTCTATCTGATATAGCCGGTCTTGAGGATCATTTTGGAGATATGGATTTCAAGCTTGCTGGGACAAGGAATGGGATAACAGCGTTTCAGATGGATGTTAAACTTGAATCAGGCATTCCATTAAACATTCTTCAGGAGGCTATGGAACAGGCTATAAGGGGAATAAATCATATACTTGATCTTATGGAAAAAGAAATTTCTGCTCCAAGAAAAAATGTTTCAGAGTTTGCCCCGAAGATGACGAGAGTCCCTGTTCCGAAAGAAAAACTAGGAATGATTATAGGAAGTGGGGGAAAAACAATAAAAGGAATAATAGAGCAGACAGGAGCTAATATAGAGATTGATGATGAAGGATATGTGTTTATATCAAGCACCGAACAGAAATCTATTGATGAGGCAAAGAGAATAGTTGAATCAATAGTGGAAGAGATAGAGCCTGGTAAAACATATAAGGGAAAAGTTGTTGAGATAAGAGATTTTGGAGCATTTGTTGAGGTTTTGCCAGGAAAGGTTGGACTTCTCCATATATCAGAGATAGACAATAAAAGGATAAAAAGGGTTGACGATGTCTTGAAGGTTGGAGATACAGTTGAGGTAAAGGTCTTAGAGGTTGATGAAAATGGAAAGTCAAGACTTTCAAGAAAAGCACTTTTAAAATAAGATTCCTGAGCGGAGGTTTAAATGGAAAAGGCAAAAAAGGAAGAGAAAAACTATCTTGATGAGATAAAGCAGGCTTATGATTTTATGACAAAAAACAATCTGGATGTTGTGGAGTTTTCTGATGGTGATGGATATATAAAATTAGTGAAGAAATCAGCATCCACACAAAACATTCAGGTTATAGCATCGGCACAGCCTGTTTCGGGCACTCTGGTTCAGTCAAAACCTTCCGTTCAGGAGATAACCGGGCTGACAATAAAAGCACCGATGTCAGGGATATTTTACAGATCATCAACTCCATCAAGCCCACCATATATAAGAGAGGGGGATTCTGTTGAGGCAAACAGCGTTATCTGTCTTATAGAAGCGATGAAGGTTTTCAATGAAATAAAATCAGAGTTTAAATGTAAGATTATTAAGTGTGTCGCCGAAAATGGAAAGTTTGTCAATGAAGGAGATGATCTTTTTATAATTGAGAAGTTATGAGCGACAGAGATGCTACCCAGATAGTGGCTGATAATTCTATAAAAATATTAGAACTTTTGAAATCAAAAAAGTCTCTTTCATCATGGGATATCAAGTTAACACTCAAAGTATCAAGCTCTGAATTGTATCTTTCACTTGGATATCTTCTCGCTGAAAAAAAAATAAACATTTCATTAACCGATTTTGTGTACAGAATAGAGCTCAATTCACCCCCGGAATTAGAGCAAAAATAAAATGATTTACAAACAACATCTTAAAAAGACCAAAAAAAAAAGCGGTTTCAGTGATGTTGTCTGCTGGATTGTATCAATAGTATTTTGTATTTGGCTTTTCTGGATAATTATAAATCCATCACAAAAAGGGATAATAGGTAATTTTGTTTTCAATAATCTTTATGCCTTTATGGGTCCGGGTATATATATATTCCCATTTTTATTTTTTTATGGAATGGTAAAAATACTGTTAAAACTTGGCAAACCCAACAAAGGTTTTTTTTCAATGCTCTTCGGTATAGTTTTAACTCTTTCATTCCTTTCATCGATAATGGAAAGAATTCATTATCATTTTCCTCAATCTAACTTTGATGCTGGGTGGATAGGATACGTTATAGATACTATTATGCTGAAGCTTTTCGGTGATATGGGGGCTCTTATTTTTTCTTTTGGATTTATGATAATTGGTATAAATATCATATTTGAAATAAAGTGGATGAAACTGTTTGAAAAAATCATGGTGTTTATCAGAAAAGACTGGGATGAATGGAAAAAGGCAAAAGAAGAATTGAATCAGAAAAAAAATATAATTATTGAAAAAGAAAAAAATAAAGAAAAAACAATTATTTCTAACCCTGTTGTTACAGAAAAACAAACTTCAAATGATATAAAACCTTTAACGCCACATATTCCAGCTGAAAATTTCAAAGAAGAAAAACAAAAGATTGCGATGGAAGACCAGAAGACAGAAAAAAAAGCAAAGCAACAGGAGCAATTTCTAGATTTTAAAAATTTTAAGCTTCCGCCAATTGATCTTTTGCAGAAGAACAATAAGTCAAATGTATATTTGCCTGACAGCACAGAGATTCAGTCTGCTAAGATACAACTTGAAGAAACACTAAAAAACTTCAATATTTCAGCTTATATATCGGGTATATATCCAGGACCGGTTATAACAAGATATGAGATAACACCTTCACCGGGTGTTAAGATAAGCTCTATAGTTTCTCTTTCCAATGATATAGCATTAGCTATGAGATCAATAGGTTCAATAAGAGTCATAGCACCCATACCTGGCAAATCAGCTATAGGTTTTGAAATTCCAAACACAAAAAGGAGTATGGTAAATCTTAGAGAGGTTATAGAATCTCCTGAATTTAACTCTTCAAAGGGTACACTATCCTTTGCAGTTGGAAGATATAGCGAGGGATCAATCTGCATAGCAAATCTTGAGGATATGCCTCATCTGTTGGTTGCTGGTGCTACTGGGAGCGGTAAGAGTGTTTTTTTGCAGTCTCTGATACTGTCGCTTATGTATAGGAATACCCCGGACGAGGTAAAATTTCTTTTTATAGATCCAAAACGACTTGAGCTTACATCATATGAAGGAACAGGATATCTCTATGACCCGAAGGTTACTCCTGATAAGGTCAGGGTTATAACTGATCCTAAGGAAGCTTCCAAATCTCTTGTTGCCCTTACACGAATTATGGAAAAAAGATATAAAAAATTTGAAAAAGCAAGGGTAAAAAACATTCAATCATATAACAAGTGGGCTAGACAGAACAATCAACCTGAGGAGTTTTATATAGTAGTTATAATAGATGAACTGGCAGATCTTATGCTTCAGGCAAAAAATGTTGTGGAGGAATCTATACAGAGACTGACTCAGATGGCAAGAGCAGTTGGAATACATATGGTTCTTGCTACTCAGAGACCATCTGTTGATGTCATAACAGGTGTTATAAAAGCGAATTTACCATCGAGAATAGCTCTGCAGGTCAGTTCAAAAATAGATTCAAGGGTTATAATAGATTCACCCGGTGCTGAATCGCTTATAGGAAAGGGAGATATGCTTTTTTTAGGCTCTAATAAAAGCAAGCCAGAAAGAATTCAGGGGTGTTATGTTACGGAGCAGGAGATAGAAAGGGTTGTTGAATTTATAAAAACTCAAGGTGGGCCGAGCTATCCAATGTATGTAGAGGAAGAGATCAGCTTTGATGGAAAGGGATCAAGCAATGAAGAGCTTTCAATAGCATTAAGACTTATTCTTGAAAGGAAAAGGGTTTCTCAGGATTTATTAAAGGCTCACTTCGGTTCATCGGCAAGAGCGACAAATCTTTTGAGCCTTCTTGAAGTAAAAGGTTTTATATACAAGCCTGAGGGAACGAACAGATGGCAGATATACTTTGATAAGATAGAATCGTATCTTAATTCACTTGAAAATGCTGACAAAAGTTAATAAAATAATGTAAAATAGATATAATGGCCACTGAATAGTTTGTGTTGATAAAATTTCATTGGAGGTAATATGAAAAAAATATTATTGTCGGTTATTTTTTTACAGGCTCCTGTTTTTGCAGAGACTGTGATATCAACGACTACATCTACTCAACCTTCTGTTGTTGTCTCAACAATGGATGCAAATCCGATAGAAAAGTTGAAAGAATGGGACAGTAATCTTAAATCTTTAAAGGCTAATTTTTCTCAGGAAGTATTTTTTAAAACGGCAGAAATTAAAGAAAACATTGATGGTAGTATAGTTTATCAAAAAGCTGATGGAGAAAAGAAAGAAAGCCTTAAAATTTCACATTACAAGCCACAGGAACAGATAATAATTATAAGCTCAGAAAAGGATATAACAATAGTAAAACCTGCAGATAAACAAATAGTTAAAAGCGACTGGGAAAAGTGGAAAGCAAGCCTTGAGCCAAAGTTAAAAGGACTTATGGAATTTGGAAACTATTCAAAATTAGCGACTGATGCAACGATAACAACATCAAAGGATGGAGATAATACAAAGATTAATATAAACCCTAAAGCAGGTGGATATACTCTGATCTTGAAATTAAACAAGGACTATTTTCCTGTGGAGGGTGAGCTTGATATGGGAGACACTCTTATAAAGACATATCTTAAGGACGTTCAGATAAATTCTGAAATTGATAAGGGAGAGTTTAATTATCAGAACACAAAAAAGTTTGAAGTTTTAGAGATATGACCCTTGCAAACAAAATAACACTAACAAGAAGTTTTTTGGGAATAGTGCTATTTTTTTTTATAAAGTATGATAATATAACGCTTTTATCAATTGCTTTCATACTTCTCGTCATATCATCTGTATCTGATTTTGTGGATGGAAAGATAGCAAGGGAGACAAATACAACAACTAAGTTTGGAGCTATTGTAGATCCATATGCTGATAAAATAGTTGTTTTCTCCTGTTATTTAGCATTTGCTGATATACCACAACTAAAGATACCCATGTTTGCAATATTTTTAATAATATTGAGGGAACTGACTGTTGCCTCATTAAGGGTTTTAGCAGCTTTTGATAACTTTGTATTAAAGGCTGAACCTTCTGGAAAATTTAAAACCCTTCTTCAGTTTATATCCATATACTTTATAATCATATATCTTATAATTGCAAATATTTCAATAAATCAGCCAAATTTAATCCCCATTGTTGATGCCCTTAAAAATATTCCAGCCATATTAATAATAATAACGGCAGTGATAACTGTTCTAAGTGGGATATTGTATGTTTCCAATCATTATAAGATGATAGAAAAGCAGTGGGGTGATGATCATAAATCATAGATGAATGAAAAAATTATAAATTTTATAGCAAGCGGTTTTTATATAAGTTATATACCTGATCATTTTTCAAAAAAGAAAGGGAAGTTTAGAGGATGTGGCCTTTTTGGAACACTTCTTGCTTTTTTGCTTTATCCATTGTTGCCTGAGAAAAAATTGTATTTATATATAATAGTTTTCTTATTTATTATTTTTTCAGTATATGTCTCACACAATGCATACAGGAATGGAAATCAGGATGACAATCCTCTGATAGTAATCGATGAGATATCAGGATACTGGTTTGGATTTCTTTTTTTGGATAAAAGTTTAATAAATGCAATTGTCTTATTTATCTTCTTCAGATTTTTTGATACCATAAAACCATATCCGATAAAAAGGCTTGAGAATCTCCCACACAGAGGCTTTGCAATTGTTATAGATGATATAATAGCCTCATTTTATGCAACCCTTTTGACATACATCACAGTGAAGATAATAATAGTTATTTAATGGAAACAGATGTCAGAAGTCAGATGACAGACAAATAGGGAATTTCCTTAAATTCTGTTTCGTGCTTTCTGTCTTCTGTCATCTGTTTTCTGACTTCTAACCATGGTCGGCTGATGAGGATAACAATCGTTAATAAAACCTTCATCGTTAAAGTTTTTCAGTGAACCTTACTCATTAATTTGGTATAATTTTAATTATGAAAAAGCTTTCTTTTTTTCTTTTTATATTTTTTGCTGCTTTTGCTGCCCATGCTGATGATATAGCGGAAAGCACTCAGACAGTAAAGGAAGAAGCTATATGGGAAAGGCATCCAAAACAGGTTTCAATAAGCGGCATAGTCCTCACTCCTACAGCGTATAGATCCAATGGAATAAATGAGATAGGTCCCGCACTTGATTTTAATGCAGCATACTATATAGGAAGGCTTTATGGTAAGAACACCTTTCAGTGGACAACCGATAAAAAAAATTATTTGGATAGAATAGGAGTATGGTACTTTGAGGCTGATGGCAAGCTTCTGTTGCAGAGAGAAACTAAATATTTTCCTGCTTTTTCAAGCGGGTTCAAGGGAATATTTTCTTTCAGAGATAACTCACAGCCATCGCTTGAAAATCCACAGACATCATTTACTGTAAACAATGACAATACAAACACCTACACATCAATTTATTTTGTTTTATCAAAACAGATTACTGAGAGGTTTATAGTTAATGCAGGTTATATGGATGGTGATTTTTCTAAGTTTATATATCAGACATCTGATTTTTTATCCAATCAGGGAATATACAACACGACAGGTGGTATGCCATACACATCAAAATCCACACTGTTTGGTGGTATGATGTATCTCGCGGGGGGAAAAACTCCTCTCGGATTTGAAATAATAATGCCTCAGGGTTCAACGCTTAGTCCTAAACTTATTAATCTACAGTTAGGGACACTTTTAAAACTGAACTTTCAGATCTCATATCTTAAATATACTGGTGGATATGAGTATTTAGGAACATTTAACTTCAGATATTCCTTTTTCCCAAGGATAAAAAAGATAAAGACAGAAGGAACAACAGCTGTGGAAACCTTAAACAAAACTACTGAAATATCTTTGTCCAATGATACTACAAAAGATTTAACATCATCAACAAACGATCAGAAAACTCAACTGCCAGATCAGAGCATTCCTCAATAACAAAAATAATTCCTTATCCCATTCTCTTTTGAATCAGTATTTTTTTCTTTAATTCAAAATATTTCTTTTTGTTTTCAGGATATTTTTTTTCCAAAATATCAAGATATTTAGATGCTTCATCAAATTTTAGATTTTTATACATAAGTATTGAATGAAGATAATAATCATTTTCTTGTGATGAGGTTGAAGTCAGAAGTTTATATGATTCAGATGCTGAATAATAATAATCTCCCATCTCATACAATAACTTTATTTTTTCTCTCAGGTAAAACAAATCTTTTTTAATATTATAAAGCTCTGATATCAGATAGAGGGCATTGTTGTAATATCCCTTGAGTTTATAAGCAATGAATAATTTATACATAACGGAGGGGTTTTGGGGATATTTTCTGTTAAGAGATAATAGAAGCTCTATTGCTTTGTCAGGATTATCATCTTTGAGTAAAACATCAGCTTTTTCTAAGAGTATGTCATCATCATTTTCAATTCTGTAGGCCGTATCATAATCCTTTAATGATTTTTTATAATCGTTCATATAAAAATAAGCCCTTGCTCTTATCAGATATCCCTCCCAATCTGTCGGATCATTTTCTATGGCCTTCTGAGCGAGTTCCATTTGCTTTTTATAATCACCCATATTGCCGTATATAACTGCTTTTAAATTATATGATGAAACCAATGGAAACCCGAGAGAGATTGACCTATCAAGATCTGAGAGAGCCTTATTGTAATCCTTTTTTAATACGAAAACCTTTGCTCTTTCGTAGTAAAGCAAACCATCATCAGAGTATTTTTCAATTTTTGAATCCAGATATCTATTAGCATCATCAATTCTTTTTTCCTCAATCATACTTTCTACAAGGCTGTGATCCACAGGATAAAAATCATCAAAAATTTTTCTGACAAAAAAAATTACAAGAAAAAGAAAAGATAATGCTATAATAATCCTTAATATTTTCATAAATAGGGTGCACTAAGTCTATTTATTAGTTAAATAGTATTATATAATAAAAGCAAACGAGTGTAACTTGTGTTACATTAGACCCTTGACAAGAATTAATAATGCTGTTAAAATAAATTATAGCGGGCTGCCTCCCTCACCTACCCCCCCCTAAAAGGCAGCCCCCTTTTTTTTCTTTTTAAAAAAACAAATTAATTGCTTTTCAAAACTATATTTTTTATAATAGTTAATATATAATAATTTTATGCTTTTTTTAATTTTAAAAAAGGGGGAAAATGAGTGATACTTTTAAGACGATAGTTGTTGTTGATGATGATCCAAATGTAGGTCTTCTTATATCCGTTATACTTAAAAATATTGGCTATTCTGTTGTATCACTTTCAAACGGTAAAGACCTTCTATCCTATCTTGCAAATAATTCAAAACCCGGACTGATACTCCTTGACTTAAAACTTCCAGATATAGATGGTTACGAGCTCTGCAAGCGAATAAGAGATAATCAATTCACCTCTGATGTCCCGATAATTGTTCTTACAGGAGTTTCTGAGGTTGATTCAAAAATTAAGACCATTGAGATGGGGGCTGATGACTATATAAGCAAACCATTTGATGTAAGAGAGTTGAAGGTTAGAATAAAAAGAATACTCAAAAGAAAGGATAACGATTCATCCCTTAATCCACTGACAAAACTTCCAGGTGGGCCGCTTATAGAGGAATTTACGAGAAAGAAACTTGAAGTAGCTCCTAATTTTTCATATGCATATATAGATATAGATAATTTTAAGGCATACAATGATGTTTATGGCTATACAAAGGGCGATGCTGTAATAAAATTTCTTGCTGATCTTTTAGAAAAAGTTTTAAAAGAAAACTCTAAGGGAGATTATTTTCTGGGTCATGTTGGTGGTGATGATTTTGTTGTATTAGCTCCAAATGATAAAATTATCAGAACTGTGGAAGGAATAATAGAAGAATTTGATACTAAAATACGTGATTATTACAGCATAGCAGACAGACAAGCAGGATATATAACAACAACAGACAGAATGAACAATATTAAGACATTTCCGATTATGACTCTCTCAATTGCTATAGTATCCGTTAGGAAAAGCATTCCATACGCGAAGATAATAGAAAATATATTTGAAATAAAAAGATTTTTAAAATCGAGACCAGTGAAGAACAAAAGCATATACCACAAGGATAGAAGAATAAATGAGTGATGAACTTATAAAAAAAACTTTTGCCAACTGCCTGATACTTGAAAAAATAGGTCAGGGGGGTATGGGAATAGTTTATAAAGCACACCATCTTTCACTTAACAAGGTTGTTTGTGTAAAGATACTTGCCAAAGAGCTTGAAGCAGATCCAAGGAATATTGACTTTTTTTTGAGAGAAGCTGAGATATCCAAACAATTAGATCATCCAAATACTGTTCATGTTTATGATTATGGTAAAGAAAAGGACAATTATTACATTGTAATGTCATACGTTGAAGGGAAAAGCCTTGAGGATCTGGTTAAGGAAAAGAAATCACTTCCTGTTCCTGAAGCATCAAATATAATGTTAGGAGTATTCGAGGGCATAGCCCATGCTCATTCAAAGAATATTATACACAGGGATATAAAACCATCAAACATAATAGTTAACTCAAGCGGTGTGCCAAGAATAATTGATTTCGGTCTTGCAAGAAGGGTTGTTGAAGAAAAACAGCTTACAATCACAGGCGAGATGATCGGTACAGCTTATTTTATGTCACCAGAGCAGGGGCTTGGAAAGAAGGTTGACAGCAGAGCAGATCTTTATTCCTGTGGTGCAACATACTTTTATATTCTTACAGGCAGGTATCCTTACGATGGCAAGAGTGCAATAGAGGTTATAAACAAGCATATAACAGAACCGATACCAAATTTATATATGATAAAACCTGATCTTCCTATATGGCTTGTTAAGATAATAGATAAGCTCATGAATAAAAATCCTGACGAAAGATATCAAACTGCTGCTGAGGTCATAGAGGATATAAAAAAATATAAGGCCAAAAACTATGAAAACGTTATAATGTCATCTGAATCAGAATACAATCTTGAAGAACTTTCAAAGAGTGAAGAAAAGATAGTAGAGGTTTTCAAGGATAAAAAAAGAGAGAATGTTATAGAAGGAATAGAGGTTAAAGTTGAACAGAAAGATAGCCAAAAATTGGAAATAAATAAAGGAGAGACCCAAGCAAAAGAAGAAATAGTTATAACCAAACCTAAAAAGCTTCAGTCCACAGCTTTATACAGGGTTGTAAGAATATCCTATCATATCTTTTATAGTCTGATAGCTATACTGTCTTTTTTTATATTTATGATTAATAATCCTGCGAAGGATCGTTATGCATTTATAAAATCACTTATTTCAAATCCATATTCACTTATATTTCCACTGATAGGTGGTTTTTTTATTTATTTACTCTTTAAATCTATGAAGATCAGATCAATATTCACATATTTGTTTGTCCTTGCTTTATCACTTTTTAGTCTAACTTTGATACCACCACTGCTGGCTGAGCGATCAATACCATCAGCAATTGATAGATTCTTATATCTTATTAAAGGAATTGATGTCAATTATAACAACCTTTTTATAATATCTTTTTTTACAGCTCTGCTGGCTCAAAAAATTCCGAAAACTCATTTAAAGCTTAATAAGCTAATATCATCTGTTTTTTTAATACTTTCTGTTCTGTTTATAAACAGATCGTTTATGGCTATGTTTGATGTTGACATATATAATAAATTTTTCTATTTTGTCATATCTGTGATAGCTCTTTACTCCATAATTTTTATTTTTTATTTTAAAAAGAAATTTGCTTTTATAATATATATAATATCATCAATAGTTTTAATCTACGGTTTTAGAAATGATTATATAGAGAAAAAATTTAATGATATATATACTGCTGAGCTTATAAAATACAATAAATCTAAAGAAGAAACAGTACTGAAGATACAGGAGAATTTTTATTCAAAATTAGATAATACAAACAATTTTACAGGGAATTATGATGATATTGAAAAAAAGTTAAGAGCTGAGATAAAAGAAAAGCTTTCAACATTAAAAGAACCTGATAAGGAAATGATAAAAAATGATATATCTATAAAATATTTAAAATCTGTTAAACAAATCCTATATGACAACTATTCAAAATCTGTTGTCTTAGCTTTAATACTTTTCTGGTTGCTTCTAAACTACATATTTATAACAGATATATTTAAAAAGGAAAAATATGAATTATAAAATATCTTTTTGTGCAAAGACAGATAAGGGGCTTGTTCGTGATCACAATGAGGACAACTATATAATTGATGAGAGTATAAACTTTATGGCAATAGCTGATGGAATGGGAGGCCATAAAAATGGGGAACTGGCATCAAAAATTGCGATAGAAAAAGCGTATGGAATTATTAAAGATTTTATATCAAGCTCATCATCTTTTGAAAAGACAAACAAGGATTATTCAATTTTAACCAACAAACTTTTATCAGCTTTTGATGTGGCGAACAATGAGATACTTGTCCAGTCAAAAAGTGATGAAAAGAATAAGGGTATGGGAACAACACTAACAGCTGTAATACTGAATGATATGATTCTTTCTCTTGTCCATATAGGCGATTCAAGGGCATATATAATCAGAGATTCTAAGATAAAGCAAATATCTGATGACCACTCTTTTGTTATGGAGCAGTACAAGAAGGGAATTATAACTCTTGAAGAAGCGGAGAGATCACCATACAGAAATGTACTGACAAGAGCACTTGGTGTTAAAGATGATGTGGAGTATTTTGTTTGTGAGGAAAAGATCAAAAAAGGTGATATAATACTTTTAGCCACTGATGGACTTACAAAGATGGTAAAGGATGAAAAAATACTTGAAATAGTAAGCTCTTACTCTGATAACACTGAACTCATATGTTCAAACCTCATATTAGAAGCAAACAAAAATGGTGGAGATGACAATATAACCGTTGCTGTGGCAAAGATCGATGGGGAAAAACTTTTGGCTAAGATTAAAAAAAGGATTAAAAAATGGATATTACATTAAACATAATTATAAAAAATTCAACAAAAATAGTGGGCGAGTATTTTTTTAAAAGTGATAGAATAACTATTGGAAGAAGCAAAACAAATGACATTGTTATCAATGATCAAACAGTATCATCCAATCACTGTGTTATAAAAAAAGATGGCAGTGATTATTTCATAGAAGATCTTGACTCCACAAACGGGACTTTTGTAAACGGCGAAAAAATAAAAAAAGTGAGAATAAAAAATAATCAGATTTTAAAAATTGCCAGATGTTATGTCAGAATAATATTCTTGGATATGGACATAAGAAAAGCAGTTCTTAAAGTTATTGAAAATCCACTGGATGACAGAAAATCTTTCGATTTAAACAGATTGACAAAATTTATTGGCAGTTCAAAGTCTGATATACCTGTAAGATCAAAAAATCAATTTACAATAATCTCGGACTATGCAGCCGCAGTTTCAATAAAAGATAACAAATACTATTTAATTCCTATAAATCCAGATTTGGTAAAACACAACTCTAATAACATAAAAAATGATATTGAATTAAATGATGACGATGAGATAAATGTAGGGATAACAAAATTTGTTTTTAAATTTGTTGAGTAAATTTTATAAAATTATTTTTATTAAACTTAAAACAATAATCATAAAAAAATCATAATTAGCAATCACAAATCAAGTCTGCTATTGACAAATAATTTAAAATTTTGTAAATTAGCAATTATAGGAATAAATTGCTAAAAATAAAGGAGGAAGTTATGAGCGATACAAAAACAAAGTTAGATATAACTCCACTTGCAGACAGAGTAATTGTTAAACCACTTGAACCAAAAGAAGTTAAAAAAGGTGGAATAATAATTCCTGATACAGCAAAGGAAAAGCCACAGGAAGGCGAGATAGTTGCTGTAGGCAAGGGAAGAACAACAGAGGATGGAAAGCTTATTCCAATGGAAGTTAAGGTTGGGGATAAGGTCCTTTACGGTAAATATTCAGGCACAGAGATAAAAATAAACGATGAGGATTATCTTATAATGAAAGAGGAAGATATTCTTGCAATAACAAAATAAGGAGGATAAAAATATGGCAAAAGAGATTCATTTTACAGATGATGGAATATTAAAGGTTAAACAGGGTGTTGATAAACTAGCGAATACTGTTAAGGTAACGCTCGGTCCAAAGGGAAGAGCTGTGGTACTTGCAAAAAAGTTTGGATCACCAACAATAATAGATGATGGAGTATCCATTGCAAAGGAAATAGAGTTAGAGGATGCTTTTGAGGATATGGGCGCACAGCTTGTGAGAGAGGCAGCATCAAAGACAAATGATGTTGCAGGTGATGGTACAACCACAGCTACAGTTTTAACTCAGGCAATATTTAATGAGGGAATAAAGAACATAACAGCTGGTGCAAATCCTCTTTATATCAAAAGAGGAATAAGCAAGGCAGTAAACGCTATGGTTGAAGAGTTAAAGAAGATGGCAAAGCCTGTTAAGACAAAGGAAGAAAAAGCTCAGATAGCAACAATATCAGCAAACGACAGAGTTATAGGTGATTTAATAGCAGAGGCTATGGAAAAAGTCGGACATGAGGGTGTCATAACCGTTGAGGAAGGAAAGTCATCAGAAACAGAGTTAGATGTCGTTGAGGGCATGCAGTTTGATAGAGGTTATATATCTCCTTATTTCATAACTGATGCTGAGAGGATGGAGTGTTCTCTCGAGGATCCACTGATACTTATAACTGACAAAAAGATATCAGCTATGAATGACCTTCTTCCTGTTTTAGAGAAAATAGTTCAGACAGGAAAACCTTTCTTAATCATAGCTGAAGATGTTGAGGGTGAGGCCCTTGCAACACTCGTGGTAAACAAATTAAGAGGGACTCTAAAAGGATGTGCAATAAAAGCTCCTGGTTTTGGTGATAGAAGAAAGGAGATGCTTGAGGATATTGCAATACTTACAGGTGGAGAGGTTGTAAGTGAAGAGAGAGGAATGAAGTTAGAAAAAACTACACTTGAACAGCTTGGAAAGGCAAAGAGGGTTGTGGTTGATAAAGAGAACACAACAATAGTCGATGGCGAGGGAAATAAAAAAGAGATAAAGGACAGAGTAAATCAGATAAGAAAACAGATTGAGGATACAACGTCTGATTACGACAGAGAAAAATTAGAAGAAAGGCTTGCAAAGCTTTCAGGTGGAGTTGCTGTCATAAGAGTTGGTGCAGCTACAGAGACAGAGATGAAAGCAAAGAAATCTAAGGTTGAGGATGCAAGAAATGCTACAAAAGCTGGAGTTCAGGAAGGTCTTTTACCAGGTGGTGGTGTAGCACTGATAAGGGCATCAAAGGTCCTTGATTCAATAAAGGTAGAGGATGAGGATGAGAAGATTGGTGTTAACATTGTTAAAAAAGCAATCTATGAACCACTCAAGATACTTGCCCTAAATGCTGGAGTGGATCCATCAATAGTTGTTGAGAAGATAAAGAATTCATCCTCTGAGATAGGCTTTGATGCAGAGAAGCTCGAGTATGTCGATGTAATCAAGTCAGGGATAGTAGATCCTTGCAAGGTTACAAGAACTGCTCTTGAAAATGCTGCTTCAATAGCTTCAACGCTTCTTACAAGCGGTGCATTTGTCGCTGAACTTCCTGAAAAGAAAGAGAAGCTTCCGGCAATGCCTCAGGGTGCTGACATGTATTGATAGTTATTAAAATGGTGTTTAGTTAAAGTGAAGCGAGCCCCCTCTTAAAAGAGGGGGCTTTTTTCTGTGTGAGATATATTCGAAGAAATGGAAATGATATTGAATACCCTGCCACCATAATCCCATGAGCAAAAACTATTATCCAGAATTTTAATGAATATTTCATAACTTAATTTTAGGATAGTTTTTCCACTTGACATCACATTTTTTTTTTTTTTCTACAATTTAATAAGATATAAAGGAGGAGAGAATGATAGGGATATTTATGGGTATAATATTGTCAATATACAGCTCATCGTATGCTCAGAATAAAGATAATGTAATTAATTTGAATGATATTAATTCTGCATTCTCATTAAACTTAAATCAGATTCCAAAACCTGAATTTAAATTAGATAGAAATATTCAAGAACTAAACTTTATATTTAACTGGAATGATTTTTATATGAGATATGGTTATGATTTTACATATGAGAATAAAACATTTATGTTAAAGGCAGGATTTTTAAGAGGAGATTTTGATGAATATACTATGACATATAAGTCAATACCATCAATTATAGTTATATATAAACAAGGAGAAAATCATACTACGGTATGGAATCCAATAAAAACTGGTGAAAGTATAAATTTTGAAAATAATATTTTGATAACATTTAATAGCAATATGTCTATCACTGTAAAGAATAAAAACAACAATCAACAGATTATAAACATTAACTTCAGTGATATTTTAAACAAGTGGCTTGAATATGCTAATAATTATTGGTATTTAGTAAACAACAACAAATATTATTTTGTACCACAGGAGATATGGGGAAGTGATGGATTTTTTCACCGAGGATATGTTGTAAGTGAAAACTCACCATTGTACTATACAACAAACCTGCCTCAGGATTATGTAGAGCTATATAAGTATAATTGTGCAACTAATCCATGCTCATACGAATATAAACCTGTATCATATTCAGTTCCTTTAAGGATAAAGTTTGTGCTTAAACAGGATAAGAGTGCATGGTTAGTTAAGGAGATGACTCCTGAAGAGGTGGCTGACGAGGCTGTTAACAGATAAAAATGACAGAAAAAAAGAAAAAGATACTATTAAAGATAACAGACTGGATACTCAATATTTTAATCATATATTATTTAGGAATAAATTTATTAATTGGTATCGTAGTTTTAATACTGATAATGAAATAAAAGCAGGCTATGAATATTAAGAAAAAGTTTATAATAAAATTGATTGTATTAATAGCGATGTTTCTCATTTATCAGCTATGGACAGTTAAAATGATAAAAGAAATAAAAGATTTTATGCGATCTTTAGAGAGTTTTCTAATATAGGAATGATACTGAAGAGGTGGCTGACGAGGCTGTTAACAGATAAAAATGACAGAAAAAAAGAAAAAGATACTATTAAGGATAACAGACTGGATACTCAATATTTTAATCATATATTATTTAATAATGAATTTAGTAAGTGGTATTTTCGCTTTAATATGGGCAATCAATGAAGGCAAATTATGAATATTAGGAAAAAGTTTATTATAAAGATAATAGTTTTTTTGATAATGTTTACAGTTTACCAGTTATGGAGCATTAAAGTAATAGATAAAATAAATGATATGATAGAATACGGTCGATGCCAGCCTTGGTGGATAATAGGAAATTTAAAATACTGTAATAAAAAACCATGGTGGCAATTTTGGTGATGTTATATGAAAAAAATATTTAATATGATGTTGTTTTTTTTGATTCTTATTTCACCCATAGATATATATGCAAACACAGAAAACGATTTAATTGATTTATACAATAGTAGTTTTAACAATGACAATATTATAATTCCAACTCCAGATTTTTCGATTGATGATGATAAAAGTTCTATCCTTGTATATTTACTTGGGAGATACAAAAAATTAAATGAATCTGAGGAAAGCAAGATTTCCGTTTCATTGAACATACTAAGCCAGACAATAACTGGAAACATCCTATGCTCAAAATTAGGGGTTCAGGATTGTACACGAAGGGAATTAAGCAAGATAAATTTGGAATTTAGAAAAGGTGATTTGCTTTCTTCATTATTTGGAGAGCCAACATTTTATGCTTTTGTCCCACCACCATCTCAAGTTAACAAGAGAAAGATTATATGCATAGATGAGGGTTTTTTAGATACTTCAGATGTATCTGTCACTGCCCATTTTATTGCTCATGAGATTTCACATGTATATGATAATAAAATATTTGGTGAATACTACCATTTTGAATTATATGAAGGGAAAATCAAGCCAAGAATGAATCAATTAAGAATGCTATTTTCAGAGTATAAAGCTGTATTCATTCAAATGTCTATATATAATGAGCTTGTAACAAAAAAGTATATTAAACGCAACAGAAACGATGCAATAGATTTTTTATTATCAATCTATAGATGGAAAGAAACAGGAAATATAAAAGAGATAAACCTTAACTTTACAAATAATGTCGGGAATAAAACATACACAGCAAAGGATTATATGAACATATGTAAAAAAGTTAAGAATGGAAGAAGTTGTATATATGAATTAACAAAAATTTTTTGTGGTATAAACCTATCAAACATGAATCTATCCAATGATGAAGCTCAGAGAAATTATATCTATATAGATTTTGTGATCAAAAATGTAAAAGAATATGAAAGCAAATACAAAAATTTTTTTCCTCCAACACAGCCAATAGAACCAGAGAACAACAACACTGATAATAATGATAACAACCATCCACACCCACCGTCACCAATTCAGCCGGGACCAGTTCCTCAACCACCTGATTACGATCCACCATGGGATGACCATAACGGAAACCCATCAACCCCGCCAATACACATGAGATATAAATCATTGATTGATTTCATTGAAGATAATATATAAAATTAGTTTAGAGAATAAAATGATCGACATAGTTATTCATCTGGCTGACGAGGCAGTTAACAGATAAAAATGACAGAAAAAAAGAAAAAGATACTATTAAAGATAACAGACTGGATACTCAATATTTTAATCATATATTATTTAGGAATAAATTTATTAATTGGTATCGTGGTTTTAATACTGATAATGAAATAAAAGCAGGCTATGAATATTAAGAAAAAGTTTATAATAAAATTGATTGTATTAATAGCGATGTTTCTCATTTATCAGCTATGGACAGTTAAAATGATAAAAGAAATAAAAGATTTTGCACAATCTTTAGAGCGTATACCCTATTCATTAGGTCCAGGTCAAAATAATTGAGGATAGGTAACAAAAGATTATGGCGGAATTTCTGGAGATAATCGCTTATGAAAAAAATATTATTTTTCGTTGTGTTAGGTTTTATAGTTCAGGGAACTGGAGGAGCAGAAAATATATTATGGTATAGTAATATATAAATAGGATCACTGAAAAAGCCTAACGGAGAATAAGGGCGATAATTCGGTTGGTGGATTTTTAAAACTTCATATGTAAAAATCAAAAAAATCTTAACTTCTTACTTTTTCAGTCGCATCTCCTGCCTGCCGAAGCGGCTTCGCCATGCTGGTTGTATTAGATAATTCTCCTGTTTATAAAAGCAGTAAAAATTTGCTATAATATAATAGATGTCTTCAATAGATAATGCTTCTGATAATAAAATAAAAAATCAAATAGATAAGATACTCGGGGTTCTGTCATCTAAAACTGATATCATGGCGGTTATAAAATATGCTGCTGATGATGACGTTATCTCAGTTATAAGGGATGGAAGAATAAAAATGATGGGTGAGAACAGGGTTCAGGACGCCATAAAGAGATGGAATAGCGAAAAATTTAAAAATTTTAGGGACAGTGTTGATCTTCACTTCATAGGACACCTTCAAAAGAATAAAATAAAGTATGCTGTTGGCTTTTTTAATTCAATAGATAGTGTTGACTCATCAGATTTAGCCTTTGAAATAAATTTAAGAGCAGAAAAAACTGGATTGAAGGTTCCTGTTATGATTCAGTTAAAGATAAATGAAAGAGATACCCAGTATGGCATAATGCCTGATAATTTTGATGATGAGTTTAAAAAAATAAATGATATGAAACATCTATCATTGCGTGGAATAATGGCTATAGGCCCCATAACACAGAATACAGAAGAAATAAGAAATTCTTTTAGAAAAGCTAAGAATATTTATGATAAATATTTTAAAACGACTCAGAACACTGATGGCTATAAAAATTATCTTTCTATGGGAATGAGCTCAGACTGGAAGATTGCTATCTTGGAAGGATCAAATCTAATAAGAATAGGTAGTTATCTTTTCAATACTACAAATGATAGGGGGCAACTATGATAGTAAAGGTTAGAGTAATACCTGATTGCGATGAGAATGAGGTTATATCGAGAATAGGAAAAGTATTGAGAGTAAGGGTGTGTGTCTCTAAAAATGACAATGAGATAAATCATGTGTTAAAATCATACCTTGCAGAATTTTTTGAAGTAAGGGAAAAATATGTAAATATTATAAGAGGGATGAGGGGAAAGGAAAAAACTATTGAAATAACTGGCAAGCCTGAAACCGATCTTGATGATATAATAAATACCATTCCATGATACCTGAAAGATTTATATACAGAGATGAATCTCTTTATATACTTGATCAGCGCAAAATTCCTGATAAAATAGTTTATTTCAAAGCTGATACACTTGATAAGGTTTCAAAATCCATAAAGGATATGATGGTGCGAGGTGCTCCTTTGATAGGTGATACTGCTGCTCTTGGTTATCTTATAGGGATTGTTCATATAAAAAAACCAAAAAAGAAAATAACAAAATCAGAAATAATTCGGATACTCAAAAAAAATTCTGACATACTAAAATCATCAAGACCAACAGCACTTCCGCTTTTTACGGCCACTGATAGGATGCACTCAAGAGCTATCTCTATGCTTGAAAATAAACCTGATATTCTTTCTGAGAAAGATATAGATGATTTAAAAAAATATTTAAAAAAAGAGGCATTTGAGATTATTAAAGAAGACATATCATCAACTCAAAAAATGGCAGAGTATGGGCTAAGGCTTTTAAAGTTAGGATCAACTGTTATAACATACTGCAACACTGGAGCACTTGCAACAGCAGGTATTGGAACAGCACTTGGGGTGATAACTGAAGGGTATAAAAAAGGAATGATAAAATTTGTCTATCCTTCGGAAACAAGGCCATATCTTCAGGGAGCAAGGCTTACATCATGGGAGCTATTAAAAAATAAAATACCTTTTAAACTTATATGTGATAATATGGCAGCATGGATTATGAAAACAGAAAAGATTGATGCTGTACTCGTTGGTGCGGATAGAATAGCCTCAAATGGAGATACTGCAAATAAAATAGGCAGTTATTCGCTTGCAATACTTGCTAAACACCATAACATCCCTTTTTATGTCGTTGCTCCATATGAAACAATAGACTGGAGTATATCATCAGGTAACGATATAAAAATAGAAGAGAGAGATCCAGTTGAGGTCATAAAGATAAAAGATAAATTTATTGCTTATCCTGATGTAAAGGCAAGACACCCAGCATTTGATGTAACCCCGTCCAAACTTATAACCGCGATAATAACTGAAAAGGGAATCATCTCACCGGTTAGCAAAAAAAATATAATAAAATTAAATTCTTTTTAAATCTCTTTTTTGTAAAATATTATAAAGAGGTAATTTATGGATTTTACATTAAAAGAGATATTCAAATCAGGCGGGCCAATATTTATTTTTTTGATTTTGCTTTCCATATACTCAATTGCAATAATCATAGAAAAATATAAACAGTTTAAAAGGATAGTTAAAAAAAATTTGATTATTATAGGCAAGGCAAATCATTTTTTTAAAATAAATAAGGGTGGGGAGTTTATCAAGCATCTTGTTGCACAAAAAAATATTCTATCAGAGATAGTTACTGGGTTTATAAATCACAATGGAACACTAAAAGAAAAAAGGGAATACCTATCATCAATGTTAGAACATCACAACACCCAGCTATCAAAAAAACTCAACACACTTGCAACAATCGGTTCAATATCACCATTTATAGGACTTTTTGGTACTGTTATTGGTGTGGTAAAGGCTTTTAAGGATATGGCAGCTTTTCAAAGCGCTGGGCCTGCAGTCATTGCTCAGGGAATATCAGAGGCTCTTGTCAACACTGCTATGGGGCTTTTCGTTGCCATACCCGCTGTTGTTGCATACAACTATTTTATATCTGAGATTGATAGATTTAACTCAGAAATTAACTGGTTTACAGAGCAGATGATAGACAGGTATAACAAGAATGAAAATACATAACAGAGCAAGGGGTGCTATATCAGAAATAAATATGATCCCGATGATAGATGTGATGCTTGTCATTTTGATCATTTTTATGATAATAACTCCCTTTTTTGTTCAATCACATATAAAAGTAAATCTTCCTAAGACAACATCATCGCCTGAAACAATATCATCAAACGATAGCAAAATTATAAAGATAACACTGACTAAGAATGATGATATCTATGTTAACTCCAGAAAGACCAAAAATCTTGAAAAAGAATTATCTTTAAATCTTTCAAAATCATATGAAAAAACAGTTCTTGTTGAGGCTGATAAAACAATACCTGTTCAGGAGGTTATAACTGCTCTTGATACTGCCAAAAAACTTGGTGCTGGAAAGGTTGGTATATCAGTTATAACAGAAAGATGAACATATATTTGATATACTCCAGTATAATTCACTTTATCCTCATTACTTTATTGTTTGTATTTTTCAGGATCACAGTAAAATCAGTTCCAAAACAATACTATATAGATTTTATTGGTCAATCAAATGTTATGACAGTACAGAATCCTGTGTCAGCTATTGTGGAAAACAAGGATATATCTGATAACACTGATACAGGAAAAAAAATAGAAAAAGTTAAGGAGCAAAAGAGTATTGCAAATCCAAAACAAGTAGATGATCCTGATTATTTATATACAAATTCTAAAAACATGAAACCGTCTATGGCTTTGGAGGAATCGCAGATCTTAAAGAAAGGAAATGCAAAAAAATCAATTAATACTGACAATAATTCTGATTCTGGAATAGAAAATTCAGGGATAAGAACAGATTCTAACTTTCCATACCCATGGTATATAACAACACTCAGGACAAGATTGTTTGAGAGTTGGCAATCACAGGATGTAACATCTAAAAATCTTAAGGCAGTGGTAAGGTTCCGAATACTCAGAAATGGTGTTATAGATAAAATTCATATAGATAAAACTTCTGGGAACAGGCTGTTTGATCAATCTGTTATTATGGCAGTATCTGAAATAAAGCAGATTGAGCCACTTCCTGATGATTTTTTTGAAGACTACCTTACAGTATATGTTGAGTTTAAAACATTGGAGTGATATGAATTTTATAATAATTTTAATAGTTGCTATCTTTCACATATCAGCTCTTGTGCTTTATCCTGAAACAACTGTGCTTGGGCCAACATATCTTTTCGTTTCTTTTTTGCTATGGTCAGCTTTTTTCTTGTTATTAAAATCAAGCTTTTATAAATTATCCACCAAAACATCATCATTTATATTTATAGTGATTGCCATTGCTATGCTACTTTCTATAATGTTTTTTTATCCTCAGAGGAATAATAAACCAGTATTCTATAAGCTTTTAGATGAAGAATACCCTGATAGATTTACTATATACAGAGGTTTTAAGAAATTGGGCATTAATATTCCACAGATACTGCCGGAGAAAAAAAAGTGATCAGAACATTGATAGGGTTGGCTATAATAATAACCTTGAACATTTTGATGTTTATATGCTTTCCATACACAAACAAATATGGGCATTATTTTTTATACGGCCTTACAGCATTCTGGTGTGTTTTGTATCTTTATCTTAAAGTCAAAAATATTCTCTTTAGATTATTTCCATTTTCGCTGATATTTAAAATGATTTTTTTTATCTTTATGCTTTTTATAAACTCACTTATCATCCCTCAAAGCAATGGCAAACCAATAATAAAAAAAATATTGAACAAAGAATATCCAACTTCAAATGATATAAAACACGGAAGAATAAAATTTTTAAACAGTTTCTTTATGAAATAATATTGGGAGGATTGATGAAATTAGTTATAACAGGAGGAAGAGGTTTTGTTGGAAGCAATCTTATAAAACTTCTTAGAACATCTGGAGAGTATAATATAAAAGTTTTGACAAGAGGGATAGATCAAAAGACGAATGATATAGAATATATACAAGTTAACTATGCTGATTACAAATCACTTAAAAAAGCAACAGAAGGTTCTGATGTAATTGTTCATTTAGCAGCAACACTATTTGCAAGAAGCAGAAAAGAATTTATAAAAGAAAATGTTAATTCCACCAAAAACCTTGTAAAAGCTGCAAATGAAAATGGTGTAAAAAAAATAGTATATATCTCATCACTTGCAGCAGGGGGAGTTTCATCACCAGAGAAACCAATAAACGAAGATATGCCTGAAAATCCTGTTTCATTTTATGGACTTAGCAAACTCCTTGCTGAAAAAGAATTAGAACTTCTTTCAGACACAAACTATATCATACTCAGACCACCAATAATATATGGACCAAATGATGATAGTTGTTCAACCATAGCTCTTTGGGTAAAAAGAGGGATAATGGTATCACCATCAAATAAAAACTCAATGTTTAGTTTTATATATGTAAATGATCTCTGCAAATGCATAGAAATAGCCATTAAAGACAATACTTTAAAGAGAGAAAAATTTTATCTTTCAGAACATGAGTTTTACACATGGCAGAACTTTATATATAACATTGCTGATAGCATGAGGGTAAAGAGACCGATCATTCCTACACTACCCTACTCAGTTCTTTATCTAACATCACTCTCGTATGAGATCATATCATACATATTCAATACAAAACCTGTTTTAAACCGTGATAAAATAAGGGAGGCTGCAGTTTCACACTGGGTGGCAAATCCTAGTAAGTGGGAAGAAAAGACTGGCTTTAAAAGCTGGACACCACTAATAGAAGGTCTTAAAGAATCATTTACAAATTTGCTATAATAAAATAGATGAAAAGATGGAGAGATGGCCGAGTGGTTTAAGGCGGCGGTTTGCTAAACCGCTGTACGTTTGAAAAAGCGTACCGTGGGTTCGAATCCCACTCTCTCCGATGTTTTTCATATTTATTTATGAAAAACTCGGAGGCTCTCCATAGGCAAATATTGTAGTGAAGTCGAGAACTCCGTTGCTGGTGCTAAGTCCCGATGTAAATCAGGACGCGGGATTAGCCTGTTTGCCGAAGATATATCAGCAAAGTGGCGAATAGCTACAGTTGTTTTGCTGATATGTTCATCGTAGGCGTAAAAAGCCTTTCTTCCTGCAAATGCCTATCGTCAAGCATGTCCATAGTGAGGATAACAAATTATATCTGGTTTTTGGTCAAATGATACAAAAAATATTTAAAGAAAACAAAACAATTTATGCCAAGAGGTATTGTGAATTTTTTTAACAAACAAGCGAAGCTGATGGTTAAATCAGGAATGTGGTATTTGCTTTTGCTAACGATTTGCTTCTTCCATTCTGATTGTGTAGCTCAGAACAATGATTATTCTGTGACTAATTCATCCGTATCAACACACTCAGATATAGATATTATAGTTCAGCATGAAAGTCCTATTAATACATACAAGACAAATTATTTTTCTATCAACAACTGGCCAGGGAATAAATCCTCGCAAGCTAAATTTCAGATAAGCATGAAATTTAGCGTTTTAAAACCAGATCTTTATATTTTCAAACGATCTTACTTCCCTATTTATATTGGCTACACCCAGAAATCGTTGTGGAATATTGGCCAGCCCTCGGCACCATTTGAGGAAACGAACTACAATCCAGAGTTGTTTTTAGACTATCAGGTAAATCGCACCATTTATAACCGATTAAAACTACGCAATATTACAGTTGGCCTCTTTGAACATGAATCAAACGGTATGTCAGAAGCAGATTCTCGCAGTTGGAATAGGCAATACATAATGTGCAAATTTGGATTGGAACCAGAGGAACATTTAAATCTTACTGGTTCTTTTATACCAGATAAGATGTCTTTCTATGTAAAGTTATGGATTCCATCAGACTATTCAGATCAAGATAACTATCTTCACAGCAGAGGAAGTGATGATGACTTTCTTGATTATGCTGGGCGAGGGGAAGTCAGTTTTAGTATTAGAAACTTTTTGTGGGGTGGGGCGTTAAAAGATCATCAGCTTGATATCAAAACGCCTATATTTCACGATACACACAAGCCATCGTGGCAGTTTGAATTTCGTCAACAGATCCCAAGAATGAATTTTTCAATTTATTTTCAGTATTGGTATGGTCATGGGGAAAGTCTCTTGCGATTTGATCAGTTTGGACATCGTGGCTTTGCAGGGGTTTCGTTTTCATACTAATAAAGTTTTGGTGTGATATTTGATTATTATAAAATATATATTATGTTTAAAAAAATTAAATATGGCAAAATAGAGGTAAGGTCACAAACACTCGTTTTATTTTCAGCCATTTATTTTGCTTTCATTTTAAATCTTGCTTTTTGGCGATATATCCTTGGACACGTTCAGATAAATAACTTTGCTAATTTCTTTTTTATCATATCCACGGCTATTTCGGTTGTCTCAGCGTTTTATATATTTTTTAATCTTATCATAGTTCCTTTCGCTGCCAAACCACTTCTTTCGCTATTACTACTTTTCTCTTCTATAGTTAATTATATGATGTTTTCGCTTAATGTTTTTGTGGACAAGGATATGATGAGAAATGTATTTGAGACAACCACTGCTGAAGCATGGGATCTTGTTACGATACCAGGAGTTATATGGGTTTTAGTCCTTGGGATTTTGCCAGCAGTGTTCCTTATTCGTATTAAAATTAAATATTTATCATTTAAAAAGGAGCTTTTTTCAAGAATAAAATTAATTGCTATCGCCATCATTCTGCTCCTTATTCAGGTCCCATTTTTTTATAAATCATACGCCTCTTTTGTTCGCAATCATAGTGAAATAGGTCATCTATTGAACACATCTAATTACATAGATGGAACTATTAAAGAAATAAAAACTCGTCTTAACTCTAATCATAAATTTATTCGCCTTGATGAAAATCCAAGTCTTGTCTTAAACGATGATGGGGCTAAAACTGTTTTCATATTAATGATTGGTGAAACAGCCCGAGATGCCAATTTCTCACTCGGTGGATATAAGAGAAACACTAATCCGTTTCTTCGAAAGGAGGATGTGATTTATTTTAAGGATGTAAAATCCTGCGGGACATCCACAGCATATTCTGTTCCGTGTATGTTTTCTAATTTAACCCGTTCTGGTTTCTCACAGAGTAAGGCTCGATATATGGAAAACGTTCTTGATCTTATAAAAAGAGCAGGTTATGATGTGATATGGCAGGAAAATGACGAGGGTTGTAAGCACGTTTGCGATAGGGTGACGATTGAGAATATGCTTGAACGCAAAAACTCTCCTTATTGCCGCACAGGTTATTGTTTAGACGAAGTCTTTCTCGAAGGACTGGATAAAAAACTTATGAATATAAAAAAAGATACTGTTATAATAATGCATACCATGGGCAGTCATGGTCCAGCCTATTATAAACGTTATCCTGATAGGTTTAAAATATTTAAGCCAACCTGCGATACTTCTGATATACAAAATTGTTCTAGGGAATCAGTAATAAATACCTATGATAACACAATTGTATATACAGATTATATAATCTCTTCGGTTATAAACACACTAAAAAAATTCCCAAACTTAGAATCCGGACTTCTTTATGTTTCAGACCACGGCGAATCGCTCGGTGAGAAGAATCTATATCTTCACGGAATGCCATATGCCATAGCCCCAGAGGAGCAAAAAACGGTTCCTATGATTTTATGGATGTCAGATAATATGAAGGCTTTAGATTACATAAATTACTCCTGTCTTAAAAGCAAGGCTAAGGACAATGACTATTCTCATGATGTTATTTTTCACTCGCTTTTAAGCATTCTTGAGGTAAAAACGATATCCTATAATCCGGATTTAGACATATTCAGATCATGCAGGACAAGAAGGTTTCCATACTAATTATACATCGATTGGTAAATTTCACATTATTTATGAATGACCCAACTTTTTAATAATTCTTCATTGGTAAAATTTAACCTTTAGGTTTTTTCAGGAGAGGTTAATTTATAAAATATTATTATGAACAAAAAAATGATACTTGCTTTAACATCACTGACCGCTTTTATAAATCCATTTATGATGTCGTCAATAAACGTTGCGATTATGGAAATAGAAAAATCTCTCGGCACATCATCCACATCAACAAGCTGGATAATAACGGCCTATGTCCTTTCAACAGCAGTGAGTTTGATTCCTTCAGGAAAACTGGCTGATATATTTGGGAAAAAAAGAATATATGTAATCGGGATTTTTATATTCAGCCTATCATCATTTTTTTGTGCAGTATCCAATAACTTTACTTTAATAATAATATCAAGAATAATTCAAGGAATAAGCGGGGGAATGTTTCTTGCAACTCAGACAGCTATTTTAACCCACATATTTCCAAAAGAGAAAAGAGGAAGGGTGCTTGGAATAAATGTGAGCTGCGTTTATATAGGACTCTCAGTTGGCCCTTTTATTGGAGGATTTATAACAGAAAGATATGGATGGAATAAAATCTTTCTATTGACTGCAGTTATAACTTTTTTAGCAAGCGTTATATGTTATTATAAAATAAAGTTTGAGGATATAAAAAATGAAGATAAATTTAATTTCAAAGAGACAGTCGTTTACTCTATTTTTATAATTTCTTTTATATATGGAATATCAAAAATAAACACTACATACGGTTTATTAATATTTACTTTATCAATATTTTTATTCTATTACACAATAAAGATTGAAAGCACTTCCGAAAATCCGCTTGTAGATATAAAAAGTTTTTTAAAGAATACAGTTTTTATATTTTCAAATGCTGCAGCTTTGATAAACTATACAGCGACCAATGCTATAACATTTTTTTTAAGCATATATCTCCAATCATTTTTTCAAATAAATCCTAAGACAACTGGGCTTGTTCTACTCATCCAGCCAGCCATTATGACCATTATTTCTCCAATTGCTGGAAGGTTATCTGATAGAAAAGAACCTCATATCATCAGTTCTATTGGTATGACTCTTATAACAATAGCATTATTAATGCTTACTTTTATAAACAGTTCGAATACGATTTTATATATAATAATTTTGCTTGTAATTGCTGGTATTGGTTTTGGATTGTTTACATCACCAAATACAAACGCTGTTATGAGCTCTGTTGCTAAAAAAGATTATTCTAAGGCATCATCAATACTTGCAACATCAAGGGTTTTAGGTCAAACTCTTTCAATGGGGATATCAACCCTTGTTATATCTGTGTATATGTCAGACAAATCTTTTGGAAGTAACTCTAAACTGCTTTTACAATCAATGAGGATCTCATTCGTTATCTTTTCAATTCTTTCATTTGCTGGAATATTTTTTTCATTTAAAAGAGGCAAGATACATTCAATCAAAGAGAAGCTATTATGAAAACAATCATATTGCTCACAATATCAAATATATTTATGACTTTTGCATGGTATGGCCATCTGAAGCACAGGGATATCAAGCTTGTATATGTGATACTTATAAGCTGGTTTATTGCTTTTTTTGAATACTGTTTTCAGGTGCCAGCAAATCGTATAGGTTATGGTGAGTTTAGTGCTGTGCAACTCAAAACCATACAAGAGGTTATATCATTGACTGTTTTTTGCATATTTGCAGCTCTTTATTTAAAAGAATCGATAAGATGGAACCATATGGTTGGGTTTGGTTTTATAGTTCTTGCTGTATTCTTTATTTTTAAGGTTAAATAGGGGGCACTGAAAAAGCCTAACGGTGGAGATTTTATAAAGGAGAAACTGTATAAAAAGTTTAAAAATTTATATTAAAACTGCAAGGTTTTTGATCTCTAATATTAAAAAAGCGTGCAGTTTTTACCACTTTTACCACCTTTTGGCTTTAAATTGCCAATTTTTGGCTACGACTTCGTTGCTCGTCGTTTACAGACCTTATTCAGGTATGCTCACTCCTCGCTCCTCGTCTCGCCCGCCTGCCTACGCCGAAACGGCTTCGGCAGGCTTAAAAAATTGGCTAATTTACAGCACAAATAGACTTTTTCAGTGCCCCCTAAATAGGATTCACAATACTAAAATAAATTAGATTCAAATAAAAATGAAAAATCCCCTGATTTTAAGAGAATCAGGGGATTTAAATTATCAGGATTTATTTTGTGGAAGTAGTCTCTGTGCTATCCTCTGATGTCGTTGAAGCAGGAACTTCGCTATTAACAGATGAATTTTCAACCTTAAACTCTGAGGTTGAAACAACATTTCCTTCAGCATCTCTAAGCTCTACCTTCCAGTTTCCAGGCATAACAGTTTTTATAGCCCAAGTTCTGAAAGGAGTACCCTTGATATCAAGCTTAACATCATCAACTTTTTTATCATTAAAATAAAACACAAAGTCAACAGTCGTTGGGATTGTTGAAACCTCTACAACTCTTGTCCATACATAAACCCTTGATGTATCGCTTGAGAATGTTGTGCTTTCACCCACAAGTTCTCTTTTATCAACATTGGTACCAACAGCAAGTTTTTCTATCTTTACAGCTGGCTCAGCCTTTTTCTCTTGAATATTCTGTGTGTCTTGAGAAAACATATAAGAAGATGCCATAAATAAACTAATAATAAATATGCTAATTTTTTTCATAATTCCTCCTATAAATATTTTATATAAAAAATAAAATTATGTAAAATTAAATTATAGCTTATGAAGCTTAACATCGCCGTGTGGAGGGAAAATGGAAAACAAAGTGTCATTAATAAAGAAACTGTTAAAAAAAATACCATTTTTGTTTTTAATCAAGGTTGCACCGAGGATTATAGATACTGTTTCAAGGATTAGAAGTAATGGTGATAATAATGCTGAAACGGAAGAAATGGATAGAATTAATAATATTGAAAATATCATCCTTGAAGAGGCAAAGAGTATATCAAATATTGAGTATGAAATAGAACTGTTAAAAAAGAAAGTTGAAAACAGAAGATTTCTTATATATATTCTCATAGGCCTTGATATAATAATACTTATAATTGCAATTGCTATAATGGCAAAGATATATTAATGGAGGTTTTATGCCAGAGGTAGCGATAATAATAGGCAGTGAGACTGATTTGCCAAAGATAAAGGATGCAGTAAAAGCACTGAATGATTTTGAGGTAAAAAATACAATAAAGATTTTATCAGCCCACAGAACACCTGATGAAGCTATAGAATTTGCAAGGGGTGCTGAAGGAAATGGGATAGAAGTAATAATCTGTGGAGCAGGACTTTCTGCTCACCTTCCGGGAATAATTGCAGCGAACACTACTCTTCCTGTTATCGGGATACCATTTTCTGCCAAACTTGGTGGTCTTGATTCTCTTCTTTCAATAGTTGACATGCCATCAGGAGTGCCTGTGGCAACTGTTGGGATAGACTCATCAAAGAACGCAGCTCTGCTTGCAGTACAGATACTTTCTATAAAATATCCATTTCTATCTGAAAAAATAAAAAAATACAGAACCATTATGAGAGAGGATATACTCAATAAGAATAAAAATATAAATGAGTTGATGGAAAAATACGAAAAATAAATGCCAGTTTTAAAACCAACCATAAAAAACATAAAATTATGTTCTAACATTATAAACCATGGAGATGTTGTTGCTTTTCCAACGGAAACAGTTTATGGATTGGGGGCTGATGTATTTAATGAAAATGCAGTAATTAAGATATTTGAGATAAAAAAAAGACCGAGATTTGATCCATTGATAGTTCATATATCAGATATTTCAGATATAGATAAGATAGCCCATAAACCACCTGAAAGGATTAAAAAACTTTTAAAAAAATTTTGGCCAGGCCCGCTTACTGTAATACTAAAGAAAAAGAACTCCGTTCCAGATGTTGTTACTGCTGGTCTTGACACAGTAGCTGTAAGAATGCCATCTAACAGTATTGCTTTTCAGTTGATAAAAACCTCTAAAACACCCATAGCAGCCCCAAGTGCTAATAGATTTACAAGATTAAGTCCTACCAGAGCAGAACATGTTTTAAAACAGCTTGGAAGCAATATCTTTGTATTGGATGGTGGAAAAACTGTTTATGGGGTTGAGTCAACAATAATAAAATACGAACGCGGTAATATATATCTATTAAGACCTGGGGCTTTGAGTCCTGAAAAAATAGAAAAAGAGTTTGGAAAAAAGCTTCTTATGCCAGTTGCCGGTAAGATTGAATCACCCGGACAGTTTAAAAAACATTACTCGCCTGACAAAAAACTCATAATTGTAAGAGACGAAGATGAGATAAAAATTTCTGAGGATGCTGGATATATATCGTTTAAGGATAGGCCTTTAAAAAAATATAGGTTTTCAGCTGTGCTATCAGAAAAAGGTGATCTCTATGAGGCAGCATCAAACCTTTTTGATATTCTTAACAAAGCTGAGGATGCCAGCATAAAAAAAATATATGTGCAAAGAGTTCCGCTAAATGGTATAGGCTTTGCAATAATGGATAGACTTAAAAGAGCAGAAGGATTATGAAAAAGCTTAGAATACTTCATATAACTGAGTCAAATGGATTTTCTGGTGGAGTAAATCAATCATATCAGTTAGCAAAAGGGTTATCAGCTATGGGACATATAAACTACTTTGCTGCACCTGAAAATGGAATTCTTTATCAGATGGTAAAAAAAGAAAATTTTAATGTCTTTAACTTTAAGCCCAATGGAAGTTTAGACATTAAAACTATTAAAAACTTAAAAAAATTATTTGAGGAATATAAATTTGATGTTGTCCATACGCACCATTCAAGGGCGCATCATTACTCCTTTATAGCTAAGAAGATTTCAGATTATAAACCCGTGATTATTGCTTCAAGAAGGGTTATACATCCAATACCGAAAAATATATTTGCCGAGATAAGATATAAATCAAAGGATATAGATGCTTATATAGCTGTTTGTGAATATGTTAAAAAAATACTTACTGACTATGGGATAGATGAAAAAAAAGTTTTTGTTATATACAGCGGGGTTGATACAAAAAGATTCAGGCCTCAAGATGTTGATTTTGAATTCAAAAAGTCATTAAGGCTTAACAATAATGATTTTGTTATATCACATATTGGAAACTTTAGCGATGAAAAAGGACAGATTTACACAGTAAAGGCAGCAAAAATACTTGCTGATAAAGGATATAGATTCAAACTTCTTTTTGCAGGAATGAGAACTGATAGTGAAGATATAAAAAAACTTTTTAAAGACAATCAATTATCTCTGGACTACGGAGTGTTTCTCGGTCTTAGGATGGATGTTGAAAATATACTTAATATAACTGATATAAGCGTAAATTCAAGCATAAGAGGAGAAGCACTGAGCGGAAGCATAAGAGAATCATTAGCCTCAGGAGTCCCAGTGGTGGCAAGCGATATAGGGGGAAATAGTGAGATTGTTAAGGATGGATATAATGGATTTTTGTTTAAACCATCTAAGTATGAAGATCTTGCTCAAAAAATTGAAATACTTATAAAAAACTATAATCTAAGAAAAGAATTTTCACAAAATGCTATAAAAACAATAGAAGATAAGTTTACAATTGATAGAATGGTTGATGATACTTTGAATCTTTACTACAAATATATTAAAAAAGTTTAAGAATCTTTTTATTTTGTGTTTCAGGACAAAGTTCACTGCTCTCTATGTTAGTGATCAAGCAGGTAGTGGACAGTTATCAGTAAAGGGAAACACCTTATTCACTGAACACTATTTTGTTTTTTGTCTTTTCTGTATTCTCTTTGCTGATCACTAATCCTGCCTGCGCCGAAGTGGCTTCAGCAGGCAGGCACTGACCACTGTCCACTGATCACTATTTTTGTTTTGCTGATCACTGACCACTGTCCACTGACCACTATTTTTGTTTTGCTGATCACTAATCACTGACCACTGTCCACTGA
>JAAYVG010000024.1 GCA_012517285.1 Elusimicrobiota bacterium
CGTTTACAGACCTTATTCAGGTATGCTCACTCCTCGTTCCTCGTCTCGCCCGCCTGCCTGCCGAAGCTGTTTCAGCGTAGGCAGGCTTAAAAAATTGGCTAATTTATAGCTCAAATAGACTTTTTCAGTGACCCCTAAATAACTAGACAACGAGATAACAAAATAACTAATTAGTTCGTCTTCATCTGATGTCTTATCCGTTTTCATCAGTGTATTTAGTCTGTTTACATCTTGATGATTTTTCTTCCCAAATAACTAAATAACTAATTTATTTGAGACTATCTTTGATACTGTCTGTGATATGTTTAACAGCAAAAAGATTTTTTATATCGTCCTTTAAATCTTTTTTAGGGGTTTCAAGTATTAGCGGAATATTATCAAAGTCTTTAAATGAGAAAAAGTTTTTAAATCCATCAAAACCTATATGTCCTTTGCCTATATGATCATGTCTGTCCGTGTGTGATGATAGTTCTGTTTTAGAATCATTTAGATGTATCAGCTTTATTATACTGATATCATTTATTTCATCCAGAATTTTTATAACACCAGATTTTTTTCTTATATCATATCCTGACTCAAAGGCATGAGCAGTGTCAAGACAGAGGCCACCAAAAACATTTATATTTTTAAGTGTATTATAAAATTTCATAATATTTCTAAAGTCAGAACCTATACCTGAGGCTGAGTTTTCAATTATTATCTTTGTTTTTTTGGTTCTTATAACTTTTTTAAAAAAATCTGATAATTCATATATGTTCTCTTCCATAGGTTTTTCACTGTTGCCTTTTATATGAAGAACATAATAATCAGCGTATATCATATCAGCATTTTTTAATTCTTTGTTTATAAGCTCTCTTGACCTGATGACGGTTTCAGCATTTTTTGAAAGTGGTGTTATAAGATATGATGAGTGAACGATGACCTTTTTTATAGTTGTTTGAGCAATTTCTTTTCTGAATTGATATGCTTCATCTGTTATATCTTTAAAATCCCACATCCTCGGTGAGTGAAGAAATATCTGGGTTGCAGTTGTGTTTAAAAAAATACATTCTTTTAATGCATTTGATATCCCACCTGATATTGAATTGTGCACTCCTATGATCATAATCTTATATAGCTTATCTGAAAAGATCTCGTATTTTTATGATATCTGTATGACTGATACTCTTCATTTTTACAGTATGTGCAGTCAGAAGTTATATATATATGATCCTTTGATAAACCAGCTTTGATAAGAAGCTTCCTGTTTATATCTTTGAGGTCAATAAAAAATTTATCATTGATTTTTTTCGGAACAAAATCAATCACATTTTTTAGCTCATCAACAACATCCTTACCGACAGTATAACAGTTGCCACATATTGATGGCCCTATAGCTGCAAGGATATCAGCCGAACTGGATTTAAAATCAGATTTCATCCTATGAACAGTCTTGTCCACAATATTTTTTGATGTTCCTCTCCATCCTGAGTGAACAGCTGCTACCACATTTCTTTTTTTATCATACAGGAGTATTGGGACACAGTCTGCTGTTTTTACTCCAACAGCGATATCTCTTAAATCAGTTATGACAGCATCACCAACAATTTTTTCATCAATCATTTCTCTTTCTTTTATAACTATTATATTATCTGTGTGTTTCTGGACTGGAAGAAATAATTTTTTTAGACCAAGCTCATCTGTGCTGTTAATCCTTTTTGAAAATCCGGCGGATATGTCATATCCTTTGAATATAGGTGGACGAATTATTTTATCCATATTAAAACACTATTGATGCAAATGAAACAAATCCGCCAAACGGGTCATCGGCCTGAGCATAATCTAATAGCTCAGGTTTTGACTCAGGTTTTATTGCCTTTACCAATCTTAGAGAGGAATATATTGGCGAGAGTCCACATATTCTTGTTGAGTTTTTATCCTTCATAACAGCAGAATAAAAACCATCATAATCAAGCTTTAATATGTATTCAATCTTTTCCCTGTCCTTTTTTTCTATATCTGATTTGAGCTGTGGTGTTATATTTATGTCATCGCCAAATCTCGGTCCAACATGTGATAGATCTGCACCGGCAATTATCAAGATCTTTTTATCTTTTGATATTTCACTGACGAGCCTTTCAATGCTTTTAAACATCTTTTCTATTGAGTCTATCTTTGAAGGGGTTATGTCAGTTGCAAATCTTTCAAACCTTGATGTAAGTACTGGCAACCATTTTGGTGTGTTTTCGCGCCATATATATTTGATCCATATTGCCTGAAATTCAAGGGAATGTTCATTCTTATGATAATACTCCTCCTCATCAGGCTCATACCACAGAATATCCTTAAACTTCTGATAGAGGTCTTTATCTGTTTCAATCTCACCATATGGAGTCTCATAGTTTTTTCGGGTCATTATAAACGGACTGTTTCCTCCTCTGTGGGATGTCCCCAATGCTATTATTGTGTCTGGCTTTGATAGCTGATGAAGTTTTGAATATGTTGATGAATAAACCCTTCCACCTCTTCTAAAATCTATATGTGGGGATATTGCACCTGATAATGTGTTGGGGGTGATGGATATATCTTTCTCTATTTTATACAATCCTGAGATAAAGGATGTGAGTTCTAATGTATCATCAGGATATGATATTCCGCAGTGGCATGGCTTTCTTGTTGTAGCTTTCTTAAAATCATCAATCAGGCTGATTCTCACAGCAGCTGTTTTTTCATTTTCTAAAAATAGTGCGTTATCAAGCTCTTCTGCAAGATGGATCAATTCTGATTCTGGTAAAAGAACATTTGTTTGCTTCATTATGTTGCTCTGTATTTCCTTTATTGAATTTGAACCATCAAACATCTGAAGTATCAGCAAAAGCTCAGCTGGCATTGCTAAGTTTTTATTGGTAATTCCCTCTTTGTCTCTTAGCACTATAAGGCTCATCTGCTTTTTTTCATCCATAGCAGGAAGGATTTCTGTTTCTCGCTTTAAAACAGGTTTGTAGTTTATATCTATCATAAATATATTTTATATTTTTTTGTAAGAAGTAAATTAATTTTGTATAATTTAATTATTATGGCATACAAATGTAAAATATGTGGAAAATCCGCAAGAAGCGGCAAAAGTTACAGTCACTCCAATAGATCTTCTTTAAGGAAGTTCAAGCCAAATTTACAGAGGCAGAAGATTGTATTGGATGGAAAGGTTACAACCTGTTATGTTTGCACAACCTGTATAAAGAGCAACAGAATAACCAAATCCGTATAACTGTGGCAGACCTGCTTTTGAAAAAAATCAAAAAAAGTTATTGACAAAGGGATAGTAAATTAATATTATTGTATTATATAATTAGTTTTTAGCAGGAGGAAAAATGGCAGCAAAAACGAAAAAGACAGCGAATGCGAAGTTTATGGCACCTGTTACACCGGATGAAATTCTTGGAGAGATAGTTGGCGCAAAACCACTTCCAAGAACTCAGATAACAAAAAAGATATGGGACTATATAAAGAAAAACGGTTTACAGGACAAAAAAAATAAGAGAATGATAAACACTGATGAAAAATTAGCAAAGGTGTTTGGAAATAAGAAACAGATAAGTATGTTTGAAATAGCTGTTTATGTTAAAAAACATGTAAAATAAAACAGGCTTGTGCTTTAGATAAAGGGCAGTTTTTTTAAAAAAACTGCCCTTTTTATTTTTACAATAAATTAATATAATATATAGAGATTGTTAGATGTTGTTTAAATTTAAGGAGCAAAATATTATGAAAAATGATATAGGCGAAGCAAAAGGAAAATTAGCGGTTTTAATTCCCGGTATGGGAGCTGTTACAAGTACACTCATAGCTGGAGTTGAGATGTATAAGAAAGGGATTGGTAAGCCATTTGGTTCTGTTACCCAGATGCAAAGAATAAGGCTTGGCAAGAGATATGAGAACAGAAATCCTCTTATAAAAGATTTTATTCCGCTTTCGGATTTAAATGACCTTGTCTTTGGTGGATGGGATATATATGATGATACAATTTACCAAGCAGCATTGAAGTGCGAGGTTTTTGCTGAGGAGCAGTTAAGGCCTGTTAAAGAAGAGCTTTCAAGGATAAAGCCAATGCCTGCTGTGTTTGATAAAAAATTTGTTAAAAACTTAAATCCTATAATTATGAAAAAAGCCAAGACCAAGATGGACTTGGCAGAGCTTTTGATGAAGGATATAAAGGATTTTTGTGAGAAAAATAAAGCAGCGAGGGCTGTTGGTGTATGGGCAGCATCTACTGAGGTTTTTATTGAGGAGAGCGATGTTCATACCTCTTTAAAGAAGTTTGAGGAAGGACTTAAGAAAAATTCTCCATACATATCACCATCCATGATCTATGCTTATGCAATGCTCAAGATGAATGTGCCTTTTGCAATGGGTGCACCAAATCTAAGCGTTGACATCCCTGCTATGATGGAGCTTGCTGAGTTAAATCATACGCCTATAGCTGGAAAGGATTTTAAAACAGGCCAAACTCTGATGAAGACAATAATTGCGCCGGGGCTTAAAGCAAGGATGCTTGGGATAAAGGGATGGTATTCTACAAATATTTTAGGTAATCGTGATGGCCTTGTCCTTGATGATGCCGGTTCTTTTAAGACTAAGGAAAAGAGCAAAAAATCAGTGCTTGCTAGCATACTTGAGCCAGAGCTTTATCCAGAACTTTATTCTGATCTCTATCACAAGGTTAGAATAGATTACTATCCTCCAAGGGGTGATGCTAAAGAGGGATGGGATAATATAGATATTTTTGGCTGGATGAATATGCCAATGCAGATAAAAATAAACTTTTTATGCAGGGACTCAATACTTGCAGCCCCTGTGATGTTGGATATACTGCTCTGTATGGATTTGGCAAAAAGAGCAGGGCTCAAGGGAATTCAGGAGTGGCTTAGCTTTTTCTTTAAGTCGCCAATCCACAGGCCAGATCTGATACCTGAGAACAATCTTTTTATTCAGCATGTAAAATTCAAAAACACGCTCAGGCTTATTATGCACGAAGAAGTTTTAGATCACAGCGGATTGGATTACTATGAGAATAGGTTCAAGCCTATTCAGGCAAAGCCTCCTAAAAAAACTAAATGAGATTTATCCTTTTCCTCTTGATGCTTATTCCTGCCTCAGGCTTTAGTGATGAGTTATTACCCTCATCAAAGGGGCCATGGCAGGTTAATGAGATTGAAATTGTTGGACTAAAAAATATAAAGCCAAAGTTGATCCTTAAAACCGTTAAGGCAAAGAAGGGTAAGCTTTATTACGAGGAAGATAAAAGGGTTGATGTAGAAAACCTAATGAATCTTGGTAATCTGGAAAGAGCAGGGGTTGAGTTGATCTATTCAGAGGATAAATCAATAAATAAAAAAAATTATGACCTTTTAGGAGATACAAATCCAGTGAAGGTTGTATATACCATTCAGGAAAAACCATACATAGAAAAAATAAACATCATCGGCTCAAAAAAAATATCAAAATCAAGCATTAAGTCTGAGATGAGTTTGAGTGAGGATGATTTTTATGATGAGCTTAAAATCAGGGATGATATAAAAAAAATATATGATAAGTACAAGGAGAAGGGTTTTATAACCGCAAAAATTGACTATTCTGTTGATATAGATACCCCAACAAGCAAAGTTGTTATAGATATAAAAATAAATGAGGGAGAGAAGGTAACCATAAGAAATGTTTCAATAAGTGGAATTAAATCATTCAAAGAAAAAAAGATAATAAAGCTTATGAAAAATAGGCCTAAAAAAACATACTCTGAGACCGACTGGAACAATGATATCAAGGCTGTTGAGAGTTTTTATAAAAACAATGGTTTTATGAACTTTAAAGTACTCAATGCCACGATGACTTTTGTGGAAAATAAATATATGGATGTTAAAATAGATATTGATGAGGGAAACAGATATAAGTTTGGTGATGCAATATTCTCAGGCAATAGCCTTTACACATCAGAGGAGCTTTCTCAGCTTGTTGATTACAAAAAGGGAGTTATGTATGACGAGGAAAAGCTTTTAACAACTATATCAAATATTCAGGAGAAGTATGCTGATAAGGGATATTTGAGGGTTGCAATTTCAACATATGCCGTTTATGAAAACAATGTTGCTAATATTGATTTTATAATTGAGGAAAACTATCCAATATATGTGAGATATATTGACGTGGAGGGCAATAAATCAACAAAAACAAAGGTCTTTAAAAGAGAGATAGTTCAGAAGGAAGGAGATGTTTTTTCAATGTCCAAGATAAGAAGAAGCCAGGAAAAGATCTTTAATTTAGGTTTTATAGATAATGTTGAGCCGATGATAAATCCAACAAACTCGCCTGACACTGTGGATATAGTTTTTGATGTAACTGAGGGCAAGCCTGGTATGCTTACAGCAGGTGCAGGATTGTCATCACGCGATGGCCTTGTTGGAATGCTTTCAATATCTCATATGAATCTCTTTGGACTTGCTCAGAGACTATCACTTTCATGGAACTTTGGTAAAAAGGTTAATGATTATTCTGTGTCATGGACTGATCCGTGGTTTATGGATAAACCAACATCGCTTGGTTTGAGTCTTTTCAATAACAGAACATACAACTCATATTCTACAACATCATCAGCATATACTGAAAAGAAAACTGGTGGTAGTGTTCTTGTAGGACCAAGGTTTGAGGATGATAAATATGCTCTGAGTTTTAAATATACCTATGAGAGAGTAAAAATTACTGATGTGGATGATATATACAAAGATAGAATAGCTGAGGGAACGAGTGTTCAGTCATCTATATCAATAGATTTTACAAGGGATACGAGGGACTATATATGGGATCCAACGAGAGGAACAAAGCTAAGTCTTGGAGTCGAATTATATGGAGGACTTCTTGGTGGGGATATGGATCTTTACAAACCAAACATCTCCTACTCATATAATAAAAAATTGTTTTCGCTCGGTGACTGGCCGTTTGTTTTCTCATTTGCTTCAAGATTCGGTTTTGTATCACGGTTTGGTTCTACAAAATCGGTCCCTGTCTATGAAAAATATTTTTTAGGTGGGGCTGATAGCATAAGGGGATATGAAAATACCGGTCAGATAGGTCCTGATGATGGTGGGAAAATTTATTCAGTAACAAATTTTGAGTTTAAATTTCCGCTTGCACGAGAAAAGAAGCGAACCATAGTCCAGTGGGCATTTTTCTTTGATATTGGAAATAGCTGGAACAGGTTTGATGATATAACAACAAAGATAGGTTCTGAGACTAACTATCTAAAAACTGGAGCAGGGTTTGGAATAAGATTTACAACTCCGGCATTTCCTATAAGACTTGACTGGGGATATGGTTTCAACCATAAGACTGGCGAACAGCTTTCTGATATATACTTCACTCTCGGAAATCTGTTTTAATAGAATTCAATATACAATTTAAAAAAATACAACCTGATATAAAAATAAAATCAGGTAACTGTCAAAAAAATGTATAATTTAAAGTAGATAATGCCTCAATGTTAAGTTGAAGGTGTGATAAATATCTGTGAGGATTTATGATGAAAAAAGTTTTTGTTGCTTTGTTTTTATTTCTTGTCTCTAACCTGACTTCTTTTTCGATTGATACATCATATTTAAAGTCAAAGGAGACAAAGGATTATAATATCAAGAATGTTCTTGTAGCAACGTATTCCGGGGTTATAATACCGGTTGCTGCAGAGTACATCGGTTCTGCAGTGGACAAACTTAATAGTGAAGATTTTGATCTTATGGTTCTGCAGCTTGATACCCCAGGTGGGCTTGATGCATCAATGAGGGAAATAATAAAAAAGATGTTAGCCTCTAAAAAACCTGTGGTGGTTTATGTCTATCCTGATGGTGCAAGAGCAGCTTCAGCCGGTGTTTTTATAACCATGGCATCAAATATTGCAGCAATGAGTCCATCCACAAACATTGGAGCAGCGCATCCTGTTATGCTCGGTGGTGGAATAGACCTTGATCCTCAGAAGGATAAGAATAAGGATAAAAAAGAAAGTTCAACTATGGAAGAAAAGGTATTAAATGATGCAAAGGCTTATATAAGATCAATATGTCAACACAAGAACAGGAATGTTGACTGGGCAGTGAATGCTGTTACAAAGAGCGATTCCATAACCGCTAAGGAAGCACTTGATCGCAATGTTATAGAGTTTGTTGCAAAGGATCTGAATGATCTCCTCAGTCAGCTGAATGGGTTTAGGTTGGATAATTTTGGTGTTTTTAGGAGTGATAAGATCGATAAAATAATATACTTTGATCAGACAAAGAGGCAGAAATTTTTATCCACGATAACCGATCCAAACATAGCGATGCTGCTTATGAGTGTGGGTGCAATAGGTATTTTTATTGAGCTTTATAACCCAGGTTTAATACTGCCTGGAGTTGTTGGAGCTGTTTCGCTTGTGATAGGGCTTTATTCATTTCAAACATTAACTGCAAATTTTGCCGGAGTTTTGCTCATACTGCTCGGTTTTGTATTCTTTATTGCTGAGATTAAGTTTATGAGTTATGGACTTTTGACATTTGCCGGGGTTGCCTCTGTGGTACTGGGTGCAACGATGTTGTTCAAAGGAACACCTGATGTCAGTGGCATAGGAGTTGATATGGGATTTTTAACAACAAACCTTATAGGAATTATAATAATTGTTTTTGTTCTGGCGTATATTGTTGTAAAGGCACATATGAGAAAGGTGGAAACAGGAAAAGAGGCTATGATTGGCAAAAAAGTTATGACAAAAACAAAACTTTCACCAAATGGAAAAGTGATTGTGGATGGTGAGTGGTGGGATGCAGAGAGTTTGGATGGAGATATTGATGAAGGCTCTCTGGTTGAGATTATTTCTATTGACGGATTTAAGGTTAATGTAAAAAAAGTAGTATAACAGAGATCAGAAGTCAGATGTCGGAAGTCAGAACTCAGAGGACAGAATACAGAATTTAAGGAAATTCCTTATTTGTCTGTCTTCTGATTTCTGTTTTCTGACCTCTGTTTTCTGTCTTCTGATAACTGTTTATAGGAGGAATTATGCAGGGAAGATTTAGTCCACATTTTCAGAGAATATTTATGATAGCTCAAGAGCATGCAAAGAGGCTTAACCATGAGTATCTTGGCAGTGAGCACATATTGCTTGCAATAACTGATGTTGAGGATTCCATAGCTGCTGTTGCACTTAAAAACCTGAGCGTTGATTTAAAAAAATTAAGGATAGAGATAGAGGATGCGATAGGAGTTGGTCAGTCTATGATGCTTCTTGGTGAGATTCCTTTAAGCAGTCAGGCAAAAAAAATAATTGAGTATGCTGTTGAGGAGGCTCAGAGACTTGGTCATAATTATATAGGTAGTGAACATATAATACTTGCTCTTGTTAAGGATGAGGAAGGAATTGGCGCAAGAATACTGGGACATATGGGTGTTAAGTATCAGAACCTAAGGCAGGAGATATTAAAACTTTTGGGAGAGACGCAGGGAAATATTAAGAAAGAGGATGAGGAGGGTGAGGAAAGTTTTGATGAGGAAAGTACTGATGAAAAACCTCAGCGTCAGTACAGAGAGAGCTATAAGCATTCATATAAACCTATGAGGGTTAAGACTCAAACGCTTGATGAGTTTGGAAGGGATCTAACCGAACTAGCTAAGAATGATCAGTTAGATCCTGTTATAGGAAGAACATCTGAGATGGACAGAGTGATACAGGTTTTAGGAAGAAGGACAAAAAACAATCCTGTGCTTGTTGGTGAGCCAGGTGTTGGTAAAACCGCAATAGTTGAGGGACTTGCCCAGCGAATTGTGAGTGGTGATATTCCTGAAACCCTAAGTGGTAAAAGACTTGTAAGTCTTGATCTTGCTTCAATAGTTGCAGGTACAAAGTATCGCGGCGAGTTTGAGCAGAGGCTTAAGACAATAATAGATGAAATAAGAAAAGCGAAGAATTCAATAATTATTTTTATTGATGAACTTCATACTGTTATAGGTGCAGGTGCTGCTGAGGGTGCCATAGATGCTGCAAATATTTTAAAACCAGCCCTTGCACGTGGCGAGCTGCAGTGTATAGGAGCCACAACATTTGATGAATACAGAAAGCATATAGAGCATGACCCTGCTCTTGAAAGAAGGTTCCAGCCTGTGGTTGTTGAGCCTCCAAGTGTTGAGGAAACAATAACCATACTCAAAGGGCTCAAGGAAAAGTACGAGTCTCATCATATGTGTATATATGATGATAAGGCTATAGAGTCTGCTGTTGTGCTTTCAGACAGATATATCACAGACAGAGCCCTTCCTGATAAGGCTATAGATCTTATGGATGAGGCTGGGTCAAGTGCAAGGCTTAAGATGTCAGTTTATCCACCTGAGTTTAAAGAAAAAGAGAAAGAAATAGAGGAATTAATAAAAAAAGAGAAAGAGGCTGATGAGTCAAATGATGTTGAAAAAAAGGCCGAACTGGTTGAGAAAAGAAAACAGCTGAAGAAGGATTTTGAGGAGATGAAAAGAAAATGGAGGGAGGAAAGAGAGAAAAAAAGGCCTGTTGTTAGCGAAGAAGATATTGCTATTATTGCATCAAAATGGACAGGGATCCCTGTAACAAGGATGACACAGTCTGAGGCTGATAAACTGCTCCATATGGAAGAGGAAATACACAAAAGAATTATTGGTCAGGATGAGGCTGTAAAAATTATTTCAAGGTCTATAAAGCGATCAAGAACAGGTATGAAGGATCCTAAAAAGCCAATAGGCAATTTTTTGTTTCTTGGCCCGACAGGTGTTGGTAAAACCGAGCTTGCAAGGGCAGTGGCTGAGTATCTGTTTGGTAATGAAGATGCTATGATAAGGATAGACATGTCTGAGTATATGGAAAAATTTGCTGTTTCAAGGCTTATAGGTGCACCTCCTGGATATGTTGGCTATGAGGAGGGTGGAAAGCTTACAGAAGCAGTTAGAAGAAAACCGTACTCTGTTGTGGTCCTTGATGAAATGGAAAAAGCTCACCCTGATGTTTATAACATATTGTTGCAGGTTATGGATGATGGAATTTTAACAGACAGCTTGGGACACAAAGTAAGCTTTAAAAATACAATACTGATTATGACATCCAACATTGGTGCAAGGCTTATTTCAAAAGGAAAAACCTTAGGATTTGTTGCAACAGAGGATAAGGAAAGGGATTACAAAGAGATGAAAGATACAGTGATGGATGAGGTGAAAAGAGTATTCAATCCTGAGTTTGTAAACAGAATTGATGAGATAGTAGTATTTAGACCTCTTACTCAGGATGATATATACAGGATACTTGATATCAATTTTGCAAAAGTTCAAAAAAAGGTTGCTGATAGGAATATAATCCTTGAGCTTACAGATAAGGCAAGAGATTTCGTTTCCAAAAAAGGGTTTGATCCAAACTATGGCGCAAGACCTCTTTTGAGAACAATACAGAAATATATTGAGGATCCACTTTCTGAGTTTATGCTTATGAACAAGGTAAAGGATGGGTCATGCATAATTATTGATTACTCGGATGGTGATAAGCTTGATATTAATTTAAAAAAATAAGGTTTGCATTCTTTAACAGTGTAAGGTAAAACACAATAAAATGCGAAGGAACAGCAAAAAAAAATATGTTTATGTCTATTTATTTTTATTGCTGGTCTTAGCTTATTTTACCTACGATATGGTCTTTGCTAATGTTGATAAACAAATATCAAAAGTTGTTAATCTTGAAGAAAAGAAGGAAGCCAACATTGAGATAAAAATGGACAGTGGAATGTGGGTTGCTCTTACTGAAAGGTTAAAGAGTTTGTCCGATAGTTATAAGGCTGATGTTGGGATATATGTCAAGGATCTAAGGACAAACAGGGTGTGGGAGTACAATTCTGATAGGTTGTTTCGCTCTGCAAGCCTTATAAAGTTTCCAATAATGATTGCTGTTATGAATAAGGTTGAAAAGAAAGAAATTTCTTTTGACGATAAGCTTGAAATAAGGGATAAAAATAGAGTTGCCGGTGGTTCTTTGATGTGGGCAAAGAATGGGACGAAGCTTAGCCTTTTAGAGGTTATATACAGGATGATAACAGAAAGCGATAATACAGCAACCAAGCTTTTAATAGATCACTTTGGGATAGAATATTTTGAGAGCTCGTTCAGGCAGATGGGTCTTGCCTATACAAACATAACACCTGAGGGAATGTCTTTGACATCTGGAAGGGTTGGCAGAGAGAACTATACAACCCCAAGGGAGATGGCCTATCTCTTAGAAAAGATATACAGGAAAGAGATGGTTTCAAAAAGTATGAGTGAGATGATGATGGATATACTTAAAAGGAACAAGAGTTCGTCAAGGCTGAGAAAGGGTATCCCCCTATCATGGGAGGTTGGTCATAAAACAGGGCTTTTAAGAAAAAGTTGTAGTGATGTTGGTATAGTCTTTTCACCGAACGGAGATTATATACTTGCAGTTTTAATTGATAATGTCCCAACTTATAGAAGTGGGAAAAATTTTATATCAAATATTGCAAAGATTACAAGCGAGTATTATAAAAACACCAATTAGTTATCTGGTAAAAAACTTTTGAGTGTGAAAAAATAGTAAACTTAATAAAATAGAATTAAAAGATAAAAATGGAAAAAATTAGAGAAGATCAAAAAAAATGAAACATTATAAGTTTAATTATTATTTATGTTATATTTTTGAGGTTTTATGAATATAGTTTTAAATGGTGGACAGGGAAAGATGGGCAGAACGATTATAGAGCTGTGTAAGAAAAAGCACGGTGATATAAATTTTTTTGTGGTTGATAGAGAAAAAACAGATGAGTCATACAACCTGAGTGAACTTGAGGATAAAAATATTGACGGGATAATAGATTTTTCATCCCCCTCTGGAACACTTCAAATCATAGAATTTGCTCTTAAAATAAATAGACCTATCCTTATAGGAACAACAGGAATAAGTGAAAATGATTTTAAAAAAATAGAGTTAGCATCTCAAAAAATACCTGTTTTTTATTCACCTAATATGAGCATAGGTGTTAATATATGTTTTCATATTGCAGACATTCTTTCCAAAAAGCTTGACTGTGATATCCACATACATGAAACACATCACAAGGCTAAAAAGGACATCCCGAGCGGAACAGCTCTAAGATTTAAAGGTATAATGGAAAAAAATGGGAAAAAGGTATTGATTACAAGTTCAAGAATAGGTGATATAACTGGTGAGCATCAGTTAGACTTTGCTATGGATGGTGAAAAGATAACTCTTCAACATGTAGCATACAGAAGGGAGATATTTGCATCTGGTGCAGTTACTGCGTTTATATGGCTGTGCAAAAAACAAGCAGGGCTTTATAACTTTGATGATATGTTTTAAATACTAAAAAAGCAGAAGACAGAAGTCAGAAAACAGAGGTCAGATAAATAAAGTATTCTTTTAAATTCTGCTTTCTGTCATCTATCCCTGCCTGCGCCGAAGCGGCTTCGGCAGGCAAGTTCTATTTTCTGACCACTGTATTTTGATAACTGATTTTATTATGAGGTAATATGGCAAAACTTTCAAATTTTATGAAACTCTTCAAACCATATCTTTTTGAGGAGCTTTACAGAAAAGCTGCAATGTGCAGAAAGAATGGTATGAATGTCATCAATTTAGCAATAGGAGACCCTGATATACCAACTGATAGGAGAATAGTTGATGTAGCAGTGGCTGAGACAAAAAATCCTAAAAATCACAGGTATCCAAACACAAAAGGAAATGAACAGCTAAGAAAATCAATTTCAAATTGGCATAAAAGAAGGCATGGAATTTTGCTCGATTACAATGATAACATATCAGTGCTAATAGGTTCAAAGGAGGGTATAGCACATCTTCCTCTTGTGCTGATGAACAGGGGAGATTACTGCCTGATATGTGACCCAACATATCCTACATATCAGACAGGTGTCTGGATGGTTGGGGGAAGGATATACAGTGTCCCACTCCTTGAAAAAAATAATTTTTTGCCAGATTTAGGAAGAATACCTAAAAAAGTTCTTGATAAAACAAAACTTTTTTTTCTGAACTATCCCAACAACCCGACAGGTGCTGTTATGGATAAGTCTTATATGAAAGAGCTTGTGAAATGGGCTAAAAAAAATGATATATTTATAGCTCTTGACTCGGCATATTCTGAGATCTATTTTGACAAACCAACCCATTCAATATTTGAAATACCCGGTGCAATGGACACGGCTGTGGAATTTTATTCCGTTTCAAAAACATATTCTATGGCTGGGTGGAGAATAGGCTGGATATGTGGAAATAAGGATGTTGTTTGTGGACTTAATACTGTAAAGGAAAATATGGATTCAGGGCAGTTCAATGCTATCCAAAACGCCTGCGCTTTTGCACTTGATAATCACGAGGATATAGTCCCTGAGATAAGAAAAAAATTTAACTCAAGGGCATCAAAATTTTCTGATGTATTAGAAAAAAGTGGTTGGAAGTTCAAGAGGCCTTCGGGAAGCTGCTTTTTGTGGGCAAAGCCACCTATTAAAAGAGAATCTGTTGAAATATGTGATTTTATTTTGAATGAAACAGGGGTTTTACTTGCCCCGGGTGATGGTTTTGGAAAATATGGCAAAGGATATGTAAGAATTTCAACTACAGAAGATGATGATATCCTTGACATAGCAATAAAAAAAATTGGCAGCATAGATTGGAGGAAGATATGATTCTTATATATATTCTTATAATTATTGCTATAGTGGTATTCTTTTATTATAGGAATATTAATTCAAAGATTAAACAGTTTTTTTCATCTGGTGTTAAGGGAGTTTCAACGACCCCTGAGGATTTTAAAATAGTTTATGAACCAGTTTTTTTTAGATCATCAGACGGACTTGATTTAGCTGGCTGGTTTGTTCCTAAAATTGATGGTGAAAGTGATACAACAGTTGTAGTATGTCCGAACCCTAAAGGAAATAAATCTGATGCTTTAAAAGAAACATATTTTTTAGCCAACCATTTCAATGTCTTTTATTTTGATTTCAGAGCTTCTGGTGAGAGCAAGGGTGGAAGTTTTTATTACGGTTTATATGAGTGGAAGGATATTTCAGCTGTTATGGATTTTCTTAAGAGTTTCAGAGCGGATGAGTCTAAAAATATTATCCTTTATTCTCTCGGTGAGGCGTCATTTGCATCACTCCTTTTTGCAAACAGGTCAGATATCTTACCGGACGCAGTTATATTAAAATCACCATGTCTTGACTATGCTGGTTTCATAAAGGTTTATATCAAATCAAAACTAAAGATGCACTTTGTTCCTGATTTTATATTAAGGAAGTATATAAAACCTATTAACACCATTGATCTGAAAAATATTGCAGAAAGGACTAAGTCATTGCTATTATTTGTATATACTAAAAAAGAAAAGGAAATAAATGATTTGTACAATGCTCTGAACTCTTCCAAAAAGGATAGAATTATTATAGAATCTGATAAGGAGATAAATATTTGTAATGATGAAATAGTTAGAAAGATATCAAAGATAGTCTCAAATAAATTAGTTATTTAGTTATTTGGTTGTTTAATGGAAACAGGAGTTAGAAGAGAAAGCCTGCCTGCCGAAGCCGTTTCGGCGTAGGCAGGGACAGAAAACAGAAGACAGATGTCAGAAAGCAGATAAATAAAGAATTCCTTTAAATTCTGACTTCTGCTATCTGACTTCTGACCTCCGACCTCTGACTTCTGTCCTCTGTTTTAATGGAGGTTTTATGAAAATAGATGAAAAAGTAATTAATGATATATCAAACACAAGGGATTATATCATTTATCTTCAGAAAGAGCTTACAAAGCGACCTGCTATTTCCCCTTCAAGCGGTGGTGAGGGGGAGTATGATAAAGCATTGTGGCTCAGCGAGGAGTTAAAAAAATATAAGTTTGATAAAATTGAGTGGATAAATTCAAAGGATGAAAAAGCAAAGATGCAGATAAGACCTAACATCATTGCTATTTATAATGGAGAAAAAACTGATAGAACTATATGGTTTATGTCACACTTAGATATTGTTCCACCTGGAGAGATGAGTCTTTGGAAGAGTAATCCTTATGAAGTTATTGTTGATGGTGATAAACTCATAGGAAGAGGAGTGGAGGATAATCAGCAGGCTATAGTTTCATCACTTCTTGTTGTAAAGGCACTTATGGATAACAATATAAGACTTAATTTTAATATAGGATTGCTATTTTGTGCTGATGAGGAAACTGGGAGTGGATTTGGTGCTGATTATTTAGCAGAGAAAAGGCAGGATATATTTTCTAAAAATGATATGTTTTTTGTGCCGGACAGTGGTGTTGAGGATGGGTCAATGATAGAAATAGCTGAGAAATCAATACTATGGATGAAGATTAAAACTGTTGGGAAACAGTGTCACGCATCAAGACCGAATTTAGGAATAAATGCTTTTAAGGCTGCAAGTGAACTTGTATATAATACAAAGAAGCTTTACAGAATTTTTAATCACAGGGATAAACTTTATGATACTCCTTTCTCAACATTTGAGCCAACAAAAAAAGATCCTAATGTTCCCAATGTTAATACAATCCCTGGAGATGATGTGTTTTATATGGATATGAGAGTTATGCCTGAGTATAACTTAGATGATGTGGAAAAGGAACTCAAGGCTCTGGCTGATGATGTGGAAAAAAAATATGGAGTAAAGATAAGCTTTGAGTATCTCCAGAAATCACAAGCTGCTCCCAAGACCGATCCTGAGAGTGAGATAGTTTTAAGTTTGAAGAAGTCAATAAAAGAAGTTCTTGGTGTTAAACCAAGGGTTTATGGAATAGGCGGAGGAACTGTTGCGGCCTTTTTTAGAAGGTTAAAACTCCCAACTGTTGTTTACTCAAAATTAAACGAAACAGCTCATCAGCCTAATGAATACTGTTATATATCAAATGTGATGAGTGATGCTAAGGTTTTTTTAAAAACCCTTGATGGACTTAATAAATAGGGATCACTGAAAAAGTTATTTAGTTATCTGGTTGTTTAATCATCGAGATGAAGACAGATTAAATACGCTGATGTAAACGGATAAGGCATCAGATAAAGACGGACAGATTAGTTGTTTAGTTATTTGGTTATCTGGCAGTCCTTCATTTATGAACCCTACACCGTTAGATTTTTTCAGTGACCACTAAAGCTCAAATACAGCTGAAATATATTCTTTATATTTTTAGTGTGTATTTAGAGCTTATTATTTTATAAAATATTTATTTAGGTAAAAAATAGTGGTAAGGAGACAGACGACAGAAAGCAGAAGGCAGACAAATAAGGAATTTCCTTAAATTCTGACTTCTGACCTCTGTCTTCTGACATCTCTCTTAATGGAGGTTTTATGAAATTAAGTGCGTCAGTTGGAGTGATAGGTGGTAGTGGTTTATATGATATAGAGGAAATAAAGGATAAAAAGGAAATAAGTGTAAAAACACCATTTGGAAAAACATCTGATAAACTTGTGTATGGAAAAATTTCTGGCACACCCGTTATCTTTGTCCCGAGGCATGGCAGAAAACACAGCATACTTCCAACTGATATTCCCCACCAAGCAAATATGTGGGCATTAAAATCCTTAGGGGTTAAGGTAGTTATATCTGTCAGTGCTGTTGGATCTTTAAAACAAGAGTTAGCTCCATCCCATTTTGTTTTTCCTGATCAATTTGTTGATGAATCAAAGCTCAGAAAATCAACATTTTTTGGCAATGGAGTTGTTGCACATATAACTATGTCTCATCCATTCTGTATGGATTATTCAAAGGTTATGTATGAACATTCTAAAAAATTAGGAATAAAATCTCATATGGGCGGGGTCTATGTTTGTATGGAAGGACCTCAGTTTTCTACAAAGGCTGAGAGCAAGTATCACCAAAGACAAGGATATTCAGTAATAGGTATGACAGTTGCAACTGAGTGCAAGGTTGCAAAAGAAGCTGGGCTTCATTATGTTCCTGTATCTTTGGTAACAGATTATGACTGCTGGAAGGAAGAGGATGAGGTTTCACAGAGCAAGGTTATAGAAACTCTTAACAAAAATATTCAAAACATAAAAAAGCTTCTTGTGATTGTGATCCCTAAGTTTTCGAAGGTAAAGCCTCAGTGTTCCTGCGAGACCATTATGAATGGTTCACTTGTAACGGCAAAAAATCATATATCAAAAGAACAGATTGCTAAACTCAAGCTTATCATAGGGTAGCTCTGATTTTATGGATAAAATATTAATGAATAAGATGATAAAGCTTGCAAAGCTTGCTCAGAAGCATTCTTATTCACCGTATTCTAAATATCCAGTTGGAGCAAGCGTTGTGGGTTTGAGCGGTAAGATTTATACAGGGACAAACATTGAAAATGCATCATTTGGACTATCTATATGTGCTGAAAGGGTTGCAATATTTAAGGCTATTTCAAGCGGTGAAAAGGGAATAAGAGATGTTTGTGTTGTTGCCAGATCTGTATCACCATGTGGGGCTTGCAGGCAGGTTATAATAGAGTTTGCTCGAGATGATTCCAAGATAATATTTGTTGACTGGCAATCATCAAAGCACAGCGAAAAAATTACGGTGGTTGATGTTAATAAGCTTCTTTATAAGCCGTTTAAGCCGGAAAAGGCAGGGCTCTAAAGAGTTGTCAGTGGTCAGTGGTCAGTGATCAGTGCCTGCCTGCCGAAGATATATCAGCAAAGTGGCGAATAGCCATAGTCGTTTTGCTGATATGTTTATCGTAGGCAGGGTCAGCAAAACTGGTTATCTGGTTGTTTAATGGAAATGGGAGTCGGAGATCAGGAATCAGAAAGCAGAGCCAGTATGGCGAAGCCGCTTCGTCGCAGGTAGGGACAGAGAGCAGACGAATAAGGAATTTTCCTTAAATTCTGCCTTCTGAGATTTGTTTTCTATCCTCTGATCGCTGATTCTTAATTACTAAAATTTTATTTTTTTGATAAAATTTGCACTGGAGGTAGTATGAGATTAAATGAGATCAATGATATAAATAAATGGTTTAATGAGTCAGATCTGATTGAATTGGGTTTTAAAAAGGGTGATTTTAAGTTTAATTTTGTAAAGGCTGGTGAGAACAGTGGTGGGGTTAAGATAAGTTCTAATCTGATAAGTGTTAATTCTCCCGGTGTTGGGATTTTTAACTTTTCTAAGAAAGGTAAGTCTGTTGTTATAAAAGAGGGTTCGGCTGTAAAAAAGGGTGATGTGTTGGGTTATGTTAGAGTTCTAAACAAGGATGTTGAGGTCACCTCGCCTGTATCTGGGAAGATAAAGGTTATCTCAGTTGATGATGGATCTGTAGTTGAGTATGCTCAGTTGCTTTTTATAATAGAGTAATAGAACGAAGAGGGATGAAAAGCAAGATAATATGAATTAAGGTAAAAGGCATCAAGGAAAGAGGTAATGAGTAGTCACTTTAAATTCTGTCTTTTGGTAATAAGGCTCTGTCGGATAAGCTGACTTCTGATTCCTTTCTTTTGTTAACTGTTTTAATTATGAGTGATATAAAACCAAGCAGAATAAGATGTAAAAAATGTGGTTATGAACCAAATGTAATAACTGATGTTTGTTTTAAATGTGGTGGTGAAATTGTAAAGGTATGCGGAAGCTGTGGCTATGAAAACTCAGTTGAGAAGATGTATTGTGATAGTTGCGGTTCACTCTTAGCCCTTACACCAGAAAAAAAGATTGAGGTTTCAGATAGAGTTTCTGAAAAAACAAAAAATGATTCATCAAAAATTAAAGAGAGAAATCTTGAGTTCGAGTCAATAGGAGAAACTGTTTCAAACAGGGAGGATTCATATAGGGTTAAGTTAAATAAAGAAGAAATCCAAAACCCATCAGCCCAAGCTTCCTTGATAGATGAAAAAAAATTGAAGGATGCTGTTGATACCAATAAATCATCATCTGATGATACTCCATCCGAGCGAATTAATACAAATTATGCTCCTCAAAAAAAGAGCAAAAAGAAAATTTATATAATTATTTCATCCGTGGTTGTTATTTGTCTTTTGATTTTTCACCTTTTATTTATAAACAATGGTTTTTCTAAATATAAATTGATTTTTACTACAAAAAAATATTTAACAGCATTAAAAAATGAGGATTATACCAGAGCGTATGATTATCTTTCAAGCAATTCCAAGTCTTTGATAACTCTTAAAGATTATTTAAAAACAAGCAATGATTACTACTCAAAGATTGGAAAATGGGATTTTAAGGATATAAAAATATATTATTTTGATGAGAATCAAAGTATAATCACATATAAATTGAAGGAGGGGAATGAAGACTGGAAGGATGATTATCTCAACTTTATCAAGGAGTATGGTGTGTGGAGAAGGCCTTATGTCTGGAATCTTTTTGAGCAGATTGATGATGCATTCTCGCAGAGGGATTTTTCAACAGCGCTCTTTTTTTCTCAAAAGCTTTATCTTATAGATCCTCTTGATCCGAGGGCATCAGGATATCTTTGCTGGAGTGAGTATTTTATGAGGCTTTATGATAAATCTGCTGAGGATTGTAAAAAGGTGCTGGATCTTTCCGCTATACACCCTGTAAAATATTATACTGAGGAGGAGTTGTTCTGGAACAAGTTTAATTATGCAGACAGCCTCAGGTTTCTTGGAAAGACTGATGAGTCAATCAAGGTGTATGATTCACTTATATCAGCATCAGGCATACAGTCAGAGAGCAAGTGCAGTGTGTTCTTGGCGAGATCTGATGCTTATGTCTCTTTAAAAGACTATGATATGGCTATAAGCGATCTTTCATCTGCCAGTTCAGTGTGTAAGGATAATATAAGCAAGAAGGAGGCAGATGACAGGATGAGGATTATCGAGGGGCTTGCCTGTGATGATGCAGTTAAATTTGTTAAGAACTATAATTTTAATGGAATAAGATTTGAAGATTTTTTGGAACAGAGACTTAAAAAGATAATATCTAGAAATAATAATCTTAGAGCTGATTTAAAATTTGAGTGTGAGCATAAAATTGGTCCTAAGTATCAGGTAAGATCTTTTATTTCAGGTATGTATAATAGAGATATTTTAAGCTATCAAGGAGAGGTAGATCTATGGGAAAAAACAGTTCAGATCAGGAAAATCAAGGAGGAATAGTGAAAAAGGAATTTAAAAAGGTGTTGATAGCAAACAGGGGTGAAATAGCGGTCAGGGTTATAAGGACTTTAAAGGAGATGGGAATAAAATCTATTGCAGTTTACTCAAAGGCTGATAAAAACTCTCTTCATATTTCAATGGCTGATGAGTCCATATGTGTTGGAGATTCACCATCAAAGATGAGCTATTTATCTATGGAAAGCATTATATCAGCAGCGTTGGCCACAGGGGCTGATGCTATACATCCCGGCTATGGATTTCTTTCGGAAAATTCAGAGTTTTCAAAGCTTTGTTCAAAAAACGGTATAGTTTTTATTGGACCTAATCCCGATTCCATAAGATTACTTGGTAACAAATCTGTTGCAAGAAATCTTGCAAAAAAATCAGGGGTTCCAATAACACCCGGTAGCGATGATAGCGTAAAAAAGGATTTTTTAGGTATTGCTAAAAAAATAGGGTATCCTATTATGATAAAAGCAGCAAACGGTGGTGGTGGAAAGGGTATGAGGATAGTAACTGAGCCTGAAAATTTATTGAAAGAGGTTGAGATGGCACAGAGGGAGGCTAAAGAGGCATTTGGTAGCGATGAGATATTTTTTGAAAGATATATAGAAAAGCCGAGGCATATTGAGATACAGTTTGCAAGGGATTACAATGGAAATATTATAACATTTCCTGAAAGGGATTGCAGTTTGCAGAGGAAGCATCAAAAGCTTGTTGAAGAAACTCCATCCCCTTATGTCAACAGCGATATAAGGAAAAAGCTTCATACGGTTGTTAAAAAATTAGCAGAAAGTGCAAACTATCATGGAGTCGGAACGGTAGAGTTTCTTATGGATAAGGATAAAAACTTTTATTTTATGGAGGTTAACACAAGGCTTCAGGTGGAGCATCCTGTTACGGAGTCGGTATGTGGTGTTGATCTGGTAAAGGAACAGATCCTTATAGCTCAGGGTGAATCTATGGATATATCTCAGGATTATGTTGATGATTTCAGAGGCCATTCCATAGAGCACAGAATAAATGCTGAGGATTGGGAAAAAAATTTTATGCCAAATCCAGGAACTGTTGAAGAAATAGTTTTTCCACAGGGGCTTGGTGTGAGAATAGATACCCACGTCTATTCCGGTTATAATATACCACCATTTTATGATAGTATGATAGCAAAGCTAATAGTATGGGCACCTACAAGGCAGGAGGCCATAAGAAGATCAAAGAGAGCGCTTGATGAACTTATCATAAAGGGAGTTAAAAGTACTGCAGGTCTTCACAGGGAAATAGTAAGGGATATAAACTTTCAGAGAGGAGATTTTTATACAAAATATTTAGAGGAGTTTATTCCTATGATACTTGCAGAAAGAGAAGAGAAGAAATGAAGCTTATCACACTTAACACTGCTAAAAAAAAGGTTGAGGCTTTAAGGAAAAGTGGTAAGAAGATAGTCTTTACAAATGGATGCTTCGATATAATTCATAGTGGACATATAAAGGTACTAAGGAAATGCAGAGAGCTAGGCGATGTTGTTATTGTAGGTTTAAACTCTGATTCATCCATAAGACAGCTTAAAGGGGAGAAAAGGCCAGTAAACAGCCTTCGAGATAGAGTGGAGGTGCTTTCAGCCATAAGCTATGTTGATTACATAATTGTATTCAATGAGCTTACCCCTTACAATGTTGTAAAGGTGATAAAACCTGATTTCCTTGTTAAGGGTGGTGATTACAAGGCTGCTGATGTTGTTGGAAGGGAATTTGCTAAAAAAGTTGTTATAATAAGTCTTTTAAAAGATCGTTCCACAACAAACATAATTGAAAAAATTTTAAATAAATAATATAATTAAAATGATATGTATAAAGATTTATTTCAAAAGATAAGAGAATTTGATACTGTAAAAGAACTTAAAGAAAAGGGGATATATCCTTATTTTAAGGCTCTTGAAACGGAACAGGCACCTGAGGTAACTATTGGTGGCAAAAGATTTATTATGTTTGGCTCTAACAACTATTTAGGGCTTGCTAATGATCCGAGGATGAAGGATGCTGCAAAAAAGGCAATAGACAGGTTTGGAACAGGGGTTGCTGGCTCAAGGTTTTTGAATGGTAACACTGTTCTGCATGAAGAACTTGAAAAAAAGCTGGCTAAGTTTAAAAGAAGGCAGAGGGCACTGGTATATGCAACAGGCTATCAGATGAATGTTGGTGTTGTTTCTGCACTTGCAACGCAGGGTGATGTCGTTATCGTTGATAAGCTTGATCATGCAAGTATAATAGATGGTTGCAGAATGAGTGGAGCTGAAATAAAACGCTTTAAGCACAACGATATGGCGGACCTTGAAAAGGTTTTGAAGTCAATTGATAAAAAAAAGGGAAAGCTTATTATGGTGGACGGTGTATTTTCTATGGAGGGGGATATCGCTCCATTGCCTGATATACTTGAGGTGGCAAAAAAATATAATGCGAGGGTTATCGTTGATGATGCCCATGCAACAGGTGTTATAGGTAAGGATGGGCGTGGGACATCAGAGTACTTTGGGCTTGAAAATGGTGAGGTTGATCTCGTTGTTGGAACATGTTCCAAGAGCTTTGCTACCATAGGTGGATTTGTTGTAGGCGATAGCGATGTCATAGATTATATACAGCACATATCAAGATCAATGATATTTTCAGCTGCTCTACCGCCAGGATGCGTTGCGTCCATATCAAAGGCTATAGATATAATAGAAAATGAGCCTGAAAGAAGAAAAAATCTTTGGGATAACTCAAAGTATCTTCTTGAAAGATTTAAGAAAATGGGTTGTAATATAGGACCGACTCAAACGCCTATAATACCTATACTTATAGGTGATAACGAGAAGACATTTAGATTATGGAGAATGCTTTTTGATAATGGCGTGTTTTCCAACCCTGTGATAAGCCCTGCAGTTCCTCCAAAGAGAACACTGCTCAGGGTTGTGGTTACTGCAACGCATACAAGGGAGCAGCTTGACAGAGCTCTTGAAGTCTTTGAAAAGTGTTACAGAGCAGCGATGGGAACAAAAAGCAGAATATGAATGTATATAAAAGAAACCTCAGATATAAAGGAATTTGTTGATTTCCAATACCGGTTGCTTAAAAAAAATCCTAATTTTATAGGCGATTTAAAGAGTGCAGCTGAGTTTTTGCTTTCAGATGCTCATCCATTCTGGGAAACAGCAGAAAAAAAACTTTTTTTAGCCATTTCAAATGATCAGATTGTTGGAAGAATAGCCGGGATATTAAATCATAAATATAATGAGTTTCAAAGGGAAAACACTGCTTTTTTTGGATTTTTTGATTGTATAAATGATACTGAGGTTGCGAGTCTTTTATTTGCTGCGGCTGAGAAGTGGGCTGTTGAGAAAAAATGTAACAAAATAGTTGGACCTGCAAACCCATCAAGCAACTATAGCTTTGGGCTTCTCGTTGAGAACTTTGATGAGCCTAATGTTATTATGATGCCATATAATCCTCCGTATTATATAGAACTTATAGAAGGAAATGGATATGTAAAAGAAAAGGATCTTTATGCATTTAAATGGGTTTATGATAAGGAGCTATTTCGAAGGCTGGCTCCTGTTGTTGAGAGGATTAATAAAAGCAATAAAAGCATAAGAATAGAGACTGTGGATATAAAAAATTTATCAAAGGCATTTGAGGATGTAAAGGCTGTTTATAACAAAGCATGGGAGAACAACTGGGGCTTTGTGCCTATGACTGATGGCGAGATAGAGCAGATGGCTCGTGAGATAAAGCCCATATTAAAAAAAGAATATGTTTTTTTTGCAAGGGATGGTGAAAAGCCAGTTGCATTCTGTCTTATGCTTGGCGATATGAATATTGCGCTGAAAAAGTTAACTGGAAGGATAACTCCGTTTAATGTATTGCCATTTCTTTATAATTATTTTTTTAAGATTAAATCAGGAAGGCTTCTTGCTCTCGGTGTTAACAAAGAATACAGGGGAAGGGGGATAGAGGTTATGATGATATTAGAGGCAATAAAAAATGCCAAAAAGCTTGGTTGGGATTGGGGTGAGCTTTCATGGACGCTTGAGGATAATTTTAAAATAAATAAAACAATTGAAAAATTTGGGGGTAAGGTATATAAAAAATATAGACTTTATTCAAAGGTTATATAAAATTTATGAATGAAGAGGTTTCAGTTTTAGCTGGTGGATGTTTCTGGGGTCTTGAATATTTACTATCTGAGTTAAGTGGTGTTATGAAAACAGAGGTTGGATACTTGAGTGGTGAGCTTGAAAACCCAAAATATGAGGATGTGAAAACAGGCAGAAGTGGTCATGTGGAATCTGTGAGAGCCAGATTCAATGTTGATATCCTTTCTTATTCTGAGCTTCTTGATTATTTTTTTTCAATCCATGATCCTACAACATATATGAGACAGATGAACGATATTGGTTCGCAGTATCGTTCTGTAATATTTTATATGGATGATAGGCAGAGGATGGATGCATTAAAAGCAGTCGATAGAGCATATAAAAACTGGGGTAAAAAAATAGTTACAGAGATTGCTCCATTTAAAATATTCTGGCTTGCAGAAGAGTATCATCAGAAATATCTTATAAAAAACCCTGGCGGATATAACTGTCATTACATAAGAAAATTTTGATTTATTTCATAGGGTTCACTGAAAAAAAGTTATATAGTTATCTGGTTATTTAATCATCAGGATGAATACAGATGTAATCAAGATTTATACAGATAATCATCAAGATGTAAACAGACAGATTAGTTATCTAGTCATCTCGTTGTTTAGTTATTTAATCATCGAGATGAAGACAGATTAAGTCGGGATGAAAACAGATGTCAGAAGACAGATGACAGGAAACAGAAGGCAGATGTCAGAAGGAACTCCTTATTTATCTGATTTCTGACTTCTGATCACTGTTTTGATGAGGATTTGTCGTTTTCTTCTTAACCTCAATCTTAATCTTAACCTTTTTTTGTCCTAAACCTCCATCGTTAGGCTTTTTTCAGTGAACCCTAAATAATCACTGTTAAAAATTAGTAAAATATAGTTTTAAAGAATATTATGAGCTTATTAAATAAAAAAGGATACAGAATAGTTTTTTTAGCTACTTTTATATTTGGGATATATATTGAAACAATAATATTTTTTTATTTTCAGACGAGGGAAATAAATGAGCTTCTCATCAATGATTTCAAGGTAGTTGTTGCCTTGAAAAAAAATATTGATAAAACTAAAATAATTGATAGCCTATCAGTTATAAAAGGTGTGGGTAAAGTAGATTACTTTACAAGCGATGATATGCTAAAAAAACTGGATTCTGAGGACAAAGAGCTATCCCTTTCCATAAGATCAATGCCGGTAAATCCAGTGCCTGATATAGTTGAGATATCTCCTACACAAACTGTACTTGGAAACATAGATGGTATAGTGGAAGAGATATCAAAGCTTGATGGAATTATGGATATAAGATACAAGCCTGATGAACTCGTGGCTATAATGCATACACTCTTTTACTCAAAGTTTTTATTTCTTATAATAGGGCTGTCTCTCCTAACCATGGTAGTGATATTCTTTTCAGGTATTTATCATGTGGGCGTTAATAATTTTTTCTCATCGCTTAAAGAATCTTTAAAATGGTTTATAAACGGAATACTTGGCGTCCTTACTGCAATGCTGTGTGTCTATCTGATAATTTATCCTATTAAGTATATAAGTGCTGTGTGGTACTGGCCTTCTGTTGTATGGCACCTTTTTGCTTTGATATCTGGTGGAGTTATGGGATGGGTTTTATATCAATGGAAAAAAAATTGATTTTTTTAATGACTGTCTTTCTTCTACAGACTGTTTCGCTTTATCCTCAGAAGATGTATAATGAGAATAAAACCAAGCTTGATAATATAAAAGCTCAGATAGAAAAGAAGAATAAAGAGCTTGAAAACTATGTTGAGAAGTATGAGAAGATATTGATAGATATAAATAAAATAAAGACCAGTAATAAAAATATTGATGAAAAGAAAAAGGTTTTAAACAATACCCTTATCAAGCTTCAGGAACAGATAAAGGAAACCAAGTTGAAATATGATCTTTTAAAACAGGATTATAATGAACTGTTAAAGGAAATAAACAGTGATATGACATCACTTTATCTTTCAAGATTTCAGAACTCTTATTTCTATGATACAAATCAGATTGTTATGGATATTATTAAGAGAAATATTATAATTGAAAAATCAAACTTTGCCAAAGCAATTGATTACAAAACAAAGATTTTTTCAAACAGCTTGACGGAGCTATCAGAAAATAAAAACAAGTATTCTAAAGCTATAAGCCGGGCAGAAAATGAATTGAAAAAAAATCAGAAACAGCTGAAGCTCAGTCAGAAGGAACTTCTATCAACAAACAAGCGTTTGACAAAACTAAGGGCAGAGATAGATGAGCTGAACAAGAGTGCAAATGAACTTAACAATCTCATGAAAAAGATAGAGAAGAGCTCACCATATAAAAAAAATATGTCTGAGAAAATTCCTATACCTAAAAACTCACTCCCATGGCCTGTTAAGGGAGAGATCGTAAAAAAATTTGGAAGAGAGTATGTTGAAGACTTAAAAACATGGCTTATAAATGATGGGATAAGAATAAAGTCATCTGTTGTATCGGATGTAAGGCCTGTTATGAATGGTAAGGTTGTCTACAGTGGAAAGTTTCGAGGTTTTGGCAATGTTGTTATCGTTGACCATGGGAACAACATCTATTCAACATATGGATTTATGGAGAGCATATATGTTTCAAACGGTGTTGCTGTTAATGAGACTACGGTCATAGGCAGGACAGGCAGTGATCTTAGAAATATAGATGGAAAGATTGATAATGTTCTTTATTTTGAGATAAGAAATGGCGAGGATGCATTGAATCCAGTTGATTATTTAAAATGAATTTTTATTGTAAATTTTAAAAAAGTTGTTAACAGGAGTGTATATGAAAATAAAAAAGGTATTTTTTGTTTCTCTGATAGTTGCTGGCATAGGTTTTTCAATACCGTATGTTGATTATGCTGTGGATTCTACATATCAAAAGATAAAGGTATTTATTGAAGCGTTTGAAATTGTAAAGGATAATTATGTTGATGATGATAAAGCAAAGGATACAGATCTGATATACTCAGGGATAGCCGGTATGGTGGGCAATCTTGACCCGTATTCTCAGTTTCTTACGCCTAAGGCTTATGATATGCTTATGAGTGAGACTGAGGGAGAGTTTGGCGGTGTCGGAATCCAGTTTGAGATGAAGGATGGATTTCCAATTGTGATAACCCCTATTCCAAACACACCTGCTTTTAAGGCAAAGATTTATCCGGGTGATAGAATAATAAAAATAGAGGGGAAGACTACAGAAAATATGCTTCGTGACGAGATAATGGATAGCCTGAGAGGAAAGCCCGGAACAAAGGTTAAAATTACGATAGCAAGGGAACCTGAGAAAAAGGGTGATGACTGGAATACTTTTGATGTAGAGTTAACAAGGGCTATCATTAAAGTAGAGTCGGTAAAGTATAAGATGATGGATGATAATATTGGTCTCATAAGGGTTATTGATTTCAATGCCCATGTGGCTGATGATTTTTCGAAAGCATTGAAGGAGTTGAGCTCAAAGGATATGAAAAAGCTTGTGATAGACTTAAGATATAATCCTGGTGGACTTCTTGTTGCAAGCATTGATATGGCAAAGATGTTTCTTGATAACAATAAGATGATAGTCTATACCAAGGGAAGAACCTCAAAGGATTATAATGAGTACAGGGCTGATGCAAAAGCACCTTATCCGTCAATACCTGTTGCTATTGTTGTAAACAAATATTCAGCATCAGCAAGTGAGATCTTTTCAGGTGCTTTAAAGGATAATAAGAGGGCAACAATAGTTGGAGAAAATACCTATGGCAAGGCAAGCGTCCAGACTGTTATTCCATTGAGCGATAAGTCTGCTGTGAGGCTTACCATAGCAAAGTATTATACCCCGTCCGGTACTATAATACAGAGGGACCCTGAGACAGGTAAGGGTGGAATAACCCCTGATGTTGAGGTTAGTATATCAAAGGATGAGGAGCTAAATATTTATAACAGTATGCAGGAGATATATTATCCTGATGACAAATCAAAAAAAGAAGATAAAAAGATAGAGGATAAGGTTTTAAATAAGGCTATAGAAATACTTAAAAATGTAAATTGATATATGAACTTTGTTGCAATTGAGACGAGCTGTGATGAAACTTCCATAGCTCTCTTCTCTGATAATCATTTGAAGTATCATACTGTATATTCTCAGATACCATTTCATACGAGATATGGTGGGGTAGTGCCAGAGATAGCCAGCAGGAAGCACAGTGAGGAGATATCTAAAATTATCAGTGATGCTAAGGTAAAAGACATATCTGCTGTTGGTTTTACAAGGGGGCCAGGGTTGAAGGGTTCTCTGCTTATAGGAAAGATAGCTGCTCATACCATATCAAATTATTTTAACGCTAAGCTTATAGGTATAAATCATCTTGAAGGTCATCTTCTTTCCACCGAAATAGATAACGATAAAATTGTAAAAAAGCTTAGATTTCCACTCATAAGCCTTATAGCATCAGGTGGTCACAGCGAGCTCTGGTATGTTAGTGGATATGGAAGATACAAGCTTATTGGTGAAACTCGTGATGATGCTTGCGGTGAGGCTTTTGATAAGGTTGCAAAGGTGATGAAATTAGGATATCCTGGTGGCCCTATAATAGATAAACTTTCACGTCAGTCTGTTAAAACGGAGTTAAAGTTCACTGTGCCTGATGTGATGGATTCATATGATTATTCTTTTAGCGGTATAAAAACTCAGGTTGCATATTATGTGAGAAATTTAAAAAAGATCAGCAAGAAGAAAAAGATTGAGATTGCCTCTGCTTTTGAAGAAGCAATATGTTTGAGCCTTATAAAAAAACTGGAGCTTGCTGCTATAAAATATAAGGTCAATGATGTTGTTGTTTGCGGTGGGGTTTCTGCCAATAGCAGATTGAGAGAATTATTGCTTGATAAATTTAATAAAATAGGTATAAGGGTCTCGTTACCTGATAAGAGGTATACTTCTGATAATGCTGCTATGATTGGGGCGTGTATGCTAAGAAGGTTTGAGTTGGGAAAATTTAAAAACAGTGTAAAACTTGATCCTGATCTTAAGATTGGCAGCTGGATTTGATATGAAAATCTGGATATTAAATGATTATAACTATAAAAAATATTTGTTTTTTAAGGATATTGCTGAAAAGTTTTCAAGGGAAAGCGGAATAGTGGTTGAAATAGAGATAAAGAACAGAGAAAATCTCTGGAGCAGTTTTTTTGATTTTTTCGAAAAGCCTGACCAAAGGCTTGCCGATATTATTGAAATACCACACCAGTGGACATCACTTGTTACCAAGCTCGGATTATCATTGCCTATGGATGTTGTTGTCGATGATATTACTAATAAAATCTACCCATTTTTAAAAAAGACAATGAGTTATGAAAACTCAAATAAGTATTTTTCTATTCCATTATATTTTGAAATCATATCACTCTTTTACAAGCGGGATATGCTTTCAAAGATTGTAGATCAAAAGGATATGGAGCATCTAAAATGGAATGATTTTTTATGTATATGTGATAAGCTTAGAAAGAGATACAAGAACAGAGATTACTATCCTCTCGATAATACAAATATAGCAGGTTATATAAATTCAGATGAAGTGCTTATATCTGTTATGAACAGAACCAATGGATATTTTTCTGATGACTATGCTGGAGTTAATCTTCACAAGGATGAGGTCTTCTCCTCAATAGCAGATTTTATGGAATTAGCAAACAAAAAATATCTTCCACTCTTTGAGGAGAACTTTTTTGATATCAATTTTATAAAAAGAAATCTGAGCTCTATGGCGTTCAGCTTCAGAAGGGATTTAATGGATATAAATGATATGGAGGTAACAAGATTTCCTGATATAATGAGGCAGAATGAACTTGGAAGAAGCTTTAATCTTATGTGTTTTTCTGGGGCAAAGGATATGGATGATATAAAAAAATTTATGAGCTGGTTCTACACACCAGAAAATCTTTCTGAACTTGCCAAAGCTATTAATGTTTTTTCACCATTTGTTTCTGATTCTGAAAAATATCTTTCTAAAAAAGAGTACAGCTTTTATTCCGAGTTGTTTGATAAGCTTTCTATGATACCAAATGCTGTTGTATACCCAAGTTTTGAAATTATGCTTAATGATGTCCTTATGGATACAGCAAATCAAATAGTTAATAACAGCTATGATCCTGATGTCTTAAAGGACAGGCTTATTGAGGTCAAAGGCTTTACGGAGTATTTAATATATTCATACTGATATGTCAAACTTAAACGAAATAAATTTTATTAAAGCTTTGCTTGATGATATAGTGGATAAAACATCCGTTAAGAACATCACAGTCTTTGAACACATAAATGATCTGAATATTTTAAAGGCAATCTTCAGGTACAGATTCGGTATTGTATCAGAGCATACTGAGTACGTTTCATTGAAGAATCAGAAAGAGCTATATAGTTCAATTGTTTCTGAGGTAGTCATAAATATAAAAAAGGGTAAGTGTGTTTTCAGCTACATCCCTTACATATATAAGAGTGTTATAGAGAATAATGCTGAGAAACAATTCATATTCAGGATAGAAAGGTTTGATGGCAAAAAGTATTCTATGAGGGATATAACAAGGGTTAAAAAAATTATAGATCTGAGGATGTCTGATTATTACAAATTAGATTTTGAAAATTTAAAGGATACTTATTCAAGAAATTTAAACATATCAGCTTCACTTGGAAAAATATTTGCTAAGAGTATAAGGGAGAAAGAAGGATTCAAGTTTATGATGAGGGGGCTTGAAAATTTTTTTAGTTTTGACAGAATAAGGCTTTATAAGATAGATGAGTCAAGAAACAGCCTCTGCGGGGTTTACAGTATAGACAGGACAAATAGAATAAATGATATATCACACGATGTAATAATTATGAAAAGTGGGGTCTCAACACTGGTTGATATAATGCTTGGTGAGGATGATATTGTCGTAAAGAATTACATGGTATATGTCCCATTGAAGATTGATTACAGAAAGGTTGGAATTGTGGTGGTGGACAATCTGTTAAGCAGAATTAAAATAAAAACACATTATATAGACCTTTTAAAGTCATTCTCATCACTTGTAGCTCTTGCTATGGAAAACATAATACTCTTTGAAAAAATCCAAGAGATGTCAATGTATGATGAGTTGACCAAGCTACCACTCAGAAGATATTTTAACCAGAGATTTCAGGAGGAGTTTTACAGGGCAAGCAGATTTAACCAAAACCTTTCCATTATATGGATAGATGTGGATTATTTTAAAGAGATAAACGATAGCTTTGGTCATCAGGTCGGTGATGTGGTTTTGAGAGAGATATCTCAGACAATAATGAAAACCCTTAGAAAGATAGATTTTCCATGCAGATACGGGGGAGATGAGATAATTATACTCCTGCCTCAGAGCTCTAATGATGACGCATATGGCCTTGCAAAAAGACTTTCTGAGGAGATAAAGAAGATAAAAATAGACCTGAGTGGTTTTGATTTCACAAAGGACAAGAACGTTGAGCTTACCACAAGTATGGGGATAGCCTCGTATCCTACGGATGCAAAGAATATGGATGATCTACTGCTAAAGGCAGATGAGGCGCTTTACTCTGTAAAATCAGCTGGCAGGAACGGAATAAAAAGATACTCAGAGTTAGCTAAGGAAAAAGGCAACATAAATCAGGGGAAGATCTAATCGGTATTTTCTAATCAAATATCTTTATTATTTTTGATGTTGCTGTGTGGCCTTTTATTATATGAAATTTTTGCACAGGTATGTTCAGATGTTTGGAAAGAATATTTAAAACACTTTTGTTAGCATTTCCATTCTCCCGCTCGGCTTTAGTTTCTATTATATATTCATCATCCTTTATTTTCCTTATCTCATTTTTTTTAGAACCTGCTTTTACCTTTATCTTTATGAGCCTATCCATCAGAGAATGAGATCCTTTGCTGTCATATCTGATGGCTGGTTCAGTTCAAGGCAGTGAAGAACAGTTGGTGCTATATCAGCCAGTATTCCTTTTTCTCTTAATCTGATGTTTTTAACATCATTCCCAACAACTATAAACTCAACAGGATTTGTGGTATGAGATGTTTTTGGCATATTTATTTCATAGTTCCACATCTCCTCGCTATTGCCGTGATCAGCAGTTATCATAATTATGTAATCTTTTTTCAGTGCAGAGTTTACTAACCTTCCTACGCATTCATCAACAATCTCAACTGCTTTCTTTACAGAATCAAAGTTTCCTGTGTGTCCAACCATGTCCCCATTTGCAAAGTTAACAAGTATGAACTGATACCTATCGGAGATTATCTCCTTTTCACATCTTTCTGTAACAATGTATGCTTCCATCTCAGGATGCTCTGCAAAGCTTGATGGATCAAATCTTCCCTTTATCTCAATCCTTTCCTCGTTTTTATAAGGTTCAATCCTTTTACCATTAAAAAAGGATGTCACATGCTTGAATTTCTGTGTTTCTGCAATCCTTAGCTGTGAGTATCCGTTATCTGAAATAACCTCACCTAAAAGATTGTTCATATTTCCGCTCTCACTCATTGGTGGAAGTGCTGAAAACTTGAAGCTGTCGTAGTACTGTGTTAACCCACAGTATGCTATATTAAATTTTTTCCATCTTTTTCCCGGATAGTTATCCTCAACAAATGCCTTTGTAAGTTGTATTGCTCTATCCTGTCTAAAGTTAAAATGGATAACACTATCACCATCCTTTAAACCAGTGTAATCACCTATTATTGAGGGTTTTATATACTCATCTACCATTTCCTTACCATTAGGTTGTTTTTGATTTTTATATGCATAATCTATTGCAGCCTCAGCTGTTTCATATCTTTCACCACAGGCTCTCGTTATTGCGTCATAAGCCATATCAGTTAAATCCCAGTCCTCGCCCCTGTCCATAGCATAGTATCTTCCCATAACAGTCGCAACACTTACCTGAGGTTTATCCTTTATAAAATTGTTGAGCATTTTGATGTATTGCATAGCACTTCTTGGTGGTGTATCCCTGCCATCTGCAAAAAAGTGAATATAGATCCTGCCTATTCCTATAGATATTGCCTTTTCTATGATTGCATACATATGATCCTCGTGTGCATGAACACCCTCATCCTGAACAAGTCCCATAAGATGAAGTGCGGTTTTGTTATACCTTGCATTTAAAAGTGCTCTTTTTAAATTCTCTGTTTCAAAAAAGCTTCCATCCTCTATCATATCCCTTATTCTTTTGAGTTCTTGGATAACAATTCTACCCGCGCCCATATTAAGATGTCCAACCTCGCTTGAACCCTGATATCCCCGAGGAAGTCCAACAGCTTCTCCTGATGCATCAAGAACTGTGTTTGGATAATTATTGAGATAAAAATTGATATTAGGAGTTTTTGCTGCAGCAACAGCATTGTATTTATCATCCTTTTTTCCTATACCCCATCCATCCCTTACTATAAGCAGTACTTTTTTCATTATATCCTCCTGTGTTATAAACACGACTATACAACGGCAGTGTTTTATAATTATATTTTAGCAATTTGAAAAAATAACTTAAACAATTTAATTAAAATATGTAAAATATCTAATATGAAGAAGATTACAGGAATAAAGATTATTGCTGGTTTCTTTTTGTTGCTTGCAGCAACTGTAATAATATTGATAACAACAGAGGAACCAAAAGAAGTTCTATATGATACAGAAAAAACACCATCATACAGACAGAAGGGAAATAGCGAAGCGAAAATTGTAATAATAGAATATACTGATTTCGCATGCCCGGCTTGTGCTGCTGCCAATACCTATGTCAGCAATCTTATAAAATACTTTGGTGATGATTTTAATGTGAATTTTAAGCATTATCCTCTGACATCAATTCATCCCTATTCATTCAACGCTGCTGTCTGGAGTGAGTGTGTGGGTAAGGAGTATAATAAGTTTTGGGAATTTTCAGATATGCTTTTTAATAGAAGGCTTGAATGGTGGGATAAAAAAGATTATTCAAAGCTTTTTAAAGCTTATGCCGCTGAACTCGGTATTGATGATAAGAGAATAGCAAAATGTCTCGGAAGTTCTGATGCAATAGATCTGGTAAAAAAGGATATGGAAAGTGGTGATAAATTCAAGGTGGATTCAACTCCAACATTTTTTGTAAATGGAAGGAAGGCAGTTGGTGTGATGGAGTTGATAGAGGAGATCAAGAAGGAGAAACAAGGTGGACTTTAAAAACAGAAGAGAATTAGTTTCGGCTATTATGAGAGTTGTGGTTGGTTGTATCCTAATATATTCTGGCTTTATTAAAATTTCAGAGCCTTTAGAAAATTTCTATAATGCCATACTCGGCTATAAGATTGTAAGTGGAGATCTTGCATTAATATCAGCACAAGTCGTTCCATGGATTGAGGTTTATCTTGGAGTTCTGCTTGTGTTTGGTCTGTTTAACAAGCTGGTATCAATTTTTTCAATTCTCCTTTTTTTAGGCTTTGAGCTGCTGCTCGCTCAGGCCATGATAAGAGGGCTTGAGGTGGAGAACTGTGGATGTTTTGGTGCAACACATTCCAATCCAATAGGGGTGGAGTTTACTTTAAACCTTGTATGGCTTTCATTCCTTTTCTTGGGCTATAAATTTTCATACAGATTTTCGCTTGATAGATTGATAGAAAGCAAATTTTCAAAATGAAGTTTATAAGTAAAAATATTTTATTTGTTTTATCTTTGACAGCGATTGCTTTGCTATCGTCTTTTACTCTTAAGGGATATATTAAGGAAGAGAACAAGGATACCATATGGCTTTATGTAACATATCCCGATAAAAAAATTGATTATTATCTTGAGGTGAGCATAGATGGCAGTGTGCTTATGAGAGAGAAGAATGCCAAAAGTGTTGTTGTAAGGGAGGGAACAATAAAGAAGATGTATGCCAAGGATTTTTTCAGAGAAACAAAAAATTCTGATATCATGGCATATTCCAAAAACATAGATATCTCAAAGATGCTTTTCTTTAAGGGAGAGTTGGTAAAGATTTCAGCAAATATAAAGGGTGAGATCATAAGAGTTGTATCTCCTTTGAATATGTTTTCAAACACATTTATATATGCTTTTAGGCAGGTTTATGATGAGGCCATAAAGCTTCCCGAAACAAAAAAATATGTCTCCTTTATATATGCTGCACCTATGAACACCGATCTCTATAATGATTTTTTTAAAAAAGTTCCAGCGAATTATGAGATTCCTGTTGTTGAGACAAAGGAGCTCAAATTAAACAAATACATATTCAGGGCTGTTAATTATCCATGGCGACTTATCCCAATACCATCCGATGATGAGGAGAATACCATATCAGATTTTATGTCGTCTTATAACCTTTATGGTTTGAAGTCATCTTTTTATCTCGGAACAACGAGAGGAAAGTTTCAGCTTTCTATAGTAGAAAATTAGAATTTTAAGAGTTTGCAAAATAATTATATACATTCATAATAACTATTGCCCACAATTTTATACACTACCATTCAAAACATGAAGTACCCTACGCGGTTACTTTTGGTTCTTCTTCCTAAACAACCAAATAACCAAACAACTAATTTGTTCTTCCCAAATAACTAAATAACCAGATAACTAAATAACTTTTTTGATGGTATTAAAATTTTATTTGATTAATATTGAAATTAAAAATATAATTTAATTATGGCGGGATTATTTAAAATTATTATGTGTTTAATGCTTTCTTATCTGTTTTGTAATGAGAACATCTCATATAATAATACCGAGCAGATAAAAAAAAAGACGCTTGATACCACAACTGATGCCTTTAAAAAACTTAATTCTGATACTCATATATTTTCAAAAGAATTTTTTAAGGATGATCCATTCAAAGAGATAGAGAATGCAGAGCTTGATATAACAAAATATCTTTATGATAAGACAAAATCTGTGAAAAAGAATGATGATGAGAGCAGTTATATCACAGAGGATTTAAAGATAACAGAAAGTTACGATGATAGTAATATAATAAAAGAGGTAGAAATCCCCGGCATAAATAAAAAATCTTTATCCGTTGATATAAGGGATGGCAGCATAATTATAAAGTATAATAAAAACAAAAACATATCTTTGAAGAATGATCTCAATGGTCCTGTAACAGAAAAAAAGTTTTTTAAAAAAATAAATCTTCCTTCCAATGCAAATACATCGGAATTTAGATACAGAGTAAATAATAACAAGGTAATAATTATGTTAAGAAAAAATAATAGTTTGAAGTAAATTGTCGTATAATTGTTCTACAAGCTTTGTTTGTATTATTGCATGTTTTAAAACTGCGGAATTTTAGAGACATTCAGACTTTCTGGCTATGAAGCAAAAACAATTTTGGGCTTGACAACCACTCTATTTTCTGCTATAACATAGATAACTTCTACCTGAACAGTTGTGTTTCAGGTGAAGGAGTAAGTTTTTTAGGTGGAAAATATGAAGATTTTAAATGCTCATGATAAAAAGAAAAAGACTCAGTATATCATAGCTTCTATTATTGCCATATTGATTCTCTGCCTGTGGGTAACGCTTCCTGTGCTTGATTCAGGCATGGGTAAGGGTGGGTCTTCATCGTATGGTATGCAAAAAAAATCTGCTGATCTTGCTCTTCTTGACTCAGCAGGTGTGGATGCTCCTGGACAACCATTGAATGGTTCTATGATTGATAATCCTGCAACTTCGCTCGACCTCACGGCTTCCTCGTTGTTCAAGATGCCAGGTCAGGATGGAGAGGCTGCGAGTGATATCGCTTCTTCTGAAAGCTCATCTGTTGATTCGGATTCAGAAAAGATAGATTCAGACGTATCCGCACCAAACGTTCCTGTTCCATCAGCAGATAAGGGTTTTACCAAAGGAAAGCTTTCAAGACTACCTTCTTTAAGCTCAGGTGGTGGCAGCTCTCTTACTGTTGGAGGGAATCACAGCAAATTTTTTGGTCAGGAGAATGTTAAGGCGGATCTTGTTCCGCTGAATACTAACTCAAATGATATAAAATCAACAAAAAACAATGTGGCTTTATCAGCTTTAAAGCATGCTGAACAGGGAAGTTTTATGGCAGCCAATGCTAAGAATGCTGATGCTGCTAAATCATCAGCTACAAGCGCTTTTGAGAAAACCAAAAAAACTGATGAGTCTTTTTTGAACTCAAAGGAAGAGAAGGAATATTCAAAGAGTGGAGTGGAGTTTTCTAATGCTGTCAGTGATCTTAAAAAAAGTGATCCGAGTCTGAGCAAAAAAAAGATAGCGCTTCCGCAACCAGTAAAGGATGAGGATGAGAGCAAACAGATGGAAGAGCAGATAAAACAAATGCTTTTACAGATGATTATACAAGCTACTGTTGGTCAGGTGTTTGGGGCTATAGGTCAGATGATGTCTATGCAGATGTGTCCTCAGTGTTATAAACCTCAAACCACCACTAAATAAAAGGGAGGGTTTATGAACAGTTATGATCAGAATAAAAAAGATAAGAAGAAGGGCTTCCTGCCATTCTTTTCAAGGCTTTTTGATACCTCTTCTAAGGCCGCAACCGGTTTGGCCGGTGGGGCTGGAAGAGCGGCTCTTGGTGGTGCAGCAAAGGGTGGTTTTTTTGCATCACTTTTTGCTACAAAGGCAGGTGTTGTAGGGCTTGTTCTTGGAGCTGCTACAATTGCTGCTGGTATAGGGTTGGTATATAACTATATGGAGCCATCGTCATCAGGAAAGGTTTACACACCTAACCTTTTTTCAAATGCTTATTATGATGAAGCCCAGAGGCAGGCCAATGCTGAAAGAGCAAGATATTCGAGCGAAGTTCCTGCTCAATCCTCCCTTGATGTTTTTAAAAAGGTGGCCAAAGAAGAGTTGAAGAGTGAGGAACCTATTGATGAAAATGCAACTGATGAAGCATCAAATGGCAGCGAGGATATTAATGGAGCCAATGCCTCATCTGAAAATGCTGATGTAAATGCATCTGGCGGTGGTTACGGTCAGGTGAATCCGGGCATTGGTGGCGATAGAAAGCTGCAGTCAAATTTAGGTTTTGATGCAAAGGGAGCAGCCGGTGGTGGTTCATCGCAGAATAGGTTGCAGACATCAGGTGGTATGTGGGGTGGGATAGGAAAACAGTTTGCTCCTATAAGCAGAAATGCATCCACTGCAAATGCAGCAAAGGCTTCACAGATGAACAAGGCTCTCGCATCAAGGGTTGTGGCTTCTCCAAAATATGCGGTTCCTAATGTTAATAAAAAGGGTGCGTTCGGTCAGGCAAAGTTTGCAGCCAAGACTGGGAAAAGTGCTGCTTATGATGCATCCGATGCTGGTGCAAGAACGACTGCTGAACAGGCATTCTCTGGGGAGACTGCAGGTTCTGGTGATGTAGCCACCCCTATAGGTGGAACCGGATTGGGTGGAAGTGGGTTATCTCAGGGTGATAAGCTTAAAGCAAATGATCCAACACTTAATACTGATGAATACACACCTCCAACTCCTGAAAAAACTGATGATTCTCCATGGAAAAAATTAACTGATTATGCTTTATATGCAATGCTTGCTGCTGCAGGTTTTATTGCAATATCATCGTTGCTTGCTAACAAAGCTAAGGCATTGCTTGCAAATCCAATAACAGCAGCAGGGGCAGTAGGGCTTTTTAATGCTGCCAAGGTTTTTGCTTATTTGGCTATGGCAGCAGCGGCTGCTGTGATAGGGATAGCTGTTATGTTAGCTTCTAAGTATGGCCAGAAAATGATGGGTATTATGTATGGTATGGTTGGTGCTGCCCTTATATATCAAGCTTATAAAGCACTTTCAGGTATAAATGAAGGGCTTGATAAGGCTCAATCAGCTGCTAACTTTCAGCAAAATGCTTTGCAGGGTATGAGTGAAGGTCAGCAGGCTCAGTTTAAGAGTCTGACACCTGAACAGCAGTGGGGTGAGGTAACTAAATATACCAATGCTCCTGATGCCTATACATTTAACCCACCTACTGCTGAAGTTCCCGCTGCTCAAGTCCCTGCTGCAGAAATTCCTGTTCCAGAGGATTTGCCACCTGGTACGATGTTCACCTAATTTGCATTGTGGAAGATGTTTTTGTTGTGTGATATGGAGGGTTTATGAACGAATTTGAAGACCTTAAGAGAAAGAAGGAAAAAAAGGATAAAAAGAAGGGTTTTATAACTTGGTTTAAGGAAAAACTAGGATTCAGCCCTCGTGGAATGGGAAATGTTTCCGAGGGTGCAAGAGGAATTAATCTTGCTGGATTGAAGGGTTCGGCTGCAAATATCGGTGCAGGAAGGTTTGGCAGTGCTGGAATTTTTTCAAAGCTGTTTGGAGCCGGCGGAATATTCTCATTCATTGGTGGAAAGGCTGGCCTTATTACACTTGGTCTTATTGCCCTTGCGGTTGGAACCACCCTCTATATGAGAAACTCTGGCAGCATGGGTGATGCAAATATAGATGGCAGCATGGGTTCAAACTCAAACATTGCTTCATATGTGCCAAAGATAATGAGAGAGCGTCAGAGTGCTTCTTCCCTTGATCTCTTTAAAGCAGCGGTGAATGAAGGTGGGCTTAAGGATGAGGATTCAGTTTCAAGCGATGAGGAGATTGGTGAGGGTGCTGACGATAAAAGCTCGAAGGATGTAAATAGTGGCAATGATACGAGCAATGCTTTAAAGGGTGCTCTCGGGTTTGAGAATAAGTCAAGGTTGCAGACCAATATGAATTTTGGCCTTACAAGCGAGATAGCTGGTGGTGATAACAAGTTCAGTGCTCTCGGTGGTTTTGGTAATCAGATGGGCAAGTTTGGTACCCCTGCAAAGGCTAATTTTTCTAATGGAGATTTGCTTAAATCAGCTAATAGTAAAGGTGCAAATGCTGGAAAGCTTAGCTCTATGAAAGCTCAGAAGAGGCCTGTTATTTCCCAGGGGCCTAAGTTTAACTCTACCGCTGGTGGCAAAAGGGCATTCTCTCAGGCGAAGGCTGTTAAAAGTGGTTTGACCCAACCTAATTATGGCTCGGCTGACTCTGCAAGATCAAATATGGATAAGGCATGGGAAGGAACTACATCAGGTGGCGGAGATATTGGATTGCCTCAAGGAGGCACTGGTATATCATCAGGTGGCGGCAATGGAATAGTTCAGACACCTTCAACCCTTGATAACATAGGCGATGTAACACCGGCAACGCTTACTGATGAAAACATTCCTACCAATATAAGCTCCTCATTCAATACACCATGGGCAGGAATGCTTCAACAGGCGATGATGTTCCTTATGATATCAGCCCTTCTTGCCGGAATAGCATCGATGGTTTCTAAGATTCCTGTAGTAGGTAAGATACTTGCTACCATACTTGCTGTTGTGGCTATAGGGCTTGCCGTTATGGCTATAATGATTGGTATGAAGATTATGAACCAGTTTGGTCAGAATAAATTGGGAATGATCTATGTCATAGGTGGTGGCCTTGCAATAGCTGGAGCAATTGCGGCTATAGGTGGGGTATGGTTTGGCTGGAGTATGCTTTTTTCACAGATACTTGCAGGTGCGGCTGGAATTATGGCATTGTTTGCCTCTATGGCTGCAGGCCCTGCTGCAACAGATTATGCAAAAAAACAGATGGAACAGCAAACTCAGCAGACAGAGAGTTCTAACTCCTCCTCAGATAAAACGGCCACAGTAGCTGATACTGTGACGAATTAGGCTAAGGGAGGGAGGCTTTATGGCTAATAAGTTTATAGAGAAGCATAAAAAGAAGTCATTATGGGCATTGTTGCTTCTTCTTTTTCGTGGAAGGAATAAGTATATTGCTCTGCTTGTGGTTGTTATGCTTTTATCCATACCTTTTGTAGCCACATCTGATATGATGGAGAGGTTTCTTAATCTTTCATCTGTGAGGTCAATGTTGAGCTCATTAGGGCTTGAAAGAGTAGTTGCATCACTAACGCATAATAATAAGTATTCGGGTGATTTTCTGAAATCAACATTCTCTGATCTCAAAGCTGAGTATGAGGCAAACAATCTATGGAATAAGGTGACAGGTGGTATGGATTCTAGGGGTGGAGAGGATGGAACAATAGCGTTTGTTCGCTTTGGTGAAGATTTTCTTAACTACGGTAAGAATAAAAAATCAAAAAATGGGAAAAATAGTGAGATATCAGATTATATATCAAAGGATGATAGTGAAAACGGTATGGGTGCTGATGGTGTGGACTTAAATAATCCGGGTCCAGATTCATATGGAAATGGTATGGGTGTGGATGGAATTGGTGGTATGGGCTCAGCCAATGGAAGATTGAAATCTTCATTGTTTGCTAATGGGATTGGTAGTGGGATGTTTGGAAGTAATATGATGAATGGGGGAAGTCATAATGCTGGTGGTTCTGGTGGCTATGGACCTTATATCAATAGAAAGGATTTCAATGGTAAGGGAGGCAGTGGATATGGTGGGAAGAGTATTGCATCATCAGCTCTTGACGATATAAAAAAGACCGTTCCTGATGCTAAGGATCCGAAGGGAGGCAGCAAGGTTAAGAAGATGGGCAAGCTTACTGCGTTTGGATGGAAGAATGTTGGTTATACAAAAAAGGGTGCAAACATTGATGTTAGTGTAACAGGTAACAGAAGAGCACTCTTTCAGATGGGGGAGACTTTAGCAACTACTTCTATGGCCTACAAGCAGAATCCAGCATATGAGTATCAGGCTGCATATACCGGTGCAACATATGATGGCAATACAATGAATGGAGATATCGTTGTAACTGATCCTGAAATCAACACCACTGTTCCTGATACTGCTTATGTATCAGATGTCGTTGATTCTGCTCAGCACTGGGAGGAGATAGCAAAAGAATGTAGCGATGCTCAGGCTACAAATGGAACAAGGATATCAGAGTTACAGAAGGAGATGGATGATATATCCAAAACTATGGGAAAACCTCCAAAGTGCTGTAAGAATGTTGGACCTTGGAACTCAAAGGTAAGTCGGTTAGTGAGTTTATGTAATGAGTTGAACAGTAATTCAGTAGCATTATCTCAGAAGTGTGGTGGAAGCACTCCTCAAACCATAAACTGTCAGCAGAGCTATGGGAAACTTCATATAAAGCCATGCAGTAAATGGAAGTGTTGGCTTGGCATAATACTTGCTATTGTTGGCTTGCTTGTTGGTTTCCTTATGGGTGGTTTCTTGGGTGCCATAATCGGGGCCGTGGTTGGCTTTGCTGTTGGTAGTATCGGTTCCATGTATCTACAGATGATGGCTATGGCCTCTGCATTTGCTGGTGCTGGAGCTTACTTTGCTGATAAAGGATCAGAAAAGGCTATAAATGTTACTGAAGAAGTTAATAAAGATGTGGCGGATGAGAATAAGTAATAGTGTATAGTTAAAGTTTAATAAAAGCCCAGGTATTATAAAGCGTCTATCGTTTGTACCTGGGCTTTTATAATGTTCTCTTAAAAAAAGTTATTTAGTTATCTCGTTGTCTGTTATTTGGGAAGAAGGGGCAGGCACTGACCACTGGTCACTGTTTTGATGAGGATTTGTCGTTTTCTTCTTATCCTCAATCTTAATCTTAGCCTTAACCTGTAGTTACAATATGAGCTTTAAGTGTCTTAAAGAACAATTTTCATTGTTCTAAACTTCAACGGTTAGAGTTTTTCAGTGCCACCTATATAGGTCTAATAGTCCCATAGATTAAAGGGAATAAAGACTCTTTTAAGTTTTTAAAATTTATGCTAAATTATAGAAGGAAATAATTATTGATTTTAAGTTTTTATTGTTAATGTTTATGTATAAATTAGCTGTTTAAGAAGAATGGAGGATGTATGAGCTTTAGAATAAATCATAAGAAGGATCAGAATGATAATAAATCTAATATGGATTTAAATATTCCTTCTTCTAAGGAAGAAAAGAAAACGAAGAAGGGATTTGGTATTACAAAAATAAATGGTTCTACTTCTTTTATTAACAGACTCAGAACAATATCAAAAAGGGATTTATCTTTTTTGATAGTTGGTATTGCTGTACTCGTTTGTGCTCCTATGGCTGAGTATTTTTTTTCAAAGCCTGATACATCAACAGCTTTGACACCAGGCTTTGGTGAAAGAAGAGATTCTGATAGCAACTTTTCTTATGATCCCGGTATAAACGGTATGAGTGCTGGCTCTCCTGATGGTATGGAAGAGGTTATAGCTCCTCTTACAGCGAGGGATCCTGCCTCCCTTATACTTAGTGGTCAAAAACAGGAGCCTGTTTTATCGGCACCCCCTCCACCATCTGATACAAAGAGAGATTCTATAGGTGATATAGCGAAAAAATCATATGTTCAGGCTGTCAAATCATCTCCTGCACCCTTCATCCCACCAAAGATGAGTGCAGCATTGAGAGGGCTATCATCGGTGGGTGATAGTGGTTCAAGGATAGTTGCTGATGCAAATGGTAATAAGATAATGGCTGAGGCAAAGAGTGCTCCTAATAAGGCTCAGAAAAAGTCAATGTTAGGGCCTCAGGCAATACCGGGTTATGGTGGAGTTGCGACTCAGAGTGATTCTGTCAATAAAGGTGCCTTTGAAAAATTGAGAACTCAGGCTGATGCTGCTGCGGGATACTTTTCTGGAGCCAATGCAAGGGAATCGCTTGAGGATGCTGCGGCTGCTATCAATGCTAAGGGCTCAGCTGATGGCGGGTTCGGTGCTTTAAACGATGGTGATAAAAACACAAATCCATCAAATTCAAGCTTGCAAGGCACATTCTCGTTCAGCGTTGGAGACCCTTGTAGCGGTTCAGTTGAAAATCAGATAGCCTGTGAAAATGCTAAAAAAGCGAATGAGTTTAAGAATTTTTTGAAGTATGATCTTCCGAAAAGCATATTGCAGTCTGCTGTCGATAATATACTTGTGAATGGAGTTCTTAAGCCTGTTGGTGATAAGGTTGCAAAGGCGACCAAGAGTATGGTTGATCCATCAGGGCCTCCGCCTCCAACAAGGTATTGCTGGAAGAATAAGTCTAAAAAGGTTGCAGTTGAGACAGCTGAGGATAAGGATGGTCATATTCAGCTAATTCCTCCTGTTTCTTTATCAGATTGTCCATGTGGGTTTTTAACCACTGAGCCTGATCCTGATTGCAGTGGTCCAACAACATCTACCGCAACTCCTAATGGGACAGATCCTGTTGTCGAACCGAGCACAGGACCAACTGGTGGTAATGGTGGCGGAGCCGGTGGCAATGGTGGAGGTAGTGGTGGTGGAACTGCTGGTGGTGATTCTGGTGGCGTAAATCCCGCAAAGAGTGATATTGAAAGTTATGATACATACTTAAAAGAAGCTATAGCTGCTGCAAAAACAGGTGAGCTTGCTACTGATGTCCCTACACTTAAACAGCAGTCAGATAAGGCCTCTAAAAATATTGAGTCTGCTTTGGGTGTTGCTCAGAACATTACAAAGGCCAATGTATCAAAGGTTGATGCAAATGGTTTCAAAAAAGCTATGGATTATAAAATGGCAATATCTGAGGTGAATTCTAAGGTAAAGACATTGAAGGATGACTATAATAGCTTTAACCAAGAGCTGAACAAGTTTGACGAGACACTCACAAAGGCTATAAATGACTATAAATCTGGAAAGATAAAACCAAAGCTTCAAAAGGGTGTTAGTGCAGAGACTCTTGGAGGTCAGGATATAATTTCAAAGCTTCAGGAAGCCAAGACTAAGCTATCAAAGATAAAGCAGGATGCTGCTGGTGTTAAGGATGAGTATCTGACAAAGTTTGAAAAGAGGCTTAATTCTCATGCTATGGCATCAAACTGGTACATCGCTCAGATTCAGAATATAAAAAAGATGAACAATGAGATATATTCTTTCACTGTGCCTGAGGCAAATGAAGTTCAGAGTATATCCTCTCAGCTTGCATCCATACCTCCGACAACTGCTGATCCAAATGATATAAATGGTTTAAAACAGTTGTTCTCAAGTCTTACAGGATTGACTCCTAAAAATATTAGCAACAATACAACACCGGCTTCTCCCTTGCCTGCTGCTTCTGATGTTCAGTTTGCTAATGCAAAAAAGGCTTCTGTCTTCAGGATGGCTCCTCAGGGGTCAGGTGGTAAGATTACAAAATTGATAAGTTGGAGAGGTGCTGATGAAAAGGCTGCTTGGGGTGGTGAGATAACAGACAAGTCAAAGCTTGAAGAGGATAAAAAGAACTTTGATTCTGTAAAGCCTTCGCTTACATTAACAAAGGGAGAGTATTCATCGTCATTTGCTGAACTTGCTGTAAAGGAGAGTTTTGTTGTAAGCATGTCAAGGCTTGATCTGGTAAACAAGGATATTGAAGCGTCAAAAAAACTTGTTTCCAATATACTTGAGGGAGTTGATGGCTTTAACCTCCTTTTAGGTCGTGACAAAACTGATCTCGCAAAGTTACAGGAAGAGTTAAAGCCATTGCTTGATCAATTGAAACCTACTCCAAAGCCTACTCCTGCTCCGAAACCTACTACTCCAAAGCCTACTAAACCGACTAACAATCAGACAACGACGGTGATAATAAATAATATAATAAGCAATACCAATAACAACAATAACAGCAACACGAATAATAATACAAACAACAGCAATTCCGGTATCCAAATAAAAAAGAAATGAGGTTGTTGTTGTGTTAGTTATATAATAAAATGCCCCGATTCTTAATCGGGGCATTTTTTAATTTCCGGTTTTAATATTTTTACCTACTAATACTGTGGGTGAATTTATTAGTATTGCATTAAAGTATTTGGCAAGTATTGATTCTGGATGTGGTATTATTGATACAACCCCCAATGACCAACTTACATATCTTATCTCTGATGATTCTAAATATACAAAACAATCACTTTCCTTCCACACAACACAATCATCCCATTTTATCTCATCAGTGTTTTGAGTCGTTTTAAACTCACTGAATTTCTTTATGTAATAGTTCATATAAAAAAAATTAAAAATTCTTTGCCAGATGATACCCCGGATTCTGTTTTAAGCAATCATTTCTCTAAGCGGACTACCCTGCCTGCAGCATTGCTGCGTCCGGGAAAGACATAAGGCATGCTTGTCCTTGCTCCCTGTGTGGTTTGCCATAACATATGTTGCCATATGTCAGGTGAGCTCTTACCTCGCCTTTTCACCCTTACCCCGATCTTATCGGGGCGGTATGTTTTCTGTTGCACTTTCAGTTATGCAAAGTTTTCACAATGCATACCCATCCTTGCGGATGGCACAGCTCCCTATGGAGTCCGGAGGTTCCTCTCCGCTATGCGGAGCGATTGCATATCTGGCAAAGTGTAAAATTTAGAGTTTAAAGATCAAAACAACTTTTTTTGATGGAACTTATAATTTCTTTCTTCGCTCAACATCTTTTGGTCAGTTTTTTTTAACTTTTTTGCTTTGAGCAATTTGTTCACAAAAGCATCAGCGACCTTGTTCTTTTCCCTTGGTATGTGTGTAACCTCCACACTTTCAAAACCTTTTATCTCATTTTTTATTATGGACATAAGCTTTTTCAGCTTTTCATCTTTTATATTATATTCTCCGTTGTACTGTTTAACAAGCAACTCGGAATCAGAAAATATTTTGATCCTTTTTGCATTATACTTTTTTAATACCTTAAGGGCTAAATAAAAAGATGCATATTCAGCAAAATTATTGGTACATATTCCTAAAACTCTTCCCTCCTCTGCTATTATCTCATTGTTGTTGTCATAGAATATTGCAGCACATGCACCTTCTCCTGGGTTTCCTTTTGATGCACCATCTATATAAACCGTAATATCTTCAATTGTGTTTCTATTTTTTTGTTCTGTCATACTCTATCCCCTCTAAGTAAAGAAGTCTTGAACAGTTCTGGCATATAATAAAGGTTTTTGCCTTTCTTACTGATGATGCTTCTTCTGATGTAAGCTTCATATTACAGGCCGAACAGAAATAATCCTCATTTTTTGCTTTATGAGCCTCATTTATTTTTGCTTTTACCTTAGCTATGGCAAGCCTGTCCTTTTTCACCATTATATTATCAACCTTTATCTTTGTAGCTTGATCCTTGATATTATTTAAAACGTCATTCTGTTTGTCTAAGATCTCTTTAATATTTAGTTCTATAGCAGTTTTTTTCATATCTATGCTGTCCTCTTCTGCTTTTTTAACTCTTTCATACTCAGATATATTGTTTTTTATATCATTAATCTCCTTTGAAAGATTATCAACCATATCTATTATTTCAATTATTCTGTTTTCAATATCATCCTTTTTAAGTTTAAGTGTTTCTATCTGGGATAGCATTGCTTTAAATTCATCATTCTTTTTAACCTGATTGAGCTGTATCTGATATTTTGATATCTCAGCTTCTACCGTCATAAGTTCGTTTTCAATCTCTTTTTTTTCAATCATCTTTTTTTTTAATGCTTCATTTTTAATATTAAGCTCTTCAACTTTACTTTTATAAATCTCATTAAGATTTAATTTTTTTAGTTCAAGCTCTGCTAATTTTTTTCTATTATCAATTAAAATATTTTCTAATTCCTGAAAAAGTATAAAACTTTCGAATTCCTCTGTAAATATTTCCATAACAAATATTATAACATAATTGATTTCTCATTCTTAAATATTGTAAAATAGATAGACGGCGGTAAAAAATGAAGAGAGCCGATGTAATAGGTTATATAAGAGAAGCGAGCAGTAGAAGAGGTATAGTAAAAAAAGGTTTAGAATAGGAACAGGAGGAAGATATGGCGAAGGCAAAATTTGAGAGGACTAAATCACACGTGAACGTAGGCACGATAGGGCACGTGGACCATGGTAAGACAACACTTACAGCAGCGATAACTAAGGTATTAGCGAAGAAAGGGCGAGCGAAGGAGATGCAGTATGCAGACATAGCGAAGGGAGGAGTAGTAAGGGATGCATCAAAGATATTAACAGTAGCA
>JAAYVG010000025.1 GCA_012517285.1 Elusimicrobiota bacterium
TAAAGCCAAAAGGTGATAAAAACTGCACACTTTTTTAACATTATATATCAAAAACCGTGCAGTTTTTGATATAAATTTTTAAACTTTTTATATAGTTTTTCATTTACAAAATCTCTACCGTTAGACTTATTCAGTGACCCCAAATTAGAATACCCCATATATTTCATATCCGCACTTAGGGCAAAAACCTTTTCCATCTTTTTCTTTTATTTTATTTTCAATTATGCTCATATACCCTCTCTTTATTAATGTATATGAACAATTAGGGCATATAGTATCACAATATTGGGTGTTATAATTTCCACCATAAACATATTTCAAACCAAGATCTTTTGCAGTTTCTATAAATCCTTCAATCTTTTTTTCGTCGGTCTGAGGCGTTTCTATCATACGATAGTCAGGATGGAATTTTGTAAGGTGCCACGGGATATCTGATGATAGAGATTTAATAAAATTTATCATCTGTTTTATTTCAGCAATGCTATCATTGAAATCAGTAACCACAAGCGTTACTAATTCAATATGCTTGCCGGCTTTATAAACCATTTCTATTGATTTCAAGAGTAGATCCAAATCTGCACCTGTCAGTTTCCTAAATCTGTTTTTATTAAAACTCTTTAAATCTATTCTGATAAAATCTATATAATCCCTTATATAGTTAAATCCATCCCGCGATATATAACCGTTTGAAACAAATCCAGTTTTTATACTCTTATCCTTTTCCTTAGCATTTTTAAAAATTTTTCTGGCAAGTTCAATTGAGATGACAGGCTCGTTATATGTTGAGACAATTACTTTAATATCTCTTTGTTTGGCTATATCATATATGCTTAAAGGAGAAACCTCTATCAGTTGAAGGTTTGATAATTTATCACTTTTTATCAACTGCGAAAGCTCCCAATTCTGACAGTAATCACATTTAAAATTGCAGCCAAAGTTTGAAAATGACAATGTCATAGAGCCTGGCATAAAGTGATAAACTGGTTTTTTTTCAATCGGGTCTATGTTTAATGCTGAAACATATCCATCAGGAACAAACAGTTTTCCATCCTTATTAAACCTGACGCCACAGTTTCCTGATCTGCCTTCGCTAATATTACAATTAAAATTACAGGCCAAACATCTTACACCTGTATCTGTTTTATAATAAAGTTCAGACTCTGCTGAATATTTTTCAATAAAACTCATACAGATATTACATTTATTGCGTTTTCCATAACACTTATATTAAGCACACCATCTTCCGAGCTGAAGTCTTCACCATCCAGATGGTACACCGAGCCTTTATCAATCACAATTTTAAAATTTTTAGATCTAAAACTTTTAACACAATCATTTTCAAGTATTTTAGAGTTAAAGAGGGTCTTTACTCCCATTATCATTCCAATCAATCCCGGATCATCAATAACAATGGCTTCTAGATATCCATCATCCATAATTGAGTTCGGGCTTATAACAGCCTTTCCACCATACTGTTTACCATTTGCAATAGTAGCTATAAGTGGCTTAAAAGAATATTTTTCACCATTAACATAAAGATCAGTGTTGTTCGGCTTAAATTTAAAATATGATAATATCCCGTGGATAAAGTATGGTAATAGCCCCCTTGAATGAACCGTATTATTAAAAAGATATGCTATTTTAGCGTCAAATCCTGTTCCACAGGTGCAGAGAAATATTTCACCATTGACCATGCCACAATCTATGGCTTTTGTCCTGCCATTAAGAATAACCCTTATTGCATCATCGATGTTAAGTGGTATCCCGAGGTTTCTTGCAAGACCATTTCCAGAGCCTGCAGGTATAATTCCGAGTTTTATATCTTTTCTTCCAGTTAGTAAGCCTGCTATTTCTCTTATAGTCCCGTCACCACCAACAGCAATTATATTATCAAATCCCTCTTCTATATAATTAAGAGCTATTTCTTTTGAATGATATCTGTATTTTGTATATTCTATAAAAAATTCAATATCAGGCATATTAAACTTCTCTCTTATCTTTTTCTCTATAAGTTTATTTATTTTTAATCCTGATTTTGGGTTTATTATAAAAATATATTTTTTCATTTAAAAAATGTCTTTCAAACAATGACTTAAAGAATTAGTATAGAATAAATTATATCATAATTGGGATAATATAAATCTTTTAGAACATTCAGAAATTATTACTTTTAAACATAGCGTATTTATATTGATATTTTTTGCTATAATATTATTTATATAGGCTATATTATATATTTTATAGTGTTATATTTAGCTTTGAAAAAAGGAGTAATGTTAGTATAGGAGGTATGAGATGGCTGTCGTTTTAAGACTTCAAAGACATGGCAAGAGGGTTCAACCTAATTATAAGATAGTTGCCATTGATAGAACAAAAGGCCCAACAGGGGAGCCAATAGAGGTTATAGGTAATTATAATCCAAAGGGCGAGAAGCTCGTTGATAAGATAAATCTTAAAATGGAAAGGTATGATTATTGGTTAAAGGTGGGTGCAAAGCCGAGTGATACACTTTCCAAACTAGTAAAAAAGGTAAAAGAAAATCAATAAGATGAATGATTTGATCTCGTATATGATTTCTTCCATTTTAGGCGATAAGAATGATGTGAATATTACGTTGGTTGAGAATGAGAATGAGTTAAGGGTTCAGATAAATGCTTCTTCATCATCAAAATCAAAGCTTATTGGAAGGGATGGTAAGGTGATCAACAGTATGCGAGAGTATTTAAGAGCGATCTCTAAAAAGTTTAATAAAAGAGTTTATATAGAAATCAATGAAAATTGATGTGGTAACTCTGTTCCCTGAGATTGTGGATTTCCCACTTTCTAAGAGCATAATGGGAAGGGCAAGACTTAATGGTCTTTTAAAGATAGGTTTTGTCAATCCGAGAGACTTTGCTTCTGACAGGCATAAGACAGTTGATGAAAAACCCTATGGTGGTGGGAGTGGAATGCTTTTGATGGCAGAACCATTTTATAAGGCTGTGCAAAAGGTGAAGAAGAAGTCATCACATACAGTTTTGCTTACACCGCGAGGGAGAGTCTTCAATCAGAGAATATCAGAGGAGTTGTCTCTTAAGAAGCATCTCATCCTTGTCTGTGGCCACTACGAGGGAATTGATGAAAGAATATCCTGTTGTATAGATGATGAGATCTCAATAGGAGATTTTATACTTTCAGGTGGAGAGCCTGCTGCGGTGTGCATAATAGATTCCATATCAAGGCTTTTGGATGGTGTGATAAAAAGAGAGTCTCGTGAGGAGGAAAGCTTTTCAGAGTATCTTTTGGAGTTTCCCCAGTACACGAAGCCGAGGGTCTGGAAAAAGCAGTCTGTTCCTGATGTTCTTTTAAGTGGTGACCATAAAAAGGTTGAAGAGTGGCGTATGGAGAGGGCTATGGAGATCACCAGAACCAGAAGACCTGATCTCTATAAAGAGTATTTAAAATCAAAAAAACTAAATAGATGATTGGAAGAGTAGAAGAAAAATGAATAAGGAGTTTCAAATTCTGACTTCTAACCTCTGATTTCCGTTATCTGTTTTTAATGGAGGATAAATGAACAAGTTAGATGAAATAATGAAGGATTATATAAAAGAATTTAAGTATAGAGTTGGTGATAGGGTTGATGTGTACCTTAAAGTAACTGAAGGAGATGCTGAAAGAATTCAGGTTTTTGATGGCATAATAATTGCTATAAGAGGAAGCGGTGTATCAAAAACTTTTACAATAAGGAAGATTTCTTATGGCGTTGGTGTTGAGAGAACAATTCCTGTTAATTCACCAAAGATAGAAAAGATAGTTCTTATAAGATCCAACAAGGTAAGAAAAGCAAAGCTAAATTATTTAAGAAATTTGAGTGGTAAGGCCGCCAGATTAACCGAGATAGTAAATGATATGGAGGATGATGATTCAAATGAGGAAGCAGTGGTGAATCAGGAAATAAATTCTGGCAAATGATAGAGATACAGGAAACAAAGGTTAATTTTGAAAATGAGCCCCTTTTACAGAAGGGGCTTGTTTTTTTTGATGAAGAATTAAAAAGAAAATATTCTAGGAAATATATAATAGGTGTTGATGAGGCGGGAAGAGGTCCGCTTGCCGGTCCTGTGGTTGCATGTGCAAGCCTGATATCTGATAGCTCGTGTGATTTTTTTAAAGAGGTCAATGATAGCAAAAAACTTTCACCTAAAAAGAGAGAGATTTTGTTCAAAAAAATGATCTCATCTAATGCCGTAAGATTTGGTTTTGCTTACTCTGATAACATTGAAATAGACAAAATTAACATATTAAATGCCACTCTCCTTGCAATGAAAAAATCTGTTATGAGGCTTGTCTCATATCTCTCAATTGATATGGATGATCTACTTGTTATTGTTGATGGTAATCAGAAAATAAGGGATTTCAACTGTTTTCAGATCCCTATAGTTAAGGGAGATTCAAAAAGTCTTTCAATAGCTTCGGCGAGCATATTTGCAAAGGTTTTGAGAGATAGGTGGATGGATATAATAGATATGAACAATCCTGTTTATGATTTTAAAACTCATAAGGGATATCCGACAAAAAAACATATTGAGCTTATAAAAAAACACGGTCTCTCTGCATATCACAGAAAAAGCTATGCACCCTGTAAAGTCTTATGAATACACGGGGAAAGGAGTATGAAGACCTTGCAGCTCTTTACATTGAAAAAAATGGATATAAAATAGTTGAAAGGAATTACGTTACAAGGCTTGGAGAGGTTGATATTATAGCTTATGATAAAAAGGTTCTCTGCTTTATAGAGGTTAAGGCAAGAAAGAATTCTGAATATGTGCCGTATGAGGCTGTTAATAAATTAAAGCAGAGAAAGATAATAAAGGCATCAATAATGTATATGAAAACAAAAGGAATAAGTGGTGGTGTTGATCTAAGATATGATGTTGTTTCAATATACGGTGATATAAATTCTCCTGATATACTGCTGATAAAGAATGCTTTTAATGTCGAGAGATATTTTTAAGACAGTGTTTGGAAATAAGGAAAATACCTTATTCACTGATTTGGTTTTGCTGATCACTGACCCTGCCTACGCCGAAGCGGCTTCGGCAGACCCGCCTGCTTTTAGGAACTATGGCGGATTATATGTGTTAAATTAATGCTGACTACAAGTCCTTAACACATTGCAGTGGGCGGGCAGGCAGGCACTGTCCACTGTCCACTGACCACTGTCCACTATTTTGATGGAGGTTTTATGAAGGGTGAAGAAATGTATAAAACGATTGTAAAGACTGCGTCATATTTAAAGAAGAAGATAAAGAATTTTAATCCTGAGTATCTCATCATCATGGGAAGCGGTCTTAAAAATGCTATTCCAGATATGGAAGTGATTAAGACTATAAAATACAGCGATATTCCCAATTTTCCTTTAACCACTGTTAAGGGTCATATAGGTGAGCTTATATATGGAAGATATGCTGGAAAAAATATTGCTGTGATGAGGGGAAGATTCCATTATTATGAAGGGCATCCAATAACATTTATATCATTTCCCATAAGATTGTTTAACTATCTCGGTGCAAAAAAGCTTGTAGTTACTGCTGCTGTTGGTTCTTTGAAAAAGGATATAAAGCCAGGAGATATAGTTCTTTTGAAGAGTCATATAAATCTTATGGATACAAATCCGCTTATAGGAAACTATTATGAAAAATTTGGTGAGATGTTTGTTGATATGTCTGAACCTTATAAGCTTTCAACTGTTAAGGATATAAAGAATTTGATCAAAGGGAAAAAAATAGCCTTAAAGGAAGGAGTTTATGTCGCTGTAAGTGGTCCATGCTATGAAACACCGGCTGAGGCTAATATGTATAGACTTATGGGTGGTGATGTTATAGGTATGTCAGTAGTTCCTGAGGTCATAAGTGCAAGGCAGTTGAATATGGATGTCCTTGGTGTTTGCTGGATATCAAACTATGTACCATGTATAGAAAATAAAAACATATCCCATGATGATGTTTTAAAGCTTGGTGATCTGGCTGGAGAAAATATAAAATACATAGTTGAAACTGCTATATCAAAAGGTGCATTTTAGGAGTTTTTATGAATATGATTGAACTCATTACGAAAAAGAGGGATGGGCTTAAGCTTGATTATGATGATTTTAATTTTATATCCAAGGGTGCTGCTGATGGGAGTATTCCTGATTATCAGCTTACGAGTTGGCTTATGGCCTCATTTCTTAATGGTATGGATGATAAAGAAACTTCATATCTTACAAGGGCTATGGCACTCTCAGGTAAAAGGCTTGATCTGAGGAATATTAAAAAGATGAAGGTTGATAAACACTCAACAGGTGGGGTTGGTGATGGAATTTCTCTAGCTCTTGCCCCGATAGTTGCAAGCTGCGGTGTTTGTGTTCCTATGATGAGTGGAAGAGGGTTAGGTCATACAGGTGGAACGCTTGATAAGCTTGAGTCAATAAGAAATTTTGAGGTTCGCTTAGGATATTCAAATATACTCAGGCAGCTTAAGGCTATTGATGTTTGTATGTTTGGTCAGACATCAGAACTTGCACCAGCTGATAAAAAACTTTATGCTCTTCGTGATGCAAGTGCCACTGTTGAATCTATTCCGCTTATAGTATCAAGCATACTCTCAAAAAAATATGCAGAGGGAATAAATGCCCTTGTGATTGATGTCAAGTTTGGAAGTGGTGCTTTTATGAAGGACTATAGAAAAGCAAAAGAGCTTGCTGTTGCACTTGTAAAAACAGCAAAACTTCTCGGGATAAGCTCTGTTGCTGTAATGAGCAATATGAACTTACCGCTCGGAAGGGCTGTTGGAAATGGGATAGAGATGGAACAAGCAATAAGAATTTTAAATGGTGAAAATATAAGTGATGATTTTGAAGATCTGCTTTATCTTTTAAGTGGTTATATGATTTGTCTTGGCAAAAAAGCAAAAAGCATTGATGAGGCTATGGATAAAGCAAGGGATGCTGTCAGGACAAAAAAGGCTTTGAACAAATTAAGAGAAATAATTAAATGGCAGAAAGGAGATCTTCGTGTCTGTGAAAACCCATCAGTGTTCATAAAAAAATCAAGACTTGTGAGCTACGCGAAGGCAACAGCTGATGGATATATAAGCGATATGGATGCAAGAACTGTTGGACTTTCAACTATTGCTCTTGGTGTTGGAAGAACAAAGGCTGAGGACAGTGTTGATTACGGTGCTGGAATATGGCTTAGCAAAAAATATGGTGATCTTGTAAAAAAAGGTGATATTATCGCAACAGTTTATGGATCAGATATAAACAGGCTTAATGAGTGTATTAAAATATTTGAAACTTCTATAAAAATATCTCAGTCAAGACCACCGAAGTTAAAACTGATAGGTGATATAGTGAGGTGATTATGCTATATGTATCAAAACATCCTCTTGTTATGCAAAAGCTTTCAAAACTGAGAGACTTAAACACAAAAACTTATGAGTTTAGAAAAAATATGGAGGAGCTTGCAATGTTGCTTGGATATGAGCTTACTGCTGATTTTCCTGTTAAAGAGGTTAGAGTAAAGACTCCAATCGCTGTTTCAACATCATATGTCATATCAAAGGATATTGTTATAGTTGCAGTTCTAAGAGCAGGTCTTGCACTTATGGAAGGGCTTTCAAAGATAATACCAGATGCAAAGTTAGCTCACATAGGACTTTATCGTGACGAAGAAACATTGAAGCCTGTAAAATATTATCTGAGATTTCCTGATGATTTAAAGGATAGTATCGTTGTTATAGTTGACCCAATGCTTGCAACAGGTGGCTCGGCTGTTGAGGCTGTTAATATAGTTAAATCAAGGGAAGCAAAGAATATATATTTTATGTCGGCCATATCGTCAAGGATGGGGATAGATGTTCTCAGAAAGCATCACCCTGATATAAAAATTTTTACAGCAGCAGTCGATGAAAAAATAAATGATAAGGGTTATATTGTTCCAGGTCTTGGAGATGCAGGTGATAGGATGTTTGGTACTGATTGATTACTCTTTTTCATTTCCAATTTTAAAAAGCATTTCAGGGTTGATTATTTTTATAAAGTTGTTATTTCTTTTTAGTATATTATCTTTTTCAAATTTTTGAAGAGTTCTAACTACGGTTTCAACTCTAAGTCCTGATAGCTCTGCTATCTCACTTCTTTTTAGATTATAAACTATTGGTGTCATTAATTTTTTATTTACAAACGAAATATGGTTTATAAGTATTGATGCTACCTTTTCCTCAGCTGTTTTATATGCCATATTGCATAGCTTTTTCTGAAGGTTAGTTATTTCATTGCATAGTATCATAAGTATCTCTTTGCAGAACTCAAAATCTTCCCTTATTATCTCAACCCATAAATCCCTTGTAAATGTTGCTACAGTGCTTTTTCCCATTGACCTTGCATTACAGTTATATGTCCTTTCCTTGCATATGGCATATCCAAGCATTGACCCCGGCTTTTTTATCTCTATTATAACACATTTACTCCCGTTAGCTGCCTCTTTATAAATCTTTGCTCTTCCCTTGCACAGTATATGAAACAGAAAAGGTTTTTCGTTTTCAGTGTAGATGGTATCATTGTTATTCTTTATATGTATTTTTTTATGATTGTTCCATTTACTTCTGGTACGCTCAGATGTGAGCTTTGAATACAGACAGACCCCTTTATGATTACAGCCAGCACAATCTATGAATGTATTTTCCCCCCTTTCCATAATGATATGTTATAAAATTTAAAATGATTGTGTCAACACATATGATTATTTGATGATGTTTAGAAGAACAAAGTGAAGATATTTAGTTTCTCTCATACCAGCAATTATAGGATGATCCTTTGATTGAGTCCCTATATAAATATTAAAAGTTCTTCTCTGTGATTTAATAGCAGCTGTTTCAATTATTTCATTAAATATTTCATCAGATATATGCTGGGAGCAGGTTGAAAACGCAACATATCCGGCTGGTTTGACGGTTTTTAGTGCTGATTTTAACATTTTTATATAAAGTCTTTTTGCATCATTCAAATGCTTTTTATTATGAACAAGATTTGGTGGATCTAAAAGTATAAAATCAGGGTTATCTTTGAAATCATTATCGGATAATCCATCCAGTACATTTAGGGCGTTTTCTTCCTTGAAAACAAGTGTTTCCTCAGATATTTTGTTGAGTTCCCTGTTAGTCTCAGCTGTTTCCACTGCCTTTTTTGATGAGTCTATGCCTAAAACAAAATTAGCACCATTTTTTGCTGCAATTATTGAGAATGCCCCTGTATAACAGTATAGATCTAAAACCTTTTTATCTTTAAAATATGGAATTAAAAATTCTCTATTATCCCTCTGATCAAAATACCAACCTGTTTTCTGTGAGTTGATTATATCTATATTAAACATTGCTCCATTTTCTTCTATTATTATCCTTTCAGTCAGCTTTCCGATTATTTCTGTAGGTTCTATTGCAAGCCCTTCAAGTATCCTTGAGTGATGATTTCTGAGTATAACAATAGCCTCAGGGTTGTATATCTCTTTTATACTTGCTATTATTTCTTTGATAGATTTTTCAACACCAGCTGAAAGTATCTGAACGGTTATAACTGAGTTATATTTATCTATGACAAGACCACCTATTCCATCGCTTTCACCGAAAAAAAACCTACCATTAACTATTCCTATGCTCTTTCTGTAATCAAACGCCTTGTTAAGGCAGTTGAGAAAAAAATGTTCATCCATATCCTCTTTGCCTTTTAGTAAAAGCCTGACAGATATGAGACTGTGTGGATTATAAAACCCAATTCCACACTGAGTATCATCACTGTAAACAATCCTGCAAATCTCACCATTTTCAGCTGTAAAGTCATGTTTAGCTATTTCGTTGGAAAATATCCAGAGATGAGTATTAAGTCTTTCAATGTATCTTTCTTTAAGTTTTATTGTTTTCATATATTGTAAATCAGAAGTCAGAGGTCAGAAGACAGAGGTCAGAAAACAGATGTCAGAAAGCAGAGAACAGAAATCAGAAGTCAGAGGTCAGAATACAGAAATCAGAAAACAGAGGACAGACAAATAGGGAATTTCCTTAAATTCTGAGCTCTGACTTAATCTTGATGTTTTACTAAACAACCAGATGACTAAATAACTAATTTGTCTGTCTTCATCTCGATAATTATCCGTTTTCATCTCGATGATTTCCTAAATAACTAACTTATCTGTCTTCATCTGATTTCTATCTGTTTACATCTTGATGAATCCGTCTACATCATGATGTTTATATTGCTACTATAACCTCAACCTTATCTCCGATTTTTATGTTGTGGGTCTTTGAAAAATTAGAATTTTTTATAGAAAACTCTACGAAATCATATGAACCTATTACTGCTATTTCTTCGCTCTGTCCACCGAGAGCGTATGTTAGAGTCAATCCTTTTATCAATATATTGCTTATATTAAATATTGATTTTGGTGTTACATAATCCTTCATAATATTTGTTATTGCATTTCCAAATCTATCTATTGCTATGACCTCTCCATAAACAGTGTTCCCTACTCTTAATGGATGTGGAAATGGGATTTTGTTGTATGAATCGTATGTTGTTCCTATCTCATCCTCTTTAAATCCCTTTGCAATAATGGCTGCAGCAGGTGCCATTATATCTCTGCCATGGAATGTTGAACTTATCTTTGGAAGAAAAAGTTTTTGATTATCTATAACCCTTGCCTCAATTATTTTTTCTTTTTCTTCAACCCAGCTTATAAGACCATTATCGGGTGCTATTATCTGATGGTTTTCAGTCTTTACCCATATGACACTTCTCCCAGTTCCAACTCCGGGATCAACAACGCATAGCATCATTGCCGATTTTGGAAGGTATGTAATGGATGCCATAATATAAAAAGCCGCTGTCCTTATATCCTGAGGTGGTATTGAGTGGGTTATATCTATTATATTAACTGATGAATTCTTGGAATATATAACTGACTTCATTATTCCAACAAACGGGTCACTGCTTCCGAAGTCTGTTATTAATGATATAAACTTTGTTTTCATATTTATTTCTCAGATGATGTTCCGCAGGCTGTGAGCGGTATGGACATCTTACAGAGGGGACAGTTATCAGGTGGGTAAAGCTCAAGCGGATATGATACAAGGCATCTTACTGGAACATTAAAAAATGGCAGTTCTCCTGTGGATCTATCAACTATTGCGGCAACTCCAATAACCTTTGCCTTATAATTTCTGGCAAGCGATATCGCCTCCGCACACATCTTTCCTGTCGAAAAAACATCATCAACTATTAAAACCTTTTCATTCTCAGCTATTTTAAAATTTCTCTTAAGCATCATAACACCATCTACTTTTTCGGTGAATATTGATCTTGCATTTTTAATCCTTGCTATTTCCTGTCCTATAACTATTATTGCAGGATTTGGCGAGATCACAACATCTATGTCCTGAGGAAATCTATCTGCCATCTCCTTTGCAATTTTTTGTGCTATATGAGGATACTGAAGTACCATAGATGTCTGTATATAGGTTTGTGAATGAAAACCTGATGGAAGTTTAAAGTGTCCGCTGACTATAGCGCCATGTTCCTGTAAAATTCCTACTATATCAAATTTACTCTTTGGCATATCTCCTCCTGTTAAACAAAAGACAGATGACAGAAAACAGATATCAGAAGACAGATGTCAGAAGACAGATGTCAGATTTTAAAAGAATTTCTTATTTATCTGATATCTGTTTTAATCCTGACTTAATCTGTCTTCATCTGATGATTTATCCGTTTACATCTTGATTGAATCTGTCTTCATCTTGATGATTAGATAACTTTTTTAGTGACCGCTATCTACTCTTCTATCTTTACTGATTCCTTTATCTCTTTATCAACGAGATTTGTGATATCAGTTGCGTCAAATATCTTAATTTCATTCTTATTAAATTTTCCTTTTATTTTGAAAGCCAGCGCTGGCCTTCCCTTTGAATCTGAAAGTGTCTCGGGTAATGCCCCAATCTTATAGTCCTTTCTGTTTATAACATACTCTTCCATATCTATTTCTTCAGTTTTTATGTTTAAAACTCCTTTAGCATAAACCATAAATTCTTTTGAATTCAAATAGAATTTATTAACTACTATTTTACCATTATTTAAGCTGAAATCAATTCCTGTATCAGAAAAATTTATTAAATCAAGGGATGATTCAAACTTTAAAGCCCCGGTTCTGTTAAGGCTAAAGATCGTTGTTAGAGGGGTAAACAATAGTTCATAAACTCCACCCTGTTTTATGCTTTCCTGTATTTTTTTCATATTTCCATTTATAAGTTTTATTTTAAAGTTGGCATCCATAAGATCATACCTATTGAATCTTGATATATCCCCTCTTATATATATTTTCTGTGCTGTAACATATGGATCCAATATAAAATCACTGGAATCCCATACTATTTTTACAGGTCTGTTTGTGATGTGATATCTTGAATTTTTATTCTCTGGATAGATAGAAAGCTTTTCATTGAAGTAGTTAAAGATCTCATAATATTTTTTTGTATCAAATTTTGATGTGTTAAAAACCACGTTGAATGATTTGTTAGGTTTAAACAGATTTTTTATAACAGCATTGAATTTGATGTCTATACCATCAAGATTAAGTTTTGATTCCAGCCTTTCACTTTTATAATCAGATGTGTCCACAAGGCTTCCTGTTATTGTACCATGCGGAAACACAGCAGTTGCTTTTAATATATTTATATCAGTAAAGGTAGGTGTTATCTCAACTTTTATATTTGTATTTTTAAAATCAAAGAGATCATATATATCCTTACAGTTTAAGTCGTTGCTTGATGCTTTAATAAAAACCTGATTTCCTTTTTCAACTCTTACCTCTATATCAGTTTTGCCAGAAAAATTTTTTATATACTCATTTAGGTAATCATAAACCTTTCCTACATCTATTTGATTTGCTGTTATCTCTGCTCTTTCCACGATCTTTTTATTCCAATCGTAGTATATTTTAACCTTAGTATTAAGTTCTTTTATATTTGATTCTATTTTTATGGTATTACTGCTTATGGCTTGTGTATAAATTGGTGCTTCAAATCTATCAAGGACAATATTTTCATTCAGCTTTATGAAATCCTTGAGATTGATGCTTGTTGAGGTCTTTAAATTTAAAGTGGAGCTGAGTTTTTTTATATCATTTAATGTACCATTAAGAGTTATCTTCTTGTCCTTTATCCTTGTTTCAAAGCTATGAATTTCTATCTTTTTATTGTCATCGTATGATATCGAAAAAGATGCTATAAAATTTATAGGATTTATGAAAGAATTTTGGTAGTTCATATTCACATCAAAAACAGTATCCTTGCTAAGAATTTTTTTTGCCGAGGTTATATCGTTTATCAGTATCCTGTGATAGTTTTTAGAATCTATATCATTAAATGATATATCAAAATTTTTTAATGACATCTCCGGCATTTCATTTTTCCCTGGTGTTAAAAAGCTATCTATCAACCTCTGGATATTGAACTTTCCATCCTTCTTGTATAAAAACGCTGATGCATCTTCAACATAGATTTCATTTATTTTTATTGAAAAATACTTTAAAAAGTTTATAAAATCAATGTTTATCTCAACATTATCAGCCCTAAAAACGATCTCATTGTTTTCTTTATTGACAAAGGATATATTTTTTAAATAAATTCTATCAGGTAAAGAAAATTTTAATCCATCAAAATTAAGTATCAGATCGCTTTTCTCATATACAACCTCTATTAGATAATTTTTTATATCCTCAGTATTACAGTATTTATGATATATAAAGACTAAAGAAAGAATTACAGCTATTATCAATGAAAAGAGTAGTATTATAATAAATCTAAAAAACTTAAAAATCATAATTTCGCGAATATGTATTTAATTATAGTTATAAAAAAAGCTATTATTTTTTTGATGGAGAATATATAATATTTGATTGTATCTTTAAAAAATATAATTAAAATGTTTTCTTTCACAGGTGTTATTATGTATATCAAGAATATAAAGAATATAAGATTTAGGAGAATTATTAAGACTGTTGATACAAACCTGCCACCAGTTTCCTTAAAATCAGTTTGATTTATTGATATTGCATCAACTGTGTTTATTATATGAAACGAAAAAAACAGCCCCTGAGTAAAGATAAAAAATCTAAAATAATCCTTTTTTACTTCAAATGGTAGTAAAAAATAGATTATTGATATAAGAATATTGTAGAGTGGAAATATGTAAGGTGCTATAGCAGTAAACTTGTTCACTCTGCTTCCAAAAGAGACATATCCATTTCTTTTAGAAACCTTTATTTTTTTTATGCTGTTGCCGCTTAAAAAACCTGATACTGCGTGAGAGAGCTCGTGTGAAAAAACATAAATATAGTTAACAGTCTTCCTGAACCTTTTATTTACATGGATTAATATATAGAGTATAAATCCGGACAAAAAGAAAAGCGATATATCAGAACTGAATTTCATTATCTTTATCAAACCCAGATATGACATACATACTGCATATATCATCGGTATTGCAAGAAACGTTATTATGGTTGACATTTATTTTTTTATCTTCAATGCTTTTTCTACTGCTGAAATAAAGATATGTGTCTTTATTGGTTTTTCTATAAAGTCCACTACGTTGGGTTCCATCTTTATCATCTCTGATGTTGTTTTGTCCATGTACTTACCGGTAACAATTATTACAGGGATGTTATGTGTGTCATCTGATTGAAGTTCCCTAAGTATCTCAAAGCCACCAAACCCTGGGAGCATAAGATCAAGTATTATAAGATCAGGATTTTTTGCTTTGACTTTGGTTATTGCATCATTACCGTTTGAGGAATTCTCTACCCTAAATCCTTCTTTCCTAAGGATTATTTCAAGAAGTTCTCTTACTGCATCATCATCGTCAACTATTAAAATTAATTTCTTGGATATTTCTGATGTGTCCATAATTTATTTATCCTAAAAAAATTAATAATTGGTTGTTACAAGAGTTTCTGTTGACTGAACACCATGGGTTGATCTTATTTCTCTCAGTATAAGGTTTGAAAGCTTATCCATAGTATCAGCCTCAGCTATTATTATTGCGTCCCATCCTCCAAACGTTATATAAACATCCTTTATTCCTCTTATCGTTTTTATCTGAGATATAGCTTTTTGTTCAAGCCCTGCCGTCAGTTTGCAAAGTACGAATGATATCATATTTCCTCCTTCTTCATATTCCCTTGTTCTTTAATATTATACTAAAAATTTTGTATAATATTTGAAGATTTAAGGTGGTTAATTGATGATGTCGGATTGTTCTTTTAACAACTCAGTTTTGTATTTCTAATCTTGTGTAAATTAAGGAGGATAAAATGGCAGTTAAAATAGGAGTTAATGGTTTCGGAAGAATAGGCAGGCTTGTTACAAGAGCTATGCTTGAGAGAAAACTTCCAGATATTGAGGTTGTGGCTATCAATGATCTTACAGACTCAAAGACAAATGCTCATCTTTTTAAGTATGACAGCGTTCACGGCCAATATGATGGAGAGGTTAAGGTTATAAGCGATGATGAAATATCAGTTGATGGTAAAAAAATAAAGGTTTTAAAAAAGAAGGATCCGAGCGAACTTCCATGGAAGGATTTAGGTGTGGATCTGGTTATAGAATCAACCGGACTTTTCACAGTTAAGAAGGATGGTATAAACAAAAAGGGCAAGGAAGTCAAGGGAGCGGAAAATCACATAACAAAGGGTGGCGCTAAAAAGGTTATCATAACAGCTCCTGCAGAGGGTGAGGATATAACAATAGTTATGGGAGTCAATGAAAACAAGTATGATCCCAAAAATCACAATGTAGTTTCCAATGCATCCTGTACAACAAACTGCCTAGCCCCTGTGGTAAAGGTTATCCATGAAAAGTGGGGAATTGAAAAGGGGTTGATGACAACAATACATTCTTACACAAACGATCAGAAGATACTTGATATGGCACACTCCGATTTAAGAAGAGCAAGAGCTGGTGCCTTGAATATGATCCCTACCACCACTGGTGCAGCCAAGGCAATAGCCCTTGTAATGCCTGATCTCAAAGGAAAGCTTGATGGCTTTTCAATTAGAGTCCCAACTCCTAACGTATCAGTTGTGGACCTCAATGCAACGCTTAAAAAAGAGGTTACAGCTGAGGAAATAAACAGTGCATTAAAAGAAGCAAGTGATACATCTTTAAAAGGAATTCTTGGTTATACTGATGAGCCGCTTGTTTCTATGGACTTCAATCACTGCCCGTTAAGCTCTTTTGTTGATGCAAAGTCAACAAAAGTAATAGGCGGTAATTTTATAAAGGTTTTATCATGGTATGATAACGAGTGGGGTTATTCCAACAGAGTGGTTGACCTTGCTCTTTATATGATAAAGAAAGGATTATAATAGTGGTTAGAAGACAGAAGTCAGAAGACAGAAAAGGCAAAAAGCAATAATGATTAGTGAATAAGCTGTTTTCTTATTTTACTGGCTGCTGTTCTCTTAACACTGACCACTGATCACTGACCACTATTTTACAGGAGGAACAATGACAAACAAAGATGGTAGAAAGAAAGTTATAATAATGGGAGCTGCAGGAAGAGATTTCCATAATTTTAACACCTATTACAGGGATAACGAAAATTATGAAGTCGTGGCTTTTACAGCCCAGCAGATTCCTAACATTGCAGGTAGAAAGTATCCTGCATCTTTAAGCGGTAAACTCTATCCTGCTGGAATACCAATATATGAAGAAGCAGAGTTAGCCGATTTAATAAAAAAGTACAACGTTGATCAGGTTGTCTTTGCTTACAGTGATGTGAACTTTAACTATGTCATGGAAAAGGGTTCCATTGCACTTGCTTGTGGAGCAGATTATGTATTGCTGAGCGGTGAGCACACAATGATAAAATCGACAAAGCCAGTCATATCCGTATGTGCGGTCAGAACAGGGTGTGGCAAAAGCCAGACATCAAGAAGGATTGCTGCAATTTTAAAAGAGATGGGCAAAAAGGTTGTTGTTATAAGACATCCTATGCCTTACGGCGATTTAGAAAAGCAGACATGGCAGAGATTTGCTTCGATACAGGACATGTTGGATCAGAAATGTACAATAGAAGAGATGGAAGAGTATGAACCACATATAAGTGAGGGACATATTGTTTATGCTGGTGTTGATTATGGGAAGATTTTGCATGAGGCAGAAAAAGAAGCTGATGTGATACTGTGGGATGGTGGTAACAATGATCTTCCTTTTTACAAACCTGATATCCATATAGTTGTTACTGATCCACTGAGAGCAGGTCATGAGAATTTTTATCATCCAGGAGCAACCAACCTTAGAATGGCTGATGTTGTTGTCATAAACAAGGTTGATACTGCAAAACCTGAGGATGTAAAGAAGGTGAAGGACAGCATTAATGCAGTAAATCCTAACGCAAAGATAATTGAGGCAGAAAGTCCTGTTGTTATCAATGGTGATGTCTCAAAGATAAAGGGCAAAAAAGTTCTTGTTGTTGAGGATGGTCCTACACTAACACACGGTGGAATGAAGTTTGGAGCAGCTTATGTTGCTGCAAAGAACAACGGAGCCGGCGAAATAATTGATCCAAGACCTTATGCTGTTGGTTCAATAAAGGGTGTTTTTGAAAAATATAACCATCTTGAAAGCATACTCCCAGCTATGGGATATGGTGATGAACAGATGAAAGAGCTTAAAGAAACTATTGAGAAAATTCCTTGTGATTTGGTTCTCGTTGGAACTCCAATAGATCTTGCTCTTCACCTCAAGTTCAACAAGCCTTCTTTAAGAGTATCATATTATCTTAAAGAAAAAACATCCCCGGGACTCAAAGAAATAGTTAATGATGTGATCTCAAGCAAGGTTGCAAGATAAAGGGAGATACCTATGACAAGACCTGTCTTAAAGCTTAAAAGAGTTCAGGATACAAATATTGAGAAGGGTTCTACTGTTCTTGTAAGGGTTGATTACAATGTGCCGTTAAAGGATGGGAAGGTCAGCGATGATACAAGAATAAGAGAAACAGAAAAAACAATAAAATACCTTATTGATAAAAAGGCAAGGATTGTGCTCATAGCTCATCTTGGAAGACCTAAGGGAAAGGTTGATCCAAAGTATTCTTTGGAACCTTTGCGCAGTTACGTCGAAAACATAATGGGAGCAAAAACTTATTTTTGTTCTGATTGTGTTGGTGATGTAGCAAGGGAGGCGAAGAGCAGACTCGGAGATGGGGAAATACTTCTCTGTGAAAATCTGAGATTTCATCCTGAGGAAGAAAAAAATGATGAAAGCTTTGCAAAACAACTTGCAGATGGCTGTAATTATTTTGTTCAGGATGCGTTCGGTGCTATTCACAGAGCTCACTCATCAACAAGTGCTATTACAAAATACCTTCCTTCGTCAATAGGTTTCCTTCTTCAAAAGGAGTTGGAGTATCTTGATAAGATAGTAACAAGTCCTCAACGACCGTTTGTTGCTATTATAGGCGGTGCCAAGGTCAGCGATAAAATAGATGTTCTTTTAAGTCTTCTTGATAGCGTTGATGTCTTGATAATAGGTGGAGCTATGGCTTACACATTTCTTAAGGCTCAGGATGTTAATACTGGTAAATCTCTTGTTGAGGATGATAAGGTTGAAGAAGCAAAAAAAATTATTCTTAAAGCCTTTAAGAATAATGTTGAGCTTTTGCTTCCTGCCGATCATATCGTCGTTAAGGAGATTAAGGAAGATGCAAAAACTGAAACAACACAATCCATGGCAGTGCCTGATGATTATATAGGTGTTGACATAGGTGAGAGAAGCATTGCAATATTTGGTGAGAAAATTCTTATGGCAAAAACCATATTCTGGAACGGGCCTATGGGAATATTTGAGATGCCTCCTTTTTCCAATGGAACATTTAGCATTGCAAAAAAAGTTGCCGAGGCAACAAAGAATGGTGCAATAAGTGTTATAGGTGGTGGTGACACAATAAATGCTCTCAAAAAGTCAGGTGTTAAACCAGAAGAGATATCTCACTGCTCAACAGGTGGTGGTGCAAGCCTTGAGTTTGTGGAAGGAAAGCTTTTGCCAGGCCTTGAAGCTTTGAGCAAAAGCAACTAAATAGTGGTTAGTGATCAGTTGGCAGTGGTCAGCAAAACAAAATAGTGGTCAGTGGATAGTGAAACAGTATACAGTAATCAGTGAGCAGTGCCTGCCTGCCGAAGATATATCAGCAAAGTGGCGAATAGCCACAGTCGTTTTGCTGATATGTTTATCGTAGGCAGGGTCAGCAAAACCAATACAGTGGACAGTGAATAAGGTGTTTCCTTTTACTGTCCACTGACCACTGATCACTGTTTAAATGGAGGTTTGATGTATAATTTTTTTCTTGTTATTCATATAATAATATGTTTACTTTTAATAGTCTCAATACTTTTTTTTCAAACAAGCAAAGGTTCAGCACTGAGTATGTTTGGGGGTGGTGGTGATTCACTTTTTTCCAGTCCAAGTGGAAGTAGCTTTGTAAAAAAATTTACAATGTGGCTTGCTCTTGCATTTGCAGTAAATTCTCTTGTTTTAACAATTCTTTCTCCAACAAGATATCGTTCTGTTCTTTATGATGCATCATCTACGGCTCCTGTAAAAAAGTAAAGATGTTTTATCAACCCATCGTAAAAGATAGGAAAATTAAGAATTTATGGATTATATAAACTTTTTTGCATCTGTTATATTTTTATTGCTTAATGCATTCTTCGCTCTCATAGAATATGCCATAGTAAGATCGAGGGCAACAAAGTTTCAGGAATTAGCCCTCAAAGGGAGCAAAAACGCAAGAATAGCCCTTGATATAACAGACAACATAAAGCCTTACTTAGCATCAATACAACTTGCTATAACAGTAGCAAGCATAGGGCTTGGCTGGATAGCTCAGCCATTTGTGGCAAGGATATTAAATACATTGTTTTATGCTATTCCTCTTGATATCTTGAAGCTTTATTCATACCCTGTCTCAATAGGAGTAGCATTCCTCGTCGTGACATCACTCCAGATGATAGTTGGAGAACAAGTCCCAAAGTACATTGCTCTTTCAAAGGCTGAGACTATAATTTTATTCTTTGCCCTTCCATTAAAGATTTTTTATAAATTAACATATTATCCTATGATTATCATCAACTCATCAAGCGAGTTTATCGTGAGGCTTCTTGGTTTAAAGAAGCAGAATGATGACGATAGAATCCCGTCTGAGGATGAGATGAAGTTGATCTTATCTCAATCTGAGGAGCTTGGCAGGCTTTCCCTTCAGAGGCTTCTGATGTTTGATCATCTCTTTGATTTTGGTAAAACAAGTGTTAAGGAAATAATGACCCCTTCTGAAAAAATAGTTTTTGTTGATATTAACTCAAGTTTTGAAGATATTATTGATACTCTTAGTAAATTTAAGTTTTCAAGATATCCTGTAAAAGAAAATGGTAGATATACCGGTTATATTCATATAAAAGATATAGTATTAAACTATAAAACCTTTAAATCTGATGGATTTAAACTGAGCAGTTTTATGAAAGAGATCAAATCGCTTAAGGAAAAAGTGCCCGTGGAGAGGGCATTAAAATATTTTCAGGAAAACCAGCTTCAAATATCACTTGTTGAAAATGAAAATAAAGAGGTAGTTGGTTTTTTGAGCGTTGAGGATATAGTAGAGGATCTTGTTGGTGAGATAAGAGATGAGTTTGAAAAAAGGCCTGCTTACAGGCTTGATGCTATTTTGGACAGGGGAGCATCCATAATATCTTTGAGTTCAAATGATAGATTTGCAGCAATAGATGAGATGATTGATAAGCTTTATAAGAGCGGGCTTATAACAGATAAATATGAGATAAGGGATAAGATAATAAAAAGGGAAAAATCATTTTCAACTGCCATAGGCCATCAGGTAGCAATCCCTCATGCGAGAATAGATGGTTTAAAAAAACCGATTATGACTGTAGGAGTCCATCAGAATGAGATTTTTTTTCCATCACCTGATAACAGAAATGTAAAAATTATTTTTATGATTCTTACTCCATACAATGATCCATCCATACAGCTTAATATCCTATCAAAGATTTCAAAACTTATTTCAAACGTAACGCTCAGGAGAAAATTATTTAAATCGAAAAGCATAGATGAGGTTTTAGAGGTTTTAACAACGTTTGAAGATAGTATGCCTCTTGATTAAAAAAAATTAAAAAAATGCTAAAATAAATATATACTATCGCGCGGGTGGCGGAACTGGTAGACGCGTACGTTTGAGGGGCGTATGCCTAACGGCGTAAGGGTTCGAGTCCCTTCCCGCGCAGAAACAGTGGATATGGTATCCAGTGTTCACTGCTTTTGGTTTTGTTTACTACCTACCGCAGACAGGGATGATAGGCAAGCTTATCACTACATATATGTGGTATTTTAATAAAAAAAATAAAGAAGAACTTTTAAAAATAGCAGCTAAAAAAACACCTGTTTATGTCTATGACCTAAAAACATTGCAAAGGGAGATAGATAAGTATAAAAAAACATTTAAGGGTGTTAAAATCTTTTATGCACTAAAGGCAAATTCAAACAGCAAAATATGCAGGTTTATTTCACAAAATGGTATTGGTGCTGATGTTGTTTCTGGAGGAGAGCTTTTAAGAGCTTGTGAATCTGGATTTGATGATATAATTTTTTCAGGGGTTGGTAAAACCGATAAAGAGATAGAGTTAGCTGTATCAAAAAAAATATTTTTTATAAATATTGAATCGTTTGAAGAGTTTGAAAAAGTAGCTCAGATTGCTAAAAAATTTAAAATTAAAACAAATATATCGGTTAGAATAAATCCTGATGTTAGTGTTCATACCCATAAGTATATAAGAACAGGGGAAAGGGGTTCAAAGTTTGGAGTTGATTCGAAGACTGCTTATCAGATATATAAAACAGCATCAAAGGAAAAATATTTAAACATAAAAGCTATTCATTTTCACCTCGGTTCTCAGATATTTGAAACAGAACCATATATAAAAGCACTTAAAAAAATTATGAATTTTATCACTGTGTTAAATGAAGGCAATATTCGTGTTAATACTGTGGACATTGGCGGTGGATGGGGAGTGAAGGAGGGAAATGAAACAGAAGGGCACGCTATGCTATATGATGTGATAAAACCTTATGTTAAGGATTTCAATTTTATAATTGAACCGGGTAGAAGTCTTGTTGCATCATCGGGTGTATTGCTTGCAAGAGTTTTGTATAGAAAAAAAGTTGATAACAGATATATTGTGATAGTCGATGCAGGAATGAGCGATTTTATAAGACCTGCACTTTATGGCTCATTTCATCCAGTTTTTAATCTATCATATAAAAAAAATAAAATTAAAATCGTTGATATAGCAGGGCCTATTTGTGAAAGTTCGGACTTCTTTGCCAGAAATTTAGAGATCCCGTTTCCAGAACAGGATGATATATTGCTTATATCATCAGTTGGGGCATATGGATATTCAATGTCATCAAACTATAATCTAAGGGAAAAGCCTGAAGAAAAGATAATAAGCTTATGACCGATTTATCCCTGAGTTTATAAATAGGGTTCACTGAAAAAGTCTAACGAAAGATAATTTTCCAAATGAATAGTTGTCTCTATTATAGCGTATTATTGCTTTAAAAGTGCACGATTTTTAAGGTAATGTTGCAAAAACCTTGCACTTTTTTTATCTTTCTTTTGACAATAAAGATAATGCTTTTCTACTACGGCTTCGTCAGAATTCGCTTACCCCGATATATCGGGGCTCGCTCATTTTTTCGCCTCATAACGAAAATCATTGCTTTATTGCTCAAATAGACTTTTTCAGTGAACCCTAAATAAAATCTGAAATAATTTAATCATTAAAAAAAATTGTAGAATTGTATTTAATAGTTGGAATATTACAGCAGAGGTCATATGTGTGGAATATTTGGTATAACAAACAACAAAAATGCAAGCTTTTTGACATACATCGCTCTTTACTCGCTTCAACACAGGGGGCAGGAGTCCTGTGGTATTGCAAGTTTTTCTAATAATGGTTTTAAATATTACAATGGTATGGGGCTTGTTCAGGAAGTTTTTAATAAGGATATAATAAATGACTTGTCAGGAAATACTGCAGTTGGTCATGTTAGATATTCAACCACTGGTTCATCGGTTATAACCAATGCTCAGCCACTTTTTTTTAACACAAAGTTTGGTGAGTTCGCTGTAGCTCACAACGGAAATATTGTGAATTCAGCAGAGTTAAAAGAAACACTCTCAAAGTCAGGCTCAATATTTCAAACCACCACAGATAGTGAGATAATAGCCCATCTTATATCAACCTCAAAGAGTGATAATTTTATAGATGCACTTATTGAAAGTGTAAAAAAATTAAAGGGTGCATATTCATTTGTATTCCTTTATGAAAATTCTATAATAGCTGTTAGAGATCCATGGGGCTTTCGTCCACTTGTAATTGGTAAAAATGGCGATTCTATTGCCTTTGCATCAGAGAGCTGTGCCCTTGATGGAACCGGATATGCCTTTACAAGTGAGGTTATGCCGGGTGAGATTGTTATTGCAAAGAATGGTGACATTAAAAGATTTATATATAAAAGTTTTGATAAATATTTCAGGTGTATATTTGAACAGGTTTATTTTGCAAGACCTGACTCAGTTGTGCTTGATAAAACAATATTTATGACAAGATATGAGATCGGTCGTAGCTTAGCTAAACAGTCAGTAGATTTGACTGCTGATATTGTAAGCGGAGTTCCAGACTCAGGCACAGCCTATGCACTTGGATTTTCTGAGCAATCTGGAATACCATATATGCCTGTTTTTATGAAAAATCACTATGCACCAAGGTCTTTTCTCCAGCCACAGCAAACACTGAGGGAATTTATTGCAGATTTGAAGCTTTCACCAATAAAGGACACTATAAAGGGAAGGGATATAATACTTGTTGATGATTCACTTGTAAGGGGCACGACTTCTAAAAAAATTATTTCAAAGCTTAGGGCATGTGGAGCAAAAAAAATTACATTTATTGTTGGTTCTCCACCAATAAAAGGCCCGTGCTGTTATGGAATTGATACTCCTGATGAACACGAGCTCATAGCAAACAATATGACTGTCAGTGAGATAGAAAAATTTATAGGTGTTGATAAGCTTTGTTATCTTGATATGGAAAGTCTTGTAAATGCTTGTGGAAATGGGAATAAGAATTTTTGTAAGGCTTGTTTTGACAGGAAGTATCCTGTAAAGTAAGTAGGCAGTGATCAGTGCCTGCCTGCCGAAGCCGCTTCGGCGCAGGCAGGGTTAGCAAAAAAGAGATACATTATAAGCTGACCATCGACTGCTGCACACGGCTCAATCGGAGGGAATATGAATGTTCTTGTTATAGGAAGTGGTGGAAGGGAACACGCAATATGTCTAAAATTAAAGGAAAGCAATAATCTGAAATCTCTATATACAGTTCCTAAAAATTCAGTTTTTGAGAGATTTAGTAAAAATATTGATCTCTCACCAGATGATTTTGAAGGGATAAAAGACCTATGTATAGCAGAAAAAATTGATCTTGTAGTAGTTGGCCCGGAGGATCCTCTCTCAGCTGGAATATCTGATTATCTTATATCAAAAGGCATAAATGTTTTTGGACCATGTCTTAAAGGAGCTGTTCTTGAATCATCAAAACAACTTGCAAAAGAATTTATGGACAGAAACTATATTCCGACGGCAAAGTTTAAAGTATTCTATGATTTTAGATGTGCAAAAAAGTATATTGCTGAACTGCAAAAATTTCCTGTTGTTATAAAAGCTGATGGACTCTGTGCTGGTAAGGGAGTTAGAATATGCAATAACATTGATGAGGCAAATACTGCAATAGAAGATTTTATGGAAAAAAGGATTTTTAAGGGTTCAGGTATGAAGGTTATAGTGGAGGAGTGTCTTAAAGGGAAGGAATGTTCTGTCCTTGCTCTTGTGGATGGGAAAAGATATTTATTACTTCCTGTGGCTCGTGATCACAAACGTTTGAACGATGGCAATACTGGGCCTAATACTGGTGGCATGGGAGCAGTATGCCCTGTGGATCTAAGCACAAACGACATAAAAAAAATAGAGGAAGAAATAATAACAAATTTTATGAACGGTATAAGAAAAGAAAGGATAGACTATCGTGGTGTAATATACTTTGGTATTATGATGACAGAGGATGGCCCAAAGCTTTTGGAGTTTAACGTTAGATTTGGCGATCCTGAAACTCAGGCAATACTTCCTCTTGTAGAGGATGATCTCCTTGATATCTTTTATAAGGTCGCATCAGGGAAGCTTGATAGGGAAAAAATTAATCTCAAGAATAAATATTCCGTATGTGTAGTTTTATCAGCAAAGGGATACCCTCAAAATCCATTGAAGGGTGATGAAATATCTGGGCTTGATAGTATTGATAAGGATATAACTATTTTTTATTCAGGAATCAGAATTGAAAACGGAAGATATTTCACCAGCGGCGGAAGGGTTTTAAGCCTTGTCGGGCTTGGTGATAGCGTTGATGAAGCAAGAAGAAAGGTTTATAATAATATAAAAAAAATAAAATTTGAAGGTATGCACTTCAGAACTGATATAGGGCTGTGATATGCACTCACAAGGATTATTAACAGATATAGCATTTTCTATCATAGGATGCGGGATAATCTCGCTGATAATGAAACTTATAAAGCAGCCTCTGATAATAGGATATGTCATCGCTGGTATTATACTTGGGCCTGCCATAGGCTTTGGTATCATAACAGATGAGGCCAACATAGAGATCATATCTGAGATAGGACTTATATTTTTGCTTTTTATCATCGGACTTGAGATAAACCTGAGGGATATGATCTCCAACGGTAAAAATATAATTGTTCTTGCTTTTTCTCAGGTAATTATTGGGTCAATTGTCAGTTTTTTCTGTCTGAAATTTCTCATCCCTGTTAATCTTAGTTTTATTGAGCTTGTATATATAACATTTTGTCTTAATCTCACATCCACACTCATAGTTGTTAAAATTTTAAAGGATAAGTTTGAAACACAGACAATTGCTGCAAAGCTAACCATAGGAATACTTATATTTCAGGATTTTTTTGCAATTATATTTCTTGCATTTCAAAAAAATTTTTTAAATCCTGAGTATTCTCTACTTTTAAAATCCCTTGTATCAAGCCTTCTTTTGCTTGCAACCTCATTTGCTTTCTCAAAATATTTCCTTTCAAAAATTATACACAAATATTCAAGCAGTCTTGAATTTGTCATAATACTATCTATTGCATATTGCTTTCTTATTTCAACTCTGGCAAATGTTTTAGGACTTTCGAAAGAGATGGGAGCCCTTATAGCAGGTGTTTCAATAGCAAACTCGCCATACAGTGAGGAGCTGGTTGTAAGGATATCATCGATAAGGGATTTCTTTGTAACGCTCTTTTTCGTTTCTCTTGGCCTGAAACTACCTGTCGTTGGAGCAGAGTATTTAACTGTTTCAATGATACTTATAGTGATAATAGTTGTATCAAGGTTTATATCCATTCTTTTTTATTATAAGATATTAAAACTTGGCGTAAGACCATTGTTCATAACATCACTTAATCTGATACCTATAAGTGAATTCGGGCTTGTAATAACATCACTTGGAGTAAAATACTCCCACATCGGTGAAAATGTTGAGATCATTATTCTTATAACAATGATAATATCATCGCTCCTTTCCACATATATAATAAACTATAATCACATCATATACTCATTTTTTTCAAAAATATTTTCTCTGAGCAACATTGATGAGAGATTCTCATCAGATGATGAAAAAACGGATATACTGGTACTTGGCTACAACAAGCTTACCGCTGAAATAATAAAAACAATAAAAGAAAAATTTCCATCCATATCTGTGGAGGTAGCTGATTTCAATGCCTTAAATTCTAAGGAATTGAATGTCATTGGTGTTAAGTGGACATATGTTGATCTCTCAAACTATGAGTCTTTAAAAAGGCTTGAGGGCCTTAAACCATCGCTTGTGATATCTATGATGTCAGATTTAATACTTAAAGGTATAAACACATATAATCTTATGCTCAATGCTACAAGCATTTTTCCTGAATCAGTTCCTGTTTCTGTTGCTGAAACATATGAAGAAGAGCAGAGGCTTAAATCAATAGGTGTAAGGGTTATCAACATAGCCACCGCATCTTCATCCATGTTGATTAAAGAGGTTGAAAAAATAATAAAAAAATAGAAATCAATTTTCACAGGAGCTCTTATTAAATTTGGATATGTTATAATAGAAGTTGATGAAAGATAAAGAAATACAGGTTATTGACAGCAGCAAGGATGAAGAAAAGGATTATGTAGAGGCTGAGATTGTTTCTGATTATCACTCATATACGAGGAGTGAAAAAAAACCTTCTTTTTTTGAGAAAGTAAAATTAAAATTTGGTAAGACTCTGCTCTTTATATTACTTCCACTTGCTCTTGTTTTAATAGTTATAGGTGTTATTCTTTCAGCGACATTTATTGGAGCTGTAATAGGTATTCCACTTATACTCATAGGTATTGGGATAATATTTTTTGCCCTGAGGTTTGTCGGTTTTATTGTAAGATAAAAAATATTATAATATTTTTAAGTGGTAGATTGGATAAACTGAATTAGGGTTCACTGAAGGCTAATTAGTTATTTAATCATCAGGATGTAAACAGATAGAAATCAGATGAAGACAGATAAATTAGTTATCTGGTTATATCGTTGTTTGGTTATTTAGGAAGAGGCAGCAAGGCAGTTATTTAGTTATCTGTTTTCTGACATCTGACCTCTGTCTTCTGATTTCTGACAACTGTATTACTGGAGGCATTATGGAAACAAAAGAAAAAAAAGATAAAAAGACTGATATAAGCTATCAGAGAAAAAATGGATGGGAGCTTATAGATGATAAAGATAAAAAAAACATAGACGGTTTTTCATATGATTATATGGAATTCCTTTCTAAATCAAAGATAGAGAGGGAATTTCATGATAACTCTGTTGAGCTTTTAAAATCAGCAGGTTTTAAAGAGATATCAGCATATAAAAGCCTAAAGGCTGGTGATAGAGTCTATGTCTCAAACTATGGTAAAACTCTTTTTGCTTTTGTCATAGGCAAAAATGATCTTACATCAGGTATGCATATCGTTGGAGCTCACATAGATTCTCCGAGGATTGATATAAAGCAAAATCCACTTTATGAAAACACTGAAATAGCTTACTTTGATACACATTACTACGGTGGAATAAAAAAATATCAGTGGCTTACCATACCGCTTTCGCTCCACGGAGTTATTGTAAAGAAAAATGGTGAAAAAATTAAAATAAACATAGGTGATGATGATAGTGATCCTGTTTTTTGCATAACTGATCTGCTTCCTCATCTTGCTCAGAGTCAGATGAAAAAAACTCTTTCTGAGGCTGTTGAGGGTGAAAACCTTGATATAATAGTAGGCTCAGTTCCTGTGAATGATAAGGATGCTAAAGAAAAGGTTAAACAGAATATATTAAATATTTTAAATGAAAAATATTCAATAACCGAAGAAGACTTTCTTTCAGCTGAGCTTGAAATAGTTCCTGCGGCAAGACCAAGAGAGGTTGGATTCGATAGATCAATGATACTTGCTTATGGCCACGATGACAAGGTTTGTGCATATACTGCATTAAAAGCTATGCTTGATGCTGATAAAATACCTGATTATACATCCTGTCTTATACTTGCAGATAAAGAAGAAATTGGTTCTTACGGTGCTACTGGTATGGGTTCTAACTCATTTGAGAATGCTACCTCTGAGATACTAAACCTTTATTATGGCAGCTACAATGAGCTGAGTCTTAAAAGATTGTTGAAAAATTCATGGATGCTTTCTGCCGACGTTAATGCTGTCTTAGATCCGCTTTTCCCATCCGTATCGGAAAAGAAAAACAGTGCTCTTCTTAACTATGGCATATGTGTTACAAAATATACCGGTGCAAGGGGAAAGGGTGGAGCCTCTGATGCAAATGCTGAGTTTGTGGCTGAGGTTAGAAGAATATTTGATTCAAATAAAGTTGTATGGCAGACTGGAGAGTTGGGAAAGGTTGATGAAGGTGGCGGCGGAACAATAGCTCATTATTTAGCAAGATACGGTATGCAGGTTGTTGATTGTGGAGTTGGTCTTATGTCAATGCATGCTCCTATGGAGATAGCATCAAAGTTGGATATATATATGGCATACAAAGCATATCTTGCATTTTATAACGACAGAAGGAAATAAGCACTGTCTTCTGATATCGGTCTTCTGTCATCTGATTTCTGGTTAACTGGAGTTCTTATGACCATAAAGATAATAGTTACTGGTGGAACATTTGATAAGGAATATAATGAAATAAAGGGTGAGCTTTTTTTTAGAGATACTCATATTAACGAGATGCTAACGCTTGGAAGATGCAGGGTTGAGTATAAAATAAAAAAGCTGATGATGATAGACAGCCTTTTTATGAAAAAGTCTCACAGGCTTGAAATTTTGAAAGAGTGTATGAACTCCCGAGAAAAAAATATAGTCATAACCCATGGCACAGATACAATGGTTGATACTGCAAAGGTTTTAGGTGAAAATGTTGAAAGCATAAAAAACAAAACCGTAGTCTTAACCGGTGCTATGATCCCATATAAATTTGGCTCATCCGATGGTATGTTTAACTTGGGCAGTGCTATATCCTTTGCTCAGGTTCTTCCACCCGGTATATATATAGCTATGAACGGCAGATATTTTAACTGGTACAATGTAATAAAGAACAGAAACAAAGGCGAGTTTGAAGAAGTAAAGTAATTTTTATTTATCTAATAACTCTTTAATTTTTTGTTTGTTCATTTCTTAATCATTGGATTAATTATAAAAATTAGATCGTTTATTATAGGGTTCACTGAAAAAGTCTAACGGTGGAGCTTTTTATAAATGAGAAATTATATAAAAAAGTTTTAAAAATTATATTAAAACTGCAAGGTTTTTGCAACATTACCTTAAAAATCGTGCACTTTTAAAGCAATAATACGCTATAATAGAGACAACTATTCATTTGGAAAATTATCTTTCGTTAGACTTTTTCAGTGAACCCTAGATAACAAATAATAATAAACTATAGCACAAATAGACTTTTCAGTGTCCCTTAGTTATTGTTGTAAAACAGAAAACTCCTTGTTTGACACTTAAAGAGTGATAACTATTTACTGCCAAGTTTGCTAAAATTATTTTATGGATAGAATACTTAGGCCCAACTGGGTAGAGGTTAATTTATCAGATATTGAATCAAACCTTAGAAAAATAAGAAAAATTATTAATAATAAAAAAATAACTTTTGTTGTAAAGGCAAATGCCTATGGCCATGGCATAAGAGAGGTTTCAAAATTTGCCCAGTCAAATAAACTCTGCGACTACTTTGGAGTTTCATCAATAGAAGAGGGAGTAATATTAAGGGAGAGTGGAATAAAACTTCCAATAATAATTTTAGGTAGTATTTATCCGTTCAACAATTTCAAATATCTTTTTGATTATAAGCTCTCACCAACCATATCAAGCGTTACAGCAATGGATGAGATAATAAAATATTCAAAAAAAATAAATTCCAGAATAGGATTACACTTAAAGCTTGAAACAGGGATGAACAGGGTTGGTGTTGGTGAAAACTCACTTATCAAGATGGTTGATAAGGCTTTATCATCCAAAAATGTTCTTATAGATGGTATATACTCTCATTTTTCTTCGGCAGACAATGACAGGGATTATACGCTGTGGCAGCTTGATAATTATAAAAGGGTTGTTGATAAAATAACAGGGATAAAATTCTTAAAACATATCGCAAATTCCTCAGGAACAGTGAATTTCTCTTCATCACATATGGATATGGTAAGGTGTGGGCTTGCAGCCTACGGCGATATGGATGGTTTTAAAGAAGCTCTCTCATGGAAAACAAAAATAGTTTTTTTGAAGTATGTTAAGAAAGGAAGCTATATAAGCTATTCAAGGACTTACAAGACCACAAGAAGAACAAGGGTTGCTACAATACCATTGGGGTATGGTGATGGATATATGAGATCGCTTTCAAACAAGGCATCTGTTATTATAAATGGTAAAAGAGCCAAAATAATAGGGAATATAACTATGGATATGTGTATGGTTGATGTCAGCGACGTTGATGTAAAGATTGGTGATGAGGTTATTGTATCGGGGAGTAGTGGTGATGATTTTATATCTGTAAAAGAGATTGCTGCTAAGGCTGGAACAATACCTTATGAGATAACAACGCTGATAACAACAAGGGTCCCGAGGGTTTACATATACAAAGGGAAAAGACGATGAGTTTTATTACAAGATTTATTTCAAAGATTGGTAAATCAACACTTGATATATCTGAACACCTTGGAAGAGCAACCTTTATGATAAAGGATGTGTTCTACTGGGCTTTTAAATCAAGATTGGAAGTGGATGAAATTTATAAACAAACGGTGAGAATAGGTGTTGATTCCGTCGGTGTTGCATCACTTGTGAGCCTTTTTACAGGTATGGTTTTGGCACTTCAAACAGGTTATACATCTCAGAACCTCTTCAACGAGCCTTTGTATGTTGGAACAGCTGTTGGTTTCTCGCTGGTTAAGGAACTCGCACCAGTTCTCACAGCAATAGTTGTTTGTGGAAGGGCTGGTTCCAGTGTTACAGCTGAGATAGGAACTATGGCTGTTACCGAGCAGATAGATGCTCTCTATACTCTTGGAACAAATCCATCATCATATCTTTTGATACCGAGATACTTTGCATTTTTGATTGCCCTGCCAGTTTTGACAGTTATTGCAAATATAATAGGTATATTTGGTGGTTTTGCAGTTGGTGTTGTAAGACTTGGTATATCATCAACTGTTTTTATTGATGATATAATTGATTTTATGGAAGTTAAAAATTTTATGCATGGATTTATAAAAACATTTCTTTTTGCTTTTACAATAGCAACCGTTTCCTGTTATAAGGGGCTTTATACTGAGGGAGGTGCTGAGGGCGTAGGAAAATCGACAACAGAGTCGGTTGTGCTTTCAATGATACTTATACTTGTGATAGATTATTTTGCAAGCTCTTTTCTGGTGCTAATAGGAATAACTTGATTGATAGATTTATGATAGAGATAAAAAAATTAACAAAGATATATGATAATAAAAAAGTATTGAATAATATAAACGTTGATATAAAAACTGGTGAAATATTTACTGTTATGGGACCTTCTGGAACGGGGAAGTCGACTTTTATAAAATCAATCATAAGGCTTATAAAGCCTGAGAGTGGTGAGATAATAATAGATGGTAGGGATATATTAAAAGCAAAAAAACAGTTTGAAATACAAAGTATAAGACGTGATTTTGGTTATCTTTTTCAGGACTCAGCCCTTTTTGATTCTTTAAATGTATGGGAAAATGTTGCATTTGGACTCAAGTATCTCACCGATATCAAACCTGACAAGTATTTTGATGTTGCGAGGGAAAAATTGGAGCTTGTTGGTTTAAAGGATATAGAGTATAAAAAAATAAATGAACTTTCAGGTGGTATGAAAAAAAGGGTTGCACTTGCCCGTGCTATAGCACACAACCCAAAGTATATACTTTACGATGAACCAACCACCGGGCTTGATCCTATAAGCTCTGAAAAAATAATGAATCTCATATCCGAGATGTCAGAAAAATTGGGGGTTACCTCAGTTGTGGTAACCCATGATGTTAAGCTGGCATTTACAATATCAACAAGGATTGGAATGCTTTTTGGAGGAAAATTTTTAGATGTTAACACACCTGAGGGTATAAAAAATAGCAGCATAAAAGAGGTAAAGGAGTTTGTGGAGACTTCATTCATTGAGGTTAATAGGGGTCACTGAAAAAGTCTAACGGTGGAGTTTTTATAAATGAATAAAAAATAAATGTTAAAATATAATTTATGAAAAATGAAATAAAGGTTGGAATATTTGTTCTCATTGGTATTGTCGTTTTAGGTTTTTCACTTTTTATGTTGGGTGATTTTTCATTCCAAAAAAGGTATTCTGTTAGTGTAGTTTTTGATGAGGTCGGTGGGCTTGCAAATAAATCAAATGTAAAGCTCAATGGGGTTGATGTGGGAAAGATAAAGGATATAAGGTTTGATGGTGATAAGGTGATAGCTGAGGTTCTTATAAACAGCGATGCAAAGATAGCTCGTAATTCAAAATTTTATATAGCTGCTACAAGCATAATAGGTTCAAAATTTTTACAGATAGATCAGGGAAATCTGAACAAGGGTATAATAAAACCAGGTGATACAATCTATGCAATCAATAAAAAACCACTTGAGGAGATGATAACTGATGTCGCAGAAAATGTCAACAAACTTGTTAAAAATATAGATTCGAATGGTGAGCTTGCAAGAAACTTAAATGATGTTGTTTTAAATCTTAGGGATCTCACTGCAAACCTCAATCAGATGATATCTTCAAACTCACCAAAGGTTGATGACATAACATCAAAGGTAGATCTTACAATGGATAATATAAAGGATCTTACGACAAGGCTTGATAAAATTATAGCTAAGATAGATTCTGGAGATGGAGCAATAGGAGCACTCGTTTCTGATACAAAGACAAAGGATGATGTTAAGGAGTCAATATCAAATGTAAAGGATGCGACAAAATCACTGAAGGATTTTATGACCAGAACATCAAAGCTAAGAACATACTGGGTTATAAATGTTAAAAATGAACCAGCAGCAAAACAATCATTTAGCGATGCGGGGGTAAGACTTTATGTCAATGACAACAGATACTACTATGGTGGACTTTCAAATGTTGTAAATATAAAGAATAAGACAAGGGGGACATCATATGAGCCAAGAAATACTGCTGATGCATATATGGGATGGACATATCCTTTGTGGGAGTTTTATTTAGGTTATATAAGGGGCTCGGGTGGATTTGGTATGAGGTATACTCCATTTTATACTGATCCATTCTGGGGAAAACTTTCTTTGACAGCTGAGGCAAATGAGTTTTCAAGGAACAGGATAATAAGAGGAAGAAGGTTTAATTCTCCGAGATATGATTTAGGACTTGATTATAAGTTTACAAATATACTATCAGCTGAGTTTAGTGTTACAGATATACTTGAGGTTCAAAGGATCAACCTTTCAGCAAAGGTCGCTTTTGAGGACAAGGATCTTGCCACACTTTTTGGTCTTATTGGAGGCAGTGGAGCCGCATCTGCTGCAGTCAAGTAAATGAAGCTGAAAAAAATATACATATGTTCAAAGTGTAATGCAAGATATCCAAAATGGCAGGGGATGTGTGATAACTGCAATAGCTGGAATACACTTGTTGAGGATGTCGTTGAAGAAACTACAAAATCACCCAAGAAAAAATCCATACTTGATTTTTCAACCAATACATATAAGCTTAATGATATATCATCGCTTGATCTTTCTAAAACACCAACGGGCATAGATGAGTTTGATAGGGTCATAGGTGGTGGTGTTGTCCAAGGACAGATAATACTTATAGGTGGCATACCTGGGATAGGCAAGAGCACGCTTGTTATTGAGATAGCTGATAAATTGGCTAAAAAAGATCTTGATGTCTTTTATGTCTCTGGTGAAGAATCACCGCAGCAGTTGGCTCAAAGAGCAAAAAGGCTTGGAATAGTAAATGATAGAATAACTGTTGCATCGCAGACTGATATAAGCAAGATAATAGAAGAGATATCAAATATAAATCCACAGATACTTATCATTGACTCTATACAGACACTCTATCATCCAGAGTTTCCCTCATCAAGCGGGAGCCCTATACAGATAAGGGAGTGTGCTTCAGAGCTTATAAAAATAGCAAAGACAAAAAATATAACAGTTTTTGTCTTAGGACATGTTACAAAAGAGGGGGAGCTTGCAGGTCCAAAACTTTTAGAGCATATGGTTGATACTGTGCTCTATTTTGAAAATGATAGGAGTGGAGTATATAGGATATTGAGAACGTTTAAAAACAGATTTGGAGCTGTTGATGAAGTAGGAATATTTGAGATGACTGAGAAGGGAATATTTTCCTCAAACTCATACTCCGAGAGTATAATGGATGATGAGGCTTTAAGTGGTAAGATTTATTCGGCTACATACGAGGGGACAAGGCCAATAATAGTTAGGATAGAATCACTTCTTACAAGAAGTTTTTATCCTTATCCCAAAAGAGTTTTTTCAGCCATAGATGCTAACTATGCTCAAATACTTCTTGCATCCATTGAGAAAAACACCCCCCTTAAGTTTGATAGCTATGATGTTTATATAAACATAAGAAGTGGTTTTAAGACAAAGGATAGGGGGATAGATTTGGGTATATGTGCAAGCATAATAAGTTCTGTTAAGGATCTGCCAATAGATAATCATACAGCATTTCTTGGAGAGGTTGGTATGTTAGGTCAGATATATCCATCAATATTTATGTCGAAAAGAGTGGTTGAGCTTGAAAGGATGGGCTTTAAGAAAATATATATACCTATGAGTTACAGGGAAGTCATAAACTCAAAATCAACTATAATAAAAGTGAGTGATATAAAAAATCTTTATCATCTCATAACAGAAAACAGCTCTTGATAAAAAATTTAAAAGGGAAAAGGGATATTATATATTTATTAATTTAGTAAAATATTTATTAGATTATTAAAAATTGGTTTGTTAGAGAGGCGTTTATGAAAATTTTATTTGCAGTTTTTGTTGCAGCCATTGTAGTGATTGAATATTATATAGCTGTTTCATATGGTGCCATGGCATTTGTTTTTTCACTGCTTTGTGTGCTTATATCACTTTTGATACCTCAGCTTGCAAGTGCTCTCGGATTTAATTACAACTTATTTAAGAAAACAAAAAAGGATATTAAGATACTTGATGAAGAAACCGTGATAGACGGAAGAATACTTGATATAATAAACTCAAGGTTTGTCAGCGGTGAGATAGTAGTTCCTAAATTTATAGTAGAAAGGCTTCAGAGGCTTTCCAGCTCGGAGAATCAAATAGATAGAGCAAGGGGAAGACGTGGGCTTGATGTGATAGCGAGGCTTGGAGAGAATGATAGATTGACTTTTAGGGTGGTTGAAAAGGATTATCATGAGAGTGATATAATCAAAAAGATTATAGCTCTTGCAAAGGATTTAGGAGCCAGCATTGTAACAACTAATTTTCAGATGAATAAGAATGCTGCTATTCATAATATAAGTGTTTTAAACATAAATGACCTTGCATTGTCACTGAAACCTGTGGTCCTTCCCGGCGAGGAGATGAGCATATTCATAATGAAGGATGGGAAAGAAAAAAATCAAGGGATAGGGTATCTTGATGATGGGACTATGGTTGTTGTAGAGGATGGATACCAGCACATAGGAAGAAAGATGGATATAAGGGTACAATCCATACTTCAAACACCAACAGGAAGAATAATATTTGCAAAGATAAAGTTTAATGAAAAGTAATCTTGATATAAGTGTAATAATACTTGCTGCAGGGCTATCAAGAAGAGCAGGTCAGGATAAACAGTTTTTCAGAATAGGCAGAAGATATCTCGTTGATATAACTTTAAAAAAATTTCTTGATATACCCTTTGTTTCAAGGATTGTTCTTGTTCTCTCAAAAGAAAACATAAAAAAATATTCAGGAATATTTAAAAACAAAAAAATAATGATTGTTGAAGGTGGAAAAACAAGGATGGAGTCATTGTTGAATGGTTCAAAGCATATCAGAGATGGTTCTGATCTGATTATGATCCATGACGGTGCAAGGCCATTTGTATCATCAACTCTCATAAGAAGGATTGCATTAGCAACAATTAAATATGAAGTAGTAATACCAGTGATGCCTTTAAAGGATACTGTTAAGGAGCTGTCTCGAGATGGAAGGGTATTGAAAACTGTGAACAGGGCATCTCATTTTGTGGTTCAGACTCCACAGTCATATTCAAGAAAATTCTTTGATATGCTTGTAGAAAATTTGGATGATATAGATGCAACTGATGATTCTCAGATAATAGAAAATTTAGGATTTGATGTTCATACTGTAGATGGAGAGGATAGTAATATAAAGATTACAACCCCTCTTGATCTCAAAATTGCAAAGGTGATCTATGAAGAAACAGAAAGAAAATAAAAACTATGATATAAGATTTGGGTTTGGGTTTGATGTTCACAGGCTTGTTGAGGGAAGAAAGCTTATAATAGCAGGGATGGAAATAAAATATAAGAAGGGAATGCTCGGACACTCAGATGGAGATGTCGTTATACATAGCATCTGTGATAGCCTCCTTGGGGCAATCGGTGAGGGAGAGATTGGAATGTATTTCCCACCAACGGATCTTACTATTATGGGCATATCAAGCGTGGTGATAGCTGAAAAGATAATGGATATGATAAAAAAGAAAAAAGCGGTGATAAACCAGATAGATGTAGCAGTGGTTGCTGAGGAGCCAAAGCTAAAACCATACTATGATGACATGGAAAAATCGCTTTCAAAAATATTTAAGTTAGATATCAGTCAGGTGAATGTTAAGGCAAAGACCATGGAAGGGCTTGGAAGCATTGGCAGAGGAGAAGGTATAATATGCTATTCCGTAAGCAGCGTAAAATTATTAAGATAATATCTTTTTTTTGGATCTTATCATCATGCAAAACAGTAGAAAAGAAGAATATTATTGTCAACGAGCATGTCATTAAACAAGAGATTTTGCCAGAAAAACAAAGTCGTCAGTATAAGCTTAAAAAATATCAGGACTATGACTTTGAAGAAAAATTTAAAAATATGGTTGACAGGATATACAATGAGATGCTGACTGAATATGATCTAAATTTTACATATTCAATAGAGCCTGAGGGTGCGGTCTATCCATTTTCAGAGGTGTCTGTGAGTTGTATAGCTGATAAGAGAATATCAAATTTAAAGAGAGAAAGGGTGTGTGGTGATTTTTTGAACAGGCTTGATAAGGAATACGATAATTTAAAGGGAGAGATAAAATGAGAGTTTATAATACACTTAAAAGGCAGGTGGAGGAGTTTAAACCACTTTCTGATAATACTGTTAAGATATATACCTGTGGGCCGACTGTTTATCATTATGTTCACATCGGTAATCTGAGAACATTTATATTTGAAGATTTTCTTGAAAAGGCATTGAATTTTTTAGGATATAGGGTTATAAGGGTTATGAATATAACTGATGTGGGTCATCTTACAAGTGACAGCGATGAGGGAGATGATAAGATGGAGCTGGGTGCTAACAGAGAGGGTAAAAATGTCTGGGATATAGCAGAATTTTATATAAATGCTTTTAAAAAGGATATGGATGAACTTAACTGTAAAATACCTGATCTTTTGCCGCGAGCAACTGATCATATAAAAGAGATGATAGAGCTTATCAGAGTTCTTGAGGAAAAAGGATATACATACAGGACATCCGATGGTATATATTATGATACATCAAAGTTTGCTGATTATCATAAGCTTATGGGCAAGGCAAACATGGATGGAATAAAAGAAGGTGCAAGAATAGAATTCAATAAAGAAAAGAAAAATCCAACTGATTTTGCTCTCTGGAAATTTTCTCCAACTGATGTTAAGAGGCAGATGGAGTGGGACTCACCATGGGGAAAGGGATTTCCTGGGTGGCATATAGAGTGTTCCGCTATGAGTATGAAGTATTTAGGTGAGACGCTTGATATACACTGTGGTGGTATAGATCATATACAGGTACATCATACGAATGAAATAGCCCAGTCTGAGGCTGCAACGGGTAAAAACTTTGCAAACTACTGGATGCATGCTGAGTTTCTTGTCCTTCAAAACAATGAAAAGATGTCAAAATCAGCAGATAATTTTTTAACATTGAGTGTGATAAAGGATAAGGGATTCTTGCCTGTGGAATACAGATACTTTTGTGCACTAGCCCATTACAGGAAGCAGCTTGAATTTTCATTCAGCGGACTTGAGAGTGCAAAAAATGGATATAGACATCTCAAAAATTCTGTTGAAGAAATAGTTGAAAAAGCAGACCCATCAAAGATTCAAGCTGTAAACACTGAAAATATTTATTATAAAAATTTTGTTGCTGCTTTATCTAACGATTTGAACATCCCGAGTGCTCTTAGCATACTCTGGGATGCTATAAGGGATAAAAATTTATCATATGAGGAAAGGTTATCTCTTGTATCAGAGTTTGATAGGGTTCTATCCTTTGATCTTATAAAAAAAACGGAGGAAAGCATATCTGATGAAATATATGAGCTTGTAAGAAAACGTGATAATTTCAAAAAAAATAAAGACTACAAAAATGCTGATGAGATAAGGGATATAATAAAACAGAAGGGTTATATTGTCGAGGATACACCAAAGGGAACAAAGGTGAAGAAAATATGAAATGGATAAAAAAAGCTCCAGTTGCTATAACTGTGACAGATAGAAATGGAGTAGTGATAGATATGAATGAAAAGTCTGTTGAGTCTTTTGGTAAGGATGTGATTGGAAAAAGTTTATATCCTTGTCACAGTGAAAAATCAAGATTAAAAATAGATGAGCTCTTTAAGAATAGGTCTATTAATGCCTATACTATAGAAAAAAATAGTGCAAAAAAGCTTATTTATCAGTTTCCGTGGTATGATGGTGATGAGTTTGGTGGATATGTTGAGCTTTCGATAGTTCTTCCTGATGATATTCCTCACTTCATAAGAAAATGAAAAGAGATGAAATAATAAATTTTTTAGATAATTATCTTTCATCGTCAGAGATAAATGATTTTTCTTTAAATGGGGTTCAGATTGAGGGTGGTGATGAGGTAAAAAAAGTTGCCTTTGCTGTTTCGTATTCAAGGTATGTTGTTGATGTGGCAGTAAAAGAAAATGCTGATATGATAGTGGTTCATCACGGCATATTCTGGAAGGAGATAAAACCAATTTCAGGCAACATCAAGAAAAGAATAGAACCTCTTATAAATAATAACATAACACTTCTGGCATATCACCTTCCTTTGGATATACATGCTGATATAGGAAATAATATATCAATTTTAAAACTTTTTAGTATAAAAGATACAAAACCATTTGCAAACTATATGAATGTAAAGGCTGGGCTTTTAGGCTCTTTAAGAAATAGTATAAGCTTAAACACCGCTGTAAAAATAATCAGGGATAATATCAACAGCAATATAACGTTGCTTGATTATGGGAATAAGAGAATAGAAAAAATAGCAGTTGTGACAGGTGGCGGTGCAAATTTTTTTGAGGAAGCAGTTTTAAACGGTGCTGATCTGTTTATAACTGGTGAAAGCGATGAGAGAGTTTTTGAGTTAGCAAGAGAGTATAAATCAAACTTTTTATCAGCAGGACACTATATGACTGAGGTATCAGGTGTTAAAAATCTTTCATCTCTTTTAAAGAAAAAGTTTAAAATAAAGACCTTCTTTATAGATACATCAAACCCTTTATAGCATTAAAAAATTGATTTACTTTTCTTAAATATTGTAAAATAGATAGACGGCGGTAAAAAATGAAGATAGCCGATGTAATAGGTTATATAAGAGAAGCGAGCAGTAGAAGAGATATAGTAAAAAAAGGTTTAGAATAGGAACAGGAGGAAGATATGGCGAAGGCAAAATTTGAGAGGACTAAATCACACGTGAACGTAGGCACGATAGGTCACGTGGACCATGGTAAGACAACACTTACAGCAGCGATAACTAAGGTATTAGCGAAGAAAGGGCGAGCGAAGGAGATGCAGTATGCAGACATAGCGAAGGGAGGAGTAGTAAGGGATGCATCAAAGATATTAACAGTAGCA
>JAAYVG010000026.1 GCA_012517285.1 Elusimicrobiota bacterium
CGATTATATCCGTTTTCATCCTGATTACATCTCAATGATATCCGTCTTCATCCTTATGATATCTGTCTTCATCTTGATAATATCTGTCTTCATCCTGATTACATCTCGATGATATCTGTCTTCATCTTGATGAATCCGTTTACATCCTGATGATTAAACAACCAGACAACTATAATATCCGTCTTCATCCTGATGATATCTGTCTTCATCTTGATAATATCTGTCTTCATCCTTATGATATCTGTCTTCATCTTGATTATATCCGTTTTCATCCTGATTACATCTCGATGATATCTGTTTACATCCTGATGATTAAACAACCAGACAACTAAGGTGGCCTATTGACTGCTGACTTGTAAACTGGTGACTTTTGAGTAGTGACTTATTCTTGCTGACCGCTGATCACTAACCCCTGTTCACTCTTTGTTCAGTGTTTCGGCTTTCCTGATCACTGTTCCCTGCCCCCTGCCCACTGTCTTAGTTTTGCCGTTCACTGTTCGCTGCTCACTGTTTCGGCTTCGCTGATCACTGTTTACTGATCCCTATTTTGGTTTTGCTGTCCCCTGCTCCCTGACCCCTGACCACTGTTTCGGCTTTGCTGCCCCCTTATCACTGATCACTACCCACTGTTTTGGTTTCGCTGTTCACTACTCACTGACCCCTGACCACTGTTTTAGCTTTGCTGCCCACTGTCCACTGTTTTGGTTTTGCTATTCACTGCTCACTGACCCCTGTCCACTATTTAACTCCAGTTACATATCTTTTTTGTACCCCTCTGATAAAAATTTTGTAAAATAGAATAACCCACGAGGTTAATTCTTCAACCTCGTAGGTTGAATTGGTTATAACTGAGGCGGTTTATGAACCCTAACCGCGTCAGTTAATTTCGGTGTGTTTTAGTTAATTATGCCAAAAAACAAGAACATATTTGATGTATTCTATATAAACGACGAGTTTTTTATATATCCAATAATTAGTAAAATAAAGAATAAGGAGGAATATAAACGGCTTTTTTCAAACTTTATCTCACTTTCAGTTTTGCAAGCTGCAAACTATATACTGCCACTAATCACACTACCCTATTTAGTAAGGGTATTAGGACCTGAGAAATACGGGCTTGTCTCATTTGCTCAGGCGTTTATAGGATATTTTATGATAATAACAGACTATGGCTTTAACCTATCTGCAACCCGTGAGATATCAATCAACCGAGATAACAGAGAAAAGGTATCAGAGATCTTTAGCTCTGTTATGACAATAAAAGCAGGACTTTTAATACTATCATTTATACTTATAAGCATAATAATATTCTCATTTGGCAAGTTCAGTCGTGACTGGCCGATATACTATCTCACATTTGGTATGGTGTTAGGTCAGGTATTGTTTCCTGCCTGGTTTTTTCAAGGTATGGAGCGTATGAAGTATATAACAGTATTGAATATCACAGCAAAGCTTATATTTACCATAGCAATATTTGTGTTTATTCACAGTGTTAATGATTTTCTTTATGTTCCGCTCTTAAACACATTAGGCTATCTTATAGCAGGCATTTTATCCCTTTTGCTTATATTCAGAGATTTTGATATAAATTTCAAATCTCCATCACTAGCTGATATCAAATACCATCTCAAAGAAGGATGGAATATATTTTTATCTACAATTGCAGTAAGCTTATACACTACTAGTAACACATTTATATTAGGCTTGTTTACAAACAATACAATAGTAGGATACTATAGTGGAGCAGAGAAATTAATAAATGCACTGATTAGTTTAATCGCACCAATAAATCAGACAGTATATCCATATATTGCTAATTTAATTAATAAATCAATTAAAGAAGGATTGTCTTTTGCAAGAAAGTTATTAATCATAATGAGCTCACTTTTTTTTATTATATCTTTAACTTGTTTCTTTTTTGCTGGGGATATAGTAAAAATTGTTTTAGGGGAGCAATATTTATATTCAGTAATAATTTTAAAGATATTTTCAATTCTTCCTTTGTTAATTGTTTTAAGTAATGTTTTTGGCTTTCATACAATGATAACAATGGGTTATGGAAAGGATTTTTCTAAAATTTTTGTAAAAGCAGGAATTTTAAGTATTGTTTTAGCTTTTATTGTTATCCCATTTTTTAAACAAAATGGTGCGGCTTTGTTACGAGTTTTTATAGAGGTGATGATTGTATATTATATGATTGCTTTCCATAATAAAAAGAATACTTTAAAATTTATACTGAGTTAACTATGAAGCCTTTAATAAATCCTAAAGTTTCAATAATTATATTAAACTATAATGGCTGGCAGGATACCATTGAATGTCTTGAAAGTGTTTTAAGAAATGATTATGATAACTATCAGGTTATAGTGGTTGATAATAACTCTCAAAACAATTCTCTGGATTATATAAAGGCTTGGGCTGATGGAAAATTAAATGTCTGGACAAAACCTGATAATTCTTTGAGACATCTTTCCTTTCCACCCGTTGAAAAACCTATTCCTTATATTTTTTACACAAGAGAAGAAGCAGAAAATGGCGGTATAAAAGAATTAGAAAGCCGTTTCACAGAAAATGATTATAAAGGAACCACAACAAAATATCCACTTGTTCTTATCCAAAGTGGAGATAATTTAGGCTTTGCTGGCGGAAATAATGTAGCCATTCGTTATGTTCTTGCCAAAGATGATTCCGATTATATCTGGCTTTTAAACAATGATACAGTAATTGATAGAATAGCTTTAAAAGAATTAGTTAAATTAGCAGAAAGTGATAATGGGATAGGAATCATTGGATCAAAAATATTATGGTATGATAATCCTAAGATGATACAATCATGTGGCGGTATGAAAATTTTAAAATTATTAACTAAAGCTGAGAATGTCTATATTTATCAAAAAGACAGTGAATTGATTGATCAAAAAAATATATATTTTGATTTTATACTTGGATCAAGTTTAATAGTTTCAAAAAATACAATTAAAACTATTGGTTTGATGGATGAATCATATTTTATGTATTGGGAAGATGCAGAATTCGGGTTGAGAGCAAAAAAAAATAATATTAAATTAGAATATGCTTCAAATAGTAGACTCTGGCATAAAGGGGGAGCAAGTTGTAAAGGTTTTGTTAAAAAAATGTTTTTGTTTAAGAAAAAAGTAAGGTCTGAGTTAAAAAGATTTTCTATGGATTTATATGGGTATAGAAATTTGATTTATTTGTATAAGAATTATTTCCCATATTTACTTCCACTATTTTTTTTGAGGTTTATTTATAAAAGTATTCAAATAATTTTATATGATGATCATAAAATAATAAGATTAAATATGTTAGTCAAAGCTTTTTATTATGGATTTACTGGAAAAATGGGAAGGGTTGATAAATGGTAGATTATGAATAAAAATTTAATAGAAACAATTTTAGAGGTTGAATGAAAGTTCCTGTATTGTTTATAATTTTTAACAGACTTGATACTACAAAAAGGGTTTTTGAAGAGATAAAAAGGGCGAAGCCACTACGGTTATATATTGCTTCTGATGGATCAAGAGAGAATAAACATGGAGAAAAAGAAACCGTTGAGTCGGTTAGGAAATATGTCTTGGACAATATAGACTGGCAGTGTGAGGTTAAAACACTTTTTAGGGATAAAAATTTAGGGTGCAAATATGCTGTTAGTTCTGCTATAACATGGTTTTTTGAAAATGAAGAAATGGGAATAATACTTGAAGATGATTGTTTACCTTCTGAAAGTTTTTTTAAATTTTGTGAGGAGATGCTTGAAAGATATAAGGATGATGAAAGAGTGGGTATGATAAGTGGGTTTAATCCATTTTCTGCAGATATTAATATCGGTTTAAGCTACTTCTTTTCAAAGTATAATCTATGTTGGGGCTGGGCTACTTGGAAAACAGTTTGGAACAATTATGATATTGAAATGAATGAGTGGAAAAATGATAGAAAATCCGATTTGTTAAAAAGATTCAGTAAGAGCTATCTTGTTCGAAAATACTGGAAGTATCTGTTTGATATCTTTTATTTTAAGATTGATGAAAGTGGATGGGATGCTCAATTTTCATATCTTTTATTCAAAGATAATAAATTTTCAGTAGTTCCTTCAAAAAATCTGATAGAAAATATAGGTTATGGCTCTGAGCTTTCAACCCATTGTATCAATGAAGCCCCAGAACATATATCAAAAGCTAAGAGAGAAGAATTATTATTTCCATTAAAACATAATGAAAATGTTTTAACATATGATAAATTTGATGGTATGATTGAAAAGGTTCATTTCAATATAAATTTTTTTACAGATTTTAAATTGTGTTGTAAATTTATTTTAGGTAAAAACAAAAAAATTAGATTTTTTTATAACTTGTCAAAAATATATATAAGAAAATAAAATGAAAATTTTAATAATTAATACTTTTTATAAGCCATATAATCTTGGCGGTGCCGAAAGAGTATGTGAGTATATGGTTAATGGATTTATTAATGAAGGCAATGAGGTGAGTGTTTTAACAACCTGTAATAAAAAAGAAGCCATTAAAACTGAAATGATAGATTTTGCTAATGTTATAAGATTGCCAATAAAAAATATTTACTGGCCTTATAATAAAAAACAACCTCCTTCTTTTAAAAGATTTGTATGGCATACCATTGATGTATATAATCCTTTTATGGCAAGAGCAGTTGAAAAAGTATTAATTAAGGAAAAACCTGATGTTGCTGTATGTCATAATCTAACAGGGTTTTCAGCCTCAATATGGAAAGTTTTAAAAAAGAATAACATACCAATGATTCAGGTGTTGCATGACCTTTATTCAATATGTCCAAAGAGTAATATGTTTAATGGAATGGATGCCTGTAAAAAGAGATGTTTTAAATGTAGTTTTTTTAGATTTGTTCACCCTTATCTTTCAAGTGATGTGGATGCTGTGGTTGGGGTTAGTAGGTTTGTCCTTGATAAGCATCTGGATTATGGGCTTTTCAAAAATGCTAAGGTAAAAACTTTTATTCATAATGCCCTAATTGAGCAATTGCCCAAGATACGAAAAAATGTTGGATTTGAAAAACTTACATTTGGCTTTATTGGAAGCCTAACACCTAACAAAGGTATTGAAAATCTTTTAAAGATTTTCAATAAAATTGATTTAAAACACACAGAGTTATTGATTGCTGGAATTGGGAAAGAAGACTATGAGAATTATTTAAAAAATAAATATACAAAAGATAATATAAAATTTCTTGGATATCAAAAAAGAGATGAGTTTTTTAACCAAATAGATGTTTTGATTGTTCCATCATTGTGGAATGATACATTACCAACGGTTATACTTGAATCCTTTATCTATGGTATACCAGTTATTGCTTCTAAAAGGGGAGGGATTCCTGAACTTGTCAATGATGATAATGGCTGGCTCTTTGAACCAACAGATTTAAAAAACTTAGAAAAATTGCTTAAAGATATAATATCTAACAGAGATAAAATAGATTCAAAAAAGGATTATATAATATCAACCAGAGATAAATACACAGATTATAATAATTGGATATCAAAATATATGGAAGTTATAAATGAAATTATTAAAAAAAGATAATATTTTAAAAATTTCAGCTTGGGTCTGTTTTATAAGCCTTATATTTCAAATAGTTAATGGCTTATGGCCTCAGATATCAATGTTTTTGTTTAATGGTAAGGTTTTATTTCCAAATGTCTTTTTTAAATTTACATTTTTAGTTGGTCTTTTTATAAGTTTTTTTATTCAGAAAAGAATAATAAAAGGTAGATTATTGAAAGTATGGATTTCGTTCGCTTGTTATTTGATATTTGAATTCTTTTATTTTCTATTATATATGAAATACGATTGGAAGCTTATCCTATTTGGTTTTAATTCATATTATTTCTGGTTGTTATGCATCCCTTTTGTTCCATCGCTTTCAGAAGTTATAAAAGAAAAAACGATAATCAATATTTTTATTGGCCTTTTTATCCCAATATCAGTGATTGCCTTGCTGCAGCATTTTACAAACAGTTCCATTTTACCTGTTAAATCAGCTGATGGATATTTTGAAGTATTGGTTTATAACTTTTATAATAATATAAGAGCATTTTCTTTGTTTGGTGTTAATTTCGGTCTGGCATTTTTTACCTGTATAATTTCTTTATTGTTTAGTATTTTTTATATTAATACTAAAAAAAAGTATTATTTATTGCTTTTATTTTTTTCAGTATATATTGTTTACATAACATACACTAGAACAGGTTATCTAATATTAACATTTTCTCTATTAACTTTTTTAATTTATAGAATTTATGAAAAAATTATAAAAATACTTCCATTAATATATTTTTTTCTTTCTTTTATACTTCTTTCCCTGCTTTATTCTTACGGAAAACATAATGTGAATAAGATGATAGTGGCTCAATATAAAAATAGTATTATAGAAACATCAAAAACAATAAAAAATAAAATAAATAATCAATTAATTTCTGGTGATTTTATGATTTACTCCCCAAAAATTGAAGAATTAGAATTTTCAAAATTAAATTCACATTCTAAAGCACCAATTGCTGCCTCTGATAGTTTTTTTATGAGAATAGTAAATTGGGAAACTTTTCCAAAATCGCTTTTAGACACTCCATTAAGTATTATTTTTGGTACTGGTATATATTATTCAAAATATTTTAATGATATAAAATATTTTTGTATAGATAATATATACATAGACAGCCTGATTCATATAGGCTTGTTAGGCTTTTTAATCTATTTCTGGCTTCTTTATGAGATATATCTTTTTATCTGTAATAGCTCTAACAATTCAATTATTTTAAAAGTTTCCCTGTTTGTGATGTCTACCATCACAATATCTGGATTTTTTGGCGGAATAATTCCTGTTTATCTTAATTTTATATTAGTTAGTTTTTTTGTTTTAAACGGTTATGATGAACAAAATATTTATTAATTCAAGGTTTCTAACACAAAAGATTACAGGAAGTCAGAGGTTTGCTATTGAGATATCAAAGCAACTTAAAAAGCTTGAGCCAGAAAAATTTGTTTTTGTCACCCCTAAAGATATTGTTCATAAGGATTTGGCAAAAGAACTTGATGCTAAAATTATTGGTTTTAACACAGGTCATATCTGGGAGCAGATTGATCTGCCTTTATATCTTAAAAAGAATGGCAGCCCCTTACTATTAAATCTTGTTAATACCGCTCCTATTTTTTATAAAAATAAAATTGTTACAATTATGGATCTATCATGGAAACATTTCTCTTATGCGGTGTCTAAGAAATTTTATCTATGGTATAGTTTTTTAATCCCAAAGATTGCTAAAAATTCTAAATTAATATTAAGCATAAGTGAATTTTCAAGGAAAAATTTAGTAAAAGAGTTGCATATCAATCTCACAAAAATTGAGATAATATCCTGTTCTATATCTGATAGCTTTAAGCCATTAAATTTTAATAGAGAAAAAATAATTTTATCTGTTGGTTCACTGCAACCTTATAAAAATCTTTTATCATTGATTAAAGCTTTTATAAAACTTAAAAATGAAAATAAATTAAAAGATTATAAACTTGTTTTGATAGGTGGTCAGAATAAAAAAGCTTTGAAATCTGTTGATTTTTCTGATTATTTGAGCAGAGATGATATAAAGTTTACTGGCTATATTCCTGATGAAAAGCTTATTGAGTATTATAATAAAGCCTCATTGTTCGTCCTTCCTTCTTTTTTTGAGGGTTTTGGAATTCCGCCGCTTGAGGCAATGGCTTGTGGATGTCCTTGTGTGGTTTCAAATGCGGCATCGCTTCCTGAGGTCTGTGGCGATGCGGCATATTATGTAGATCCCTATGATATAAATGACATAGCAAAAGGTATTGAAAAGGTTTTAACTGATGATAAACTGAGGGATGAGCTTGTAAGAAAGGGATTTAAAAATGTAAAGCGTTTCAGCTGGGAATCCTCCGCCCAAAAAGTGATAGAAATTCTAAAAACCTTATAACCAAAAGTAATCATTTATATCTCTTATGGCATATCCTTTCTCTTATCTCAAATATTTTACTACTGCTTGTTATTCTCTAATTCTGCAGAATTAGAGAATAAGAAAATATGATAAAATTATATTAAACAGATTATGAATAATGCTCACTGATATATAAGGATAAAATCGGGTTGATTTTTTTGGGGGGATATATGAGATTGAAAGGAAATTATAGGAAAGCAGAAAGAATTGTTAAAGGTTTTTCAAATCATAAAAGGGTTGAGATTCTTGAATTGTTGAATGAAACACCGGAGCTTTCTGTGTTTGAAATTTCAGATAAGCTTGGGATGAATTTTAAAACACTTTCAGAGCATCTGAGAAAAATGACAATAAGCGTGCTTGTGCTCAAAAGGTCTGATGGAGTAAGCATAAGGCATTGTTTGTCTGAAAGAGGCAAAAAGGTTCTTAAATTTTTAAAGGATTTAGAATGAAAACAGCAATAGTTCACGATTGGTTGGTAACTTATGCTGGGGCAGAAAGAGTATTAGAGCAAATTATTGAGCTCTTTCCTGATGCTGACCTTTACAGTTTAATAGATTTTTTACCAGATGATAAAAGATTTTTTATTAAAAATAAAAAAGTAAAAACTTCGTTTATTCAGCATTTTCCTTTTGCGAGAAAAAAATACCGCTCTTATTTGCCTTTTTTCCCGAAGGCAATAGAAGGTTTTGATCTATCAGGTTATGATTTAATCATATCAATATCACATTGTGTTGCTAAAGGTGTTAAAATTACTAAAAATCAAAAACATATATGTGTTTGTTGTTCCCCTGTTAGATATGCATGGGATTTAAGGCAACAGTATCTTGAAGAGTCCAATCTTAATAAAGGTATAAAAAGAATATTAGCCAATTTTTTACTTGATTATATAAAAAATTGGGATATAAAAACTGTAGATAGGGTAACGGATTATATATCTATTTCAAAATATATAATGGAGCGAGTTAAAAATAATTATAACTGTAATTCTACTGTTATTTATCCACCTGTGGATGTGGAAAAATTTCAACTATGCGAGAAAAAAGAAAATTTTTATTTAACTGCTTCAAGAATGGTGCCATACAAAAAAATTCCTTTAATAGCTGAGGCTTTTTCTAAAATGAGTGATAAAAAATTAGTTATTATAGGCAATGGTCCTGAATTTGAAAAGGTTAAAAGTGTATCAGGGAAAAATGTAGAATTGCTTGGCTGGCAGGAAGATGATATTTTGAAAGATTATATGAAGAGAGCAAAAGCTTTTGTTTTTGCCGCTGAAGAAGATTTTGGAATAGTTCCTGTTGAGGCTCAAGCTTGTGGAACGCCTGTTGTAGCATTTGGAAAGGGAGGGGCATCTGAAACTGTTATTGATGGAGTAACGGGTTTGTTTTTTAATGAGCAATCTGTCGAATCTATTATAAATGCTGTCAAGAGATTTGAAGATGGTTACGATAACTTTGATCCTGTAAGAATAAGGGAAAATGCTGAAAGATTTTCGGTGGAAAGATTTAAAAAAGAGTTTTCAGATTTTGTTTCTCGCACAATTAACCAAAAGTAACCGAAGCGGTTACTTTTGGTTAAACTCAAGTTTTGTACCAATTATCCTACATATATTATAAATATGTCTTGAAATTTAGTTAAAACTAAATTATAATACATATTATGTATACACCATTACAGCTAAGAGAAATATTTCATATTGAGTTTTTAAGATGCTTTGCTTCTGATTTAAATTCTGGGGTTTGGAGTCTTAAAGGAGGCGTCAATCTCAGACTTTTTTATAAGAGCATAAGATATTCTGAGGATATGGACATAGATATAATAACTCTTTCTGTTGAATCTCTAAAAAAGCGGGTTATAAGATTGCTTAATTCCAATACTTTATTAAATAATTTAAAGACTTATGGAATAAAAGAGATAATAACTCCTGATATGGAAAAAGCAAAGCAGACTTCAACTACTCAACGGTTTAAAATTCATATAATAACAGTATCTGGCGAGGATTATTTTACAAAGATTGAATTCTCAAGACGAGGTTTTGCTGGAAAACCTGTTGCACAGTCAGTTCCACCTATAATTTTGCGTCCATATAAAATCTCTCCCTTTATTGTATGGCATTATCCTGCTGTTGATGCTGCTTTACAAAAAATATCAGCATTGATATCAAGAAGTGTTTTACAAGCGAGGGATATATTTGATCTTTATTTTCTTAGTTCACAGGTTGATTTGAAAGATGTTCCTAGAATATCTTTGAGTAAAAATGATTTATCAAAAGCGTCGGAGTTTATTATGAGGGCGGATTTTAAAATATACAAGGATATGGTTATAAATTATATAAGTGAGGAGGATAGCTGTGTTTATGATTCTAAGGATATATGGGATGAAATAAAGCTTAAGGTTGTTTCTTTTATTGAAGAGTTAGGAGATCTAAATGTCGGATAAAACTTTAATGGCTTTGATAAAAGAGCTTAAATCGCCTATTTTTACAACGGCTCAAATAAAAACAGTTTCTGGAAAATCTTTATCTACGGTTTCACAGGGGCTTTCTTTTTTAGCCGGGCAAAATCTTATTTCAAAGGTTTATCATGGGATATGGAAGGATAACAGTTGTGAAATAAGTCCTTATTCACTTATACCTTATTTACTTCCAAGACAGAGGGCTTATGTTTCTTTTATCACAGCCCTTCATTTATATGGAATTATAGAGCAAATTCCACAGAATATAACTGTTGCTTCTGTCGCACATACAAAAAATATAAGGACATCTATTGGAGTTTTTTTAATTCATCAGATAGAACCTTCATTTTTCACTGGATTTGTTTGGAGTAAAAATAACGATTTTCTTATAGCTGAGCCAGAGAAAGCACTGGCTGACTGTATTTATCTATCTGGTTATAAAAAAAATCAGTTTTTATATTTACCGGAGATGCATTTTAGTAGGAAATTTAGTTTCAAGAGAACTGAGGAATATTTAAAAAAAATAAACAATTCAAGGTTAAGGGTTTATGCTATTGAGCAACTTAATAAATTTAAAATATCAAAGAAAAATAATATTAAATAGGGTTCACTGAAAAAGTCTATTTGAGCAATAAAGCAATGATTTTCGTTATGAGGCGAGGAAGAAGGAGCGAGCATACTACAAAGTAGTCTGTAAGCGAATTCTGACGAAGCCGTAGTAGAAAAGCATTATCTTTATTGCCAAAAGAAAGATAAAAAAAGTGCAAGGTTTTTTGCAACATTACCCTAACAATCGTGCACTTTTAAAACAATAATCTACTATAATCAAGACAATTATTCATTGGAAAAATTATCTTTCGTTAGACTTTTTCAGTGACCCCTAAATAATCAGAATAATATTAATTGCTGAAAGGTTTTCGGTGGAAAGATTTAAAAAAGAGTTTTCAGATTTTATTTCTTATATCACCATAAGTAAATAACCTTAAAATTGATTATGATAGGACTAAAAGTATATAAATATTATTAGTTCCAGCTTTTATTATTCTCTAATTCTGCAGAATTAGAGAATAATGAGTTATCAAATGGTGTTTATATAATTATTAATTGTTATTATTTTAACATTCAAAAGAATGAAGTTTAAGGTAAATTATGTGTCTGCTTTATAATAATCTTATAACAATGAGGTTTAGATTGCTTTCCAGTCAGTTTGTTATCTGTCTAATCTTTTTATTGATGACGAAATAAAATACGTCTTGGGAGATATGATTAAAAATTGTAAAATTTAGGAATGGAGAAATTATGAGGATTTCTTTTTCTATAATAGGGCATAATGAGGGATATCTTATAGAGGATTGTCTTAAAAGTATAAAGGATATTGCCTTTGAGATAGTTTATGTGGATTGCGATAGCTCTGATAACAGTATAGATATTGTTAAAAAATATACTGACAGGATATACACTCAAAAAAACAATCTAAATCTCAATGTCAACAAGCAGTTTGGTATAGAAAAATGCACTGGTGATTGGGTGTTTTATATTGATCCTGATGAGAGATTGAATGACTCTGTTAAAAAAGAGATTTTACAGGTTATAGAAAATACAGATTGTAATGGCTTTATTATGCCAAGAAGAAATTATTATTTTGGTAAATGGCTGAAATATGGCGGGAAATATCCTGATAATCAGTTAAGGGTGTTTAAAAATGGTAAGGGTAAGTTTGATTGTGTGAATCTGCATGAAAGAATAAGGATAGATGGTAGAGTTGGAAGATTAGAAAATCCATTTGATCATATAGTTATAGATAATACTGATAGGATGATAAAAAAGATGGTTTTTTATATGAATGGTGTAGCAGAAGAAAATCTAAAGCTTAATAGAAAACCTGAAAAGGTTTTGTCCCGTTCAATAAAAAAATTTTTTTCAAATTATTTTTTTAAGCTCGGGTTTATAGATGGTGTGGTTGGTTTGTTTGTGGCTCTGATTGATCTGTTTAATGGTTTTCTTTATTATTTCAGAATGAGGGAGTTAAAGGATCAGTAATTCAAACTTGTTTTAATGCTTTGGAGTATCATGGAAAAAATAAACAGATGGTGGGATAAGTATCAGATATACTTTCTTTATCTTTTTGCCGCTGCTTCAGCTATATCTATAAGTGTTATGAGTGTGTTGCTCGCAGTGTTTCTTTTGTTTTATTTTTTTCAACTCAAAAAGAATGTTTATGCCTCACCAAAAGATTTTGTTTACTTTATTGTTTTTTATCTTTGGAACAGTCTGACTGATCTGTTTAATTCATCTTTTAATATGATATGGCCTGCTTTCTGGAACATATGGGATAAGTTGGGTTATGTTACTGTGTCGGTTCTTAACTTGGATAAGGATAAGGTTATAAAATTTTTAAAGATACTTTTTTGGACAAACGTTATTGTTATAGTTTATGCACTGTTACAGAAGTATTTAGGTTTTCCTGTTATAGGGAAAAATCTTTTTACCGGTGATATGATGAGGTTTAAGGGTTATCATTCTCATCCTCTCAGATTTGCCGGATATATTTCAACGGTTTGTATTGTTGCCTTTTCATTTGGTTTTTTTTATTCCAAAAAATTTTTATATTTTGCAGCTGTTATGTTTTTAGGTGTTATTTTAAATGGCTCAAGGACATACTGGTTCAGTGTTATTATTGTTGTGGCAGTCATTGCTTTGTTAAAATCTTTTAAAACATTTGTTTTAATCATTGTTTCTATCGGTTTGTTTGTTGGGATAAGTTTTATGCTCTTTCCTGAACTGAATAAGAGGGTTGATGCTGCTTTTAATTCTAATGACAATGAGTATTCTAATATGGATCTGAGAAAAAATTTTTGTCTGGCCGGAATTGAAACATTTGAGAAGAGTCCTGTTTATGGGGTTGGCAAAGGTCTTGTTCACAATTATTTAGAGCCTTATAAGAACAAGGGACTGATAGATAATGTTGCCCATTGTCATAACAGTTATATAACAACTGCTGCTGAAACAGGGATAATTGGGTTAGGTATGTTTGTTTTTATAATATTTTATTTTTTGATGAAGTATTTTATGGTTGCAAAACGTAGTGGTGATGATTTTATGAAAGCTTTTGGTTTTTCACTGTTTGGTTGCTGGCTTAATATTGGAATAGGTGGAATGTTTGAATCAAATTTTTCAACCTTTGTTATATGGGGTTTCTTGAGCCTCTGGATGGGTATGTTTGAAACCTTAATTAAACAGGAGTAACCGCAAGTTATTCTGGTGTGTAATTTTGGTTATATAGTGATATTAAAAATTGATAAAATATTATTGTTAAGTTTTAAGGAGATTTTATGAAGAAGAATGTAAATCCATGGTATTTTGTGCCAAGCACTTATTTTGCAGAGGGTCTCCCTTATGTCGTCGTTAATACGCTTATTGTGGTGTTATATAAAAAATTAAATATTCCAAATGATGTCATCGCTTTTTTAACAAGCTGGTTGTTTTTGCCTTGGACAATAAAATTTTTGTGGGGGCCGGTGGTTGATATAGTTGGAACTAAAAGAAAGTGGATAATATACACTGAGCTTGCTATGGCGGCACTTGCAATTTTAGCATCAATATCCTTAGGAACAAAATATTTTCTGGTAGCCTCTTTGACCTGTTTTATGATTATGGCTTTTCTTTCTGCTACTCAGGATATTGCAGTGGATGGTTTTTATATGATCTCTATGGATGATAAAAAACAAGCCTTTTTTGTTGGCATAAGATCTTTTTTCTATCGTTTAGCAATGCTATTTTCTTCAAGCGTTCTTATCATATATGCAGGAAGGTTAGAAAGTGTCACAAATAATATAGTCCTTTCATGGCAGACAATCATAGTTATTGTCGCTCTGATTATGGGTGTTCTCTTTCTATACCATACATTTGTCCTTCCATTTCCTGATGCTGATTCATCAAACAAGAAGTTTAACTGGCATGAGTTCTGGGATGCAATAATAAGCTTTTTTAAGCAGGATAAGATATGGCTTGCAATAGCATTTATTTTGCTTTATAGATTTGGTGAGGCTGTGCTCTTAAAAATAACACCACTTTTTATGCTTGATTCTGTTGCTAATGGCGGACTTGGGCTTCCAACAGCTGATTATGGAAAGATATATGGAACGGTTGGCCTTATCTTTTTAATATTAGGAAATATACTTGGTGGTTTTGCAATAGCGAAGTGGGGACTTAAAAAATGTATATGGCCTATGGCTCTTCTTTTGAATGTTCCTGATCTCGTTTATGTTTATATGGCATATCATACAAATTTGAGCATAGGCTATGTTTATGTCCTTGTTTCACTGGAACAGTTCGGTTATGGCGTAGGAACCACAGCATTTATGTACTATCTTATACAGATATGTGGTGAAAAGTATAAGACAACTCATTTTGCAGTTGCTACAAGCATTATGAATGTTGGTCTGATGATACCTGGTATGTTTAGTGGAAAGCTTCAGATGGCAGTAGGATATCCAAAGTTTTTTATAATAGCATGTTTCTTAACAGTACCTGGAATGATCCTAATACCATTCCTTAAATACAAAGAATAATGAATGGTTTTTTTTTGCCTTTATTGTCAGCGTTTTTCTTTTCTATTTCTATACCTTTTTCCAAAGAACTTTTAAATTATTTTTCACCTGTTTTGTTGAGCTCACTGCTTTACTTTTCATCTGCAATATTTCTGATATTTTTTAAGATTATTTACAAATCAGATGAGACAAAAATAAAAAAAGATGATTTGATTTATCTGATAGGTATAATTGTGTTTGGTGGTTTTCTTGCACCACTCTGTTTTATAACATCGCTTAAAAAACTTCCAGCATCCACTGTATCACTCTTATCAAATTTTGAACTTATATTTACTGTTCTTATATCTATATTTTTTTTGGGTGAAAAGAAAGATAAGAGATTTTTTACAGGTTTTTTAATTGTTGTTATTGGTCTGTTCTTTGTGACTGATATTTCATCTGTTGATTTTAATAAATCTGTATTATTGATTCTTGCAGCAACATTGTTTTGGGCCATAGATAACAATCTTTCCGGCAAACTTTCAGTAAAGGATCCTTACATAATATCAATAATAAAAGGCATTGTTGGTGGGGGAATAAATCTTCTGATCGCCTTTAATGTGGAGACTATTAATTATTCTGTAAATAAACTTTTTTATGTTTTTTTGTTGGGTGGAGTAAGCTATGGAGGTAGTCTTGTATGTCTCATATATTCATTCAGATTTGTAGGCGTGTCAGTTAGCATAAGTGTCTTTAATTCATATCCTTTCATTGCATTCGTATTATCAGTTTTATTCTTAAATGAAAGTGTTTCAATGGGTGTAATAATTGGTGCTCTGCTTTTTGCTACAGGATTGTTGGTGATAATGACTGCATCGCATTCTCATTTACATTCACATATAGTGGAACATGAGCATTTTCATTCGCACAACGATGGTCACCACAACCATAAACATAATGAGATTGAGTACACAAAAAAGCACTCACATATTCATAAGCATAATATAATACTTCATTCTCATACACACCTTGATGATAGTCATCACAGACATCATTAAAAGTATTTTAATTAATTTGGTTATTTGTGTCAGGATGTAAACGGACTAATTAGTTATTTAGTTATATAGTTTTCCTTCATTTTGACACGATCGTATGGAATTTGAGAAGAGTTAGGTAAAAACAAGCATTGTGGACTATTAAATCCAAGACGATATCCACAATAATTACGAAAGAACCATAATTATTGAAAAAATCAATTTGCTATAATCTAATTATATGGAAGCTTTTTTTAACATGATTTTTCAAAACAACATTCTCTCCACCCTTTTAGCCTTATCGCTTACAGGGCTTATAGGGCTTTATATAGGTAATATAAAAATATTTAATATTGAGATAGGTATAACTGGCGTTCTCTTTGCCGGAATAATACTATCCTACTTGTCATTGCCATTTGATGAAAATCTTATAATTTTTATAAGAGAGTTTGGGCTTGCACTGTTCGTTTATGCTGTTGGTATGCAGGTCGGAAACGGTTTTTTTTCATCATTTAAAAAGAATGGAATTTTTTTAAATCTTTTTTCGCTTGTTATAATCCTTTTAAATCTCTTGGTTCTTTTTGCAATAAAATATTTTACAAATATAGATATAGCTACACTGATAGGTATGTACTGTGGAGGTGTGACAAACACTCCAGCGTTGGCAACGGCTCAGACAGCACTTTCGTCTGTCTCAGCATCCGCCCCTGTGGATAAAATATCAATAGGTTATGCACTTACATATCCTGGCGCTGTGCTTTCCATAGTTATGTCAATGATAATTATAAAATATATCTTCAGAAAGGAGTGTGAGGATGATATAAAACAGAGCGTTTCAATAAATCAGAAGCCAGAGATATTAAATGTTTCAATGGTGGTGGAGAATAAAAATCTTGATGGGGTTATGATAAAGGATATCCCTGCAATAGATGAGCTAAATGTCGTTATATCAAGGATAAAAAAGAAGGATGGAAGCATAATGATTGCAGGACCTTCAACTGTAATAAATGTTGGTGATATTGTTCTCGGCGTAGGTGAAGAAAAAAATCTTGAGGAGCTTAGAAAAATAATAGGCAGCAGGTCTGATTATGATTTTAAAAAACAGAATTCAAAGATAATAAATACAAGGGCAATAGTAACAAACAAAAAGATTATAGGGAAAAAGATTTTTGAAACAGTAATTCCATCATATAATGTAATTATAACAAGGGCTTCAAGGGCTGATGTGGAATTTGTTGTAACTGATGATTATACCATACAGTTTGCTGATAATATTGTTATAGTTGGTGAGGAAGCAGATGTTTTAAAGGTGGCTAAATATATTGGTAACTCTCCAAAAGAACTTACCATACCGAACCTTATACCAATTTTTATAGGTTTAATAGTTGGTGTTATAATAGCGGTCATACCATTTCGTATTCCATTTGTTTCAACCCCTTTAAAATTGGGCCTTGCTGGGGGACTCCTTATAAGTGCTATAATATTTGCAAACTTAGGAAGCATAGGAAAGATTTCGTGGTATATTCCTCCATCGAGCAATCTTATGCTAAGGGAGCTTGGAATAGTTATGTTTTTAAGTGCTGTTGGTCTCAAATCAGGTCATAACTTCTTTTCAACACTATTGAACAAGGAAGGTATTATGATAGTTGGTGGTGGAATTCTAATTTCTTTTGTTCCGCTTATAATCACAGGCTATGTTCTTAAAAGATTTTATAAGCTTCATTACCTTACGATATGTGGGCTTCTGAGCGGTTCTATGACAGACCCACCTGCCCTTGCTTTTGCTAACTCTATTTCAGAATCAAGTCTTCAATCCATATCATATGCTACGGTTTATCCTCTTACAATGTTTATGAGAATAATCTCGGCGCAGATACTTGTCTTATGGCTAATTCCATAGTATCAATAATATTAATAATATTTATTGGTTATGTCTTTGCTTTTTTAGATAGGAACAGAAAAAACACAGAAAACGCATTAAACAAATATCTTTATTATTTAGCACTTCCATTAACTATATTTGTAAGCACTTATTCACTTGATACAAAGTTTATAACATTGAATTTTGTTCTTATAAACTCTATACCATTGCTGCTGATTTTTTTTGTTGTTTATTTATTATGCTGTATTAAAGTTTTAAAACTGGATTTCGCAAGGACACTTATAATAACCTCAACGCTTGGGAATCTTGTCTATTTAGGCTTTGTCATGGTCTCTCTAACAGCAGGTTCTTCCAATCTTGGAACTGCCGCATTCGTCTCAGCAATTCAAAATATTGTTGTTTTTACTTTTGGCATATTTTTTTTAAATCTTCTATCATATGAAAACAATATTAAAAAAACAATCATCTCTAAAACTTTAGAAAATCCTCTGATAATATCATCAGTTTTGGGAATCTTTTTTGCCTGTTTTCATATTCAGCTTCCAGATTTTATCAGCAATATTTTTAAGGAGTTTTCAAAATCAACATCGGTCGTCGCTCTTTTTATAATTGGTATGGGGCTTTATGGGAAGAAAATTAATATTATAAATATAAAAAAGATCCTTGTTATCTCATTTTTTAAAATGATAATCCTACCATTCATTGTTTTGTGCTGGATCTATATTTCTAAAGATTTGAGTGTATCAAGCTATGTAACATTCATACAGTACACAATGCCGCCAGCTGCAGCCTGTTATGTTCTTGCATATAAGTTGAATCTTGAAGCTGATGTCATTGCTGAATGCATAGTTTTTGACACGCTTCTTTATTTTGCTCTTTTCCCAGCATATTTATATCTTGCAGCTCTCATTTTTTAAAATTATCATAAAAACGGTTAAACATCATAAAAAATTTTATCCTTATTTAGGAATAAAAAAAGTTCTTTCGTAATTATTGTGGATATAGTCTTGGATTTAATAGTCCACAATGCTTGTTTTTACTTAACTCTTCTCAAATTCCATACGATCGTGTCAGAATGAAGGAAAACTTAATCATCAATATCTAAAAGATTTAATCATTGTTTAAATAAATAAACATATATGCATTTAAATATTTACCCAAATTTTTCATTTGTAATCAATCTGTGTTGTTAAATTGAATAATAAAATCATTAAACGATCTGATTGTGAAAAAAAGTAGCAGATAACTGTTTTTGTTCTTGTTATTTTTGCTTCAGTCTTCTCAAATTCCATACGATCGTGTCAGAATGAAGGAAAACTATTTTAAATTTTATATAAATTTTTTATGTATAAAGTTTTAGGTGTCACTGAAGAACTGCAGGTTAATATTAAGATTGAGGTTAAGAAGAAAACGACAAATCCCCATCGAAATAGTGATCAGAAATCAGAAGTCAGAGGACAGAATACAGAAGTCAGAAAGCAGAGCCTGCCTACCCGCCCACTGCAATGTGTTAAGAAGTTGTAAACCAGCATTAATTTAACACATATAATCCGTCATAATTCCTACCTGCCTGCCGAAGCCGCTTCGGCGCAGGCAGGTTGTATTGGATAATTCTTGTATTATCCATTTTCATCTTGATTACATCTGTATTCATCCTGATGAATCCGTTTCTATCCTGATGATTCTTCTTCCTAAATAACTATCTTCTTGATTTATCCGTCTTCATCTCGATGAATCTGTTTTCATCCCGATTACATCTGTCTTCATCCTGATGATTACATCATGATGATTTCATGCGGATGATTATTTGATTATTCCAACAGCTATTCCATCTGATGTAGGAATAATAGCCCTGTGTGAAAAACTCTCATCAGTAAAGAGTATGTGAAGAAATTCTCTCATCCCTCTTGATTTTTTTTGCTGTTCTTTATCATCACTATCGTAGAACAGATTGCCTTTCATCAGTGGATTGTGTGCCAGTATTATCCCACCACTTCTGATATTTTTTATTGCCCATTTTATATAGAATGGATATTCATCCTTGCTCGCATCCATAAAACAAAAATCAAAAGTTCCTGTCTTTGATAGCTTGGTTAATGCTTCCTTTGCTTCGCTGTTCATTAGTATTATCTTTCTTTCAAGTCCTAAATCAATAAAAATTCTTGATGCTATCTCGGCATGCTTTGGGTCTCTTTCAATTGTATAAAGCTTTGAGTTATCGTCAAGTGCCTTTGAGATCCATACCGATGAGTATCCACAGAGTGTTCCAATCTCTACGCCTCTTCTCGGTTTTATCATAGCAATAAGCATTGATATTATATTCCCTTCAAAGGGGGTTATGTTTATTTTTCTTATATTGTTTTTTTCCATCTCATCCATTACCCTTTTTAAATAATCATCATCATTGGCTGTATGGGTTATAATATATTCAAGTGTCTTTGTATCAATATTTTGTGGAATTATATTCATAAGTAATATTTTATCAAAAAAGCTTTGTTAATTTTTTTCTTTTACTTTATGAGAATATAGTAGAGATAATATAATAAGATGTTATCAGTAAGAAGCAAAGGTTTTAAATTAATTTTTCTCTCAATTTATCCATTGCTCTTTTAAATCTGCTTAAAAGAGTTCCCAATGGAATATTAAGTGTTTTTGAGATCTCTTCAAACCTGAGACCAGAAAAATGTTTTAATAATATTATCTCCCTGTACTCTTCTGACAATGTTGATATAGCCTCATATAGTTTCTTATTTTCATAAATTGTTATAAGTTCTTTTTCAGGATTTTCGCCAGATGCTATCAAATCTTCAAGAGTGTGTTTCTCATCTATATTCTGATCTATGGATATATTATTCCTTTGATTTTTATTTTTTTTACTTTTTATAAAGTCAATGACAGAATTTCTTGCTATGAGATATATCATTGCCTTAAAATTCCCTTCTCTGTATGAGGGAAGCTTATTTATTACTTTTATAAAAACTTCTTGAAATATATCATTTGCAGCTTCATTATCTTTTACCATTGATAGTATAAAGTTAAATAGTTGAATGTTGTATCTGTGGTAAAGTTCTTCAAAAGCTTTCTCATCACCATCAAGATATTCACTTACCAGCTCATCATCAGTTTTTTCCATAAATAATATTTTACTAAACTGTTCGGCTTGCAATAAAACAATAAATATTTCGTTATTATAAATTGGGAGGATGTATGGAGTGCGGTTTTAAAGAAAAGGTTATAATGTTTTTCTACAACGAGCTTAAGGATGATGATGGTGAGATCAGGAGTCATATTGAATCCTGTGATGAATGCAAGAATCTTTACAACAGTCTTGATATGATTGAGAATAAACTTTTTGTAGGTGGATTTATATATGAAAATGTTGAAAAAAATATTATGGTGTATGCTAAATCTAAGTTAAAAAGAGTTTCATTAAAAATTTCTAATATTTTGATTCCTCTGGGTTTTTCTTTTTCAGTACTTTTGCTTTTTTTTCTTCCACAAAAAACTTTCGTGAGTGAAAACAATATAGATTTAGAATTAACAAATTTAGAAAGCAGTGTTGCTATTGCTAACTACGACTTAGAAGATTATATTGATTATGGATTTTAAATTAGTAAGGAGGTTTATATGAAAAAGATGTTACTGTCAGTGATAGCGGTATTTTCATTGATGTCATTTGCTTATTCAGATAAGCTTATGGCACAGATGGCTGGACCGGACAGAGACCCTGCTGAGATATCAGATGACTTTCAAGGTCATAACTGTCCTATGGGTGGTGGTGAGGGCTATCAGATGGGAGCTGGTATTGGAAAGAAGGCTATGAAACAGCCCGGTATAGGAATAAAGGGTATGGCTAAGAAACCTATGATGGGTGAGGATATGGAGTCAAAGATTATGGAAATTATAAAGACCTATGACCCATCCTTTGCATCAAAGCTTGAACAGCTTAAGAAGGATGACCCTTTTAAATACAAGAATGTTATGAGAATGGCCGGTGCTTCTTTAGCATCTTCAAGGAATATTGATGATAAGGATGTGGAGAAAAATATTGTTCGTGAGATATCACTTGAATACGAGGTTAGAGAGCTTTCATTTGAGTATAATAAGGCATCAAGCAATGATAAGGCAAATATAAAGTCTCAGATCAAATCCAAACTTTCTGAGATATTTGATATAAGAACAGCCATTAGAGAGCTGAGGATAAAAGAGCTTGAAGGCAAGGTTGCTGAACTAAAATCTGATATCAACTCAAGGAAACAGAACAAGGATAAAATTATTGAGCAGAGACTTAATAAGCTTACTTCAAAGGAAGCGTTTGATTGGTAGTTTAATGTATCCCCTAATTATGCCCGTCACTTTAAGTGACGGGCATAATCCTTTCTGAGTTTATATAATCAAGATAAATTTAATAAAATAGTCTTATGAGTTTTATTGTATTTATTTTATTTGAATTAAATTTATTTTCTGAGATTTCAAATTTAAACAATCTTGCATATACAAATTATTTGAACGGCAATTTAAAAAAATCTATTGAATATTATAAAGCACTTTATGAAACTGAAAAAAATTATAATGCACTGCTTAATATAGCTATGATTTATAAGGATATGGATGATTATAAAAATTCTTTATATTATTTAGAAAGAGCACTTGATATAAAGAGGACTGATGATGTTTTAACCGAAGCTGGATGGCTTTATTTCCATACATCAAATATTGATAAGGCAAGGGTTTATTTTGAAGATGCTTTCAAACTGAACAGCAATAATTATAATGCAGTTTTAGGCCTTGCTACCGTTTATTCGCAGTTAGGAGATGTCATAAAAACTGTGGACTATTTGAATGTATATAAAAAGCTTAGGGGTGATTACTCTGGTGTGGATTATATATTTGCATGGAATTATTTTAATTTTAAGATGTATCATAGAGCAAAGGAATATCTTGTGGCAACGCTCAGAAAGGATCCATCCTTTGTTGAAGCAAGGGTTCCTCTTGCCCAGATATATTTAAAGGAGGGGGATTACAATCAGGCGTGGAATCAATACTACCGAATACTTGATGATGTTCCTGATCATCCTGTGGCTATGAGGATGATCAAGATAATAGAAGGTAAGCTTACAAAACAGCCGGAGGAGATCAGGCCTCCTTTTAAAATAAATAATCCTACTGTAATAGATGAGACATATGATATAAATAATCTTAAAAAAAGTATTAAACTAAGGATTGCCATAGGAGCTAATGATAGTGGCAAGCAGAGGGCAAACACAGAACTTAAATTTAGGAGTTTTGGTGGAATTGGTGTATATGGTAAAAGTGGCAAAAAATATTCAGAAATAGGTAAAAATGAGATTTTAAGGTTAAAGTATGATCATGGTCAGATATATATTTATTCTGGTAATAATGTAATTAAAAATATATTTAAAAGAGGTTTTATATTAAAACCTCTTGACCCTAAAAATGGAAGCATAATAATAGAGTCAGATTATAAAAGTTTAAATCCATATTTTAAATATTCTGACAGAGAGTATCGCGGTGATATAGAAATAGTTCCTCTTAATAATGGATTTGGGCTTATAAATATTGTTGATCTTGAAATATATCTGCTCGGTGTAGTACCAGCTGAGATGGAACCCAAATGGCCAATTGAAGCATTAAAGGCTCAGGCAGTCATAGCAAGAACTGAGGCTGTAAGGAGGTATAAAGAAGGTCCTCATAAAAAACAGGGTTACGATCTCTGTGATACAGAGCACTGTCAGGTTTATCGTGGTGTCTCATTTGAAAAAAATTCTTCCAACAAGGCTGTTTTTGAAACTGAGGGAAGGGTTCTTACATACAATAACAGATTGGCCTATTCTTTTTATCACTCAAACTGCGGTGGATACATTCAGTCATCATCTGAGGTAACAGGATGGGGAAGGGTTCCATATCTTATTTCTCATCCTGATTATTATGAAAAAAAAGATGGTCTTGAGCCATGGGAGTTTGAATTTTGGATAAAGGGTAATCCTGAAGCTTACTGCAATTATCCTGGGGTTGTACATGACAATGAGTTTAGATGGATGAGAATTATAAAGAGATCAGAAATAAATTTTAAACTTAACAAAAGATATAATATTGGTGAGCTTAAAAGCATAGCTGTGATGAGAAGGAGCAAGAGTGGTAATGTTAATTCTGTAAAAATAACTGGTTCTAAAAGAAGTGTTACTGTGGACAGAGAGCATATAATAAGAAATATTTTTGGTTTGAATTCTCTTAAATCAACACTTTTTAATGTTGAGATAAACAGATTTCCTGATGGAAGGATAAGAAATGTATGGTTTTATGGTGGAGGTTGGGGACATTCAATAGGTATGTGTCAGGGTGGGGCTGCAGGTATGGCAGGGAAGTATGGCAAGACCTACAAAGAGATATTGAACTTTTATTTTCCAGGGACAAAGGTAAAAAGATTAAAATTTATAAAGAAATCAAAATAAATTATAATTTTTTACTGTTTGTATCCGCTGTCCCCTAAATAAATAACGAGATGACCAAATAACCAATTTATCTGTTTTCATCAGTGTATTTAATCCGTCTCCATCCTGATGATTACATCTTGATGAATCTGTCTTCATCTCGATGATTAAACAACCAGATAACTAAATAACTAATTTATCTGTTCCCTATATTCATAAGTATCGTTGAGCCCTGTGGATTTTTTGATAGTGCTGATATAACATTTGGATTGGCCATAACCTCTGTAAGCTCGGGATTATTTTTTAATATATTATTCATTTTGTCAGGATCACTCATAATATCAGTAACAGCCTTTGAAGAGATGATCTCCTGCATCATCTTGCTCTGAGCTATTGAATTTAAAAGCTGTGGATTGTTGAGTGCCTGCTGAACAAAGGAGTTGTTTAAGAAATTTCCTATGACCTGTGGGTTTGACAAATATGATTCAAGTGCCTTTGAGTCTGAGAGATTACGCTTAACAGAATCCCTTGATAAAAAGCCTTTAACAACAAAATCATTGTTAAAAAGCGATGAAATTGCTTTTGGATTGTTTGCAAGTTTTGAAACCGCATCGCTTAAAAATCCCTTTTTGTAACCGACAGCTGCCATTTCTTTCTGTTTTATATCCTTTGTTATCTCAGCCTCATTTTTTGTAGTTCCTTTTTTTGATTTTGTTGAATCGTTAGTGGCAGTTGTCGTGTTGCTATCATTATCAGCCAGTGTATAAGTTCTTGTGGATATCACTCTGTCTTTTTCTTGTCCTATGTTCTTATAGTTCACTGAATATGTGAGATCTGCAAGATTTGGTTCATAAAATTTGTAGCCTTCTTCCTGTTTAATATCTGCGTTTGTATTAAATGCACTCAGAGTATCATCTGTGAGTTTAATATCTGTTGAGTATGATTTCATAATGATAACAATGATAACAATGGCAGCAATGATATAAAGCGGGATAAGATATAGCCAAACCTTTGATTTTTTTTGTCCATTTTCCATAATTATTTGATAAAATAAATTATAGTAATTTATTTTGATTAAAACAAGGTGAAATTTAATGATTGAGGTTATATTTTTCTTTTTATTGCTTTTTCTTGGCAACTTAGCACAGCTTTATTTATTTATAACAATGATACTCTATCTCTTCATATCGTTTACAGGTGTTTTTCTATATATTAAGAATGAAAGTATAGATTTTAAAAAAAATAAGAAGTTTGCAGTTCTTATACCAGCACATAACGAAGAGAATGTTATTTCAAACCTTCTTGATAGTATTGATATGCTGGATTATCCAGAAGATTTATATGATGTCTTTGTCATATGTGATCACTGTTCCGATAAGACAAAAGAGATTGTTAGTAATTATGATGTAGGATTGCTTGAGTATAATGACAGGTTTCCATCAAACAAGGCAAGGGCATTGAACAGAGCAATTGATGATATACTAAGAGAAAGAGATATTTATGATGCATTCTGTTATTTTGATGCAGATTCTCTTGTTCATCCTGATTTTTTGAAGGCTATGGCAGGATATCTCTCATCAGGAGCTAAGGTGATACAGGCCCAGCAGCTTCCAAAAAATCCTGAGGAGTCTTTTTTGTCAGTTATAATATCAAGCGGACAGTTTATAACAAACAAGTTTTTTCAGAAACCTAAAAATATGCTCGGCCTTTCAGCAACACTCCATGGAAAGGGGATGTGCTTTGATACTGATACTGTAAAAAGATTTAGATGGGATGAAAACTGTCTTACTGAGGACCTTGAGATGCAGATGAGGCTTATAGAGAATGGTATAAGGATTTATTGGAGTGAGAAGGCTATTGTTTTTGATGAAGAGCCTATTATGATAAGACAGTATCTTATGAGATCTATAAGATGGACGAGAGGTTCACTTGATACAGCAAAAAAGCATGCTTCAAATCTTTTTAAACTTTTTTTCAAAAAACTTGATTTCAAGATGCTTGAAGCCTTTGTATACTGCTTTGGAGTTTACAGGGTTGTAATTGTCGTCTTTGTTGCTCTTGCAATGTATCTTACAAGGAATGAGTTTAACCTTCTTATCTATTGTTTCCGTCTTATTCCATATGAGGCTCTGATTTCAAAGTTGTTGTTTATTGTAACGCCATTTGTTATACTTCCTTTTATGATACTTCTGGATAAAAAGATAGGATTCAATATGTTTGTTGGTTATTTCTTACAGCCTGCTTTAGGTTTTTTCAGAATTCCTATATTTTTATTTGGTATTGCAAAGGACAGAGAGTTATGGAATAGAACAGAGCATACGAGTAAGGTTAAAATAACTGATATAATAAATAATAGATAGTAGAAAGTTAAATATTGGAAACTGAGGTCAGAAAGTAGATAGATTTATCGCTGGAGTTTTTATGAAAATATTTTTTATGATTGTTGGAACATTTTTATACTCGCAAAATACATCTGTTCAGAGACCAGAACCTGATAAGGTTATGAAGACAATAGAAAGTATTACATTGTCAGAAGAGCAGAGTTCGGAGCTTCTTGATGACTTAAACAAGAACCTAAAAAAATTTGATTCTAAGGAAAAAAAGTATAAAAAAAAGATAAAAGAAAAAGAAGATATTGAAAGAGAGATAGAAGAATTAAAAAATGAACTTACTGAGATAAATAAAAATGTTACATTAATAATCAAGAGTCATTTGAGCGAAGAACAGCTCAAGCAGTTTGATGATATAATAAAAAAGCAAAAGGAAAAGCTAAATTCTACAAAAACTGATGCTGTTAAAAAACAAGAGATTACAGATGATAGTGCTAAAAAGGTTGAAGAAAATAAAGACACTGATACAGTATCTCCTTTTAATGTATATTTCCCTTAATTTTTTTATTTTGTAAAATTTAAATTATATCTTTGTTTCTTGTTTTTAGCAAGGAGCTATTATGGCTAAAGTAATGATAGTGGATGATGATCCTGAAATATCAAAACTATTGCAAATTGCGATGGAATCGCTTGGACATACTGTAAGGGTCTGCGATAATGGAAGGGATGTTATAGATGCATTAAGGGATTTTAAACCCGATCTTATGATACTTGATGTAATGCTTCCAGGTGTAGATGGATATTCAATTACCTCAATAATGAATGGAGATCCTGAGCTATCCAAACTTCCTATAATAGTTCTTTCAGCCCTTGAACCTTCAAAAAGTCTTTTTGTTAAATTTGATCAGGTTGTAGCTTTTATTACAAAGCCATTCAACACAGATGACCTTTTTGAAGCAGTGAAAAATGCTCTTGAAAGGGTGAATAATAAATAGTGTTTACTGAAAATAATAAAATTGTCTTCCTAAATAACTAAATAACGAGATAACTAATTGGAGGTCTTATGAAGAAATTGTGGCTTATCACCGGTGGAGCAGGTTTTATAGGTTCTAATATTGTTGAAGAGCTTGTCAGACGTGGGGAGCGTGTTAGAATAATAGATAACTTTTCAGCAGGAAAAAAAGATAATATAAAAGATTTTATGAATAAAATTGAGGTTGTTGAGGGGGATATAAGAAAATATGATGATATAAAAAAGGCTGTGAAGGGTGTTGACTATGTCCTCCATGAGGCCGCTATGAGGTCAGTTCCTAAATCTGTTGATGATCCGAGAGGGGCAAATGATAACAATATAACAGGCACATTGAATGTTTTGATGGCCGCTAAGGAAGCAGGGGTTAAAAAACTTGTCTATGCTTCATCAAGCTCTGTTTATGGAGACTCAAAAAAATTTCCTCAAAAGGAGGATATGTTTCCATCACCTATATCACCGTATGCTGTGTCAAAGTTAGCAGCGGAATATTACTGCGTGATGTTTTCAAAGACATTTGCGCTGCCAACAGTCTCTTTAAGATATTTTAATGTTTTTGGTCCAAAGCAACCACCTGAGTCTATGTATTCTCCTGTCATACCTAAGTTTATCAAATCTGCTATTGAAAAAAAACCGCTTGAGATCCACTGGGATGGTAAACAATCAAGAGATTTTACATATGTTGCAAATATTGTAAAAGCAAACATAATAGCAGCTGAATCTGATGTTTATGGAAAGGTTTATAATGTTGCCTGTGGAGCAACAGTTTCATTGCTGGATATAGTAAAGCTTTTGGAATCCTTTCTGGGGTATAAGCTTGAAAAAAAATTTTTACCTAAGAGAGCTGGTGATGTGAGAAAGACATGTGCTGATGTGTCAAAAATTAAGAAAGAGTTAGGATATAAAAATGAAGTGAATTTTAAAGATGGGCTGAAAAAGACTCTTGAGTGGTTTATGAGTAATAAAAGGGGGGAGAAATGATAAATGTTTCAAATATAAACAACAAGGGCTCTATTGAGGTTATATGTGGTAGTATGTTTTCAGGAAAAACTCAGGAGCTTATAAGAAGGCTCAAACTATGCATTATAGCAAAACAGAAGGTTCAGATATTCAACTCTTATCTTGATACTCGTTATGCAAAGGAGCACATAGTTTCACATGATAAAAGTATGCTTAAGGCTACAGGTGTAAAAAAAGCATCAGAGATATTAAAGAAGGTTCAAGATGATACTCATGTTGTTGGTATAGATGAGGCACATTTCTTTGATGATGATATAATTGATGTGGCAAACAGGCTTGCTGATGATGGAAAGCGTGTTATCATAGCAGGGCTTGATATGGACTGGAGAGGAAAGCCCTTTATAAATATGGCAAAGCTTATGGCGATATCAGAGTATGTTACAAAGAATTTAGCGATATGTATGGTCTGTGGTAATCCTGCACACTACACACAGAAGCTTGTTGAGGGAAAGGATAGAATTGTAGTTGGTGCCTCAGATAAATATGAGGCAAGATGTAGAAGGTGTTTTAATCCAGAGCTCTCTGTTGCTTCTGAGAAATCAAAGAAGTGAAATGATTATCTGCTCCACATAGGGGTGCTTGAGGTTCCCTTTATTTTATCGGATAGCAGTCTCGGTGATGAACCATCAATATCCATTATATATATCTGCTTTTTACCCTTCCTTGTTGATGTGAATGATATAAATCTCGAATCAGGTGAAAACGATGGATCCTCATTATCTCCTTCATTCCTTGTTAATCTTTTGATGACGCTCGTGGTTGGATCCATAATAAATATATTCAATCTTTCTGCTCTTGTTTCTCTGGCAGAAAAAGTTATCCACTTTCCATCAGGAGACCAGTTGGGTGAGTCAACCCAATAAAAGTTTGTGAGTTTTCTATATTTTTTATTCTCAATATTATATATATAAAGCTGTGGTTTTCCTGCCCTATCGCTTATGAATGCTACCTCTTTGCTGTCAGGTGAAAATGTTGGTGATGAACATACCCCAAACCTATCAAGAAGCTTTTTTACATCCTTTGTCAAAATATCTATCATATATATGGACGGATCCTTACCCCTTGATAGTGTTAATACGAACTGTTTATCATCAGGTGAAAACCCTCCTGCCACATTCAGCCCTTGGTATTTTGAAAATGGTTTTATTTTTCCAACACTCATATCTATAATAAAAAGATCAGGGTTTCCATATCTGTATGAGGTATAATAAATCTTTGTTCCGTCGTTGGTCCATTTAGGAATTATGGATATGCTTTTGTGATTCGTTAGTTGTGTAAGATTTTCACCATCATAATCTATAACATATATCTCCTTATGACCTGTTGAATCGTTTGAAAAAGTTATCTGACTTGTTGCTATTCCTTTCTTTCCAATTGTTTTTTCTATTATATCATTGCTCATCATATGAGCAGCTTTTCTTACAGCTCTCTGAGACGTTATATATTTTTTGATCAGTATTTTGTTTTTGAGTTCAGTGTTATATATTGTTTGTTTTATTGATATATTGTTCTTATCATCTGTTCCTATCTGGGCGGTAACAAGGAATTTAGATTTTTTAGAATATTCCGAGAGCAGAGCTGGTGTTATTACATCATCATCTGATTCTGTTACCAAAAAATATCTTGACAGCATAAGATCAGTTCTAACTATTTCTTTTATATATTCAGCTGAATATATATCTGTTTGGTTGGTTGTATCCTGTGTAAAATTTGATAAGATTATCCCATCTTCAGAAAAATTTTTTTCCACACCGAGATATATTTCTGTGTTCTGTGAAAAGGCTGAAATGTTTAAAAATAAAAATATTTTTAAAAAAATATAAAACATTATTTTTGCTTCTTTACAGTTTGAGTCTTTGGGTTTTTGGTAATATTCTTAGGAAAATATTCTTCAATCAATTGCTTGGCTGTTTGAGCCTCAAAGCTTCCATGAAAATCTCTTTCGACAGATTTTAAGTATGTGAGTGCTTCATCATTTTTTGTTTTGTCCTTCAGTCTTATGAGTGAAAGAGAGTATTTTATCCTTACATATGCAGTTTTTTCAAATGCAGGAAAGTTTGATATTATCTTTGCATAAAATATGGCTGATTCTTTATAATTTTTTATTTCAAATAGTGATTCAGCAGTATAGTAATATGCCCAGTCAATGTTTTGTCCCTTTGGATATGTTAGTATATACTCTTTGAATGATTCTATTGACTGTTCATATTTCTTTGAAGAGTAAAGTGAAAGTGATTTATAAAACAGATCAGCTTCTTTTGAATATGAATCATCTTTATCATTTTTCTGTGAAACAGCCTTTCCTATCTGATTTATTTTTTTATCTGTGAGATTACCGTAGTCATCTATCTTGCTTGATAGCTTTGACATCTCGGTTGAAAGTCCTAATGTGTTTTCTGAAAAAGCTGTAAGATTTTTATTAAGGTCATCTATTTTGAGCGAAAGGTCAGCCTGATTTTTCTTTAATGTATATATATTGGAGTTTAAATCATCTATCTGACTCTGTAGAACAAGCATATCATTCTGTGTGGCCATACAGGATGTGAAAACAAGTAAAAGAGGAATTATAAGCTTGTTTTTCATTTGTTATTTTGTAACCTTGGTCTCAGCCCTTCTATTTTTTGCCCAGCATTCCTCTGTGGACTCTGTACATACAGGGTTTTCTTCGCCGTATGATATTGTGGCTATACGACTTTCTGGAACTCCCATAAGTATATAATAATCTTTTAGCGAATTAGCCCTCTTCTGCCCAAGAGATAGGTTGTACTGGTTTGTGCCTCTTTCATCGCAGTGACCCTCAACCGTTATTGTATAGTTGTTTGCAATGATATTCTTGGCATTTTTTAATAGTGTTTTTTTGGCATCTTGCAAAACATCATATCTGTCAAAATCAAAATAGACTGTATCAAGTGGCATAATCTCCTCTTTTCTAACATCAGCCTCTTCTGTTGTTGTATCCTCTAAAACTTCCATAGAAACAGGTGATGTCGAGGTTGAGACCACTTCTATTTTTTCAGTCTGATCGTCAGGCTTTACAATATTATCCTTTTTAACCTCTTTTTTTACACAAGAAGATATAAATACCATTCCCAGCAAAACGATAATACCTGACATATATTTAGCTTTACTCATCATAAATCCTCCACTAAGCTTTTAAACGCCTTGCAGATTTTAATCTGCTTTATAATAAAATTATATCAAATTTTATTGAATGTTTTAGGCTTAAACATTAAATCACATAATGTTAGCTAAAAATATAAATAAAGTGTTATCTATTGTCAGAATGTAACAATGATGAGTAAAGGAGCGAGGTTGGAATATATGAAAGAAATCTATGTTTTAACTTTAATAGGATACTGTATAGATAAAAATATCTATCAATCATCCATTCACATTTTAAAGCTAAAAAAACTTTTAAGTGCCAACTCTAATAAGTTTTTATTATTGATGTCAAATCCTCTTCTGAATATCCTTTTTTTACTCCATCCTCAAATATTTCTTTTACTCGTTCAGTCATCCTTATAACAAGGTTATCTGCTTTTGAAAGATCAATCATAAAATTTACATCTTTCAACATATTTTTAAGTGAAAATGCTGGAGAAAAATCCTTTTCTATAAGGTTTTTTTCTTTCATCTTAAAATATCCGCAGTTTATTGCTGGACTCTTAGATATTGTTTCAAAAATCAGAGCAGGATTGATTGACGATTTTTCTGCAAGCATAAAACTTTCTACAAGTCCTGTTGTCATAGCGGCTATTAAAAGATTTATAGAAAGCTTTAATATGGTTCCATTCGGAGCTTCACCACAATAAACAATATCTTTTCCCATTGAAAGAAGGATGTCCTTACAATCTGATAAATAATTTTTATCAGATCCACAAAGAATTATCAGACTTTGATTTTCAGCAAGTGGTTTTGAACCTGAAACAGGGCAATCAAGAAATTTTATGTTTTTTTTATTGCATTCTTTTTTCAATTTTTCTGTATAATTTACACTTACTGTTGACATATTTATTAAAAAATCACCATCTTGTAAATTGTTTATAACTCCATCGTCACTAAAGCATACCTCATCCATTGCTTTTTCATTTTCAAGCATTGTAATTATGACATCAGATAATTCTGATATTTCTTTTATTGTTTGCAAAACAGTGGCTCCCATATGTTCAAGTTCTATACATTTTTCTTTCGTTCTGTTATAAACATTAATTTTATAATTGTTTTTTATTAGATTTTTTGCCATAGGTTTTCCCATTATTCCAAGACCTATAAAACCTATCTTTTTTGAGTTTTTCATAAGACCTCCTTTAAAAATAAATGATTTGTTTAATCATAACATAGACTAAACATAGATATCGAAATCATATATCATATTTTTTTAGCCACAACAAAAGCACTCACTCCAAACGGCAGATCTATATATTTCAATAAAAAATTTTCAAAATGTATTATATAAATTATAATTAAGTTTATAAGCTCTGGGAAGCTATAAAAATCGCTTTTTTTAAATCCAATCATACTCTTTGTTTTTCTTACAAGAAAATTTGGGAAAAACATAAAAAAGTTCCAGTATGATGCCTTTTGAATAGTAAGGCCAGAGCCTAATATCTTGCTTTCAAGCTCCTTTAATGTATATCTTCTTTTGTGTCCATTTATTACATCATGATATGACCATAACGACATAAATGCTGGAACAAAAATTATAATGATTCCATCTTTTTTTAGTATTCTTTTCATCTCGTGTATCGCTTTCATATCATCATCTATATGCTCAATTATATCGGATGATACAATAACATCAAAAGTTTCATCATCAAAATCTGTTTTTATCAGGTCCATAGTGTGTGTTTCTATATCAGAATCACTTAGCTGTTTTAAAAGTTCTTTATTACTGTCTATCCCGCATATATTTTTAAATCCTTTATTCCTGAGGTATAAAAGTAAATTTCCCTGAGCACAGCCAGCATCCAGTATCTTTATATCATCTCTGATTGTATGTTTTTTTATCAGACCGTATATGAAATTATTCCTTGTTACAAACCACCAATTATTTTTTTTGATTTTAATGTATTCTTCTGTACATTCCATATTTATATTATATAAGATTGAATAATAATTTTTATTTTAATGTGATCAAATTATATAAAATGTTACCAAAAATACCGACATATAATATTAAATAGGGACACTGCGGGTTTAATAGATAAAGGAATAAATTATTTTTTGAAATTGATATAATATAATTTATAATTAAAATTGGATGTATTTATGATATTAAGAATAATGTTGGGGATAATTTTTTCACTAAGCAGTTTGAATGCTATGGATATGGCTCGTGATTTCAACAATGAGCTGATTTCTGTTTCTGAATTTTATAGAGACTCAATTGTTAAACCACCTCCTGATGTCATAATTCCAAAGCTTGATGATATAGCAAATAATTTTTCTGATGAATATGATAAAACTGTAGTCCGTTTTGCTATGGCTGAGGTCTATCTAAAATATATAATTGATTCTGGTAGTCCTGGTAACTTAAATCAGAAAATCAAACAGGATTATATCAATAAAGCTTATGCTGGGTATGATATGATAACGAGGACATCATCATATGATTTCTGGAAGGATCAGTCACTCTATCGTATGGGTGAGATTGAATACAACAGAAAAAATATTTTAAATGCTACAAAGCTGTTTGAAAATGTTAGTAGCAGGGTTTCAAACTACTTTGTTGGTGGTGAGGCAATGCTTGCCATGGTGTATTCAAATATGGTGTCTGGGGATTATAAGAAAGCGGAGGAAGTTTTTAATAAATTCTTGAACAAATATCCAAGATATACCAATGACAAAAATGTTATATTTTTAAACGGATATTTTGCTTTTAGAAATGGTAAGTTTAATATTGCTGAGGATAACTTTACAAAATTAGCATCTCAAGAATCTATGCTATATCTGGGGTACAGTTATTTTTTCGACGGTAAGTATCAATTAGCTGCTGCTACATTCGATAAAATTGGAAAGGATTATCCCACTGCTCCATACAGGGAAAAAAATGATTTTCTTATTGGTGAGTGCTTCTTTAAAATGAACAATTATGATACTGCTATAATGAAGTATAAGGCTTTTATTGATGCTTATCCTGATTCTCAATATAAGCCAACTGCGATGTTTAGGATTGGGTTGTGCCTTTTAAAACAAAATGATTTTCGCGGTGCTGAGTTTTATTTCACTCATATAACATCATATTATCCTGATAAAGATATTGCTCTTTTTTCAAGCTATTTCCTTGCAAGAAGTTATGAGATGGAAAAAAGATTTGCTGAGGCTATAGATACATACAAATCCATCACTGCCAGAAAAGATGTTTCACAGGATCTGTTATCGCTTTCATACTTTGGGCTTGCAAGAACTTATTATATGTTAAAGGATTATACAGGAGCAATCAATATATGTGATAAGTTTATATCACTTTTTCCTGCAAATAAATTGAGGATGCAGATGGATCTTATGCTTGCAAATTCACTTGCCAATAAGGGTGATGAAAAGCAGGCTCTGATGATATTCAAAAATGTGATAATAGATATGTCATTGCCACCATCTGAGAGGGATGATGTGATTATATCAGTTCTTGATAAGCTTTCCGAGTCTAGGCAGTATAGTTCTATACTTTCTCTTTATAATCTTGTTATTAAATCATATATATCTGATAAGGACATAAATAATTATATAAATCTTATGTATGTTGCTGATGCATATCTTTTTACAGAGTTACCACACAAATCACAGCTGATTTATGAAAAAATAGTCTCTGAGTGTAAGGATGAAAAAATAATAGTTCCTGCTATGGACGGGCTTGCATGGTCATATTTCTATCAGGGGAATATTGATAAAGCCCTTGATCTTAGATATCAGATTCAGAGGATGCTTGATGCAATGCCTGGCACTCATAGCTTTTATTACAAAAACAATCTTTCAATAGCTGATATCATGTTTTATCAAAAGAGGTATGATGAAGCCTATAAACTATATGAATCTTTTGTAAAAAAGAGCTATGATGATTTACTTGTTCCAAAGGCAATGTTTTTAGAAGGGCTTTGTCTTTATAGACTCAAGTATTATTCTGATGCTCTTGATGTATGGGAAAATCTTTTTAAAAAATATCCTGACAATGAGTATTCACAGAAAGCCGTTTTTAATATGGCTGATACATATTTTAGAACTGGGGATTACAGCAAGGCTATTGATTATTATAAAGAAATAATCAGTATGGGAAGCAATGATGCTGATCAACCTCTCTACTATTTAAGGCTATCACAGCTCTATTACAGTATGCAAAACTATGTTGATTCTTTAGAAACAATCAGTCTGCTTATTTCAAAGTTTCCTGATTCAGCTGAGGCAACAACCGCTCTTGATCTGGCTGAGGCAATATATGATAAAAATCCTAAGATTAACTATAAATTAAGCCTCAAGCAGCTGGCCAACGAAGGATCAAAATCAAAGGTTTCTGCTGATGCTCAGTTTCGTCTGGCAAGAAGGCTTTATGAGGAAGAAAAATATGATGACGCAATAGCAGAGTTCAAAAATTTTATAGCTGCTTATACATCAAGCAATCTTGCCAGTCAGGCTCAGTTTTATTTAGGGATGTCGTATTATAAGATAAAAGATTTTAAAAATGCTGTTGCTGTGTTAAAACCATATACCGATAACTACGTAACGAGTGAAGAATATCTTACTGCACTTTTTACACTTGCATCTTCTCAGTTTAAACTGAAGCTTTATAAAGAATCGCTTGAAAGCTATAAAATAATTGTGGATAAATATCCTGATTCAACCTATTACAACTTCAGTCTCTTTAATCTTGCTATGACTTATAGGATACTTGGCGATGTTGATAAGGCGAAGGAATCTCTATGGAAGTTCTATGAGGTATCCACTGATAAAAAAGGTTCGGATGTGATATCAGCTTTGTGGGAGATATTTAATATTGAAAAAGAACAGGCAAACTATGAAAATGCTTTGAAGGTTCTTGATACGCTTCAAACAAGCTTAGCTCAGAGTGAGGATATCTTTGAGGTCTTATACAGAAAGGCTGATCTGTTGATATCTATGAAAAAACAGGATGAAGCTGTAAAGATATATAAAGAAATAATTGCTATGGAACCAAAGAAAAATCCTTACAGGCTTCAGGCTCTGATAAAGCTTGGTGAGATATATGAAAATCAAAAAATGTATAAGGCAGCAGCGGAGCTTTATGATGATTTAGCAGCGAATTCCTCAGGGGATGTTAAGAAGGCAGCTAAGGAAAGAGCTGTTCAGTTGAAGGATATTTCCTCAGGAAATTCTAAAACAAACTGATGATTATAATGGAGGATTGATATGACAGTAAACGTTATAGGTGTTTTGAAAGGAAGTTTCACCCTTACAATTCTTCTCTTCTGTTCTATTCTGGTAGTGGCTTTTGCTATTGAGAGGTGGTTTGCTTTTAAAAAAGCAAAGACAAAGAAGGTTGATGATCTCATAGCCAGCATTAAAAATATGGTTGAAGAAGGACATATTGATAATGCCAAAAAAATGACAGAAAAGATAGATACACCCATTGGAAGGGTTTTTACCTTTATATTGAATAACATCTCAATGAGGCAGGATGTCCTTGCTGAACTGGTGGCTACAAAACACCAGGAAGAGAAGGCAGGCCTTGACAGGTATCTGGGAGTTATTGGAACTATGGGTAACATCGCTCCGTTTATAGGACTTTTTGGAACAGTTTTAGGTATAATAACAGCCTTTAGGGATTTAGCTGTTGCAGGCGTTGGTGGGCCGCAGGTGGTTGCAAGAGGAATATCTGAGGCTCTTGTCGCTACAGCTGGTGGCCTTGCTGTTGCTATTCCTTCGGTAATACTTTATAACTATTTTGTTAGAAAATTGAAAACTATTATGACTGAGCTTGAGATATATTCAGATAGATTGATTATTATCCTGAAGAATACAGAATCGGTAAAAAATGAATTTGCTTCAGATGCATTGCCAAATGCTTCTTTAAAGAAAGAAAAGATGGATACTGGTTCTTTGCCGCCTTCACCACCAACTCAACGATACTCCAAAGGTTAAAAAGAGGCTAATTATGCAGGGCAAGGATAGTTCACAGAGCAGTGAGCCAATAACTGAAATAAATCTTACTCCACTTGTTGATATTTCATTAGTGCTTGTAATAATATTTATGGTTGTTGCCCCATTTGCTTTGCAAACTGGGATTAAGGTTTTACAATCAAAGCCCGGAGCTAGTACTGGAAAGGCAAGTATGAACGATGTTGTTCAGATAACAATATCTAAAGAAAACAGAATTAAGATTAATAATCAGGAGATAACTATAGAAGAATTACCATCAATACTATCACAGGCAATATCAGAATCTGCTGAAAAAATGGTAGTAGTTTCAGCTGATGATGAAAACAGTGTTGGACAGGTGGTCACTATTATGGATGAAGCAAAACAGTTGGGTGCTTTAAAGATTGCTCTTATGAAAACAGGTGGTTCTTCTGATTCAGGTGAGATTAGAGGAGATTTAAAATAATATGCCATCAGCTATGTATACGTCTAAACAGTTAGAACAATCGGATGAACCTGTAACAGGTATAAACATAACACCACTTGTGGATGTCTGTCTTACCCTTGTTATAATATTTATGGTTACAGCTCCTATACTATCAGATCCTGTATTCAAGGTTACTCTTCCTGTTGCAAGGACTAAAGAAGGGGAGGAAACTGAAAAGATAACAGTTACAATATCTAAAGAAGGAAGGATGGCCATAAATGAGAAAGAGTTTAAAAGCTATGATGAGTTGGCTAAAAATTTAAAGAATACTTTGGAGAAAAGCAGTACAAAGTATGTAATATTTATGGCTGATGAGGAAGTTACATATGGCAAGCTTACTGATCTTATGTATTTAGCAAAGGAGTATGGTGCTCTTTCTATGACAATAGCAACAGAGCAGGGTAGAGCTAATGGTCACAAATAAAAGATTGTATATAGCGTTTGGTTTTTCTATATTATTTCATCTTTTTCTTTTCTTTTTTTTATTTCGTTTGATAGCTAAAATAGATGTAGGTAATCTGAAGGTTATAGATAGCGTTGATCTTATTATGAATAAGAAGGCTCTGGCAGAACGCAGTGTTCAGCTACCGCCAAAGGAAACACTTGATTTTTTGAAGATGGAGGTTGCAAAAACAACAATTAATAAAAAAGAAATTGATAGGCAGAAGAACAAGATATTTGAGGACAATATCAAAAATTTTAAATCATATCATCCAACACTTAAAATGCCATCCCAGCTTCCTGAAAATAAACAATCTAATTCATTAAATAGAATTAATCTTCTTGCTTCAAATAATACAGGGATAGCTCCTAAGGATATCTCTGATAGGATAAGTGTTAATTCAAAGATAAAGGGTGGTGTTATCGTTGTTCCTGATAGAATAGAAGAGGTCGGAATAAAAAAAGCAAAGTTCAGCGTGGATGATATAGATACTAAAAAAAGGGTGAGAAACATAGATGCTAAAACAGATATAGCTGATGATGAGATGATTGAAAAAAATAGTGTTTCCAAAATTCCTGTGGTTGTCCCTGAGGAAAAGAAAAAGATAGAGTTCAAAGAAAAAAGGGTGAGAAGTGATGAAATAATTGGTGATAATGGTTATCAGTTGGAAGGTCCTCTGAGCAATAGGAAGGTCATCAAGAAAAATTTACCGAGGATACCAGGCTGGTTGAAGGAAAAAAATATAACTGAGACAAAGGTCTCGATAAGATTTTATGTAAATAAAAGTGGTAATGTTCTTGATGATATGAAGGTGGAGCAAAGCTCGGGGTATCCGATCTTTGATCAAATTGTTATGGATAGCTTAAAGAAATGGATTTTTGAGCAGGATAAAAAAGGTATTACCAAGCAGTATGGAGTCATAACATTTAAGTTTGTTATTGAATAAGGAGATTTACAATGAAAATAATTTTGATCATGTTTTTTCAGTTGTTTAACATTAATGTTTATTCTGCTACTCAGACCAGCACATCCACAGTTCGTAGCCTTCCACTTACGGATATATCCACATCTTCTATTGAATCTGAGGTGGTCATCAAGTCCAAGGAGCTTGAGGATTTCACAATATATAAAGAACCATTTAGATTTGATATTGGTATTTCTACTAAGACTGATATATCAATAGATAAATATGAGCTGCCATTCTTTGATATCATATCAGGTGAAAAACTTGTGATGGATGAATGGTCACCCGAGCTTTTGTACAGCAATAGGATTGTAAACCCTCTTAGGATAGCATTTTCTCCCGATTCAAATATCAATTTCTATCCTTCTGTATGTTTTGGAAAGATATTCACTGATAAAACACTTGGAGATAAGCTTGTACGTGAGTGGAATCTTGTTATAAGCGATGAGCTGGGTGATGAATTTAAAACTTTAAAAGGCAATATCGCTAACAGTGTCATAAAATGGGATGGCAGTGGAAAAAATGGTTGGATACTGCCGGGTCACACATACTCACCTCTTTTTACATATATAGATTCTGATAATCTTTCACACAGTTGTTTGTTGCCTGTTATAAATCTTAAAGGCTTTGTTTATACTGATAAAAATGTTCATATAGAGCTTGATTACAGAACACTTTTCACGACGAATAAATATAAAGAAACACATCTTGACTTGGACAAGGGAATCAATCTTTTACTCTACGCTTGTGATATAATAAGGGAAAAATATCCTGATATGTCAGCAAGGATTAACATCTTTACATCTAGCGATGATTTGTCTCAGGATGATATTGATAATATAAAACAAATTGTTTCTGATAATATATTAATTTCGGTTGATAAGATCAATCTAAATATTGAAAAGGTTGATAAAACTATGGAGCTTGTTGATATTGTATTGGAGTGATATCTTATGTTATTTTTGGATTCTTCTATTCAGTTAATATCTTAAAAAATCTTCCACCACGTATTGAACTAAGTTTTTCATTTATTCTCTTAATATAAAATTGTGTCTCAGGATTTGTGCTATCTACTTCAATTATTTTTTTAAAAAGTTTTTCTGATTCAAAGTATTTTTCCTGAGTATATGATAGGTATGCCTTGTTGCTTATCTGAATTAAAATAGTTATTTGATTTTCCATCCTTAATATTTTTTCTATTTCATCAGATATATCCTTGCTAATATCTACTGATTTGATATCCTTTAATGAAGAAACCTTCAGTTCTAAATTTTTATTTAATTTTTCAACAAGCTTCTTTTGAGGTTCTTTTATAACATCCTTAAACTCATTTTCAAAATCTGAAAATACTGGAGACTTAGATAAAAAATCATAGTATTTTACAAGACATTTATTTATATCCTTTTCTTTGATTATATAATCTGATGTCTCATATGACATTTCTTTCCAGCCTTTTTTTATCTTATTTTTTTCAAATAACATTAAATCTAACTCTTCCTTTATCCTCGTTGCTTCTCTAAATATCTCTTCAGCTGTTCTTGTTGCTTTCTCTTTTTCTTCTGCTAATAATCTATTTATTGTTTTATCCAAATATTCTTTTGCCTCATTATTATCAGGGTCCATAGTTAAAACGCTCATAAATCCCTCAAGTGCTTTATCATTCTTGTTTTCGTTGTAATATCCCAAGCTCTGATAAAATATTATCTGAGACTGTGGGTTTGTTTCATCAGAAAAAAGATGTGGCGAAGACAATATAATAAATATTTTGAGAATTAATTGTATCATAGAATATATTATCTGATTGTATCAATCATATCCTTTGATTTTTCCATAAGCCTTAATGCATCGCGGTTCTTCGGATCTAATTTGAGTGCTTCATTGAGCTCAACTATTGCATCATAGTATCTGTTTTGTCCCATATACTCCTTAGCCTTTTCTATATGCCATACTGCATTCTCTTCCTCAGGGGTTAGATGAGGGGTCACATCAATAGGTGAGCCAAACTTCATAGATAGTGATATCCTGTGTGTGAGGTCAAAATCCCCATAACTTGTAAGTGCGTAATCAATTTTAATAAGCTTTAGATTAAATCCTGCTCCAAATCTAAACTTTCCTATCCCCTTATCAGTCATATCATTTTCATTTAAAAATCCAAATCTAAAGGCCACTATATTTTTTAATATGTATTCAATACCAAATGAGTATCCTGTGTCATCATCGCTCGGTTTTCTTAGATCAAAAGCAAGGGCTAATGGATCTCCAAAAAGCGTTGTAGTGTAGCCTATTCCTCCTCTATAAATCGTTGGTGCAGGATCCTGTTCAGTGTCAAACTTGAATCCATTGCTATTAGGAAGTGATGATGCTGATGCTCCTATTGAAAATCTTCCACCACCTGCTGGTAAAACCCAGAGAGCGCCTAAATCAAACAATGTTGTATTTGCTGAAACAGTATCCAATTTTTCCTTCGCATATTTTACACCAGCACCCATAAACAAACCATTTCTCAGATCATTCCACGGGCCAAACAACCTTCTTGAATAAAGCAGTGAGATAACCATATCGCTTGATTCCACATCTCCCATCGGAGTTTCAAAATTATCATAACCATCAAATGATTCAACCTGAAGCATTGATATAGAAGCTGCCAAAACTCCATTCTTATCAAACGGGTGTGCGTATGCTAACTGCTGCATCGCTATATCCTCAAACCATGATGTATATACAAAGCCAATCTCCTTGTATCTTAAACTTGAAAGTGTTGCAGGGTTTAGCGAGACTGATGCCAATATGTCTCCACCAATAGCAACACCAGAATCCCCCATAGCGGCAGCCCTCGGGCTCTGAACAACCCTCATAAAAACCCCGCCATCCTCTCCACTCCCACATAGAGCATATATATTGCTGAATGGGGTTGATATAAAAATGATAGCCGATAGTGTAATAAATTTTTTCATTTTATCACCATAAGCTTACCTGTTTTTCTGTTATCACCAGAGACAACTTCCCATATATAAACACCGCTTGCAACAATATTGCCACTATCATTTTTTAAATTCCATTTAACTTCACTGTTAGCATCTATATTTGATTCAATATCAATCTTTCTTACAAGATCCCCTGCTATAGTATATAGCTTTATAGTTCCAATACCTGGACAGTTTGCAAATCTTATACCATCGGCCCAGCTTCCGTATCTGTTAGGATTTCCCGCATTTGGCCTGAAAGGCACAGGATAGGCTATCACATCTGAGACATCTGTTGCAACCTTTGGAAACATCGCATATATGGTAAACTCATTTCCACGTGCAGATAATTCTTTGTTTGAAGTGTCTATATCATAATAAGGTAACTTAACCCATCTATTCTTTGTTTTATCCAGTTTCCATAGTGAAAGATTGGAAGCCTTCGCCAATGGAAATAATCCATCTAACAAACCATTGTTGTCATTATCTTCATAATCTGTTTTTATTGTAACAGGATACTTATCTGATTGGCCTGTGAAAGGATATGATGTTATCTCATTTCCATCCATGTTATAGGGAGTTATCTTTAGATATTTTACAGGTTCTTTTATGAGTGAGTTTGAGACCAAAAGCTTAGAGTTTGCCTCATCTATATCATCTGATTTTACAATAGTTGAAATAACAACAAAGTAATCGTTGCTTGATGGAGATTCCTTTAATGTAATCCTTGTCTTATCATTTATAAGAACAACAGTGCTTGTATTAGATGTGTCAAGTATAACAGAAAAATAAAAGGTTTGTGGTTTTTCAAGAGGTTCATTGTTTATGTCAGTTATACCTGTTGAAAAATAAGCTGAATAAAGTGATCCCTTTTTCCATTCTGCAGGTTTAAACTCAAGGTTGGTGCTATCTATCATATTATAATTTACGGCGATAGTTGAGTTTATTTGTGCACCAGTATAATCATATAATTCTGTGATCACAGTGTTTGATGATATAGATTCAGTTGCTGCTTCATCAGTCAACACCGCCAAAACAGGTTGAGTCTGACGAACTCCCCACAGCTGTGGTGGAATTGATGTGGTTATGGTGTTTGTGGATGTTATATGATCTATACTTAGACCTGATGTCAGTATTATTGAAAGGTAGCCGGATAATACAGAATGTGAAGATGTGAAAAGCTCTTTTGTACTTGCAATTGGTTCGCCAAACGTATTTGAAATTTCACATCCTCCGCTAGATATAGATACCTCCCCGCTTGCTGTTTGAATATTTTTTAACAACTCAATGCTAGCATATGATTGATTTGATATAAAAAACAAGATCATCATAGTTGTCATAGAAACTAAAAAAAGTCTTTTAATTTTTTTCATACCTTCCTTGTTTCCTTTCTAAAAAACCCTTTAAAAAATAAAAAAATCCACTATAATAGGGTTCACTGAAAAAGTCTATTTGAGCAATAAAGCAATGATTTTCGTTATGAGGCGAGGAAGGACGAGCGAGCATACTACAAAGTAGTCTGTAAGCGAGTTCTGACGAAGCCGTAGTAGAAAAGCATTATCTTTATTGCCAAAAGAAAGACAAAAAAAGTGCAAGGTTTTTGAAACATTACCCTAAAAATAGTGCACTTTCAAAACAATAATCTACTATAATCAAGACAATTATTCATTGGAAAAATTATCTTTCGTTAGACTTTTTCAGTGAACCCTATAATATACATTATAGCAGACAAATTGTTTGTAATCAATCTGTATTGCCGGGCAGATTTTATTTCTTAGAGAGCGTAAATGAGCAAAGCAGTTAAATTGCATAAATAACTAAAAGGAGCATATCCTTGATATGTTCTGCTTTTTCAGTCTGGGATCTCTTCCAGAATAGTAAATAAAGACGCTAAAAAAGTCTCTGTGGTATAAGCAAAGTGACCGAAGCGGTACTTGGAGTTTAACCCTGTTTTGTAACCATTATGTAGTTTATTAGTTTATTTGTGGAATTTATTATCTTTCCCCAGTTTTCATCTTTTCTTGAATAGTCCTTTGAAGAATAAGAAATATTATATTTTTTGTTTATTTTTTTCTTTATTAACTCTTTATACATAGCCGCCCCCATATATAAATATTATAGAATATAAAATTATAATATACAAAGAGCATTGGTTCTATAGTAAAGTGGGGCATATGACCTATGGTTTTATTTAAGAACTCTATTGACATTTTAAATTATTGAGTATAAACTGTATTAATATGATAAAAAGAGTTGCATTTACATTAACAGAATTGATGGTGAGTGTGGTTGTTATATCTGTTTTTATAGTTGTTGCTGTTGAGTCTTTTAAGTATATTCAGAGGGGGATACAGTTTTCAAAGGACAGAACAATAGCTATTAATTTGGCTCAGGAAAAGATGCAGATAGTCAAGCAAAAACTTTATTATAAGGTTGTCTCATCAACATATACTGATTATTTAGATGATTTTAATCCTTCTATTCCATATGACACATATTATTTTCCACCTGAAAATATTCTGGAAGCAGGGGTTCAATATACAAGATATACTTATATAATTCCTGTTGTGGAAAGTGGGGGGCAGATAGTAGAATTGCCTCCTCAAACACCTGATACAGGGATGAAAAAGATAACAGTGACAGTTGTCTGGAAAAACAATAATGAAAAGAAAAAAGTTCAGATATCAAATATATATACCAATAGGGATACAGCTATGTCAAACTCGGCTATTACAGGATCTATCAAGGATTCATATTCATTTGTGCCTATTCCCGGTGCCATGATAAACATAGCTGAGTATATGGGAGTAAGAGGTGTAAGTGACTCTAATGGTAATTATCTTATTGATATGACTCCTGGCAATTATACATTATATATTGAGGCAAGGGGCTATTTCCCGTATTTAGGAATGTTTTCTGTTGGTCCCAATCAAACACTTACTCAAAATGTTTTACTTACAAAGATGGCTTCCGGTGAGATAAGGGGCTATCCATGGATAAGGGATCATTTGGTCATAAGTCAAGTAGTTGGTTCTACTGTAAATCCTTCAGGGTTTGATCAGGAGTATATTGAGATATTTAATCCAACTACATATACATGGCTGGTTAATGGAAATGTTGGTTTAAAGTTTCAAAGAATATATGATAACGAAAAAAAAATTATACAGATAGATTATATAAATAATTCAATATCTTCTGGCGGATTTTATCTTTTTGCAAACACATCCCCTGTTATTATAAATCAAATACCTGTATATGCTGATGCTGTTTGGTCAGATTCAAATTCATCATCAGATTTTCCATACTTTAATCCTGGGTATAATATAATACCTGTTTTTGGCGATGGTCCTGATGAGGGAGGTGGAGCTGTAGAACTATATGATATATTGAGCAGTAAAACCATTGATTCTGTTGGCTGGAACAGAAACAATGGGGCAAGCGGTAAGAAACAAGCTCCTTTTTATGAAGGTTCTGCTATATCTCAGGATATAGGCCTTCAGATAGCTGAACAGTATGTAAGATATTCATCAACCAATGGTCCAAGTATTGCATATGGGCCATCATATGATTCAAACAATAATAGTGTGGATTTCTATGATTATACATCAGGGATATCAGTTTCTCCAAACAATTCATCATCACCGTCTAAAACAGTTGTATCTGCAACACCTGCTTATGGAGCGATTGTAGGGTGTAATGATGGCTTTTCTATTTCGACGAATGCTTATACTGTTGGTAACCCACCATATTCATATTTTGATTTAACTCAAATAGCAACCGGGACATGGAGCTGTTCTATATCAAGCAATACATATGGAGTTGTGATGGATACAATAACAATTAGCTCGGGTTCTATAACTTCATTGAACTCGGTATTTCTTGATACTCAGATAACATGGGGTTATGTAAGCGGTATGGTAACTGATGTATTCGGGGCAAATATAACACCGGCCATAAAAGTTATTTCTGATTCTGGAAGCTCTGCCTATGTAGCTTCAAACAAAAGATATATGCTTAATGTTTCAACTGGTATGGTTAATGTAACTGTTAACCCTAACAATCTTGACACGAGATATGTTTCAATATCGTCATCTGGAATAAATGTACTCCCTGGAGAAATAAACAGCAGTGTAGATTTCGTCCTGTTTCAGGGTGGAAGGATAAGTGGTTATGTAACAATTGCTGGTAGTACTGTCCCCTTAGGAGGAGTTGCTGTTGCTATCTATGATAGTTATGATACTCTAAGGGATGAGCAGATAACAGCTAACAATGGTAGATTTATAACAAATGTCCTGAGCACTGGAACTTATGTCGTTGAACCTATGGTTGACTCAAAAGAAAATGTGAATCCATCAACAGCAACTGTTACTATAGCAACAGCAGGGAGTACAGTATTCTCTACAACCTTTACTGTTTCAAGCTCGCTTGGCTATGTTAAGGGAAGTGTAAAATTTCATGGAAATATTGTTAAAAGTGGTGCCCTTATTTTAGTCACAACCGTAACATTAACTGGAACACCACCAGCTCCTCCAATCCTTAGTTCACAAACAATCACAGGAGCACCATACTATATGGCATCCTCATATGAGGATGGGAGCTATTCTGTTGAGGTAAGACAATCAACAAATCCTAAGTATAATGTTTATTCCTATTATCCAGATTTGAATGGTTCTACTTTTACAATATATTGGAGTTCAAAAAACAATATCAGTGTCTTAGGCGGTCAGAGCGTTGGAGGTATTGATTTTTCATGGTAAAAATAATAAAAAATAAATATAAAAACATAAAAAGAAGGGCTACAACTCTTAGTGAGTTGATGGCTGTGGTGGTGATAATGTCAATACTTGTGGCTGTTGGCGTGCCTGTACTTAATACAGTAAACCAGAATATAATGATGTCAAAGACAAGGCTATCACTCCAGCAGGATGCGAGGAATATAATGTTTTTAATAACAAGGGTTACAAGGGAGGCAAAGGCTTCTACTGTTTCTATATCAAGATACAACACGTCCGAGCCTTTTTATTCAAAGATAAATTTTACTACTATTGATAACAGAAATTATCAGTTTTATCAGAATGGAACAAATCTTTTTATGGTTGATAATGGAAGGACAAGGGTTTTAACATCAGATTTAAGATATTTAGCATTTACTTTCCCTGAGTCAAGCAATCTTGGAATAATCTCTATTTCTATAACACTTGAAAAGAATCTGTTCAGTGGTAAAAGAAAGGCTTTACATATGGCTTCTGAAAAGGTTAGAATAATGAACGAATGAAAATAGTCGTCAGCCATCAGACTTACACGATTGGCGGGCACTGATCACTGTTTTGTTTTGCTGATCACTGATCACTGACCACTGTTTTTGTTTTGCTGACCACTGATCACTGACCACTGTCCACTAATTAAGTTTTGCTGACCACTGATCACTGACCACTGTCCACTAATTAAGGAGGCGAGATGAGAAAAGGTTTTATTTTGCCAATGTTTGTAAGCATAATGGTTATTTTTTTTATAATAGTGCCTGTTATATTAAACTGGGTTAGCGAGGATACAAAGAGTACCGTGAGTGAACAGAAGAAATCTATTGCTTTTAACTTAGCAGAGGCTGCTGTTGAAAGGGGATACTGGAAGGTTAAAAGTTCAACCTCTACATTTGAAAGTGTTATTATGGGTGGAACTCTGGTCGGTTATAACTTTGATACTGTCTATAACGATATTCAGGGTGGAAGCTACAGAATTAAGATATCATCAGGACCACTCTCAAGGCAGGTAACAATAATAGGTGAAGGAAGGGATAACTCAACTAAAGAGAAAAGGGCAGTTAAGGTGATTTATCAAAATCAAACAATCACTGGTGCTATGATAAGCGGTTCAAAAATAACGCCAAGTGATAAAACAACTTTTCACTGGGGACCAATACTTGGCTGGGGTGAGATAAATCTAAGTGGTGGTGCAGGAAATGTTTATTATCCGAGAAAGTTTTCAAAGCAACTAGTAAGACCGAGGGATAACAGCTTAAATCCTCCAAATACAGATAATCTGGAGTGGTGGTCTGCCTATGATGTTCCTGAACTTCCTCAGTTTGATTTTGCGACTATTCGCTCATCTGCTATGGCAAATGGTACTCTTAACTGTGGTGGATTCAACAATTATATATATCCAAATAGTTCAAATGGATACACGCTTAGCTGTAACTGTAGTGGTGACAAAAAAAAATGCTGTGCCGATAGAGATAAGTGTAAGATTAAGAATATATATGCCGATAGAAGATATAACAAGGGGCTTTTGTGGTATTGGGATCCTGGAAAATCAGTTTATATTGATAACAGCGGGACGAAGGGCTCTTTTTTTGTAAGGGGTGATCTTACGATTAGTGGTGATGACTGCTATGGACCATGGTATAAAACAAATGGTTATGACCCTTATGGAGGATATCATACCTGTGCTGGAGGACCTTCTTCTGATACTGGACCTGGTGCGTTGTTTGTAGATGTCCCAAAGACTGCATACTTGGAGTATCAAAAGATAGATACATCCTTATCAAATCAATATGCTGCCGATTTGGATTTGAGTTCATCAGCTGCGGTATATCAGATTGGAGCATGTAATAAATCACATTATTATGACTGTGGTAGTAGCTGCGAAGAAGGTTGTGAAAGAGGGGCAAGTGGTGATGATATTGGGCTTGATGGCTTTTTATATGTAGGTGGTGTTCTTAAAATAACATCTGCCTTTGATATGTATGGTGCGGTATGGGTTGTTGGAAAGGTTGAAACCACAGGAAGTAATAATGTTTCTGTATTTTTTAATGAAAACTTAGATCTTCCAACTCTTAATGTAGTGCTTATAAGAAAAAGTTGGGAAGAGATACAACCATCATCTTCAATATGGTAGTTGGAGCACTTGAAAAGTTATCTAGTTGTTTAGTTATCTGGTTGTTTAATGGAAACAGAAGTTAGAACTTGCCTGCCGAAACCTAAATAACTAAACAACCAGATAACGAGATGACTAAATAACCAATTAGTCCGTTTTCTGTCCCTGCCTGCGCCGAAGCGGCTTCGGCAGGCAGGATCTGACTTCTGACATCTGTCTTCATCTTGTTGATGTATTTTATATAATATACTTGTGAATGAGAAAAATTTTATTTTTTATAATTCTTTTTTTGCCAACAAAAATTATGTCAGATGATTTTAATCCCAGATCTGTAAATTATTTTATAAGCGATGCAAATGCTTTAAATATTATTAAGATAAAAAATCTTAAGAAATCAAGTCTTCCTGATATGATATTTGAGACTATAAATCCTAAGAAGGATGCAGAAGTAGAGTTTAATATAAAAGTTCCTTTTTATTTTGATGAGATGATACTTTCGCCATCACCGCTTATATATGACGGTGATATTATAAAATCAGATGTGATTATAGATGATGATGAGTTCTCTTTTGGAAATTTTTCAATAGGAAAATCTAACAGCATAATAAAGAAAGATTCCCTTGGTGAGATGGATGTTGACACACTAAGGCTTAATAAAAAGATAAAAGAATTTACTGTTAAAATAAAGATTTTTAACAAATCTGGTAAAAAAACTGGGATAAAACTTATAAATATTGTGATTACAAACCGTGATAAAAATTTTAGCAACCCTATTCTGCCCGGGATGAGTGATACTGTGATTCTTAGTGTACCTAAGATTTCACAGCTGGAGCAGCAGGTAAACTATGCTGGTGATATATGCAGTCCGACATCTCTTTCAATGCTTTTAAACTATTACGGTATTGATGTGTCAACAGTATCCTGTGCTTCCGATGTAATAGACACATCAAAAAATATCTATGGCAATTGGATCTTTAACACATCCTATGCATCAACTAAAAACTTATATTCATTCATTGTGCGAATAAACTCATATGATGAGCTTAAAAGATATTTACAAAAGGGAATTCCTGTGATAGCAAGCATAACATTCGGGCCAGATGAACTTAAAAATTCACCCATTAAAAAGACAACAGGACATCTCCTTGTGATAAAAGGAATTGATAAAAATGGAAATATAATAACAAATGATCCCGCAGCACTCAACAGTAGCAGGGTTGAGGTGGTGTATGATAAAAAAGAGTTTGCAAATGCATGGTTTAAAAACAAATATGGAACATCATATATATTGGTTGACGATATATTTAAGCTAATATCCTCAGCCGTTCCTTATTCAGAGATTAAAAAGGATGACGATGTTCTTACACAGATAACACCTGATGAAGAAATAAGACTTGTTGAAAGAACAGCGGATTCTATTCTGGTCGAAGCCGTTGAACAGAAGATTGAAGGAAAGGATGGCAAGCCTGAGGGTTATAAAGGTTATATTGATAGATACGGATTTTCGTTACCGAAGAGCTATAATGCATTTGTCTCTGAGAAGCTTGCAAAAATATATGATGATAAAAGGATTGAGATTGATAAAACTATTTCAGCAGGAACAAGAATTGATATACTGGATGATTATGATAATTTTTTTCTTGCAATGGTTGATAATATGATGTTCTTTATCTCTAAAAAAGATGTTATTACTGATTCTGATCTTCATGACATAAAAGATACAGGAAAGGCTGTGATAGAAAAGGCAAGGGATTTCATTGGAACGGTATATTACTGGGGTGGAAGAACATCAGATAAGTTGGATTGTTCAGGGCTTACAAGTTTAATACATAAAATATATGGATACACAATACCGCGTGATGCAAACGATCAGTTCATATATTCAAAGAAAATAAAAACTTTTAATGAGCTCAAACTGGGGGATCTGATATTTTCAACAAAGGAGAACTCTGATTTTGTTGACCATGTGATGCTTTATTCTGGTGATGGCAATATCATTGAGGCGACAAAGGAATGTAATTGTGTTAGAGAGATACCATTTTTACAGAAGTTTGAAATTGATTTAAAAAATGTAATATATGGCAAAAAAATAAATGGTAAAAAGATATATTTTGGAAGATTCATAGATGACAATACACTAAAAGATGATAAGAAATCTGATAAAAAAAATCTTAATAAAAATACAAAAACAAAAATAAAAAAGAGCATTCCAAACAAAACATACAAAAAAACTTCTAAAAAAAACAGGAGTAAAAAATGAAAAAGATACTGATAACTATTATGGCACTTTCCATACTTTCCTGTGCCCAGAAAAACAGGTTAGATCTTGTTTTTTTTGCTCATACAGGTGAAATAACATCGCTTGATCCAGTTTATTCATACGATGCTGTAACACACGGGACACTTTTAAACATATATGAAACACTTATTGGATTTAATGGTGATTCACTTGATGACTATATCCCACTTATATCTGAGAAAATACCTTCGCAGTCAAACGGACTCATATCAAAGGATGACACAGCCTACACATTTCCAATAAGAAAAAATATTTATTTTCATAATGGCGATATACTTACAGCTGAGGATGTCAGATACTCGCTTTTAAGATTTATGATAATGGATGTATCAGGTGGTCCTTCTGCGCTTTTTCTTGAGCCTGTTTTTGGTGTGACTTCAATAAGGAATAAAAATGGAAACATTGCTATAACAAAGGATGAGTTCTTAAATGCGATAAAGGTTGATGGTGATAATGTTATTATAAAACTAAAAAAGCCATTTGCACCGTTTCTATCAATAGTTGCAAGATGGTCATATGTCATGGATAAGAAATGGGCTGTTGAGAGTGGCGAATGGGATGGAAGTTATGAAACAATAAAGGATTTTTCTAACAGAACAAAGGATGCTGCCAGAATAATTTACAAAGAAAATGGAAGTGGACCCTATAAAGTTTTGAAATGGGAACCGAACAGGAAGCAGATAACACTTCAGTCATTTGATAAATACTGGAGGGGAGAGGCAAAAGTAAAGACTGTTGTAGAAAAAACAATAGCTGAGTTTTCAACAAGAAGGCTTATGATTGAAAGGGGGGATGCAGATATAATAGAGGTTCCAAGGATATATGAGGAACAACTCGTAAACTTAAAAGGGGTGAAGCTTTATTCAAGACTCCCAAGACTTATGACAGATCCTGTGTTTTTCTTTACATTTGATATAAACACTGATGGAAACCCTGATATAGGAAGTGGGAAGTTGGATGGTGAAGGGATACCGCCAGATTTTTTTAAGGACATAAACATAAGAAAGGCTTTTGCCTGTTCATTTGATTATGACAGATTCATAAAGGAAAGTCTTAAAGGAGAGGCGGAGAGGGCATATTCACCCATACCACCATCTGTTTTAAAAATTGATGGAATAAAACGCTATGAGTTTAATACTGAGCTTGCAAAGGAATATTTTAAAAAGGCATATGGCGGAAAGGTATGGCAAAACGGTTTCAAGTTTACTCTGACCTTTAACAATGGAAGTGATGTAAGGCAGTTAGCGGCGGAAATACTGAAGAAAGGTATTGAGGGCATAAATCCTAAGTTTAAGATAGACATAAGAGGGCTTGACTGGGCAGTTTATTTAGAAAAGGCGGGTAGCAAAAAAATGCCGCTTTTTACAAGAGGATGGGTTGGAGATTATGCTGATCCACATAATTTTATATTTCCATTCTATCATTCAAATGGAAGATACCCTGTCTCTCAGGGATTTTCAAACCCTGAGCTTGACAGAATGATTGAATATGCTGCAACAGAAACAGATAAACGAAAAAGGAAGGAAGCATACAGAAAAATAATTGATATTGCAAATGAAAATGTCTATCAGATCTATACTATTCATCCATACGGAATAATGGCTATAAGGCAGAGCATAAACGGTTTTGTTGAAAACCCGCTTAATATGGGCATATATTTTTATGAACTCTCAAAATCGGAGGCCAAGTGATATCTGAAAAAATAAAAAATATATTTATAAATGAAGCTGATATACCATCTGAGTTTGAAATAGATCCAAAAACTTATGATCACTATCTTGTTGATGGCAAGATAAAAAAGTTTAAAGGAAAATTTCACAAGGCTTATTCACCTGTTATGGTTTATGATAAAAACGGAAAGCTTGAACAAAAATATATTGGTGAATATCCACTTATGAATGAGGATGAGGCACTCAGTGTTTTAAATGCTGCTGTAAAAGCATATGATAAAGGATGTGGGGTTTGGCCAACGATGAGTGTTGAGGAAAGGATAGAATGCGTCCTTAAATTTGTTGATGAGATGAAAAAGCGAAAGCCAGAGATTGTTAAGCTTATAATGTGGGAGATAGCAAAAAGTTATTCTGACAGTGAAAAGGAGTTTGACAGAACTGTAGCATATATAAATGGGACTGTTGAGGCATTAAAAGAGCTTGACCGTAAATCATCAAGATTTATAACATCTGATGTCTATGCCCTTGCAAAGCGGTCACCGCTCGGCGTGGTTCTGTGTATGGGACCATATAATTATCCTTTGAATGAAACATTTACAACCTTAATCCCTGCTCTTATAATGGGAAATACAATAGTTTTTAAACCACCAAAGTTTGGTGTTATACTCCATTCTCCGCTATTAGAAGCATTTAAAGATTCATTTCCACCCGGAGTTGTAAACACTGTTTATGGCCGTGGTGATGAGGTGATAACACCGATAATGAAAAGCGGGCTTGTCGATGTGCTTGCATTTATTGGCTCAAGCAGGGTAAGCGATATATTAAAAAAAGAACATCCAAAGCCACACAGAATGAAATCAGTTTTAGGACTTGATGCAAAAAATGCTGCAATAATACTCGATGATGCTGATATAGACCTTGCAGTCAATGAATGTATTGATGGAGCATTATCGTTTAATGGCCAGAGATGCACAGCAATAAAGATGATTTTTGTTCATCAGAATTTTCAGAATGTTTTTATAGAAAAGTTTGTAAGGGAGATAGAAAAACTAAAGTTTGGTATGCCATGGGAAAAGGATGTTAAGATAACTCCTCTTCCTGATTTATCAAGGATAAAATATCTTAAAGGGCTCATAGATGATGCTTTATCAAAGGGAGCAAGGGTTATAAATGACTGCGGTGGAACTGACAACGGAACATTTCTTTACCCTGCAGTTTTATATCCTGTAAAAAATAATATGAGGATATACAGTGAGGAACAGTTTGGTCCTGTTATTCCGTTTACATACTTCAATGATATAAAAGAACCACTTGATTATGTCATAAACTCAAACTATGGCCAACAGGTTTCAATATTTTCTAAAGATCCTGTGCAAATATCAAGACTAACTGATGTCCTTGTTAATCAGGTTTCAAGGGTTAATCTAAACTCACAGTGTCAGAGGGGACCGGATGACCTTCCTTTTACAGGTAGGAAGGACTCTGCGGAACAAACTCTATCAATAAGCGATTCGTTAAGAGTTTTTTCAATCAGGACGCTATTTGCGTTCAAGGCAACGGATTATAACAAGGAGATAGTAAAGGAAATACTAAAGAAGAGAAGTTCAAAGTTTATATCAACTGATTTTATAATGTAGGAGATGTTATGGAGCTAAAGAAAAGAGCCGGTGAAATTTTAAAGATATTAAAAGAACTTTATCCTGATGCAAAAGCAGAACTTAATTATTCAAATCCTTTTGAACTCTTAATAGCCACTATACTTTCAGCCCAGACAACTGATGCCACAGTAAACAAAATAACACCAGAACTCTTCAAAAAATATCCGACACCTGCACTGCTTTCTAAATCAAAGCAAACAGATGTTGAAAGGATAATAAAGCCATCAGGATTTTATCACAACAAGGCTAAAAATATAATAGAAACATCAAAAATTATTGTAGAAAAATTTAATGGAAAAGTCCCTGATGATATGGAAGGACTTTTGAAGCTTAAGGGAGTTTCAAGAAAGACTGCAAATGTTGTTTTAGCAAATGCATTTAAAAAAAATGAAGGGATAGCAGTTGATACCCATGTCAAAAGGCTTAGCTATAGAATTGGACTAACAAAGAAAACCGAACCTGAAAAAATAGAAAAAGATCTTATGATTTTGTTTGATAAAAAGGATTGGGGATTTATATCAAATGCCCTCATTCTTCACGGCAGAAGAGTGTGTAACGCTAAAAAGCCTTTGTGTGATGATTGTAAAATAAATAAATATTGTGAGAAGAATATCCAATGAACAATGGATTGATAATTAAAACTACAGAAATGGATGTTTATGAGAATATGTCCTGTGATGAAGTGCTCTGTGAAACAATGCCAGAAAAATATATACTCAGGTTTTTTAACTGGGCTAAGGATGGAATAACATTTGGGCTTTCGCAGAGGTTTAACAATGTTTTAATGGAACTTGATGCTGAGGATAAAAATATTGATATAACAAGAAGGCCTACCGGTGGAGGGGTTGTTATACATAAAACAGATATTACATTCTCATTCATATTTTATAGTCCAACCGAATTTAATCCATTAAAAACATATGAACAGCTTCATACTGCAATACTCGATGAATATTTAAAAAATGGCATAACGCTTGAGCTTATGAAGGAAAAGACTAAAAGCTATGATATAAACAGCTCCATCATAAGTTGTTTTAAAAAACCTGTTGAAAAAGATATTATGTCAGGTGGCAAAAAGGTTTTGGGCGGGGCAATAAGAAAATTTTCAGACTACATACTTTATCAGTCATCGCTTCAAATAGAGGGCGCAAGAAATGAGAGTGAACTGCACAAGGGTATAATAACATCAGCATTTAAAAAATCATTTGATCTGGAGTTTGAAAAATTTGAACTGACAAATGAATACTATAAAAAGATAGAATCAAAAAAGGTTGAAAAGTATCAAAACTCTCTTTGGATAAAAAGGATTTGAATCATCAGGATGTAAACGGATAAGACATAAGATTAAAATGGATAAATTTATTTTTTTATTATCTTATTGAGTATTAATCCGAGAAAATATATGTTATGGACACTTACAAGTCCTTGAAAAACTTAGATTTACCTGCTAAAATATAAGTATGAAAATAAAAAAGAGGAAAGGAACCCTTGCTGCTATATTAGTTTTGATTATAATGATAATTACGATTTCCACATATGTTATGAAATGGGCGTTTGATAGGCATACCACTGCAACAAGATTATATAGAAGTTCAATAACTAAGGTTCAGGGTGAGGGAGTTATGTACAACAGGGTAGCATGCTGCAGGTATGGGGTTGGTTGTCAATCTTCTGTCAATGGGAAAACAGCATCTATATCGGTGAATTGTTCGGCGTCAAACGCCACAACTTTTACAGTAGATATTACTGAGGATTAGTGGGTAGTAAATTCTATGGTTTTAAATGGTTTAAACTCAAATGAATCGTTCTTTCCATCGTGATTTATGATCTCACTATCCAGCCAGTAAAACCACTTCTTTTCAAATGATTTTAAATTGTTGATCCTGTAGTTATTCCAAAGTGCTTTTTCAAGTTTTTTACCTTTTAATATATCTGAACAGAATCTGTAGAATATAATTTTTCTTGATGGTGAGTAGAGGTATTTAACTATTCCATATGCCTCTAAATACCAGTTTGCTATATCCTTATCATCCTTCAAGCTGTTTAACTCTGTATCAAAAAAAACATCAAATTTCATATAGACTTTTTTAGGAGAATATTTTAGTGCTCTATACCACTCTCCTTCATTACTTTTTGATGATAGATCTTCCATATAAACAGCAAGTCCCTCATTCAACCATAGTGGTGGTTTTTTGGATTTTTGTCTAAAGTAGCTCTCAAAGTAAAGATGTGTGAGTTCGTGTGTTATGGTTGGAATCAATGAATCTTGTTTATCACTATTGTATACAACTATTGTCTTTTTTTCAAAGAGCGCAAGCCCCTTTGACCATTCAGGAGGTTTGAACTCCCCTTTTATATATGTATCATATCTTGAGTATATATAAATACTTGTTTTTTCTTTGCTCATCCATGGGGCAAAATATGAGAGATTGAGATTCATAAGATTATATATCCTTTCCATCTCCATACTAAATGATGGTATCTCCCACTTACCCTCAAAGTATATGTCAAAGTGTTTGGTCTCAACCCTCTGCCAGTTCTGAGCTGAAAGAGGAGAAAATACTGTAATCATTAAAATCAAAAATATTCTAATCATCAAAGATAATCCTTTGTTATTGATCTATCTGAATCCTTAATTTTTGATAGATATCCCTCATAAATAAGATTTCCGCCATCAGGGCCGCCACCCGGACCCAACTCAATAATCCAGTCAGCTGATTTTATAACATCTATATTATGCTCTATGATAACTATAGTATTACCCTGTTCTTTAAGTCTTTGAATAACCTTTAAAAGCTTTTCCACATCAGCAAAGTGAAGGCCTGTAGTCGGTTCATCAAGTATGTAGAGATTTTTTCCACCAGTTCTTTTTGAAAGTTCATATGCCAGTTTTATTCGCTGTGATTCACCACCGCTAAGGGTGGTTGAGCTCTGACCTAATTTTATATATCCCAAGCCTACATCATTAAGGAGTGATAGTTTGTTCTTTATATGGGGAACATCATTAAAAAAGACAAGTGCTTCTTCAACACTCATCTCAATAACGTCATAGATGCTTTTCCCTTTATAGGTTACTTCGAGGGTCTCAGTGTTAAATCTCTTGCCCATACACTCATCACATATTATGTGAACATCTGGCAAAAATTGCATATGTATATCTATGTATCCCTCACCCTTGCATTTTTCACATCGTCCACCTGTTAGATTGAATGAAAACCTTGATGGTGAATAACCTTTTCTTTTAGCAGCTGGTGTTATGGAAAAGAGATATCTTATCTCATCAAAAAAACCAGTGTATGTTGCAGGGTTTGATCTTGATGTCTTTCCTATTGGAGACTGGTCTACAACAACTATTTTTTCTATTTTATCAAAACCCTTTATGTTTTTAAACTTTCCCGGCTCCTCCTTGAAGAGCGGTGTTATTTTTTTCATCATTCCTTTATACAGTATCTCGTATAAAAGTGTTGATTTACCTGAGCCTGAAACTCCGCATATAACCGTTGTTAGGCCTAAAGGAATTTTAACATCTATGTTTTTCAGATTGAAATGATTTGCTCCATATATTTCTATAAATCCATTTTTTGCTTTAGAATCGCTTTTCTTTTCAAATACCTGTTTCTTACCGCTAAGATAAGCCCCGGTTATAGAATCCTCTGATTTTTCTATCTCATTTATATTTCCCTGAAATATGAGCTTTCCTCCATATATACCAGCACCGGGTCCTAACTCAATTATCTGATCGGCATTCCTTATTGTCTTCTCATCATGCTCAACCACAATCAATGTATTTCCTATATCCCTCAATGATTTAAGTGTTGTTATCAGTCTGTCGTTATCCCTTGGATGAAGGCCTATGGTTGGTTCATCAAGCACATAAAGCACACCAGTGAGACCACTGCCTATCTGAGTTGCAAGTGATATCCTTTGAGCCTCACCACCAGAAAGAGTTTGAGAATATCTTGAGAGGGTTAGATAGCCAAGTCCTACATTTAAAAGAAAATCAAGCCTTGATCTTATCTCTTTTATTATAAGTTTTGATATCTCCTTTTCTGAATTTGAAAGTGTAAGATAATCAATAAATTTTCTTAATTCAATCACTGTCATATCAGAAAGATCTGATATGCTTTTGCTGCTTATCAAAACCCAGAGAGCTTCTTCCTTTAATCTTTTGCCTTGGCACTGAGGGCATGTAAGTTCCTTCATATATCTGTTGTATATCTCCTGTTTTACAAACTCTGATTCTGTTTTGGCATATCTTCTCTTTAAATTGTTTATTACTCCTTCAAAATCTCCATCGCCATAAAGCATTATCTTTTTATGTTCATCTGAAAGTTTAGAAAATTGAATATCAGTTCTTATCTTATGTTTTGCTGCAACATTGTTTATGATATCCAGATAATAATTTCTCCACGAGTTTTTCCATCTGTTTGTTCGGTTGGTGACAGGATTTTCCCAGCATTGAAGAGCACCATCATCTATAGACTTACTAAAGTCAATAGCTAATTGTTCATCTATTTCTGTTATAAAGCCTATTCCCTCACATTTAGGGCAGGCTCCATATGGGGAATTGAATGAAAAAAGTCTTGGTTCTAAATCTCTTATGCTTATATTACAATACGGGCAGGAGTTTTTCTGACTGTAAAGAATATTGTTTTTTCCAGATAGTATCTCCACAAGCCCACCTGATTCCTTTACTGATATCTCAACTGAGTCAGAAAGCCTTTCCATTTCATCATCTGTAAGTGTAAATTTATCAACAATTATTGATATAGAGTGCTTCTTATATCTGTCTAATTTTGGTATTTTTGATGTCTGGTATATTTTCCCATCAATCTCAAAGTTTACAAAGCCTTTTTTCTTAAACCTTTCAAACATTTCTTCGTATGTCCCTGTCCTGCCGCTTACAAGAGGTGATTTGATTGTGATTGGATTGTTCTTAAATTTAGCAGTTATATCCTTGAGCATTGCATCAATACTCCAGCTCGTTATTGGTCTGTGGCATTTAGGACAGTGAGGCTTTCCAATCCTTGCAAAGAGAAGTCTCAGATAATCATATATCTCTGTGACAGTTCCAACTGTTGAACGTGGATTTTTGGATGGTGAGTGCTGCTCTATTGCAATGGATGGAGAAAGCCCGTCTATTACATCTATATCAGGTTTTTCCATCATTTCTAAAAATTGTCTTGCATATGCATTAAGACTTTCTATATATCTTCTCTGACCCTCAGCATATATTGTGTCGAAGGCAAGCGATGATTTTCCACTCCCGCTCAGCCCTGTTATTACCACAAGTTTATTCTTTGGAATTTCAAGATTTATATTTTTAAGATTATGGGTTCTTGCCCCTTTTATTGTGATTTTATCCATATCAGATCTGATTGTATCTGTTTAAAACTGTGTCCTTAACAATTTTATTCTGCTGGGTATGATCCTCATTGTAGTATGCTCCCCTTGATTCCTTTCTTTGAAGTGAGCTTTCTATAATAATTTTTAACACAACTGCAATGTTTCTAAGCTCTATAAAATTTTTGTTTGGCCTGTACTTGGTATAGTAATAGTTTATCTCCTCAGTTATGAGATCTATTTTCTTTTTTGCTCTTAAAAGCCTTTCATCACTCCTGACTATTCCCGCATAGTTGTTTGCAAGGGTTCTTATCTCATTCCAGTTCTGAAGTATTATAACATCCTCACGAGATTGAACTGTTTTAAGATAGTTCCAGAGTGTGTGTTTTTTATCTGAATATTTGGATATTTCTGTCCTGTCATCTTTTATTGAAAGATATGCTCTGTTGGCAAAGACAGCTGCTTCAAGCAGTGAGTTTGATGCTAACCTGTTTGCACCATGAAGCCCTGTGTGTGAGACCTCTCCTATGGCATATAAATTTTTCATCTTTGTTCTTCCATGTTCATCAACATCTATACCGCCACAGAAAAAATGAGCAGCAGGCACTACTGGAATAGGTTGTTTTGTTATATCTATCTGATAGTCAAGGCATGTTTTATATATATATGGAAATCTTTTTTTTACATAGTTTTGAGGTTTGAATGATATATCTAAATACACATAATTGTCACCAGTTTTTTTTAATTCATTTGCTATTGCCCTTGACACAACGTCCCTTGGAGCTAGTTCCTTTTTTGGGGAGTATTTCTGCATAAATTCCTTACCATTTTTCAACTTTAACACAGCTCCCTCACCACGCAATGCTTCTGATATCAAAAAATTCTGTGCCTTTGGATGATACAGGCAGGTGGGATGGAACTGTATGAATTCCATATTCGTAAGGTCAAGGCCGCTCTTGTATGCTATAGCATAGCCATCACCTGTAGCAGTTTGTGGATTTGATGTGTATAAATATGTCCTTCCTCCACCACCTGTGGCAAGAATAGTTTTTGATGATATGAACGAGTTTATCCTATTCGTTTTAAGATCAAGTACGTATGCACCTAAAACTGAATTTTTTTCTGGTCTTGTATCCTTTGGATGTGATGAGAGTATCAGATCAATTATCTGATGCTGTTCAAAAATTTTTATATTTTTATTGGTCTTAATCCTTTTTATCAGAGCTTCAACTATTGCCCTCCCAGTGTAATCATAGTGATGAAGTATTCTTCTGTGCGAGTGGCCTCCTTCAAGACCTAATTCAAATTCGCCACCTGATCTGTCAAACTCCACCCCAAAATTGATCAGTTCTTTTATTATTGTCGGAGCATCTCTAACAACAGCTTCAACTATGTTTTTTCTTGAAAGACCACATCCTGTTCTGAGCGTGTCTTCTATATGATCCCTAAAACTATCATCCCTATCAGTGACTGCTGCAATACCGCCCTGAGCATATATTGAGTTGGATACGTTTATAAAATCCTTTGTTATTAAATTTACCTTTCCTATTTCAGAGAGCTTTAAGGAGGCAAAGAGTCCGCCAACACCGCTTCCTATCACAAGAAACTCGGAATATATTTTTTTATTTTCTGTTTTGTTCATAAAATTTATAAAATATAGTATGATTACTATTATATTTTAGCACTTTTGAAGTATAAATAAAATAATGAAGATAATAAAGAAGCTTATAAAATTCATACCATTGATAGTTGCTATAGTGATACTTTTTTTTCTCATATATCCGAACTATGACCAGATAGTAAAAGTCTATTCAATATCTTCAAAAAAATATCTTTTTTTAGCCTTTTTATCAGCTATAGCAAGCTATTTTTTTATGAGCCTCTCTCTCCATGAGATGATTAAAATAATGGGATATAAGATTGGTTTTTTTGATTCATTTTCTATAACATTTATTTCTACAAGTGTCAATTATTTCCTTTCCTCTGGCGGAGCAAGCGGTTTTGCAATAAGAACACATCTCTTAAATAAAAAAAAGGTGCCTGTTAGTGCTTCTGTAACAACCTCTGTTGTCCTTACCGCATTCATATATCTAATATTAGGATTTATAATATTTCAGAGTTTTCTTCTTCATCTCTTTCAAATAAAGCATTTAAATAGTCAGATAATTGAAGGGTTTGTTGCATCAATTGTAGTTTTTTTGATACCTCTTGTTATGACTCTTATACTTTATAATTACAGATTCAGAAACAGATGGGCCATAAGAATTTACTATTTTATAAATTCTACTTTATATCAGATAACAAAATATCAGATAGCCAAGGAGGATTTTAAGTACTTTAAAAACCAACTTAACTTCGGAATAAATTTGCTTGACAAAAAAAAATACGAGCTACCAAAGGTAATAATATATGTCCTTTTTGACTGGGTTTTTAATATAATTGTTCTCTACTTTGCTTTTATGTCCATAAATATAAAGATATCAGTTATAACACTTATAGTGGGTTTTTCCTTTGGAATAGTTATGGCTGTGATCCCAATCCTTCCAGCAGGACTTGGTGCTATGGAGCTTGTTATATCAGGATTTTACTCCAACTATGGAATTCCATTTGAGTCAGCAATATTTGCGAGTCTTGTGTTCAGGGTCTTTTATTATATAGTTCCATCTATAATAAGTCTTATTATGTATTATGGTATGAGAATGGTGGAGCCAGATATTGATAGAGTCTAAAACAGTGGACAGTGATCAGTGGACAGTGGTCAGAAAAGGCAAAAAGCAATAGTGAACAGTGGTCAGTGGACAGTGATCAGTGGACAGTGGACAGAAAAGATAGTTGTTTAGGAAGAAATAGAGATGTAAACATCAAGATTAAGACAGTGATCAAAGGTCAGAAGACAGAAATCAGAAAACAGATGTCAGAAGTCAGATGACAGAAAACAGAAGGCAGAAGACAGAAAGCACGAAACAGGATTTAAGAAGTCAGAAGAATAAAAAGAAATCACTCTTTATCTGACTTCTGTCCATGCCTGCGCCGAAGCGGCTTCGCCATGCTGGCTCTGTCTTCTGACTTCTGTTTCATGGGAGGTTATATGGTAGAAAAGTTTATGGATTATGTTCCAGAGATATCTGATAAGGCGATGATTCATCCATCAGCTACTATTATTGGCAGATGTGAAATTGCTGAGGGCGTTTCTATATGGCCGGGGGTTGTTATAAGGGGTGATGTGGATAAGATTAAAATAGGGAAAAATTCAAATGTTCAGGATAACAGTGTCTTTCATCCTAACCTAAATAGGCCGGTTATCATAGGCGAAAATGTAACCGTAGGACATTCAGCTGTAGTACATGGCTCTGTAATAGGCAACAACTGTCTTATAGGCATGAATGCAACGGTTATAGAAAGTGAGATAGGTGAAAACTGCCTTATAGGAGCAGGATGTCTTATAACTCCCAACAGCAAGATTCCACCAAATTCACTTGTTTTAGGTCTTCCGTTTAAGGTGGTGAGACAGCTTTCTGATGATGAGATAAAATCACTTAAAAACTCTGCTGATGAGTATTTAGAATTGGCTAAAATCTATGATTGGAGTAAAAAATGAAAAAAATACTTATAATAGAGGATAACAGGGAAACTGGAAATATACTTAAAGAGATACTTATTAAGGAAGGCTATGATGTAAAAATAGCAAATGATGGAGTCACAGGTGTTCTTTACTCACAGAAGGAACTTCCAGATCTGATTCTCCTTGATCTTCTTTTGCCAAAGATAAGTGGTTTTGATATAGCAAACAGACTTGCTGAGAATGACAAAACAAGAAAGATTCCTGTAATTGTTATCTCCACACTTGCGGATGAGAAGCAATCAAGGGATAAGCTTAAGAAGTGTGAAATAATAAAATTTATGAAGAAGCCGTATAATATTGAGGATCTTATGTTGGAAATAAAAGCTCTGCTTAAATCAAAAGATGATAAAAAATAAAAACATAGTAGATATAAGAAAAATATTTGATCTCTTGTATGATAGTTTTCAAGCCCAAGGCTGGTGGCCTATTTATGATTTAAAGACTGGACAATCACTTTACCGTAAAAACTTTTTTGGTCTGCTTGACGAAGATGAGATGCTTGAGATATCACTCGGGGCAATACTGACTCAGAACACTTCTTGGAAGAACGCTGAGAAAGCAATTGGAGAACTTAAGAAAAACAAGTTTATAGATTATAAAAAAATACTTTCCTCAGATGAACAAGATATAGCTCTTCTTATAAAATCCAGTGGATATTACAATCAGAAGGCTAAAAAAATAAAAAATTTTTCACTCTGGATAAAAAAGAACGGTGGGAAATTATCAGAGCTCAAAAAAAAGGATCCGTATCATTTAAGAGAAGAACTTCTTTTGATAAATGGGGTTGGCAAGGAGACAGCTGATTCAATACTCCTTTACAGTTTTTATCTTCCTTTTTTTGTTGTTGATAGCTATACAAAAAGAGTCTATCAGAGAGTTACTGGTGATCATAATGATTATGAATACGATGAGCTGAGAGAAATATTTGAGAACAGCATAGAAAAAAATTTTAAAATCTATAATGAGTTTCATGCTTTGCTGGTCAAAACCGCTAAGGATTTCTGCTTGAAGAATCTTCCGGTTTGTGTTAAATGTCCTTTAGAGAAAATATGCAGGAGATATTATGAATGATGTTATTGAAATGATAGAAAAAAAACTTGATGATGAGGATGTTTTATCTGCTCGCAAAATGATAGAAAAGCTTGATAAAAATAGTCCTTATAGATATTATTTTATTGCTGAGTCTAAAAGAATAGAAGGTTTTCTTAAAAATGCTATATATGATTATCTCAGAGCAATAAAGGGATTAAAGGATATGGACAGAGAAAAGTATTTTAATTCTCTTTTAAAAATATCAGCGATATATAGAAGTGAGGGTGATAAAAAGAACACGTTGAAGTATATAAATATGGCAGAGAAAATAAATCCTAATTCTTTGGAGCTTATGATTGAAAAAGCTATGTATTACAGAATGATCGGTAACTTTGAAAAAGCGATCTCAATATTCAATAGAGTTAAAGAAAAATATATTTTGGAAAAAGATTATGCGGGTGTATCATACATAATGTGGGCTATCGGTGGAATACTTAGGTTGAAAGGGATGTTTAAGGAATCTATAAAATCTTATCAAAATGCTATCTCACATGCAAAAAGAGTGAAGGATTCATCGCTTGAAGTATATTCATTGTTCGGGCTTGCTGGTGTCTTAAGAGTAAGCGGTGAGATTAAAAAATCTTATGAGATTTACAGAAAATCATTATCTCTTATAAGCACTGATGACTCATTTGCTACCGCTTATGTCCACTGTGGTATGGCAAACTCATTGAGGCAATCTCAAAGACTTGATGATGCTATAAAAAATTATAGGATATCATACAAATATTATTCAAAGATCAATGATTCTCTTGACCTTGCCCTTGTACTCTGGGGAGCGGGTGAGTGTTATAAGAAAAAGAATAAGCTTGATACTGCTCTTAAATTGTTTAAAAAAGCTTCAAAACTTTTTAAAACTGGTTTTGAGCCTCGTGGTGAGATATTGAATATGATATCAACAGCTGAAACTCTTTATCTGCTCGGTAATATAAAGGAAGCTAATAAAATTTATTTTAATGCAATTGAAAAGGCTAAAAAAAATCATCTCTACACATATCTTGAGAGATTCACATAATAATAGAGATGAAGACAGATGTCAGAAGTCAGATCCTGCCTGCCGAAGCCGCTTCGGCGCAGGCAGGGACAGAAAACGGACTAATTAGTTATTTAGTCATCTCGTTATTTGGTTATTTAGGGGAACAGGGGAATTAGTCATTTAGTCTGATCAGTAAATTTGTTAAAATATAGGTTATGAGAATTTTGTTTTTTATGCTGTTTTTTATGATCTGTAATTCGTTATCGATTTTTTCGAAGGAAAATGCTGATAATTTTTTGATGGGTGGCGTCGTTAAAAGCGATGTATGGGAGATTGACAGAAAACTTAATCTTGAATATTTTAATGGTAATGTCTATTTCAAGAATTATTATCATGAGCTTAAAGCAAACAGTGCAGTATATAATCATAATATTCATAAATGGAATGCCCTTGGAAGGGTGTATATAAAAAGGAATCTTGACAGTGAATCATATGCTGAAACATTCTGTGATATGGCTGAATATATGGAGGATACTCAGATAGCTAAGATGGATTCAAAGCATAAAAAACTTAAATTGATTTATTATACAAATAATGAGGAAGCATATACCGCTTATTCTGTCAAGGCTGTTGTTGAGGCTCTTGATAGAAGGGTTACTTTTTATGATAAATTTGAACTATATGCATCAAGCATATCTGTTTTCTCTGATAAGGCTGTTTATGATGATTATGAAAAAACATTTGATATGACACTCAATCCTTATGCTATGGGCTATGATGAAAAATATGATCTTTATCTTAAGGGTGATGAACTCCTGCTTTTAAAGAATGATGAAACATTGTATGCTTATAACAATGTCTATGGTTTGATAAAACCTAGGAAAGAGGATCAGCAATGAAGCTATACTCCAGAGGACTTGTTAAAATATACAATAAGAGGCGGGTTGTTAATGGGGTATCTATTGAGGTTGCTCAGGGAGAAATAGTGGGTCTTTTGGGTCCAAATGGGGCAGGAAAATCAACAACATTTAATATGATGATAGGATTTACTATTCCTGATGAAGGTCAAGTCTTTATTGATAATACAGAAATAACTGATAAGCCAGTATATCAAAGAGCAAGGCTTGGAGTTGGATATTTAGCACAGGAACCGACAATATTTAGGGAGCTGAGTGTTGAGGATAACCTTCGAGCTATCGTTGAAAGAACTGTTAAGGATAAAAATATTATAGCTGATAAGGTTGAAAGACTTTTGAGAGAGTTTTCAATTGAAAAACTAAGAAAGCAGAAGGCTTATACGCTATCAGGTGGAGAGAAGAGAAGGCTTGAGGTAGCTAGGGTTATGATAAATGATCCTAAAATAATAATGCTTGATGAACCATTTGTGGGGATAGATCCTATAACAGTAAGCGAACTAAAAAAAATAATTCAGTATCTTAAAGAAAAAAACATAGGCATACTCATAAGTGATCACAATGTAAGGGAGACCCTTTCAATAGTCAACCGAGCTTATCTCATATATATGGGTGAGATACTTGTTCAGGGCACTGCTGATACTCTCATCAATGATCCTAAAGCAAAAGAGTTTTACCTCGGTGCAGATTTTAAGATGTAGCGTATGAGATTCATATTATTCTTTATTTTTTCTTTTTGTCTGATTTCGTGTAAGAACACTGATAATGGGGTTAAGATAAGTCAGGAAACATTCATTAAATCTTTCAGCATAGATCACTTTGAAAACGGTAAGAAGTTATGGACTCTTAAATGTAATAATGCAGTGGTTGATGATAAAAAAAATACTATAAAGTGTTTTGAAACAACCGTAAACCTTTTTCGTGATAAGGTGCTGACAACTGAAATGAGATCAAGGTTTGGATATGGTGATCTCTCAGACAATTCATTCTATTTAAAAAATAATGTCTATATATTATCATATATTGAGGATACAAGCATAGAATCAGATATAGTATATTTTGATTTTAAAAAAAATATTATACATTCTGATCTCAGATCAAGAATAGTTAAAAGAAGGGATAATGTGGAAATAATATCAAAGGGTTTTAAATCAAACACAGATATATCAAACATAAAATTTTTCAATCATACCACACGGGTGCTAAAATAGTGCCTGCCCCCTGCAATCTGTTAAGGAGTTGTAAACCAGCATTAATTTAACACATGTAATCCGCCATAGTTCCTGCCTGCCAGCCTGCGCCGAAGCGGCTTCGGCAGGCAAGGTCAGAAGACAGAAGACGAAGGACAGAAAGCAGGAGACAGATAACTAAATAACTAATTTGTCTGTCTTTATCTTGATGATGTATTTTATATAATATACTTATGGATAAAATAGATCGAGAATCTCTCATTAAAACAATCGATGGTTTTAACAACAAAAGAATAGCGGTAATAGGTGATGTCATACTTGATAAATATGTCTTTGGCAAGGTTAGAAGGATATCGCCTGAGGCGCCTGTGCCTGTGCTTGAAATAGAAAACGAAAAAACAACATTTGGTGGTGCAGGGAATGTCGCCAACAATATATCTGAGCTTGGGGCTAAGTGTTATCTGGTATCGGTCATAGGCCGTGATGATACAGCCTCCGAGCTTATATCTCTTCTTAATGAAAAAAAGAATATAGATACAGGATATATTGTTCAGAGCAATGACCAGAAAACAATAAAAAAAACAAGAATAGTAGCAGAGCACCAGCAGATTGTAAGGGTTGATAGGGAGATAAAATTTTCATACTCACAAAGCATTAAAAATAAGTTTATATCAAGCATAGATAGTGTGATAAAAAATGGTATTGATGCAATAATACTTTCTGATTACGGTAAAGGTGTTCTTTCAAAGGAGATAATAAATTATTCAATAGTAGTAGCAAACAAAAACGGGATACCAATCTTTGTTGATCCAAAAATAGAGCATTTTTTCTCATACAAAAAAATAACTTCAATGACCCCAAATATAATGGAAGCATTTGCTGGTATGAGAATGATTGAGTCAAGAGAACAATCAGATATAGAAAATATTGGTCGTAAAATACTAAGGGAGTTATCACTTAAATCACTTATAATAACGCAGAGTGAACAAGGTATGACGGTCTTTGATAACTTTAAGAAATCACTTAAGATAACACATATTCCAACCAATGCAAAAGAGGTATATGATGTCACTGGTGCGGGTGATACTGTTATATCAGTTCTTGCACTTGGCTACTCTGTTTCAAAGGATATTCTTTTGTCATCTGTTATCTCTAACTATGCTGCGGGAATAGTAGTTGGTAAATTGGGGACAGCTACAGCGAGTGTGAACGAAATTAAAGAGGCAATAAAAAATGAAAATAGTTACAGTAATACCGGCAAGGTATAATTCAACAAGGTTTCATGGAAAGGTTTTGTATCCTATTGATAAAAAACCGATGCTTCAATGGGTGTGGGAAAGGGCTGTATCCATAAAAGGTATGGATAGGGTCATAATAGCAACTGAGGATATAAAGGTTCTTGATTTTGCAAAGTCAATTGCTGCAGATGCTCTTCTCACAAGTCCTAATTGTCAGAGTGGAAGTGATAGAGTCTGGGAGGTTGTAAAGAATATTAAGTGTGATATCGTTGTTAACCTTCAATCAGATGAGCCATTTATAGAGGCTGATGTCATAAAAGATGCTATTGAGCTTTTGATTAAAAGAAAGGATTTTGATATATCAACAGCTGTTTCTAAAATTGATAATAATAGTGATGTAATGAACTCGAATTGTGTTAAGGTTGTTATTGGTGATGATATGAATGCCCTCTATTTTTCAAGACTTCCTGTTCCTTATCACCATAAGCTTTCAGAGATATCCAAAACATATCCATACTACAAACACTGTGGGTTTTATGTTTACAGAAAGGAAGCTCTCGGAAAATATGTTTCTTTTAAGCCATCAAATATAGAACTTTTAGAAAGGCTTGAACAGCTTAGAGCTTTAGAAAATGGGCTTAAGATAGGTGTTGTTATGGCAGAGAGATTAGGGCCTGCAATAGATGTATTATCAGATATAAAAAAAGCAGAAAAGTATATAAAAACAGTTAGCAGGATTGAGAGATCAAAAATCAAATGACAAGGTTAAGTTTAAATTTGGACACGATCTTTTTTTCTGACTTCTGATTTCTGTCCCTGCCTGCGCCGAAGCGGCTTCGGCAGGCAAGTTCTGTTTTCTGTCTTATCCGGAGGATTTATGCCGAAGTATATTTTTATAACCGGTGGCGTTGTAAGCTCGCTCGGTAAGGGGATAACAAGTTCTTCAATTGGAAGGCTTTTGAAGTCCCATGGATTTAAAATAAATATGATAAAATGTGACCCATATCTGAATGTTGATGCAGGCACAATGAGTCCATTCCAGCATGGTGAGGTTTTTGTCACAGAGGATGGTGCCGAAACTGATTTGGACTTAGGACATTATGAAAGATTTGTTGATATAAATACAACAGCAGATAGTAATATTACAGCTGGAAAGGTTTATAGCTCCATAATAGATAAGGAAAGGAAGGGGGCTTATTTAGGACAGACTGTTCAGGTTATTCCACATCTTACAAATGAAATAAAAGAAAGGTTTATAAAGGCGAGTGATGGTTATGATATCGTTATAGTTGAGATCGGTGGAACCGTTGGTGATATAGAAAGTCTTCCGTTTTTAGAGGCTGCAAGACAGATGAGAACAAACAGGAATTCAAATGATATAGTTTATATCCATCTGACCCTTGTTCCATATCTCAGTTCAAGTGATGAGCTTAAAACCAAGCCAACCCAGCACTCCGTTATGAAGCTAAGAGAGATAGGAATAGATCCTGATATAATTGTAACGAGATCAGAAAAGCCGCTTGATGCTGATTTAAAAAGAAAGATTGCCCTTTTTTCTTCCGTTCCTCCTGAGGCTATAATAGAGGCTCATGATGTAAAAAACATCTATGAAGTCCCAAGCCTTCTTAAAAGGCAAGGAATGGATGAGCAGATAATGATGCTTTTAAGACTAAGAAGCAATATTTATAACAGCACTGAGTGGGATAATTTTGTTAAAAATATTGATATGATAGATAGCCTTAAAAAGGTTAGGATAGTTATGGCTGGTAAGTATGTTAAGTTAAAGGATTCATACAAATCCTTGAACGAGGCTCTCCTTCATGCAGCTATAGAAAATGGTGTTAAGCTTGATATAGATTATCTTGACACTGAGGAAAGTAAGGATGTTATAGATGATAAAATAAAAAACTCCAACGGGCTTATCATCCCCGGTGGATTTGGAGGAAGGGGGATAGAGGGTAAAATATATTCCATAAAACTTGCAAGGGAACAAAACATACCATTCCTTGGAATATGCCTTGGCATGCAATGCGCTGCTATAGAGTTTGCAAGAAGTGTTTTAGGGCTTAAGGATGCTAACTCAATTGAGTTCAATACTAAAACCAAGAATCCAGTTATAACTCTTATGGAAAATCAGAAGAACGTAAACAAGGGTGGAACTATGAGACTTGGCAATTATCCATGCACAATAAAGAAAAACACATTGGCATATAAAATATATGGTAAGACCCTTATACAGGAAAGACACAGACATAGATTTGAGTTTAATAACAATTATATACGTGTGTTTGAGGCTAAAAACATGGCTATTTCAGGTTTTAATCGCAAGGATAAGCTTGTAGAAATAATAGAACTTAAGAAACATCCATTTTTTATCGGTGTACAGTTTCACCCTGAGTTTAATTCAAGGCCTTTATCTCCTCATCCATTGTTTGTTGAGTTTATAAAAGCCTCTGTTAAAAGGAGAGAAAATGAAATATAAAGAAGTTAAGTGTGGCGATATAGTTTTTTCAAATTCTCTGCCAATTAAATATATATCTGGGACCTGTGTTATAGAAAGCAGGGAGAATTATACCAAGACTGTTTCTGAATTGAAAAGGATTTTTAACTCTGAAAAATCAAAATTTATTGCGAAGGCCTCATTCGATAAGGCAAACAGAACATCTATATCATCGTTTAGAGGAGTGGATTTTGATGAAGCTATGGATATATTGAGGGAAGTAAAAACAGGGTATGGTGTTAAACTTTTGGTGGATATTCACCTTCCGTCACAGGCAGAAAGGATTGCTGAGGTTGCAGATATAATACAGATTCCAGCCTTTCTTTCAAGACAGACTGATTTAATCATTGCTGCAGCTGAAACAGGTAAAGTTGTAAATGTTAAAAAAGGACAGTTTATGTCTCCATGGGATGTGGAGAATATAATAAAAAAAATTGAGTCACGAGGCAATAAAAAAATACTTCTTACTGAAAGAGGAGTAAGCTTTGGTTATAACAACCTTGTTGTAGATATGAGATCGTTTGAAGTAATGAAACAATTTGGATATCCTGTTATATATGATGCAACTCATTCTGTCCAGAAGCCTGGCGGGCTTGGAAATAAGACAGGAGGGGATAGGGAGTTTATATTCCCGCTTTCAAGAGCAGCTGTTGCAACAGGCATAGCAGGGATTTTTTTTGAAACTCATATAAATCCTGAAAAGGCTCTTTCAGATGGACCAAATTCTATAAAGCTAAGCGATGCAAAAAAATATATTTCGGTTTTAAACAGAATTGATAAATTGATAAAATCTATTATAAAGGAGGAGTAATGAAGTGTTCTAACTGCGGATTTGAAAACAAGGCTAATTTAAAATTTTGTAAAAAATGTGGCAATGATATGACAAAACCACCTGAGTGGTTTTGTGATACAAAATGGCATATAAAAACTCTTTCCATTATATATATTGTTCTTATAATTGGATATTTTGCTATAAGCGCTTTTCTTCATAAACTTCCACCACCTTATGATCAAAGAATAATTCCTGAGGAGATGACCCCATGGCTTTATCCTCACAAAACACCGGAGCCATAAATAAAATGAATGAAAAAAAAATTATATCTTATGGTAGGGAGGTTATACAATCTGAGATAGAGTCGCTGAGGAGACTTCTAAAAAAGAGTATTGATAAAAATTTTGTTAAACTTGTTGAAATGATATTGAGTTCAAATGGTAAGATAGTGATGAGCGGTGTTGGTAAGTCAGGTATTATAGCTCAAAAGATATCATCCACCCTTATATCAACAGGGACACCAAGCATATTCATCCATCCTGTTGAAGCCATGCATGGGGATTTAGGTATGATATTCCCTAATGATATTTTAATACTTCTTTCAAACTCTGGGAATACCGTAGAGACAAATAGATTAGCTTCTATAGCTAAAAAGAAAAAAACCATGGTAGTTGCTATTACCAACAATGATAAATCAAAGATAAGATCTTTTTCAGATCTGATCATAAACACACAGACATTAAAAGAAGCTTTACCTGATAATATAGTTCCCACATCATCAACTACAGCAATGATTGCTTTCGGTGATGCTCTTGCCATAACCCTTATGAGAATGAGAGGATACAGCAGTGATGATTTTGCTAAAAATCATCCTGGAGGAAATTTAGGAAGGCTTTTATATCTTAGGGTTAGTGATATAATGAGAACAGGAAGGGATAATCCTGTTATAAAAATTAATAGTAGTGTTGCTGAGGCTATCAGGGTTATGAGCATAACTTCTCTCGGTGCTGTGTCTGTCGTTGACCTTAAAAATAGGCTTTTAGGTTTTTTTACAGATGGTGATATAAGAAGAAAGTTTGGAAGCATAGCTCCATCTGATTTGATAGAAAAACATATGACAAAAAATCCTGTTTCAATAAAAAATTCTGATATGGCTATAAAGGCAGCTGAGATTATTGAGAGAATGAAGATAGATAACCTGCCTGTGGTGGATGAGAGGGGAAGAGTTGTTGGAATAGTTGATGAAAGGGATCTGATAAAGGAAGGGATGTTCTGATTAAATAGAAAACAGACTTCTGACATCTGTCTTCCGACTTCTGTCTTAACATGATATGAAAAAAATACTCATAATAAGATTTTCATCCCTCGGCGATATAATACTGACATTTCCAGTTTTAAGAAATATAAAACTCAATGATAAGAATATAAAAATATATTATCTGACGAAAAAATCATTTTCTGAGATTGTAAAAAGCAATCAGGATGTTGATGAAGTCATTGAATTTGAGGAATTGTTTAAAACTATAAAAAAAATAAAGGGTTTAAGGTTTGATGCTGTCATAGACCTTCATTCAAATCTCAGAAGCTTTATATTCAAGCATTTGGTTAAGAGTGATAAAATAGTAAGGTACAATAAAGATTCTATTTACAGAAGATTGTTTGTTAATTTTAGAATACTATCGGCAAGGCTCAACAAAAATGTTGTTGAAAAATATCTGAAAACCATTGAAGAGCTCGGTTTCAAGATATATTCATCAAATATAGAGCTTAATACCACAAGATTTTTACCTGAAATAAAAAAGAAGATAAATAAGATACTTATAATACAGACTGCATTTCTCGGTGATCTTATACTCACCCTTCCACTTGTAAGGGAGATAAAAAATAAAATTCCTGATTCATATATCGCAATGCTTGTGAGGGCTGAAAACGTAAATGCCGTTAAGGATGTCAAACAGATTGATGAGATAATAACTGATAACAAGAAGGAGAAATCTTTTTTTGCTGAATTTTTTAGAATACTAAGGATATTAAAATCAAAAGATTTTGATATCGCTTTAATTCCTCATCGTTCCCTACGTTCTGCTTTACTTGGATATTTATCAGATATAAAAATAAGAATAGGATTTGATATAAAACCAGCATCATTTTTTTATACACATAGCGTTCCATTTGAATGGCTTGTCCATGATGCGATGAGAAATAATATGCTTTTATCACCACTTATAAGCGATAGTAGTATAATCTTTCCTTCAATTTCTCATCCCATTGATAGCTTAAGTATGAAGGAGAAAATAGATAATATAATTAAGAACAAACCAGTTATCACAATTAATCCTTCATCTGCTTGGGAGACTAAGAGATGGCCTGATTACAAATTTATAAAACTTGCTGAAGAGTTATATAAGATATACTCTGTTCCAGTTATCTTTACTGGCTCAAATAAAGAAAATGGATATATAAGCGGTATGGAGAAGCTTCTCGGCAATAAATGCATAAATATGGCAGGGAAAACAAGTTTATCAGAGCTTATATATCTGATAAAAGAATCAGATCTGCTGATAACAAATGACTCTGGTCCTATGCATATAGCCTCTGCTACATCCACTCCTGTTATTGCAATATTTGGTCCGACAACAAGGGAGCTTGGATTTTTTCCTTATGGAAGCAGGTCTATCGTTATGGAGAGCAATATCAGATGTCGTCCTTGCACTCTGCATGGTTCTAAAAAATGTCCGAGAGGACATTTTTTGTGTATGAATATGATAAAGGTCCGTGATGTTTTAAATGAGGTTGAAAAAATTCTAAAATATAAATATGAATAAATTATCTTTGTTTTTACCTGCTGCATTAGCAGCCTACTCATTCAGATGGTCATGGTGGAGTAAAAATAAAAAAGGTCTGAATGTGCTGGTTTATCATAAAATAGGATATCACCCTCGTGGCTCTAAACTAAAGGAACTCTGGGTTACTCCTGAAAGATTTGAAAAGCATATAATTTGGCTTGTAAAGAATGGTTACAATCCTGTTGGATTTTCTGAACTGCTTGATTGTTATAAAAATAATAAGCCTGTGGATAAGCTTGTTTTAATAACATTTGATGATGGCTATGAGAACAACTACAAATATGCATATCCAATACTTAAAAAGTATAATGCTAAAGGGAATATATTCATAGTTTACAACACAATAGGAAAGGTAAATATATGGCATAAGCCGGAGAAAGAGGTATGGGTTAATATGGCAACAAAAGAAATGCTCTTAGAAATGGATAGGAGTGGTGTTATAGAATTTGGCTCTCATACGATGAATCATCCGAGGCTTGCTGAAATTTCACATGAGGATGCAAAATGGGAGATAACTGAGTCAAAGAAACAGCTTGAAAATCTTTTTCAAAAAGAAATGTTTGCTTTTGCTTATCCATATGGCAGTGGAGCATACAATAAAGATGTAAGGAAATTGGTTTTGGACGCTGGTCATATATTTGATTTCAGTTTCAAACAGGGCAAAACCCAGTGGCCATGGAAAAGGGATGATATGCCAATAGACAGGTTGTTTATAAAAAACACAGATACATGTTTTGACTTGGGATTACATCTAAAAAAAGGGATAGCAAAGTTTTTCTAAAATGGAAATAGAAAACATAAGAGACAGGATAAAAAAGAATAAAGGAGGTTATTTTTTTCTTTTTATATTAAGCCTCATTTATAAATTTTTGTTTAAATTTAAAAAAAATTTGTATAAAAAAAATATAATTAAATCAATAAAATTTTCAAAACCTGTTGTGTGTGTCGGTAATATATCAACAGGTGGAACAGGCAAGACTACATTTGTTCTTTCTCTTTCAAGAAAGTTATCAAATACTAAAATTAAGCACTGTATAGTTTTAAGAGGATATAAAAGCAAACTTTCTAAAAATGAGGTGGCTGATATAAACGAAAATAATTTTGAGAATCAGATAAAAAATCCATATCTATCAGATGAACACAAGCTTATTGCTATTTCTGTCAAAGGAAATTCTGTTCCTGTAATAGCATCAAAGAACAGGGCAAAATCAATAGAGTTTGCTATAAACAACTATCATCCAGATCTGATTGTTATGGATGATGGTTTCCAGAATTTTTCAATAACTAAAGATCTTAATATTCTTATATTCAATATCAATAAAATTAATGATAAACTCCTGCCGCTCGGTAATTTGAGGGAAGGTTATGATGCCATAAAAGGATCAGATTTTGTTGTATTAAACCACTGTGAACTTTTTGATGATTCTTATATAGATGAGAGGATAAATTTTTTTAAAAAATATATAAACAGTGATAGAATTATTAAGTCATATTACGAACCTTCAGCTCTGATAGATTTAATAGAAAACAAAAGAATCCCAATAAATTCATTCAATCATAAGGATATAGCAATATTTTCTGCCATAGGCGATAACTCCCAGTTTAAAAAGTTGATTGAAAAGATGGGTTTTAATGTTTTAAAATCTTGGCAGTTTTCTGATCACCACTCATATACACGAGAGGAGCTCGTATCAATAAATAATTTAAGAAATGGCCTTCCATTGATAACTACCCTCAAGGACTCTGTTAAGTTTATGTCAGATGTAAAAGAGATCTTTCTAAATGATATATATGCATTTGAGATTGAGATGAAATGCGATAGTGATATGATAATTAAACACATACAATCAATTAATAAATCATGAAGATAATATATATTAAATCCGATAAAAAAAAGCCTGCCATATTTTTTGATAGGGATGGGGTTATAAACAGGGATGTTGCTGGAAAATATATAACAGATATAAATGATGTTAATATATATAAAACAGCAATAGATGGATTAAGAAAAATAGATAGTAATAAGTATCATCTTATAATAATTACCAATCAATCTGCAATTAATAGGGGATATATAACAATTGAAGAAGCAGTAGATATAAACAATTACATAGTTGGTTTGTTAAAAGAAAATGCTATAAATATAAATGCAATATATTTCTGTCCACACAGACCTGATGAGAATTGCTCCTGCAGAAAACCAATACCGGGTCTTGTTTATGAGGCTATGAAGGATTATAATATAGTATTAAAAGAATCTTTTATGGTGGGAGATAAAAAAACAGATATGGATATGGCAAAGGAACTCGGGATTAAAAAAATAATGGTTAAAACTGGTCAGTATAGGAACGAGATTCTTAAATATGGAGATATTGGATATGATTTTATTGTGAACAATTTAAAGTCATTAAACAAATATGTTTAAATTAATAATTTATATCTTTTCTGTTATCTCATTTGCTCAAACACCTTTTGATCAGTTTAAAACTGTGGATGATAAAAATAGTTTTAAATTTTATGGCGAAAAGTATTATTATGAGATATACTGGGGATATATTAATGTTGGAAGTGCTATGATAGAGGTTCAGGATGTGGTGGATGTGTCAAGTGGTGTTTATGCTTATAAGATTGTGACGAATGCAAGATCAAGCTCGTTCATAGATAATTTTTTTAAGGTTAGAGATATAAACATAGCATATCTTGATACATCTTTTAAAAGATCATACGGATATTACAAGGATATTAATGAAGGGAATTACAGTTATATGGAATACACTTTCTTTGATTATCCAAATAAAAGATTTTATGGTAAAAGAATAAAAAATAAAAAAGAAACTGTCCATGAGGGAGAGCTTAATAATGATGTATTTGATGTGCTTTCATCACTTTATTTATATATAGGAAGCACCGAGGATATAACAGAAAAGAAACAGATAGATATCGTAAGTAAAAAACATCGCATTCTTGATGTGGAAAATCTTGGAAAAGGGAAAGTAAAGACGAAAGCAGGTAGCTTTAAAACATATAAATTAGAACCAAAGGTTGGTGAGGATGGAATATTCATATCAAAAAAAGGGAAAAGTCTTTATGTCTATATATCAGAGGACGATAGAATCCCTGTTATGCTTGAGGCTGAGATATCTTTGGGTAGTGTTAAGGCAAAGCTCTCTGAATCAAAGAAAAATCATTAAAACAGTATCTCTAACAGTTCTATCCTGTTTTCCTAAATAACTATTTTCTTGATTTATCTGTCTAAATCTTGATTGAATCTGTATTCATCTCGATGATTATCTGTTTCCATCTCGATGATATCTGTTTACATCTTGATGAATCTGTCTTCATCTTGATGATTAAACAACTAACTTGTCCGTTTTTATTCTGTAAATAAAATTATATAATAGTTCTTATAATGAGAAAAGGCGTTTTTTTATTTGTAATAATTTTTTTGTGTTATCCTGTAAAAGATTATGCTTTTCTTACATCAGAGCATTTTAGAGTTCCTGATATATCATCATATAACACAGGCAATGAAAACTACAAAGTTTCATACAGTTATAAGCTTTTAGGAAATATTGTTGGAATTGGTTATACCAATCCCACAAGTTCAAATATTGATCTTTATTCAGAGCTGCTAAATCTTTATCGTGGTCCTTATAACACAGTTGAGGATGCCTATGCTTTCCCCAACCCGTGTAATTTAAAAAACAGGTGTTACGGAGTCACTTTTACAAGGCTTACTTTAAAATGTGAGATAATGATATTCAGCATATCAGGTCAAAAGGTTTATACAATAAACAAAAATTCTAACAATGCAAGCATAGGCTGGGATCTAAAGGATAACGGTGGGCGAATAGTTTCTAGTGGTCTGTATATATTTTATATAAAGGATGATAAGGGAAATAAAAGGAAGGGAAAGCTTGTAATTATAAGATAGTGGAGGTTTTATGTTTCGCAAGATGGTTTTATTCTTTACAGTTTTGATGATGTCTCTATCTATTTATTCTGGTGAGATAAAGACTGGTTCAGTTCCCGGTTCAGTAGTTTATCAGGGAAGGGTTGAGAAGGACAATGCCCCTCTTAATGGACTTGTCCATATAATTTTTAAGATTTATCAGTATCAAACTGGTGGTACCCCTTTATGGACAAGTGAAGAATTTTTAACAGAAGCTAAATCTGGTATCTTTTCAATAACATTCCAGCCGCCTATTGACATCCTTTCAAAAGGCAATCAGTTGTATTTAGAGGTGGTAATAGAGGGGGAGGCCCTATCTCCAAGAGAGGCAATAGAAAGTGTTGTTTATTCGCTTGTGGCCAAAAAGTTAGAGGATGGCTCATCAGTACATTTTAGCTCAATAACGGTTGGTAGGCATTCTGTAGTGGATACATCGGGTCTTCCACAAACTCCAACTGCTATTATAATTGATGGAGGTATATACACAAACAGAGTGTGTTTTACTGAAACAAAGGGATGCCTTGTAAGCAATGATATAGGAACTATTACAGGTGGTGAGCTTTCATCGCCATCAACATCATATATAATTGCAGATAATGGAAACAATGGAAATGGTGGTATCATATTTAGAATATTTGAATCTCCTAAGGCTATAATAACGCACTCCGGTAATTTTGGTGTTGGTGTAGAAACTCCAACTGAAAAGCTTGTTGTTGGTGGTAACTCAATAATTAACAACGATTTAACTGTTTACGGAAACCTTTATCTTTCTGGTGTATTAAACAATGGTGTTATAAAGGGATTAAACAATGACCAGATAAATATAGGATCTGCCAATGATAGAATAGATTTCGTTATAAATGGCTCAACGACTATAACAGTAAACGGAGATAGATTAGGAATAGGAGTTATTACTCCATCAGAAGCACTTGATGTTAATGGAAATATAAAGACAAACTCTATAATGACGGGGAGTTTGATTACAATATCCAATGAGATAAAAAGCAGTAGTGGTGAAAATTTGATAATTCAAAATTCTAATTTAGCAAATGTTGGTATAGGAACAGACACTCCAAAGGCAAAGCTTCATGTCGGGGGCTCTATAATAGCTGATCTGGGTATTTCTGCTTCAACAGCTACATTTACATCTGATGTTGAAGTGCTTGGAGATTTTAGTGCTAACAGCTTTGGACGAAAGGTTTCGCTTTCATCAACTACAATATATGGAGGGCTCAATGTTATTGGTCAGTTCAGTTTAAACAATGATGAGATAGCAACGAGAGGTTCCACCCAGACCTTTACAGGTCAGAACACATTTTTAAATCAGCTCCTGATATCAAGCAATATTTTTGTCTCAGGGGCGGTTGGCATAGGCGCTGATGGGTTGAGATATACGAATATATCCCCATCATATCTTCAGATAGGTGATTCGTATGTCGTTTCTTCAACTGCAACCCTTTATATGTCAGCTGGGGCAAATGCTAATTCAAATATAAACTTTTATCGTGGGACTAATAAAATAGCTTCATTAGGAACGGATGGGAACAATATCCAATTGAAGTATAGTAATTCAAATACTCAAAGAGTTTATTTAGATAATTCGTATTTTAAATTATATAAATCAACAGTGGTTATATCTCCATCAGCAAGCGATACATCCCCTGCCATATATGTTGATGGTAACTCAAACGTTGGCATAGGTACTTTATCATCATCGCAGGAAAGATTAAACGTTGCAGGAAAGATCAAACTTAATGGATTGGGTAGTGGTATAGTTTTTGATGATGGAACAATTCTAACATCAAGCAATTCCATATCTGTTGGCTCAATATACAACCCTGGAACTGTGTTTATAACTGCTAACTCTGATAACAGTGGCTCCAATGATTCAATGTATTTAAATATGGGAGACAATACTGCTATTTTTATAGATAATGCTTCAAAGGTTGGCATTGGAACTATTCATCCTCTCGTTGCTCTTGATATAATGGGTGGTGATGTGAAGATAGGAAACACTGCTATTTACTCACCGATAAGAAATGGTAATTTAATGGTAGAGGGGGATGTTGTTGTTGATGGAACATTTAAACAGAGATCATCCATCCCTGTGGAGTTTACATCGCTTTCTGTATCACAGAATGTTTATCTCTCAACATCAGCAGGTTATAACACTGGTATAGGTAATCAAAACCCTCAACACAAGCTGGATGTTACCGGTGATATAAATTTGACTGGGGATCTGAGATCAAACGGTAATATTATTCTTACATCTGCTCGTGGTCTTGAGAATTTGAGTTCCATATCATCTGCTGGAACAATAAATTTTTCAGCTCTTCAACCTAACAGGCTTGTCGCCACTAATGGTTCAAAAAATCTTACAAGCTCAATAACATCATCAAATTTGGCATCATCAGTAAATGGTATAACAGGCAGTGCTGGCAACTTAGTTTTTAGTACTGCTCCAACTTTAACAGATATCACAATAACTGGTTGGGGGAATTTTTCGGGTGGAATAACAGCATCAAGTGGAACGTTTACAAACACTGATGATTACAGCATAATAACAAGTTCAGGGATAAAGATAAATTCCCCTGGAATAATACAAATAGGAGGACTTGCAGCAAGCAGTCTTGTCGCCACTGATGGCTCAAAGAATCTTACAAACTCAATAACATCAGCAAATTTGGCATTATCAGTAAATGGTATAACAGGCAGTGCTGGCAACTTAGTTTTTAGTACTGCTCCAACTTTAACAGATATCACAATAACTGGTTGGGGGAATTTTTCTGGTGGAATAACAACATCAAGTGGAACGTTTACAAACACAGGTAATTACAGCATAAAAACAAGCTCTGGAATTAATATATCCGCTGGAACAATTAATTTAAACAATTCAGCAAGGATAAAAAATTCACCAAATCCCCAAGAGAATCAGGATGTTGCTACAAAATGGTATGTTGATCAGGTGGGAGGTGGAGCTGATGATAGTGGTGCATGGGTAAAAGGTGGAAACAGTATAATAATGAAAAACAGATTGGGATCTACAAACAATAAGGATGTAATTTTTATAAGAGATGATTCAGAGCAGTTCAGGATGGAATCGTCTGATGTTAATTTTTTAGTTAAAGTTATATTAAATAATGGTCTGGATATACCAGTTGGAAGTTTGAACATATCTGGTCTTACAGGAAACAGACTTGTTGCCACAGATGCTTCAAAAAATCTTACAAACTCAATAACATCAGCAAATTTAGCATCATCAGTAAATGGTATAACAGGTACAGCAGGAAACCTCGTCTTTAGCAATGCTCCAACTCTGTCTAACATAACGGTTAGTGGTTGGGGGAATTTTTCTGGTGGAATAACCGCATCCAGTGGAACGTTTACAAACACCGGTGATTACAGCATAAAAACAAGCTCAGGAATGAATATATCCGCTGGAACAATTAATTTAAACAATTCAGCAATGATAAAAAATTCGCCAAATCCCCAAGAGAATCAGGATGTTGCAACAAAATGGTATGTGGATCAGGTTGGTGGAGGTGGTAGTGAAACTGGAGCTTGGGTAAAAACAGGAAATACTGTAGGATCTACTTACAATAAATTAGGAAGTACAAATTCTCAGGATGTATCTTTCATAAGAAATAATAATGAACAGTTTAAGATGGGGAGTTCTGGTGTCACGTTTAATGTCACTTCAACATTTTCAAAAGGAATTAACACATCTACTATAACTGTTTCAAATTTTACTACAGCAGGTTTTATTAAAAATAATACAAGTGGAGTTTTAAGTGGCGGAAATACAATTGTAGATTCTGATATCCCAAGCACGATTGTAAGAACATCAAGATCTATCAATACCACATCCCCTTTATCAGGTGGTGGAAATCTTTCCGCTGACAGAACACTTTCTGTCGGTGGTCTGAGCAGTATGGGAACAGGAAACTATGTTGTTGGTGTTAATAACTTAGCTTCTGTATGGGAGTATAAGAATATAGTTGGAGTTACAAATGAAATTGATATTACTCATTCTGCAGGTCAGATACAGATAGGTTTAGTTAACCCTCTTTCTGTTGCCAAGGGTGGAACAGGTCTTTCAAGTGCAGGTGGGAGTTCTAACAAAGTGTTGCTTACCGCTGATGGCTCAACTTTTTCAGTTGGGACAATCAGCAATAATTATTTATCGGTTGGAAGCTATACAAATATCACCGGTGTGGGAACTCTTACTGCCGGCACTTGGAATGCTAATTTGATAGGATTAGCATACGGTGGAACAAATAAAAATTTAACACCTGCCAATGGTGGTGTGGTATGGACAGATTCTGATTCTATGGAGGTAACCAGTGCTGGAACTGCAGGACAGGTGTTATTATCAGGTGGTGCTGCTTCTCCAACATGGGGGACATTGGGATTAAACTATGGTGGCACTGGAGCAAATTTAAGTGGAGCATCAAATTTGCCGATAAAAAAATCAGGAACATATTTAACTGCTGCTGCAATAGATCTTTCTGGAAGTGAAGTATCCAATACATTACCAGCTTCAAGGGGTGGTACAGGTATTAGCGGAGCTGGAGGAACTGCTAACAGAGTTTTGTTAACAACTGATGGTAATAACTGGACTGCCGGTCAGGTTAACTTAAATTCAGTTCAAACCACAGGGACATTACCAGTATCAAGGGGTGGAACAAATAATACTACATATACATCAAATCAATTTTTATGGTATGATGGGACAAAAATAACTCATAGTGGATATTCAAATTCAAATTTTGCCAATGCATCCCATAACCATAGTACAAGTGATATTACATCAGGCACATTGACTATTGCAAGGGGTGGAACAAATGCAACTTCATTTACTCAAAACAATGCCCCTATAATTTATGATGGCTCAAAATTAATATCATACAACGGATTCAATGGAAGTTTTACAGTTGCAAAATCAACTGATTCAACACAAGGTTGTATGCAATTAACCTATCAATATGGAATACTTGCTTCTACTGCTACAGTCACCTGTCCATAAATCGGTTAATGAGGCTGTAACTTAGATTTAGCAATTCAAACTCAAAAATAATACTTTTTAATTTTATCCTCTATATAAGGTTGAATATCTTTTTAAGATGTAATTCATTGTCAATTTTTTCTACTATTGCAAGCCTTGTGTATTTTCTTATATCATAATAATCAATCAAAAAATCAATTTCTTTTTCACATATATAAGGACAGATAAAAACACTTCTTTGAAGTTCATAAAAGCCTAAAATTTTAAGTCTGCTTCTAAAAGCATTTCTGTCCTTTTTAATATTTTCAGGTATATCAAAAAAAACTATTGTCCATTTGCCATGATGTCTTTTATCCTTTATTGTTAGACCTTCCATTGTGTATTTTTTCAAATATTTTTTTCCTTTAGATGTTAAGAGATACTTCTTATCTCCTTTATAGTATTCTATTCTAAATAATTTATTTCTGTAAAGTCTTTTTATTTCATCCTGTATTATATCTTCTTTTATGTCTTTTAGATCATCCAATAATGTAAGCATTGCATTGGCTTTAGCATAAGGACCTTTGAATGAAACAATAAGAGTTTTATCCATCTCCCAAGATTACTGTATATATTCCTAAGTTGCTGTTCACCCTATCCATTCCTTTATCTTTTCTGTTGCTCCCTTGAGCGATAGAAGTGCTTTTTTAGAGTTTTCTGACGCTTTTAGATAATAATTTTTATCCGATATCAAAAACTTTATCCTTGACTTTAAATCTTGTTCATCATTTACTATAAATCCACCACCATATTCAATGAGTTTTTTTGCAGATTTTTCTTGAGATAAGTAATTTGGGCCAAAAAGCACTGGCTTTGAAAAAACTGATGGCTCAAGAAGGTTATGTCCCCCAGTTTTATTAAGTGTCCCACCTACAAAACATATATCTGATACTGAATAAAAATCTAATAAAGAACCTACCTCATCAACTAATAGTATTTGAGTATCATAAAAATCCTTAAACCTATCCTCCTTTTGTTTAATATCGCTTAATTTTTGGTAATTTAGATTATGTCTTTTAATAATCTCCTCAAACTCTTTTGTTTTTTCAATATGTCTCGGAACAATTATATATCTTATATCATTTATATCGTTAACAATAAGTTTATAGCTTTTAATAATTATTTCTATTTCATCTGGGTGAATGCTTCCAAATGTTATTAACTTTTTTTCTAAAAAATCTATTTTTTTTAATATTTCAGTCAAATCCTTCGCTTTTATATCATCATCAAGAAGATCATATTTAGTATTTCCAGCAATCACAATTTTTTTGCTGTCATAAAAAAAAGAAAATTTATCATAATATTCTTTATCCTGAACAAATATCTTTTCAATATTTTTAAAACAGTATTTTATCAGAGGGGAAAGATATTTATAAAATTTAAAAGACTTATCTGATATCCTTGCATTTATATAATAGAGTTTTGATTTTTTTGAGGATATTCTAATAAAAGAAGGCCATATCTCTGTTTCTGCTATAAAAACTATCTTTGGATTTGCCTTTTTTATAAATCTTTTCATTATTGGATAAAAATCAAATGGGAGTATGTATGAGTATTCTGTTATCTTTTTTGCAATATTATTGGCTGTTTCTGTAAATGTTGTTATTATTATTTTTGTATTGGGCTCGGATTTTTTGAAGTAATCAATAAGGGTTCTTACAGAGTTTATTTCGCCAATGGATGAACAGTGAAAGAGTATCGTTTTATCTTTAAATGTTTTTATATCAGGAAAAATTCTTTTAAGCCAGAGTCTCGGTGTAAATGATTTTGTTGGTAAAATGAGCGAAAGAGGAAATGATAAAACTATAAGAAAAGGAACTATTGTGTTATAAACTATAAAAAGAATAGCCCCCATTATCTTTTCTTTTTAGAACTCCATATGTTATAAAAAATCTGTGTGTAAAGGGGGATTACTTTATCATCAACCATTTCAACCATAATTTTATTGGATTCAAGTTGTTCTAAAATATTTTTTAATGGAAGATCTGTTTTGAACTCGCCGTTTATATATAAGAACTCTGGCTCTGATAATATATAGTTTTCTTTCTTTGCTTCTTCAGCTATGGCATCCATAAGAAATTTTACGGCTGTGTTAAAATGAACATCGATAATGCTTTTAACAATTACTGACTCAGTGTTATTAATCTCCAAAACTTTCTTTTCAATTTCATTTCCAAATGTTATAACTGAAAAGCTAATGACGTCAATATCCTTTGCTTTAAAAATCTCTTTATAATTTTCACCGAATACCTTCTCAAGTTGTTTTAATTCTATATTATCATATATTGCCGAAGGGTTTATCTGTGATATGATGTTAGAAACAAATTCCTTGAAGTTTGTTTCAGTATTTTCACCAAATAGATTGTTAAGGTTGATCCCTGATTTTTTAATCCTTCTCTGGATATCGTAATAATAAACAGGAATCTTAAAATTTTTAATCTTTGCCATATTTTAAAGATTTCGGAAATCAGATGACAGAAGTCAGAAAACAAAAGCAAGTTAGTTATCTAATAAGAACAGACAGAACAGCCATCTATTCCTATAACCTTCCATACATCCAACTATTTATTTTTCTTTCTGCCAATCATATGCGAGTGTTGTACATATACCAAGTGTAGAATAGACTCCACATACCGAGCCTGCAAGCATACAGAAAGCAAAATCATTTATAGCTGAACCACCAAAGAAATAAAGGACAAGAAGCACAAATATAACAGTGGATGATGTCACAATTGTTCTTGAAAGAGTTTCATTTATGCTTAGGTTTATAAGCTCACCAAATGACTTTTTAGGAAATTTTCTTTTGTTTTCCCTTATTCTGTCATAAATAACTATGGTATCATTTATTGAATAACCTGCTATTGTCAACAACGCTGCTATGATTACAAGATCTATCTGTCTTCCTGTGATCAACAATGCTGTTATGGCTACAAGAACGTCATGGATAATGCCTATGACGCCTGTTATTCCCCATATTGGGTGTGTGTATCTAAAAGCAACATAAACAATTATTCCAAACATAGAAAGAACTATAGAAAATATTGCTTTTCTTGATAGATCCTTTCCAACCACAGGCCCAACGAAATCCCTTTTCTCTTCAATAAACTTAAACCCTTCAGAATTTAAAGCATTAGTTATCTTGTTTGCATATTCGTTTACATTTTCTTGATCACCTTTAACAGTTATTGAGTATGAATTATCGCCGAAGCTTATTATCTGGGCTTCTATTCCATTTTTATTTAATATTTTTCTTATAGAACCAATATCCGTTTTATCATTAAACTTAAGTTGAAGCTGTGTCCCACCAGTGAAGTCAAGACCTAAGTTAAGTCCTTTTACAAACATATATATAATACCAATAAGTATTATTATTGATGATATAGCATAAAAATAGTGTCTTTTGCCAACAAAATCAATATTTGTTTTAGGAATAAGTCTTACCATTTTTTCCTCCTTAAACGCTTAAATGTTTCGGGTTGGATGTAAGCCAGAAATCATAAACAACCCTTGTTACAAAAACTGATGTAAAAACACCTATAACAAGACCTATTATAAGTGTTGTTGCAAATCCCTTAACAGGACCTGAGCCAAACTGAAACAAGAAAACACTTGTTATCCATGTTGTAACATTTGAGTCAAGGATTGCTGTCCATGCTTTCTGATATGCTGTTGATATTATTATTGGGATAGGTTTTTTAAACTCAATCTCTTCTCTCATTCTTTCAAGTATCAACACGTTTGCATCAACCGCCATAGCCAAACTCAATATCATACCAGCGATTCCTGGAAGTGTTAACGTTGCATTGAAATATGCAAGACATCCCAAAAGAAATAAAAAGTTCAATGACAGTGCAATATCTGCTACGAAGCCACCACCCTTGTAATAGAAAAGCATAAAAAGAACGACTACAATAAATCCTACCATGCTTGAAAATATGCCCTTTTTTATTGAATCCTCTCCGAGTGAAGGTCCAACAACCCTTTTTTCTATTATCTTAATAGGTGCAGGAAGAGCACCGCTTCTAAGCACCAATGCTATATCCCTTGCCTCTTCCATAGTAAAACTTCCCTCAATAATCCCCTTTCCTTCAGGAATTCTGCTCTTTATGTTTGGTGCGGTATAAACAACGTCGTCAAGAACAATCGCTAAATTTCTTCCAACATTTCTTGCAGTAAGTGTATCAAAAATCTTTGCTCCATCCTTGTTAAAGGAAAACGATATGTGTGGCATACCAAAATCACCTTCCATCTCAACCCTCGCATTTTCTAAGTATGCTCCAGTCAGTGGAACTGATGACTCCAATACATAATATTTAACATCCGATGAGCTTTCCTCGGATTTACCTCTTAATATTGTAAGATTTGGTGGAAGAATCTTTTTTATCTCAGGAACGATATTTCCATCCTTATCTATTGCTGGTTTATCAAGAGCTGATATCTCAGAAAGTATCTTTGAGGCTGTGGTTGATTCATCAACAAGCATAAATTTAAGTTGAGCAGTTTTACCAATAAGTGCCTCAGCCTGCTCTGCATTTGAAACACCTGGCAGATCAACGCTTATCCATTTGTCTCCCACTCTTGCTATCGGTGTTTCAGATATACCATATGCATCAACCCTATTTCTAACTATCTCTATTGCCCTCTGAATCGCATCATTTAATTTCTCACTTTTATCTAATTTATCAACCTCTAACTCAAGTAATAGATGCGTTCCACCCCTTAGATCAAGTCCTAAATTTAATATATGCTTCGGTCTTTCTTTCATAGCCTCTAACTTATCTCTTTCAGGCTGTGTCTTTGAATACCAATCAAAGGTTGGGTATAATAAAAAAGCAAAAAGGATTACAAGTCCTATTACCAGTGACATCTTCCAGTGAAGTGCTTTCATCTTGAATACCTCCTAAAATAGAATAAAGCAATTAAAATATAATTGTTGTAAACTGTATTTATACGGATAAAAAATTATTGTTTAACAGGCTCATCTGTTACAACAGTTGTCACAGCACTTCTTACAACTGTTATCTTTACATTCTTTGCTATCTCTATCTCCATCTCATTATCTTTTATTGAGCTTATTGTTCCTATTATTCCACCGGCCGTTAAAACCTTATCTCCTACCTTAAGTTCATTAAGCATCTTCTGTCTTAACTTTGCCTGTTTCTGCTGAGGTTTTATCAACAGAAAATAAAAAATCACAATCATCAGTATAAAAGGGAATAACTGCATCCATATGCTTGGTTGAGAAGCTTTCATCACATTCCTCCTTGTTAATCATAAGACAAAGGTCAGAACCTGCCTACGCCGAAACGGCTTCGGCAGGCAGGGGCAGAAGTCAGAAATAAAAAAACTTTTTATCTTTCTGTCTTTCGAAAAACTGCTGACCGCTATTAATACTGTCTTACTTTTACATTTTAACATATTTTTGAAGTATTTAAAAAGTAAAAAAAATATATATATCTTACTTTTTTTATTTCTGATTGTATTTGTTCAAAAATTCATTAAAACTCTCATCAAATCTATCCTCATTAATTGCTTTTTTCATCATATCAGTTTGTTTGAGCAGAAATCTTATGTTATGGATTGAAAGAAGTCTATGAGAAAGGAGTTCTCCAGATTTGTAAAGATGTGATATATATGATCTTGAGTAGTTTTTGCATGTATAACAGTCGCATTCGTTATCAAGAACTGTATCATCATTCTTATACTGAGCATTTTTTATGTAAACCTTTCCATAGGTTGTTAATGCCTGACCGTTTCTTGCATTTCTTGTAGGAAGGACACAGTCATACATATCTACCCCTAACTTTGTTGCCATCCATATATCAACAGGATCGCCAAGACCCATAAAATAAACTGGTCTATCCTTCGGTATGTTTTCCATTATATAATCAAGCGTTTCAAACATCTGCTTTTTTGACTCGCCAACAGATAAACCACCGAGAGCAAAGCCATCAAAACCTAGCTCAGTTGCATATTCTATTGCCTCTTTTCTTAAATCTTTAAATATTGAACCCTGAATTATTGCCATGAGTTTTGGCTTTTCCTCGGCCTCCTGAGTTATTTTCTTAAAGTGGTCTATTGATCTTTTGGCCCATAGCTTTGTTTTTCTTAATGCTTCCTTTGCCTCCGAGTATTGCGGTGGATTTTTGACACATACATCTAAATGTGTCCATATATCGGAGTTTATAGCTGACTCATAATCTATGACCTTCTCGGGCGTAAAAAAATGAGAAGAACCATCTATGTGTGATGAAAAATGGACACCCTGTTCTGTAATTTTTCTGAGACGGCTTAAACTGTAAACCTGAAACCCACCAGAGTCAGTTAGTATTGCCTTAGGATATCTCATAAAATTTCCAAGCCCACCAAATTTTTTTAGTACATCAAGGCCAGGTCGTAGATAAAGGTGATATGTGTTAGAAAGCAGACACTGTGTTCCAACGTTTATCAAATCATCGCTTGATAATGCCTTAACACTACCTTGTGTTGCCACAGGCATAAACAATGGAGTTACTATTTTTTTATTTCTAACACTAAGCTCCGCTATCCTTGATCTCTGGTTTTTATCAGTTTTAATTATTCTTGTCCAGCTTTTGTTTTCCATTTATAAAACCTCCACTGTTAGACTTTTTCAGTGAACCCTAAAGTATAAGGCAAGCATCACCATAGGAATAAAACCTGTATTTTCTATCAACAGCCTCTTTATAAGCTTTTAAAAGCAGTTCCGTTCCACAAAATGCTGTTGTCATATAAAGAGGGGGAGAATGTGGGACATGGAGGTTTGTTATAAATGCGTCTGCTATAGAAAATTTATATCCCGGTTTTATGAATATGTCGCTTTCGGCCTCTCCACTTTTTACAAATCCATTTTCATCCTTCATCTTCTCAAGCGTTCTCATGCTTGATGTTCCAACTACAAATATTTTCTTTCCATTTCTTTTTGTAAGATTTATTATATCTCGAACCTCTTTAGATACTATGCAATGCTCTGGTGGCATAACAAAATTCTCAGGGTCATCCCTTACCATTTTAAATGTTCCCCAGCCTATATGAAGTATTATTTTTGCAATGTTTATTCCTTTTTTTTGAATTTTTTCTAAAAGCTCTTTGGTGAAATGAAAGCCTGCTGTTGGCGCAGCAACAGAGCCATTTTCTTTTGCATAAACAGTCTGATAATCATCCTCATCATCCTGCAAAACTTCATCCTTTGATTTCTCTTTTCTCTTTTTTATTATATACTCTGGGAGTGGGACAGTTCCATGTTTTGATATATAGTTATCATCAAGCTCTCTGCTAAACTCTATCAAATAACTTCCATCATTATTTTTTTCTATTGATGATATGAAAACATCATCCTCAAGGCGATATTTTTTTTTATTATTAAGTTTTTTTGTAAGAACCATCCATCTCTTGCCTTTTTCATCAAGCTTTGAAAGCATCAGCATATCCCGTTTTTTTCCATCACTATCATAAAAAAACATCTTGCTCTTTACAACCTTTGTTTCATTTATTACAATACAATCGCCTTGTGTTAAATATTCTATTAAATCAGAAAAGATTCTGTGTTCTATCCTTGCTGTATCTTTGTGAATAACCATAAGTCTTGCCTCATCCCTTTTCTTAAGGGGGAAATCGGCTATAAGATCCTTTATATCAAGTTTTTCAAACTCATCAAATTCTTTATCTTTCATGGTTTACCTCATCTATATCCTTTATTTTAGAACCCGGGTAATAAAAGCTTAAAATCTTTTTATAATCAAATCCTTTATCTGCCATCTTTTTAGCTCCATCTTGACATAATCCTACCCCATGTCCCCAGCCTCTGCCATAAATCTTATAACCATTTTTAACACTTTGTATGCTTGTTATAAATGTGCTTTTCATATCAAATGTTCCAATAAAACTTCTTAAATCTTTTGCCTCTAATTTTATACTACCCTTATCTGTGTTAAAAAGAAATTTTACTGTCCTGCCAGATTTATCCTTTGAATATATCCTGAAAGATTTTATTCTGTTAACAGAATGTCCGTTTTTATTTAAAAAATTTAATATATCCCTGTTGGATATAAAAACTGACCAGTTAGCACTCGGTGAATTCTTGTAGTATGGATCATTCACACCCCTAAGTGGTGGAATTATTTTAGAATTCCAGACACCACTCGGTGTAGTTGTATGTCCTCCTGAGTTTGCATGATAAAATGTTGTAAAGATTTTATTCTTATATGTTAGCACCTCTCCCCTTGTTTCATTTACAGCTGAGATGATTTGTGGAGAGATATTATCAAAACCAGTATAAACCTGGTGTTGGGTAGTATTGGTCATATCATAATCATTATTCTTGCTGAGTGTTGCAAGTGTATAAGTCCTTGCAGCAACTGCCTGTGCCTTTAGAGCTTCAATAGGCCAGTTAGCCCCCATCTCAGGTCCTAAAACTCCCCAAAGATATCTCTCAATGTCCACGTATTCAATTATATTAAGCTTACCATTTTTATTGGCAAGCTTAAATTTTCCTCTGTATTTTTTACCGTCTATTACTATATAACTTTCTGGTGTTGAATTTTCCATGTAAACGGGGGATAAAAGCTTTTCATCACTTATTATAATTTTTTCATTTTTCTCTGGTCTTATATCATAAAGTGAGTTTTCCAGAAGCAAATACTTTTCTCCTGTTTTTTCTTCAGTCGCATATATCTTGCCATAGGTTTTTAATTCAAAGTTTGATAGATCGTTTGCAACAAGAATTCTTATCTCAATGCTTCTGTTGATTCCATCAGCGGAATAGAGATTTAAAAATGAAAAAAATAAAATAATAATTGTTCTAAAATAGTGTTTCATTTTTATAAGGTAGGTTCATATGTTCGTAAGCCTTTTTTGAAAGAACCCTGCCACGTGGAGTTCTCTGTATAAAACCTGATTTTATAAGGTAAGGCTCTATTACATCTGTTATGGTATCAAGTTCTTCTGATAATGCTACGGCTAAATTCTCTGCCCCAACAGGGCCGCCATTAAATTTCTCTGCTATTGTTTTTAAAAAAATTCTATCAAGCTTATCAAGTCCCTCATCATCTATCTCCATAGCATCAAGAGCAGATATGGAAATCTCTTTAGTTATTATTCCTTCTCCCTTCACATCAGCAAAATCTCTAACTCTTTTTAAGATTCTGTTAGCAATTCTCGGTGTGCCGCGAGATCTGTGGGATATCTCCTTTATGCCATCCTTTTCTGCCTTAACCTTGAGTATTGAAGCAGATCTCTCTATTATTTTTTCTATCTCTGACTCATCATAAAAGCTCAGGTTCACTGTTATCCCGAACCTATCTCTTAAAGGTGTTGTAAGGAGTCCGCTCCTTGTGGTGGCCCCTATTATAGTTATTCTCGGTGTCTTTATTTTAAGCGTTGTTGCTCCCGGGCCTTTGCCAGTATTGATAAAAAAATTAAAATCCTCCATAACAGGATATATTGCTTCTTCTACAGCTACATTTAATCGATGAATTTCATCTATAAAAAAAACATCACCATCATTTAACTCTGTTGTAAGCGATGCTGCAAGATCTCCTGGTCTTGTAAGAACTGGACCAGATGTAACCTTTATATTAACACCCAACTCATTTGCTATGATATGAGCAAGTGTTGTTTTGCCTAAACCCGGTGGTGCATAAAAAAGGCAGTGATCAAGTGATTCCTTCCTCTTTTTAGCAGCCTCTATATAAACTCTCAGATTTTCTTTTATCTTTTCCTGTCCTATAAATTCATCTAAAGTCTTTGGCCTCAATGAATACTCAAAGTTTGCTTCCTCTGGATTTAACTTTTTGTTATAAATATAATCCATAAACTTTAGACTCCTGAAAGCTTTTTCAGCGATAACTTTATAACATCCTCAATCTTTATGTTTTTGTCAGTGTTTTCTTCCATAACCATAGCAAGAGCTGCTCTTGATTCTCCTGATTTGTATCCAAGACCGATCAGTGCATTAAGTGCAGTTTCATAGTAGGATGAAAATACTGGTGAGGTGTATCTTTCTTTATCACTAATTCTCAGTCCATCAATTTTATCCTTTAGAGAAACAATAAGTTTTTTTGATGTTTTAGGAGTAAAACCAAAAAGATTTTTAAGCATTTTTTCATCTTCATTTAAAATTGCTTTTTTAAAATCTGATACGGATTTCAATATCTTATTAAGGTATTCCATTGCTTTTTTGGCACCAGTGTTTGGAATAAAATTTTCAAGCAGTTCAAATATTTCTTTTTCCTCAGCACTCAAAAAACCATAAAGCTTTTCACCCTCATACATAGAAAATGATGTTGATATATAAAGCTCGGTCTGAGCACCGGCTGAAATCTTTGATATATCGTTTTCACATAGGAAAACCTCATATCCAATTCCTGATGTCTCAATAATGATTTTTGATGAACCAAGTTCTATAACCTTACCTTTTATATATGCTATCATACCAGTCCTTTTTCTTTCAGTTTATAAAGCTTTAAGTCGCAGATCCCTATGGCAACTGCGTCAGCTATATCGGGGTATAGCTCTTTATCCATAGAAAACATCATCTTTATAACGCTTTGAACCTGTTTTTTGTTAGCATTACCATTTCCTGTTATATTTTTTTTAATAAGTCTTGGGTTATATTCATTATACTTTATTCCTGATTTTTCAAAAGCAAGAAGTATTACACCCCTTGCCTCCATAGTAGCTTCCTGTGTTCTTATCTTATCTATAAAAAATACCTCTTCGATGCTAGCAGCATCAGGATTAAATTCAGCGATTATGTCATTGAGTCCATCATATATCTGACAGAGTCTTTTGGATATGGATAAATTTCTTTCTGTTTTTATAAGCCCAAAATTTTCAAGAATTATCCTTCCGTTATCACTGCTCAATATTGCCCAGCCAGTGTCTTCAAGGCCAGGATCTATACCTATGACCCGTCTCATCATTCTTTCATCAGCTTATCCAAAATATTTGCAGGTATATCAAAGTTGGAGTAAACACTTTTCACATCATCATGAGCTTCTAATTCATTCATCATACCAACTATTTTTTCTGCCTTATCCTCATCAGTTACAGTGATATAATTCTTCGGTATCATAGTTATCTCAGATGATGATATATCTATTTTCTTTTCAAGCAACTTTGACTTGACAGTTTCAAAGTTATCAGGTGATGTAAAAACCTCATAGAAATCCTCATCGGGATTGTTTTTGATGTCATCAGCCGATGCCTCTATCGCAATATTAAAAAGCTCTTCCTCTGAGATTGAACTTTTGGGAACAGTTATGTATCCCTTCTTTTCAAAAATCCAGCTTACACAACCTGTGGTGCCCATATTGCCACCATGCTTTTCAAGTATAACCCTGAGCTCGTTGAATGTTCTGTTCTTGTTGTCTGTGGTTGACTCTATCATAACAGCAATACCGGCTGGCCCATATCCCTCGTAGCTTATTTCCTCATAAACAACACCTGGTAGCTGACCAGTTCCTCTCATTATTGCCTTTTTAACATTATCAAGAGGCATATTAACCTCTTTTGCATCGCTGACAGCCTTTCTGAGCCTCGGATTTGTATCTACATCTCCGCCGCCCATTCTTGCAGCAATGGTTATTTCCTTTATAAGTTTTGTATAAACCTTACCTTTTTTTGCATCATTGAGTGCCTTTTGATGTTTTATACCAGCCCAGTGAGAATGTCCACCCATATATTCCTCCAATTTAGAATCAGGTTGAGGTTAAGATTAAGGTTAAGAATAAGAACCGAAAAACAACCAAAACCTTTTTCATCTCAATCCGTTATTTAGGATTCACTGAAAAAGTCTAATCACGCATACTACAATCATAAACCGACGCGGTTTAAAACAGTGGACAGTGGTCAGAAAAAACAAAATAGTGATCAGCGAATAAGGTATTTCCTCTTACTGTTCACTGACCACTGATCACTAATTGTAACCTCGGTCGATTGACGGGGCTAAAACTTAAACCATTAGAGTTTTTCAGTGAACCCTTTTTAATACACTAATTAATTTTATAAAATATATATAGAATTTACAATCGTCAATCATCGAGATGTAAACAGATAAGACAGCAGGATGTAAACAGATGTCAGAAGTCAGAGGACAGAAAACAGAAGACAGAAAAGCAAATTAGTTATTTAATCATCGAGATGAAGACAGATTCATCAAGATGTAAACAGATATCATCGAGATAGAAACGGACAAATTAGTTGTTTAGTCATTTAGTTATCTAGTTATTTAGTAAAACATCAGGATTAAGACAGAAATCAGAAAACAGATATCAGATAAGGAGTTCCTTTAAAATCTGTCTTCTGACCTCTGCTTTCTGTCCTCTGACCTCTGACTTCTGTTTTCTGATTTCTGTTCACTATTATATCCGCCCCCTTAGCTCAAAGGATAGAGCAGCTGCCTTCGAAGCAGTTGGTTAGAGGTTCGAGTCCTCTAGGGGGCAAATTAGTGGACAGTGAACAGTGGTCAGTGCCTGTCCGCCGAAGATATATCAGCAAAGTGGCGAATAGCCACAGTTGTTTTGCTGATATGTTCATCGTAGGCGGAAAAGCTCGCAGTCCCGATTGTGCTATATATCGGGACGAGGGGCGGCCTGCGAGACCCAGTGGAATAATTTGCTTTGCAAATTAAAATCCAAAGGATTTTATTCCACGGGGTTACTTGTAGGAGAGTCCTCTAGGGGGCAAAACAGTGGATAGTGATCAGTGGACAGTGATCAGCAAAACAGTGGACAGTAATCAGTGGTTAGTGGTTAGCAAAACTAACAAGACAGAAGAGGTGACAGTAATCAGTGGCTCAAGTGTTTTCTGCTGACAACCGTCCACTACCCACTATTCACTAATACAGTGGATAGTGATCAGTGGACAGTGATCAGCAAAACCAAAAAAACAAAAGAGTGGACAGTAGTTAGTGGTCAATAATTAGTGGATGAGGTGTTCTGTTTTACTGAACACTGTTCACTATTTGCTCCCTGCTGATCGGGATCGCTTTTTCCTGCAAAAGAAAGTTTGTTGTTCCATTGAATTGTTGTATTTTTTTAAATAACTTTGGCAATCACTTCTTCTCCTTTTTTACTGAGGATTCTTTCTGATTTAGTAAGTAACATATACCCCTTCTCTAAAAGAAAAGGTTCTATAACATACTGATATTCTTCTTTGTTCATCTGTGTCATACTTATGATGCTTTCTTTCTCAAGTGGCCCAGATTCTTTTAGTACTTTCAAGACTTTTAAGTCGGTTTCGGTTAGCCCTTCATCATTGAGAACACCATAGTTATGCATGTATTCTCTAACAATATCCTCAGTTATTTTGGTTTTATCCTTAACCACTGTTATATCTACACAGATGCCTAAGATATTTCGGGTCATTTGTAAATAATGTGGAATTTACCAATGAAAGTAGCATATTAGTTGTTTGGTTATTTAGTTATCTGGTTGTTTGGGAAGAAGAACCAGAAGTAACCTACGAGGTTACTTTGGGTTTTGAACGGTTAGTCTATAAAATTGTGGGCAAAGTCAGGAAATAAATACGCTGTCAATGCGATAATAGTCTATGATAAATTCCACATTATTCAGAAGCTTAATTGGGCGGTTGATATGACGAGGGAACTGGAATTGAACAAGGCTCGCAAAGAAGGTAATGATGAATTGATTGAATTAACCAATTGTCATCAAAGATTTATTTTACTGAAGAACAAAAATAATCTCACAGAAAGCCAGTCGCAATATCTGAAAAAGCTTTGTGAAATCAACAAACCAATATACGAAGCTATGCTTTTAAAAGAAAGTTTTCTCAAAATATATGATTGTCAGACCACTGAAGAGGCACAGAATTATCTTGAAAACTGGATTGCGGGAGCGTTTGCGAGTGGTGTGGAAATTTTCAGAACTATAGCAGAAAGTTTCCGTGATAAGATGGGATATATCATAAATTGGTTTAAAAGGAAAATAAGTTCAGCAATATCAGAGGGAATCAATAATAAAATAAAGCGGCTTAAACGAATGGCTTATGGATACAAAGATATTTATTATTTCAGGTTTAAATTTCAACATCCTTGATAATATTGCTATGAAGCACAGTGATAATGAGTTTGCAAAGATGATGCAAGAAGCCAAAGATACATTATTTGCTAATATCTTGGATGAAAATTGGTTAAAATATTATAAAGGAGGA
>JAAYVG010000027.1 GCA_012517285.1 Elusimicrobiota bacterium
GACCCTTTCACTTAAAACAAACGGTGTTCTTGAATCTTTATCACCATCATATTCAAAATCAACCACCGCAATTATTGAGTTTTCTTTGATATGTTTAATCAATTCATTTGCTATGTCGTCATAATTGTCCGCATAAGAAGAAGCAGCAATAAATATCAGAGAAATTAAGACTATAATGTGATTTTTTTTCATATTATTACCTCTGCTGTTTATTTTATCAAATTTATTATTCCAATAAGTCGTCGGTGCTTTCAAAAAATAATCAGCCTGAACTAATATTAAAAGGTTTATCTGCTCTTAATCTCAATAGGTATTTTTATTTTATTTTTATGAGCAAATTTTATTGCTTTATCATATCCTGCATCATAATGTCTTAAGACACCCATAAGAGGGTCGTTTGTTAAAACTCGCTCAATCCTCTTTGCCATCTCCTTTGTTCCATCGCATACAAGAACCTGTCCCGCATGGAGTGAGTATCCCATACCAACACCACCACCATGATGAAAACTTACCCAGCTTGCACCACTTGCAGTGTTTAACAACGCATTCAAAATAGGCCAGTCAGCTATCGCATCAGAACCATCCTTCATAGATTCAGTTTCTCTAAATGGGCTTGCGACCGAACCACTATCCAAATGATCCCTTCCAAGAACTATTGGTGCTGATACCTTTCCTTTCTTTACAAGGTCATTAAACTTTAAACCAATTAAATCTCTCTCACCATATCCGAGCCAGCATATCCTTGCAGGAAGCCCTTGGAAATGAACCTTCTTCTGTGCCATACTCATCCATTTCCTTATAACATCATTTTGAGGAAATGTTTCAAGTATCAACTTATCTGTTGTATATATATCCTTTGGATCACCGCTTAGTGCAACCCATCTAAAAGGCCCTTTTCCCTCGCAGAAAAGATCCCTTATATAAGCTGGAACAAATCCCGGAAAATCATAAGCATTTTTCACGCCTTCCTTGTATGCCATAGTTCTTATATTGTTTCCATAGTCAAAAACTATGCTTCCATTCTTCAAAAATCCTAACATCGCTTCAACATGTTTCGCTATTGATTCCATTGATTTCTTGAGATATTTATCTGGATCTTTTTTTCTAAGCTCGGCTGCTTCTTTAAGACTCAATCCTTTTGGTATGTAACCATTTAACGGATCATGTGCTGATGTCTGATCTGTTAAAACATCAATCTTAACACCTCTCTTTAACATCTCAGGCAAAACCTCAGCACAGTTTCCTAAAAGACCTATTGATATAGGCTCCTTTTTTGCTAAATATTCTTCAGCTATTTTAAGAGCTTCATCAAGGCTTTCAGTCATTGTATCAAGATATCCAGTTTTTATTCGCTTTTTAATTCTTTCAGGATCAACCTCAACTATTATACCGACACCGTTGTTCATGGTTATGGCAAGTGGCTGAGCTCCACCCATACCACCAAGTCCACCACTGACAACAAGCTTGCCTGAAAGGTCCGATTTAAAATGTTTTTTTCCGCAGGCTGAAAATGTTTCATATGTCCCTTCAAGAATTCCCTGACTTCCTATATAAATCCATGAGCCAGCAGTCATCTGTCCATACATTATAAGACCTTTCTTTTCTAACTCATTGAAAACTTCCCAGTTTGCCCAGTTACCAACAAGATTTGAGTTCGCTATCAAAACTCTCGGAGCATACTCATGTGTTTTTGCAACACCAACAGGCTTGCCTGACTGGACAAGGAGTGTTTCATCGTTTTCTAATTCCTTTAAACTTTTTACTATTGCTTTATAGCAATCCCAGTTTCTTGCTGCCTTACCCTTCCCGCCGTAAACTATTAATTCCTCAGGTTTTTCTGCAACCTCTGGATCCAAATTATTCATAATCATTCTCATTGCAGCTTCCTGATTCCATCCCTTACAGCTCAATTTATTTCCTCTCGGTGCTCTTACTATCATATTTCCTCCTGTTAAATAGAAGACATAAGTCGGAAGTCAGAAATCAGAAGTCAGAAAAATAAGGAATTTCTTTAAATTCTGCCTTCTGCCCTCTGTCCTCTGTCTTCTGTCCTCTGACCTCTGACATCTGTCTTCTGTTTTCTGTCTTTCTGTATTACCAAGAAGTCTTAAGCTCTCCAATCTCGTTTTCAACAGCCTCTAAGACCTTACATTCCTTAACAGCCTGCTTCATATTGTTGTGATCCTTGAATAGTGGTCTGTCCTCTTCAAGATGTGCCACAACACTTCTTACAGCTTTATGTGCTGCCTTTGTCCCTTTACCAAAATTAAAATCTCTAAAATCAAGAGCCTGAGCAGCAGCTATAAACTCTATTCCCAAAACTCCATATGCATTATCAAGTATCTGTTTTGTCTTTAGTGCTGTGTTCATTCCCATGCTAACAAAATCTTCCTGATCAGCTGCAGCAGGTATTGATTGAACACATGCTGGCATGCTTAGTATTCTCTGTTCAACTATCATCATATCTGCCGTATATTGGCTCAACATATGGCCTGAAAACATACCTGCTCCCTTTGTTAAAAATGCAGGAAGTCCAACGCTTAAAGCAGGATTTAAAAGCCTGTTAAGCCTTCTTTCACTCAAAACGCTTATCATTGTTATTCCTGCGCCAACCATATCAAGTGGCATGCTAATAGGTACCCCCTGAAAGTTTGCACCTGTTAAGACTGTATCCTCATCAGGCAAGAATATTGGGTTATCAGCGACACCATTGAGTTCTATCTCAAACTGCTTTCTTGCATATGCTAAATGATCCCTTAAAGCACCTATTATCTGAGGAGTTGATCTCATAGAATATGCATCCTGAACCTTTACCTTAACCTTTCCAGTGGCAAGATCAGAACCATTTATTATACTCCTTATGTTTGCAGCAGTTGTTACTGCTCCCTTAAATCCTCTAAGCTCATGTAGCCTTGTATCATACGGTTTCATATTTGCAAGCAGTGCTTCAAGCGACATTGAAGCTGCTATCTCAGCCTGTTTTATCCATCTTTCTGTATCATAGATAATAAGACTTCCTATCCCTGTTATAAGATTTGAACCATTTATAGCAGCAAGTCCATCCCTTGCCTTGAGTCCTGGCACAGGGATCCCTGCCTTATCCATTGCATCCTTTGTTGGCATCCTCTTTCCTTCATAGAAACACTCACCCTCTCCGAGAAGGCTCAACGCTATCTGACTCATAGGCGCAAGATCCCCACATGCTCCTACGCTTCCCTTCTCACATACAACAGGAGTTATTCCTTTGTTAAGCATATCAACATAAGTCTGAGTTATCTCAAGTCTGCATCCTGAATGTCCTTTTGCATGAACATTTATTCTGCTGAGCATTGCTGCTCTTACATGTTCAACAGGAACAGGCTCACCTATGCCTGCAGCATGATTATAAACAAGATATTTCTGAAATTGTTTTATCTGCTCATCGTTTAAAACTACGTTTACGAGCTCCCCTATGCCTGTGTTAACCCCATACATAATTTCTTTTTTCTCTATTTTGTCCTCAAGCATCCTTCTGCATTTTTTTATTCGCATAACAGCATCGCCTGAGAGCTCAACCTTCTCATTGTGCCTTGCAACATTAACAACATCCTCAATCCTTAATGAATTTCCATCTATTTTTATTGACATATCAATCCTCCTTATAAACCTTAATCATTTAAAGAATCAGTTGGTAATTTTTAAAAGATCATTCAGGGTAACAACGTTGTTTTCCTTTATAAACGTTCTTAAAAAATTCTCAAAAATCCTTGTTGTCATAACGACATCGTTTTCTGCTCTGTGCCACTCATTTGAAAAAAGATTCATTGACCTTGCAATTGTCTCAAGCTTATTGTTAGGAACATTGGAACAAAATCTTTTTGATATCTTCAAAGTATCAACCCTGTATATATCAGGAATTGTATATCCAAGCCTTTCAAATTCACATCTTATAAATTCATAATCAAAATCTATATTATGACCAACAATAACCCCATCATAAAGGATATCAAGAACTTGATTTAAAACATCAGAAAACTTTGGACTGTTTTTGACCATATCATCAGTTATCCCATGTATTTTTGATACGTCAGGACGTATGCTTACCTCAGGATTGATAAGGCTCACAAACCTGTCCATCTCTCTGAAATTTTTTAAAACACTCATAGCAATTTCACAGACTCTGTCTTTTTGAGGGATAAGCCCAGTGGTCTCTACATCGGCTATCACAAATTTTATATCTTCAACAGGAGTGTTTTTATCTATCCTCATATCTTCTAAAATTTTCCTCATATACTTTTAAATCATAATCACTATATGCCACAAGTATAATTGTATCAAAAAAACCACTGTTCTTGATAGAAGCAGATATGGCAATTTCTGATGCTTTTTCAACAGGATATCCATAAGCACCTGTCGACACGGAAGGGAACGCTATAGTTTTTATATGATTATCCACTGCTAACTTAAAACAATTTTCATAACACTCCATAAGTGTTTTGGGCTCTCCGTTGTTTCCACCATGCCACACAGGTCCTACTGTATGAATTATATGTTTTACATTCTTAATATTATATGCTGGAGTTATGACACAACTGCCTGGTGATAAATACTTAATAGTTGAAATAAGTTCAGCACATTTTTTATCAAGCTCTGGGCCAGCAGATCTGTGTATTGCCCCATCCACTCCACCACCACCGCAGAGATAAGAGTTAGCAGCGTTGACTATAGCATCTACATTTTCTTTGGTTATATCACCCTTTTTTATAATAACTGACATTATATCTCCAGCTAAAACAGTGGTCAGTGAGCAGTAAAAAAAACTTTACTTAGTCGCTTTTTCAGATACTGTAAAGACAGTATCTTGAAAGTATTCCAAAAACTATAGATACAGATACACTTAGATAAAAATTGATATCTGATATATCCATCAATTTTTTCTTTTTCAGATAGTAAAGCTGATATATCCATATTATTAAGATAGCCAGCCACCATTTACCCTTAAGCAAAAACAGTCCCCAAATAACAGTTCTTTCAAATATCATAAAGTATTTTTGATCAAATGTTGGGAACGGCAGATTTTTGATATCCTTTTCAATATAATAAATCAACACCGTTGTGGTATGAGTTATTAAAACAAGAAACGTCAATATCACAACTATCTTTTCACCCAAAAAATTTGCTGATACGTTTAAAAAAGGCGTAAAAAGAAAAATAAAGTAAAAATGAAAAAGCTGATCAACAAGAAAAAACAGAGTATTATCAGGATAGATATCGTTTTTAGTTATATAAATTCGCGTTTGATCCACAAGAAAATGAAGGCAGCATAGGATTATAATAATCAAATAACCCTTTAGATCCATACCCATAAAATGGAACCATTTAATGTTTAAGTATGGGATTAAAAGAGCTGTTGTTACAACTATATGAACGCCTATATGAGCGATAACCCCAAGAAACTTTTCCCTCTTCATCCTGTTTATCCAATCAGTTTGAAGAGTAAAATCAGCTATAAGATGACTCAAAACCAATCTCCAAAATATATCCATATCAACTCCAATTAAATTTTATTTTTTTACAAAATCTCTTAACTAATCACTTTTTACCATCACTTGCTTTTTATATTGAATACACCATTAAAATCACTATCTCCATCCTTTATAAATTTCTCAGACTGACTCATATAAAACTTGCACAGATTATCATTAATAATTGAATAAGCCTTCTCAAAGGACACATGAGCATTCTTGTAGTCCCTGCTGTAAAAATATTTAATACCATCATCATAGTTTTTAACAAATTCATTATCATTCTCATCCATTTTATCTTTCAATCTAAATGGTCTCCACACCCTAATGGGTTGATTTTTACCAACAACAATTATATCACCAATATAATTAAAAATTACGTCCTGTTTCGCTTCAGCATACACATCATCGCTTACCATACATGATGTATTGAAAAATTTATTCGCTCCCTCAAGCCTTGATGCAAGGTTTACTGTATCGCCCAGAACAGTGTATGAAAATCTCCTGTTTGATCCCATATTGCCAACAACAGCACTACCACTGTTAATCCCTATTCTTACATTAATGCCACCAGCAATCTCACATTTTATGTTCAATTCCTTAATCTTTTCAAGGCACTCAAGGGCGCTTTTCACAGCAAGCGTTCTGTGATCTGGTATATCAAGAGGAGCATTCCAGAATGCCATTATACAGTCACCAATGTATTTATCTATAACTCCACGCTTTGAAAGAATAATATCACTTAGCTCGGATAGATATGTGTTTAAAAGATTTGTTACCTCTTCAGGGGAGAGCCTTTCGCTTATTGATGTAAAACCTGCTATATCCATAAAAAAAACTGTCATATCCTTTTTCTCACCACCCAACTTAAGTTTTGAAGGATCAGAAACTATTATATTAACGACATCAGGGGAAAGATACTGTGAAAATGTATTTTTTATCCATCTCTTCTGTCTGTCCTCAACTATTGACTTGTATGCTATGACATATATATAGCTTACGAGATTTACTATAAAATAAACCGCAAAATAGAAATCATATCTCAATTTTATTAAAACGATGCTAAGCCATAAAATAATAATGTCAAAAAGAAAATTATATAATGAAAGTTTTAAAACAGATTTTTTTATCAGTAATACAGGAAGCCATATAGCCAGTAAAAAAACAGGAAGAAATATATAAAATTTTACATTCCTAAGATAATCATCATTCAAAAGATTGTCTATACACAGTGCATGTATCTCAACACCCGGTGTCTGCTGATGGATTGACGTTGGGTAATGATCAAAGGTACCCTGAGCGACAGAGCCAACAATGACTATTGCATCCTTCAATCTCTTTTTTAATTTTTCATCCACACTATCCTCTATCACATCCTTTGCAGATACATAATCATACATAACCGTTGAAGAATTGAATTTACTCTCTCTGAAATTTAAAATTAAAGATCTGTCTCCATACTCATTATGCCATTTTTTATAGAGCTCTTTTAAATCCACTCCTGAGTAATATGAATAAAGATATGTCCCGAGCAGTGGAAGCCCAACATTCTTTAAATCATCACAGGAGTTGCATATATCCTTGTATGAAAACGTTAAATTTTTACCATTAATAATTATCTCAGTAATAAATGGATAAACCCTTCTTATTTTTCCATCGACATCAAGCATCATCCCTGCTGATATTGATGCAAAATTAGTAGTATTATCTCTGAGTTCTTTTATAGGCAGATTAATATTACCATTCTCATCCAATGAGACAGCGATCACCACATTTTTATTTTTTTTGACAGTTTCAGAAAAAATAATATCATTTTTAGGCTCGGTTCTATCCCTATCAACAAACATTATATCAAGCCCTATAACCTTAACTCCATATTTATTAAGGTTTTCTATAAGAGGCTTATAATATATTCTCGGCATTGGCCAGCCATACCGTAAAAGTGTTTTATTATCTATACCAACAATTAATATCCTTTCATCTGCTTTTTTAAGTGGTGGTATTATATATGCTTTTCTTAACAGCCTCAGTGTATCACCAAACTTTGTATCATGCCATTTGTTCTCCAGCTCAGACAAAACAAGAGATGTTGACAAACCAAAGTCAATCATATACAGTATCAAAAAGAACATTGTAAGCACAATGGTAACTGTATAAACCGATTTATATTCCTTTTTAAATAATTTCATAGTTAAATCTCTATAACAAATCTGGTTCCTTTGCCAATCTCAGAATCAACACTTATATTTCCTTTGTGCATCTCAACAATGGTTTTAGCTATTGAAAGTCCAAGCCCGAAACCACTTCTTGAAGTTGTTTTAAACCTATCAAATATATCAGCCAACCTTTCCTTTTCTATTCCCTTACCTGTATCAGATATAATTATATAAATCTTATCAGTTTTTTCAAGCATAAGTTCAACCCTTCCACCCTCATCAGTATATTTAAAAGCATTTGTAAGTATGTTATCCACCGCCCTTAAAAACAGTTCATCATCAAGATCAGCAAACACATCATAGTCAGGCAATCTGATAAAAAATTCTATTCCCTTGGTCTCAGCCCTTATCTCAAACCTTTCAGCAATATTTTTTAATAATTCTTTTAAGTTTGTTTTTCTGATGTTAAGATTAAGTGTTTTGTTTTCTATCCTTGACATATCAAGTATATTTTCAAGCATCCTAAACACTATATTGCTCTCATCCTCAAGTCCTTTTATATACTTCATATTTTTTTCATCAGCATCATAAGAAAGAAGTTTTATATATCCCTGCATGTTTAAAAGCGGGCTTCTTAGATCATGGGCAACTGATCTAAAGACATCCTCCTTAACCTTATTAATCCTCATCTCAGCAGTTACATCCCTTGCAACAATAAGCATAAGTGGATTATCCCTGTGAAGTTTTATATTATCAAAATAAATTTCAAAGTATTTATTTTTGAACTCAATAATCTTGTTTTTGTTATCAGATAATCTTTTTACAACACTGTTGATGATGTCTTTTATTCTATTATAATCATTTCCAACAAGCCCCTGAGCTGATCTGTTAACAAATACTGGAGAAAAGGATGAATCCGTGAGTATCACAGCATCCTTTAAATTTTGAGTTATTATATTCAACTTCTCCCTTTCATCCATAAGCTTTTCAATCTGAATTTTGCTGTAATCATTGAGTTTCTCCATCATCAGATTAAAAACTCTCACAAGCTCATTCAATTCAGCAAAATCACTCTTCTCTGTCACAGGAACCTCAAAATTTCCACCAGATACTCGCTCTGCGGCTGATATCAATGAGGATATCGGCGCTGCTAAATTTCTTGATGTTATAAATGCTATAAAATAAGATATTGTAAGAACGAGGAAAACAAGAAAAAGCATTGAGTAAAAAATAAGGTTTATATCCCTTAAAAATTCTCTCTTTTCCTGAGCAAGGACAACATATATGTTTACATCATTCAGCTTTCTAAAAAAAGATATATACTTCTTTCCATTTATATACATTTCTGTATTCCCATAATCACTTTTGACAATCTCTTCCATCTCCTTATAATTTATATCTATATTACTATCATTCAGGACAACCCCGTTGTCACTTATAAAAAATACCATTCCTGTCTGACCGATTTTCGTCTGGTATATGTATGAAAAAAACTTTTTTAAATTGACAACTGCATAAACAAATTTATCACCGACAGGATAGACTATTGTGGCAAGTGGAAAAGATCTTATTATCTGGAAATCACCTATCACCCCATCCTTTGAACCCTTTATCCTATTAAAATATTCTTTTCTTGAGATATTTATATATGAAAAAAGTTTTGAAAAGCTGTAAGTGGAGTATCTCTTTATCTCACTACCAGTTGAATCAAGAAGAGCAATAAAAACTATCTCTTCATACTTTTCAGATGTCTTTTTTAAAAACTCATCATCATCCTTGTAAACATATTTTAAATAATTAAGGTAATCAAGCCTTTTTGCAAAATTATTGATACTTTCATATGATGATATAGCAAATGAATCACAGAGCTTTTGATAATTGTTTTGAAGATTTCTTCGTGAAACAGATTGGTAATAGAATATAAGAATTACAACAAATATAATTGGAATAATTCCAACAGATATTATGGTGTTAAAAAATTTTCTAAATATCCCGCTCATATAAATACAGATGACAGAACTTGCCTGACGAAGCCGCTTCGGCGTAGTCAGGGACAGAAGTCAGATGACGGAAAGACAGAAATCAGAAGAAGAAAAAGAAATTACTCTTTATCTGCCTTCTGTCCTGTGCTTTCTGACATCTGTCCTCTGACTTCTCTTTGCTGACCACTAATCACTATTTTTCCTTTACTATGCTACTGCCTTTGCTGATTTAATCTTCTCAATCAGTTTCTTAGCTATATCATGGGCATCACCAATAATCGCATACTTTGAAACGCTAAAGATCATAGCATTTGGGTCCTTGTTAATGGCAACTATTACATCTGAATTTTTCATACCAACAAGATGCTGAACCGCACCTGAGATACCAAATGCAAGATAAAGTCTCGGTCTGACGGTTGTACCACTCTGACCAACCTGATGCTTTTTATCTATAAAACCGCTATCAACCGCTGCCCTTGATGCCCCAACACTTGCATTTAAAAGCTTTGCAAGCTCATTGAGTATTTCAAACTTTTCTTTGCTCTTAAGCCCTCTTCCTCCAGAAACAATAATATCAGCATTCTCTATTTTTGTATATCCCTTTTCCTCTTCCTTATGTCTCTGAACCACCTTAACCCTTCTGATATTTTTATCTATTCTTATATCTTCTTTTATAACCTCAACAGCTTTCGGTAATACCTTAACTATCTTCATAACATTCGGTCTGACAGTTGCCATCTGAGGCCTTGAGTTAGGCGATAATATATCAGCCATAATGTTTCCACCAAATGCTGGCCTTGATTGAACCAACAGCCCATCATTATTTATATTGAGATCCGTACAATCTGCAGTCAGTCCGACATAAAGATTTGCTGCCATTCTTGGAGCTAAATCTCTTCCCTTATATGTTGCCCCAAAAAGAAATATTGATGGTTTATATTTGTTTATAAGCGACATAATTGATGCTGAATATATATCAGTATCATAAGGCAGATATTCATCGTTCTCAAGAAGATAGACTCTATCAGCACCATACTCACTCAAAATCTTTTCATAATCTCTGTTTTTATCAGTCAACACAACGGCACAGAGCTTCTGGTTTAGTTTGTCAGCAAGAAATCTTCCTTTTGATAAAAGCTCAAAAGAAACCTTTTTTATCTCTCCCTGTTTTTTAATATCAGCATCATCAGCAAATTCAACAAATACCCAGACATCACGATATGCACTCAGATCCCTCTTCACCATCTCTCTTGATATGACTATAGCTTTAACAGGACAGACCTGCACACATGCTCCACAGAGTGTGCACTTTGTTAGATCAATAACTGCCTTTTTATTAGACATTGAAATTGCTTCAAAAGGACAAGACCCAACACACTTTGAACATCCTATACAGTTGTTTAAAACCTCAATACCCATAAAAATACCTCCAGTGAAATTAGGAATCAGATGTCATTTGTTAACTGATTCTTTTTAACTTATTAATAAAATCCAAAAGATCATTTAATAAAATTTTCCTGTTTTAATATCTCAATTATCTTATCAACGGCCTCGACAGATGTTGTATTGATAACAGTGGTTTTAACCTCTCTCTGAGGCGGATAAATTCTGTTTACCTGAGTTGGCGAACCTTTAAGACCCAAGTACTCTTTTTTGGCCATTATATCATCAGCAGTGTAAGTAAAAAATGGCTTTGAAAGAGCTTTTGTAATATTAACAAATGATGGAAATGGAAGTTCATAATCCTTCGGCATAACCATAGTAACAAGCACTGGCAGCGGTGATTCTATTGTATCATATCCATCATCTATATGCCTTTTTATCAAAGCCTTCTTATTTTCTATCTCAACATTATCAGCAAATGTTACCTGAGGTATATTTAACTGACTTGCAATCTGAGGTCCAACCTGAGCTGTATCACCATCTATTGCCTGCATACCACAGATGATAATGTCATACTTACCTATCTTTTTTATTGCCGAAGAAAGTGCATAAGCGGTCGCCCATGTATCAGAACCAGCAAATGCAGCATCGCTTAAAAGATAACCATTATCACATCCGAGTGCCAACGCCATTTGTATAACAGCCTTTGCCTGTGGTGGCCCCATGCTTATAACATTTACAACCGCATCAGGATTTGATTTTTTAATCTTTAAAGCATTGACCACTGCAAAATGATCATATGGATTTAATATTGACGGAACCCCCGCTCTTATAAGCGTTCCTGTTTCAGGGTTTATCTTTACCTCAGTTGTATCCGGTACTTGTTTTATACATACAAAAATGTTCATCACACCTCCTATCTTGCCTTAAACACCTGACATAATGACTTTGATATAAGATCCATATCAGAAATTATTCCGTACTGCTCTTTTTCTATCGCTGCGAGATTTATTTTCTCTGCCAGATTTGTTGCCTTATCAACAGCACCGAGAACAAGTGAACTACCGCGAATTGCAACCTCAAGAGCAGCATTCTTTGCAAAAACTCTTGCCATCGCTTTATAAGTCGGTTTATCAAACTTAACACTCTCGCTGTATCTCTCAGCAGAGGCAGCTTTTGAAAATATGTATGAATGCTCTGCCATTGATATCAACCTTCCCAAAACAAACGTAACATGCTGATGCCTTGTGAGTTTATTGAGCCTGCACTCCTCCATAACAGCTGAAAGTGCTCTCAAACCCATAGCAGCAACGCTCATTCCACAATCAGTATTTTTCTTTGAAAGCTCATCCAGCTCATCAGCCATATTCAAATAATAACTTCCCCTCGTTTTAAGGTGCTCCTGCCATCTACCCCTATATATTGTCATCTCCATTATCTCATTCGTTCCCTCATAAATACATGTTATCTTAACATCCCTTTTAATCTTTTCAACAGGAAAATCCTTTGTATATCCATAACCGCCAAGAGCCTGTATAGAATCCTCAGCAGCTCTATTCCCGCTTTCAGTTGACCAGTATTTTGCGATTGCACCTTCGGTTGCAAGCCCGTGCTCACCAGAATCAAGCCTTTGAGCAACATACTCGATATAAGCCCTTGCAGCCTCAAGGTTTACCGCATGAGGGACCATAAGCTTGTGGGTATAACCCTGCTTCTCTGAAAGCGGTCCACCTGACTGAATTCGCTGCTGGGAATATCTTACTGCTGTTTCAAGTGCAGACCAGCCACAACCAAGACCGAATGCTGCAACCATAAGTCTTGTATAACCAAAGACCGCCTGTGCCTGAAGAAGTCCTTGCCCCTCAACACTTCCAATAAGGTTATCAGCAGGGACATAAACACTATCAAGTGAAAGCCCCGCAGTGTTTGAAAGCCTTATACCATGCTTATCCTCGTGATGTGCAGGAGTAAATCCTTCAGTATCTCTTTCAACAACAAACCAGCTTGGCCCGCCGGGCGCCATAGCAAGTATAGTGTATAAATCAGCTATACCGCCATTGCTTATCCACTGCTTCAAACCAGTTATTCTATATCCAATTATTTTTCCATCCCTCACCACATGTTCTGCCTTCGTCTTAAGATTTACAAGATCACTTCCTGCATCAGGCTCAGTTGCACCGTATGCAACCATAAGCCTTTTCTCAGCAATCCTTCCGAGCCATTTTTTCTTTTGCTCCTCAGTGCCTCCAACATTTATAGGATCTATTCCTAAATATGTTGCGAAAACGCTTGTAGCCACTCCTAAATCAATCTTTGCAAGCAGTTCACATATTCTGTATAAATCGGTTGTTCCACCGCCTATTCCACCATACTCCCTCGGTATTGAAATAAGATGAATACCCAATACCTCAGGATCATACATCTCCCTCAAAATATCAACAGGACATTCATTCTCCCTGTCCTTTTCCCTTATAAAATCATATGGCAGCTTTCTCTTTGCATATTCGTTCAAGCTGTCAAGCATTAAATTTCTTGTTATACTATCCAGTTGAGGCATATCTCCTCCAGTTAAACAAAAGACAGATGACAGAAAACAGATGACAGAGCCTGCATGGCGAAGCCGCTTCGGCGCAGTCAGGGACAGATAAATAAAGAGTTCCTTTTATTCTGCCTTCTGACTTCTGACCTCTCTTTATTAATCTTATTCTGCTACTTTTACACTTATACTTAAATTATATCAAATTGATATTTCTATTGGCTTTGAAAAAATCATTCAATCCCAAAAATTGCAATGCTAAATTCAAACCGACTGCGGTTAGAGTTTCTCTACCCTTCCCAGACAAGCAGATAACTAAATAACTTTTATATCTGTATTCATCTGATTTCTATCCGTATTCATCCTGATGAATCTGTTTACATCTCGATGATTAGATAACTATCTGCCCCTATTCCTATTTATGATATGGATATTTTTTGATTATTGTAAAGCTTCTGTAAATGCTTTCCATCAATATCAGAACTGCAAGTTCGTGGTTGAATGTCTGCTTTGAAAAAGAAAATAAAAGATCTGCCCTTTTTTTCAAGCTCTCATCTACGCCCTCATCTCCACCTATGACAAAGGATATATCTTTACCAGCATTCATTACGTTTTCAAACTTTTTTGCCAGCTCAGTGCTATCAAAACCATTTCCATTTACGTCACAAAGAATAACATAATCATCATCCTTTATACAATCCTCAATTAGCATTGCCTCTTTCTTAATTTTTTCTTTTGATGAGGAATAGTTTATCTTTGACTTTGGAACTATGATCTCAGTCTTTAAAAAATAATTCACTTTTTTTAGATAATAATCAACACCATCTCTTATAAAATCACTGTTATAACCGCCTGCTGTTATAATCCTTATCCTCATCCCCCACCAACCATAACGAGCAATGCAACAAACACCACACCTGATAAAAGCGCAATAAAAGAATGATGTTCGTTATTTTCATTTGCCTCAGGTATGAGGTGTGATGCGGAGAAATATATCAGTATTCCTCCTACAAAACCCAATAAAAGTGGTATGATCTCGCCGCTTAATTTTGAGACAAGAGGATATACAACAAATGCTCCAATAGGTGTTGTTAAACCAGCTATTAAAAAAGCATAAATAAAAGCCTTTTTATTATTAAAACCACCTGCTATCAAAAATGTGTACGTTATTACCCCCTCAGCGAACTCATGAGCGACAAGTCCTGTAGCTGAGAGTATTCCTATCATAATTGAAGCACTAAATGTTATTGTATATATTATGCCATCAACAAAAGAGTGGAAACCTATGGCAATCGCTCCAGTAATTCCAAAAGCAACTTCCTTTCTGTTGGTAAAATGATTTATCATCTTATCGATAAAAAACATAAATAAAAAGCCAAAAAGTCCAAAGACTCCTGCATTTTTATCTTTCTCAAATGCCTCTGGAAATGCTATTAAAAGAGGGGTTGATATCAATACTCCTGCTGCAAAACAAAGAAGATAATTTTTAAACTTACTAATCCAGTGTGTATTCTTATAAACTGAATAAACAGCTATATAATTTGCAAAAGCAGATGCCACAGCAAAACCAGCTATCCATTTAAAAGTGTTATCCATAAACCTCCTATAATCTAAAAAATATAATCACAGCCAAACATAAGATATACTGTATTTTATTGATAAAAACACAGCTAATAAATTTTCAGTTTAATAAGGTAATCAGTGGCAATTATGTGAATTACAGAGATTGCTAACATCAATCTCTTTAAAGGTTTTCATTTTTATAATCTTCAGTAAGTCATCAAGAGTTTTGCCATTAGCAATGCAAACCTTTATTCCTGCACTGCGAAGAACTTCAAAAGCTCCCCTTCCTATTCCAGCAACAAAAACTGCATCAATCTTTTTTTCTTCAAAAGCCTTAATAGGATTGCATGAACCATGTTCATGCTCCTTTTGACTGTTATCTATTATTTCAAGCTCTTTGCTCTCAGTATCATAAAGAGCAAAGAAAGGAGCACTTCCGAAGTGTCCATATATATTTGATTTTATTCCATCATTTTTCTCAACAGGAACACATATTTTCATATAACCTCCTATAAAATCAAAGAACAGAAGTCAGAACCTGCCTGCGCCGAAGCGGCTTCGGCAGGCAGGGTCAGAAGACAGAAATCAGAATTTAAAGAAAATTCTTATTATTTTCTCACTGTTCCTTTACTGCCTATTCCCATTCTTTATGCCTTGTTTTTACATTTTGGACATAAACCATAAAAATGAAGTGTATGTCCTTTTATATCAAACCCATATTTTTTAGATAATATGTTTTGAAGCTTATCAAATAAAATCTTTTCATCATCAATTAAATCACTGTATTCAACTATTTTTCCACATCTGTTGCAAACCAGATGATGATGATGCATCTTTCCATTATGGCTGTCAGAAAGCTCATATTTAGCCTTCCCATCACCAAAATCAAACTTATTCAGCACTCCACTTTTGACCAAAGAATTTATCGTTCTGTAAACTGTGGCAATTCCTAATCTTATATCAGAATTAACTATTTCATTAAAGACCTCATCAGCTGTGAAATGACCATTTTTTCTGTGGAAAAAATCAAGTATCAGCTCTCTCGGTTTTGTTATTCTCCCGCCACAATGATTAAAGCATCTTCGCAATCCTTCTTTTTTACAACAGCTGTATTCATAACCATATTTTTTCATATTATTATTGATAATAATTATCAATAATATTCTACAATAAATAAAGCATAATGTCAAAATTAACAAACCCGGAAAATTTAGTTCTTGCCGTTTTAGCAATCAGTTCATAGAACTTACTGACAGATTGATTTTAATTGAAACATTAATGCAAATGCTTATAGTTAAATTTATTTACTTAGATATTTAATCGAATAGATAAAAAAAAGGTCTGAAAGTCTGTTTAGATATACTGCTGACTCCTTTTTGCCAAGCTTCCATGCAAGTAGTTCACAGATCCTTATTCTTGTTCTTATAAGATTTAACAGAGATGAGAGTTTATCATCTCCAAAAAAAATAAATTTATTGACATCAATTCCAGAGTCTTTTTTTATTTTAGATTCTATCTCTGGTATTAATTTTTTCACCTCAGAGTTGCTTATGTATCCTGCTATGTTTGATGATACTCTGCTGTTATATTCCTGAATTTTTATAAGTTCATCATTGATTTTAATCTTTTTATCCATTGATCTCACAACACCTATGAGAGCATTTATCTCATCAATTAAGGCGTTTAACATAATTATATCAGATGTCTTTTTTATTCGTCTGCCACTTATATCTGTTCTGCCATCATCACCCTTCCCGGCTTGAGGTTTATATTTCATAACAGATCCTTCAAATTAATATATTGTTTTTCACTCGCAAGAATAACAAGCCTTTGCTTTGCCCTGACTGAACCTTGATAAAGAACCCTCGCGAGATCCCCAACAGCTTCGTCTATATCAATCAGTATAACCACCCTTGATTCAAGCCCCATAAAATCATTCAGATTTGAGTATGATATGGCATTAAAGTTTTCTCTTGAGTATTCTTTAAGCTCCCTTGCCCATCTTTTTTTTGATAGTACAGGAATAATGACTGAGTCATTTATATGTTTCGGAGTTATAACTTTTATATCCTGTGGTTTAAACCCCTCATCATTTGTTAACATAGTTATTGTTTCTTCAATTACTCTTTCAAAGTTATCAGCTGAATAAGATCTCAATGTTATATTGCTGTAATACTCCATCAAAAAATCAGTGTATATATCCCTTTCATATATTCTGTTTATAAAATCTCCAATAGCAATATTATTTCTGAAATTGACTGATAGTTTTATGTGAAAATTGTCAAAATTGTTTTCCTTCATAAAGTTATCAATATCAAAATAATTTTTTTCAATATCACACAACACCCAGACATTCCCTGACTTGATACCTCCAGCAACAATATCATTAATCCTTGCAGTATTTAATAGTGAAACTCCTGATTCAAAATCATCCATTATAAGAAGATCATACCTCTGCTTTTTTAAATCCCTATCAATACTTGAATAGTTAGCAATATCAACATTATTAGTTTTATGAAATGAATACTTCATATTATCACAGTAGTATTTAGAAGCACATATATATGCTATTTTAAACTTCGGATCAGCTCTTTTTAAAAGTATATGCTGAAGTGCAAAGAAGCTTTTCCCTGTTCCTGATGGCCCCTCAATAAAAATTCTGTTGAGGTTTGAGAAGATTGATGAATAATTTAAAAGATGCTTCTTCACATTTTTTTCCACAGTATTAAAATCACCCGCTCCTGATTCAACCTTTAAATCCTTGGATAGGACAAGCTCCTTATAGATCTTATCCATTATTGAGTTTACTTCTTCCTTAGAGGTATGAGAACCTATTCTTTCTTCCTTGTTTTTCTTCTGTTTAAAATATATTGATATTATCTCAGGGATATGATCCCATGATATGCCAGCATTGATATAATTCATACTATCAAAACAAACATTTTCATCCAGCTTTTCATTAAGATTTGGGAAAACAACAATGCTTGAAACAAATATCTTACTTTTTTCATCCTCAGTAAGATTGAGCATCGTTTTGAAATGATGTGTTATGTTCTTCATCTTCCTGAATGGATTTTCCTGAGGTCTTTCAACACCATTATAATTATAGACAAACTCTGTTGATGAAACCCTTACAGGATTGTTAGCTTTTAATTCTATTAAAACTATACCCTCATCAGGAATGAAGGCAATAAAATCGACCTCATTGCTGCGATACTTTGATTTAATTATGCTCGAATAGAAGACCTTCCAATTTTTGGTCTCAGGGCTCTGTTGTAAAAGCTTATAGAACTCCATCTCACTTCTGTTTATGTATGTGATATGTCCTAATTTAGCTACGTCAGGATACATTTCTGCCATAAGTATATTATATAAAATGAAAAGTTATCAACCGAATGAAACAGTTGGTCATTTAGTTATTTAGTTGTCTGGTTATTTAATGGAAACAGATGTCAGAAGTCAGATGACAGAAAACAGAAGGCAGAAAACAGAGCCTGCCTGACTACTTGCCTGCCGAAGCGGCTTCGGCAGGCAGGCACTGATCACTGTTTTGATAGGGATTTGTTATTTTCTTCTTAACCTCAATCTTAACCTTAACCTGCAGTTTTTCAGTGCCTTTTATTTAATCACCAGAAAATTAACAGTATTGGAATATAACTTTTTATTTTCTGACTCTATTAAAAATTTGATTTTATGTTTACCCTCAGTAAGTTGTAACCAGAGGTTAGCATCTGAAACTATCTTCCTATCATCCACAAACCACACAACATCTTTAGTATATTCTTTAAGATTGCTCTTTAAAAGTATTTTTTGCGAAAGAAGAGGAACCTGAGGATCTATTTTAAAAACATCACCATTACTGGGAAACTCTATAATCGGTTTTAACACAGTTGAATCATTATGAACAACTAAACTATCCGGAGCTAAGTTTTTATGAATAGGGCATATCTTATCTGGAACATTTCTTCTATCAAATATTTCATCAACTCCACGAGGACAATTTATTCCTCTTATCATACCGCTTTCAGGACATATTTCAATTTGAACAACTCCAATAGGTTTATTGAATGATGTTGATGGATACCTCTTGTTCATAAGAACAGCAATGCTGTGAAGGACTGGTGCAGCACCGCTTATGCCCGATACATTTTTCATCGGCGATGAATCAAAATTTCCAACCCATACACCAACTGTCCACTCAGGTGTATATCCAATAGCTAAATTATCCCTGTAATCCTTTGATGTCCCTGTCTTTGCAGCGAAATCAAATGGAAGGTTCAATGGTGAGTTAAGTCCAAACGACTGTGCCCTAGCAGAGTTATCCAAAAGTATATCCGTAACTATATATGCAGATTCTCTGCTTATAACACGTTTTTGTTCAATATTTTTTTTACCATATATATAATTTGTATCCATCCATATACCACCACGAGCAAGTGTGGCATAGGCATTGGTAAGCTCCAAAAGACTGACCTCACCATCTCCGAGGCTCAGTCCTGCCCCATAAAAGTTTGCATCCCTGTTAAGTGAATTAAAACCTAATTGCTTTAACAATGATAAAAATTTATCCGGACCAATTTTTTCTGCCAAGGAAACAGCAGGTATGTTATAAGAACAAGCAAGTGCATCCCTCAAGGTAACAGATCCGTGATATGACTCATCATAGTTTTTTGGTCTGAATTTTCCAGCTGAAAAATACGGTGAGTCATCTATCCTATCCGATACTTTATATCCCTTTGAAAAAGCAAGTGCATATAAAAACGGTTTTAATGCTGAGCCTGGCTGTCTCAACGAGATAACTCCATCTATCTGGCCGGCATCAGGACTAAAAAAATCCTTTGACCCAACCCACCCAATGATATCGCCACTGATATTATCTATTACAACTATTGAGCCATTGGTAACATTGTTTGATTTTAAAACTTCAAGCTGAGAGTTTAATATACCCCTGAGCTCAGCATTAAGTTTTAGGTCAAGTGTTGTCTTTACAGTGGTTGAAAGATATAAAGATTTATCCCTTCTCACCATATTTGCGAAGTGTATGGCTGATGTGTCATAAAAAGTTTTTCTAAAAATTATTTTTTCCTTGAGAGCAATGTTATAAAGTTCTTCATCAATAAACTCGAGCTCAAGCATTCTTTTAAGTATATACTTCTGTCTGCTAAAAGCATCAGTTTTGTTTGAGAGAGGATTATATTTCACCGGGGACTTAGGAATAGCAGCAAGCAACGAGCTCTGTGCAAGTGAAAGATCTCTTGCATTAATTCCAAAATATCTTACCGATGCAGTCCCAACGCCCTTTGAAAGATTTCCATAGGATACAGTATTTAAATATTTTTCAAGTATCTCTTTTTTGCTCAGCTTTTTTTCAATCAGCAAGGATTTTATAGCTTCCTCAATCTTTCCCTTAATACCCCTCTCCCTCGGTTCTAAATTTTTTACAAGCTGCTGCGTTATGGTTGAAGCCCCCGACACTGTTTTCCCTGATTTTGTGTTCTGCCACAATGCCCTTGCTGTTGATCTAATGTCAACACCGCTGTGTTCTAAAAATCTTTTATCCTCAGCAGCTATTGTAGCAAGGAGCATCCACGGGGAAACATCCTCTACTGAAACTAAAATATTATACGCTTCATTTTCATCAAAATATGTTTTTATCTCTGTATTATTCCTGTCAATTATTTTGAGTGATGAGGCAGAACAGTATGCTTCAACAAGAAACGAGATAAAGATGAAGACCGCTTTCATAACACCCTATTTTATCTCCAAAGATGATGAGGCTGTCCTTCCAAAAACCTCAGGCTCATACATACCTGAAACCCAGCTCGCCGGCATATCAAAAGAACCGGCAGAAATAGCCTGAACAACATATTTGTAAGTGTGTTCACCAGCTGTAAGATAATCAGAAAATAGAAGTATTTTGTCATCATATAGCTCTGTGTGATTAAAACTCCCCAGGTAATCAGAATAAAGATTTTCATCCTTTATTCTGTCTGCCACCGATGACTCAACACCAAATGATTTATTAACAACCTCAAGACCTGCTGGCAACGGATCATCCACAACAACAAAACTTCTGTCCTGATTGGTTTTCAGTTTGATTGTTACCACATACCTTTTACCAACCACTATATCACTTCCACCAGATAGAGGTTTTATACTCTTTTCTATCTCAAATCCCTTATAAACAGGTTTGTCATATTTTAACGGATAGTAGTTTTCCCTGAGGGTATAATAAAGCCTTCCACTTCCTGTTTTAGCAAACTTTATCCTTGATTCATTGCTGTCCTTAAATATCTGATCTGGTGTAAAACTCTTTTTCTCAGTTTTAAGCTCCCTACCGTAGAAGCTAATGTCCCATAAAGGCTCAAAGTTGCCATTTATTTCATTTAAAACCTCTGCTTTGAAATCAGGATTTATACTCTCATACTTCTTATAAAAACTTGCAAATGCTCTCAAGACATGAGCATTCTCATCCGTTGTCCTCCATCTCCCCTCTATTCGTCTTTCGTTTATAAGCCATCTTATAACCTTATGTAAATCATTCATATCTCTGCCCGATTCCAATATAGATTCAAGTATGACTGATGTTGTCTTTACGTTGGTAAGATGTATCCATGATATAACAGAACTGAAAGGCTCCTCAAAGTGCATTGTCTGCGGCGCCACTCTTGATTGATTCATAATTTCTTTTATAAGTGTATCCATCATTCCACTGTCAACACCCATATGATTAGCAGCTTTTATCATATATCCATATGCTATGTAAGGCAGCTGATGCCTTCTTTCATAAAGCTGGCTAAAATATGATGGGAATGATTCACCATAAAGCGAAAGAACATAAATAGCATAAGCCCTTGATGCATACTCCTCTGATTCGCTGTAAGGATATGACCAGTTTTTCTTCTCAATGAGATTTTCTTTAAGCCAGTTTACAGCTTTTTTCAGAGTATCATCGGATACGCTATAACCCTCTCTTCTGGCAAGATATGCTGTTTCAAGTGCATATGCTGTTATATAAAAATCAGGAAGAAAAGGATTTTTCCAGTATCCAAAACCACCTGACGGATGCTGATAAAGATAAAGATTATCAAGGACATTTTTAACCACATCTTTCATATCATCAATATTCCCCAACTTATATCTACTCACAAAATCAGAAGCAACTACAACAGGCATTATTCCTGAAAGTTTTTGTTCAAGGCATCCATACGGATACTCAATCAAAAATTTTGCAGCTTCCTGTATATCAGTAAAAGCGCTTGGGGAAAGTGTCATTTCTATATCAGCAGATGAAATATTTTTGGTTGAGAGTTTTATTCCCTCAACAATTTCTTTCTCAGTCACACCTGATGTAACAACTGTCTCCTTTTTTTCTCTGAGCCTTACATCAAGAGGCCATTCAAGCCCATCAGAATCATTTTCTGACAATACTTTGAAATTAAAAGAAGTTTTTCCTGTTTTATAAGCCTTCATACTCCACAACAGATCAGCAGTTTTACCATTCTCTACAAAAACTTTTTTTATCCTTTCACCATCAAATGATATACTATCACCTGTTAGCTCTATTGAAACAGTAAAAGTTGAACTGACACTAGTATAGTTATACACTACAACCCCTCCCATAAAGCTATCACCAACCCTCAAAAATCTTGGTAGCTGTGGTTTTAACATCAGCGTTTTTTTAACAGTGATACTGGTTGAGTCAGATCCAAACCTACTATCTGAGTTAGCAACAGCCATTATCCTGAACTTTGTAAGATTATCAGGTAACCTGAAACTTACCTCAGCCTTTCCATCTGAAGAAGTTATCACCGAAGGATTGAAGTACGCCGTAGGAACAAATTTTGATCGGAGATCAACACCATCCAACCTCAGTCCGTTTCCACCTGAACCACCCCTGTTCTCTCCCTTTTCTCCAAAATTTCTCTGACCTATTATGTGCAGCCTTGAATCAGAAGTTATAAATGCTAACGGTCTTGGCCCATAAAAATCTGAAAATGGATCAGGTGTTTGATATCCGCTGAGTGATAAAACTCCCTCATCAACTGCAAAAAGTGTCAGCTCGCTTTTAACTGGTGATTTATCATCATCACTCACCTCTATATCAAGCTTTACATCACTTTGAGGTTTGTAGACATCCTTATCCGTTTTAATCTTTATATCAAGCTTCCTTTTTACTGGGCTTACAGTAAGATTTACATATCCAAATTTTGACTGAGGTTTGGCAAGATCATCGCCAGTATCTGAGTCATACTTCTCACCATCAATTCTCGGCCTTATCAATATCACGCTTACATATACGTTTGGAAGATAACCATCCTTTATAGGGACCTCTATTGTGTTTGACTGACCCTTGATGAGCTCTGTCCAGCGATCAATTATCTTTTCTCTTTCTACACTGACAAGTGCTCTTGCAGTATCATAAGGTGATTTAACAAGTATCCTTGCAGTATCACCAACACTGTATGATTTTTTATCGGCAACAAGCTCAATTATATCCTTGTTCCTCTCCTCCCAGTATATACTACCACTTCCTGTTACATAAAATGAAATCCCTGTTTCTGTTTCTCTTTCTTCCTCATCAGTTCCAGAAACACTGAAAAGATACAATCCGGGCGATGAAAAAGAAGTTTTATATGTAAATGTATCCTCAGATACAAAGGTAAAGCTTGATATGAGCGTATCATTCTTTTCACTGATCCATTCAAGCCTTCCTCCAACCCCTGCTCTTTTTACACTCATCCAATCTCTTCTTTTTATCTCTGCTTTAAGATTTTTTGGATCAGCCTTTTTTCCATCCGGAGTTACTGTTATTATATCAGCAGCCCAACTTTCACCGGTTTTTATAAATGTTGATGATGCCTTTATTCCAATATAAAAGCTTGCAGGATGAACAAACACTGAGCTTCTTGAAAAAAGACGCTGCTTCTCAGGGCTCAACACAGACACCTCAGTAAGGATAGTGGATGGCAGTTTAAACCTTGATCTATCAATAGCAAATGATATCTCTGCTCTGCCATTCATATCAAGCTTTCCGCTGCCTGATGATACAAGATTCATATCAGATGAATAACTATTATTCCACCAACCAGGCGAGAAATTAAAGCCATTATATCCGCTGATCTCATAATATGATCTTGCAGCGATTGACTTCCACTCATAATCACAATCCGACATAGGTTCTCCAAACAAATACCACCCATCTATCATTGCAGAATATGTTGAGCCTGAAATATAATAATTATTTTTAGGATTGAGTTTGACCTCAAATGACGCTGGTTTAAACTCCTCAACCCTGAAATTGCTATATATTTCTATCTTTTTTTCCTTCTCAGTATTTACAGCAGCCATAACAATGTCTTTTTTTTCATCATCAAGCACATCCGACACATCAACTGACCAAAGCCCTGTTGCTGACTCAGGTGGCAAATGATACTCATAATTAAATGAAGAGAACTCAGATAGTGTCACAGTTGTTTTTAAAACCTCATCACCCCTTGAGTTTTTTATTATAAGTTTTAACGTCCTTATATCAGAATCCTCCCAGTCACCATTTTCAAGTCTGCGAATAAATCCCTTTATAAAGACACTCTCACTGGGTCTGTAAACCCCTCTTTCGCTGAACATAAAGCCCTTATAATTATATGGTTTTGGATAGGGGTCATATGATATATTAAATCTCCAAGGCATCATCTCCCATGAAACCTCATTTGACATTATTGCAGTTCCATCCCTATGATAAGCAAACACCCACAGCCTTGGTCGCTCATATCTTTGCCAGTCCTTTATCCCTAAAAACTTCCATCCTGGAGCATCAACAAAACCATTTTTATCACTCTTACCCTGCCAGAGTACTTTATTATTATTATCCCTTATCTCAACCTCTATATTCTTTGCTGGCTTTGCATCCCTTAAAAATGTCGTCCATATAAATGTGTCATCAGGAGAACTCTTAACTGTCAGTCCTATTGATGTGATATTATCAAGAACTCTTAAAGGGTATGAATTTGATGACTCCATTCCTTCCTCATCCATAACTGATGAATTGGATGACGGAAGTTGAGCGAAAGCAATACCACCCTTTTTATCACCAAATAGATCTTTAAAATCAATGAATGTTTTTAAACCAGTATTTCGTTTAGAACTCAGATCCCAGTTCTTTTTTACATAGTTAGGAGGAAGACTTTTTCTGTCCTGCCACACAGTGTTATAAAAATTTATAAAATCATTTTCATCAATTTTTGCCTTAACAAGTGGAATATTAAATGCATTCATAGCCGTAACAGGATGCCTTGGAGGCAGATAGCTTTCAAGGATCCCAAAACCTGTTGGCATACTCCACTTAGGGCAGTACATATCCGTTTCAAGCACAAAATCCTCATCCCTGTCAATAACATTTCCAAATATATCCATAAGCCCTTTTTTTATTTTAAATTTATATAAGCTATCAGGCCTATAATTTACATTTGGAAGAAATAAACTAACCCTTCTTAAATTATAATTCTTATCACCGGTATAGTTGCTGTAATATCCAGATAATTTTGGTATATCAATAGCTGGCTCAACAACCAAATGATCATATAATTCTTTCATATAAACAGGATTTGTAAAAGTAATTGTAAAACGATTTGGAAGACAACTTTTTGATGGATAATTCACAACCTTAAATGTATAATATGTTTCAAATTTTATGCTTCTCTCCCCTCTAATTCCTAAATCACCTTTTTTTGATAAGAGTCCATCACGAAAAACAAGGCGGTATGCCCTGTCCTTTTTTAATGATAAAAGAGGCTTGATGTCAAAGACATTATTAGAAGAAAGATTTATTGAATCATAACTGTTATCATTCCAGTAATAATACTTGCCACCATAATATTTTTCATTTATATCCTTCTGAACTGCTCTTGTAACAACAACAGGTATCTCATTAGCTTTTGAACCATTTAAATCAGATTCAAAAAGCTTTATATATTTAACTGCTCTTGACGGCTCCATATCCATATTAAAAGCTACAAGTATCTTAGGATTTATATCCACCCATCTCTCACCATCGTTTGGTGATGTAGTCATAAGCTCAGGTCTTACAGTTTCAAAACTCCATAAAAAATCTTTTTCAAGCACCTCTCCACTTACCTTTGATTTCATCCCCTTTGGTATTTTTACCTCAAATCTTGAAGCACTTTCAAGTGGAACCTCTGGCTCAAATGAAACAACATAGCTTCCCTGCCAGCGACATCTGCCCTTAATAGCAGGCTTTATCTCAACAGGACAGAAATCAGAGCTATCCTCAGGTGATGATAAAGGAATCACTGGCTGATTAAATGTTACAGTTATTGCAGAATATGCTGACTCACTTTTTGTCTGACCTGATGGCGAGTATGAAATAACCTTGAGAGGATTGTTTGAGGCAAAGGCAAAGTTACAACTTAAAAAACATAAAACTACAAGAATTATATTATTCATATGCTTCCCCGATTAAACATCAAAGAATATTAAAACTATCTTCAAAACCAGTATCTTTAATCTACATATTCATATAATATAATATATTACCCGTTTTATCAAACTCAAAAATTTAGTTGCCATTTAAGAATTAAAAATGCACAATTTTACTGATTTTTATATAGATATAAATTTATAATTATTATAGAATTAATGATATGAATAAAAAAGGCTTTGATAGATGGTCAGATGACTATGATAAGGATGTCATTTCAAGCAATAATTTGAAAAGTTATCCCTTTGATGGATATTTTAATGTTATTACAACAGTAAATAAATTAATCAAGCCATCAGGAGCAGATATTCTTGATATCGGGATAGGAAGTGGGAAGCTTTCAACTATTCTTTATAAAAAAGGAGCTAAGATATGTGGGGTTGATTTTTCAAGGGCTATGATAAAAAAAGCAAAAAGAACTATTCCCTATGGAGAATTTTATCTTTTTGATTTTAAAGATGGGCTTCCGCCAGAACTAAAAGAGCGAAAATTTAACTACATAATTTCTACTTATGCAATTCACCATCTCAATGATACTAATAAAATTAAACTTATTAAAAAACTTTTTAACCACCTCAAACCATATGGTATGATAATAATAGCAGATATTGCATTTGAAACGGAGGCCAAAATGCTTAGGTGCAAAAAGAAAGCAGGCGATATCTGGGATGATGATGAAATATATATTACAAAAGAAACTTTTTTAAAACTGCTGAACTTAAAAGGAATAACTGCCAAATATACTCAGATATCATCCTGTGCTGCTGTGATCACAATTTCTCAGAAAAGTTTAAAATAGCTTATAAGCAGATTTTATAGATAATATTTAATACTGGTTAAACTTTCTTTATCCATTTTCTAATCCATACTTCCAGACAAAAACAGGGGTAAAAAGCTGAAAAACGATTATTTTATAAACATATTTTTGGTTTTTGCCCTTTCAAAATGTAGCCACTAATACAGATAGGATGGCCTACGGCATTGATAATACTGTAGATAGACATGGGGCTTGACACCGAAGGTAAATTATGCTATTATATTTATATGTCAAAAAGAGGATTCGCTATTCACGTGGCCACTACAACGCGTAAAGTGAAAGGTAAAACATACCAGACTTTCCTGTTACGTCACAATTATCGCGAAGGCGGGAAAGTAAAGCATGA
>JAAYVG010000028.1 GCA_012517285.1 Elusimicrobiota bacterium
ATCAGAGTCATGTTATAGTCCGAATGTATGCGTTTTGGAAAAACAAAAAACTGGAAATTTGGTATTGGTTTAAAAATTGAGGTAAAAAGTTTTCACCTTAAGAAATGCTTAAAATTGGTCTTGACAAACTAGACTACTTTATCATATCAAAATAAGACCACATCATCTTTTATGTATATAAGCAAATAAAATCAATACGGAGTTTTAACAATAGTGTTAAATGTTAAAATCCTGTTTGTTAAATTTTTATAAATCTTATGCATAAAAATATGTTTACAAAATAATCAAAATTTTATAACATATGTTAAATATAGAATATGTGTATGTTAAATATTATATATAAAGATTTATGAATAGTAAATTTAAACATATAGATTTAAAATTAATAAAGCCTGATTTTGGGTCTAATCTAACGAAATTGATTTTAGATCTTGATTATTTAAGAAAAAGAAAAATTGAGGGGACAACTTGTCCTGTTTTATTCTATCAACTTAAAAAGATATTTCATCTTATGGAAAGTATAGGTTCTTTAAGAATTGAAGGGAATAGAACAACTTTAATAGAGTATGTGGAACAAAAAATTGATAATAAGAGTGATAAGAAAAATGAAAATGTTATAGAGATAGAGAACAATGAAAAAGCATTGAGTTTTATAGATGAAAATATAGATAGGATTAAAATAGATAGGGCTTTTTTGAGTCATATCCATATTATTTTGACAAAAAATCTTTCTATCCCTTCAATAGGAGAAGGAAGCAGGAACCCCGGTGATTACAGAAAAATTAATGTAGTTATACATGGTTCCTCTCATTGCCCTCCTGAGTCTGTGCTGGTAAACTCTTATATGGATGAGCTTATTAAGTTTATAAACAATGATGATCCTCCTCAGTATGACTTACTTAAGGTTGCAATTGCTCATCACCGTTTTTCATGGATACATCCTTTTGATAATGGAAACGGAAGAGTGGTGAGATTGCTTACTTATGCAATGTTGATTAAAGGTGGCTTTAAAGTGGATGTGGGACAGAGAATATTAAATCCTGTTGCTATTTTTTGTAATGACAGAGAAAAATATTATAAATATCTTTCAACTGCTGATAGTGGTAATGATGAGGATATATTAGAGTGGTGTGAGTATGTTTTAAGCGGTTTAAAAAATGAAATAAATAAAATAGATAATTTGTTGGATTATAAGTTTTTAAGGGAAAAAATATTTCTTCCATCATTAAATCTCGCAAGGGATAAAAGATATATAAATGATAATGAGTTTAAGATATTACAGTTAGCTGTAAATAAGCAGATTATTTCAGCAGGTGATATTAAAACTTTATTTCCTGATAAGATCCCAGCTGAGATATCAAGAATGATACGAAGATTAAAAGAAAAAGGGATATTACAATCTGATAGTAATAATGTTAGAAAGTATATCTTTTCTTTTGAAAATAATTATTTATTGCGTTGTATTATAGAAATGCTCAGAAATCAGAATTTTATATCTGATATGATTTATTTTGGATAAAATATGAAAACTCAAACGATGAATCTTTTCTTTGATATAATTAATTGTGATAACATAAAACAGTTTTAAAAAACAATAGGTTTTAAAAGTGGTGATTTGTGTGAATTATAGTTTTTGATATAGGAAATAATGAGCGTTTTATGATTTTTGTCAAACTAAGACCACATCATCTTTTATGTATAGAGGGATTTATTGGTAATGGATATAGTGATGACTTCGTTTCAAATATGAAGGCAGTCATTGAAAAATTAAATAAAAATCCTCAGGTTTTACTGGTTGATGGCTGTGATGAAATATGCAGAAAATGTCCAAAGAATATTAACAATATGTGCTCATCAACTGGTGGAGAGGATGAGGTTAAGAAAATGGATGGAGCAGTTTTAAAAGCAATAGGTTTTAAAAGCGGTGATTGTATTGATTACAGTAATTTAAGGAAGGTTGTTAATGAAATATTTTTAAAAAAATCTGATTTGGCTGAGATCTGCGGGTTGTGCAGTTGGAAGGATAGTTGTCCATTTTATCTTTCAAGAGAATGATAAATTTTTGTGATTAAATTTGTGATTTTAAACCTATTTTTATATAGGAAATAAGAATCCATTGATATAGGACCTTTGTAATGTGAAAAATTATTAAAATTTTGTAAAATAATATAAAGCATAGGGAAATATAAACAATTTAATTGTAACTGAAGAAAAATCCCTTTGCCTTTGGAGGTAATAATGAAATTATTAGTATTAGCTCTGTCATTGACAGGTAGTGTTTATGCTGGTACGAATGTTAACCGTGATGTAAATATAAACAACGTTGTAAACAGCTCTAATGCTTTTGATCAGAATGTTAATGTGAACAATGTTGTCAACAACGTGAATAATCATAATTCAAACAACAACGTGAACGTAAACAATATTATAAATACGGCCAATGGTTTTGGTCAGGATGTTGATGTGAACAACATTGTTAATAATTCCAATAATGTTACATTACCAAATCCGAGAGCAGTGCCGGGTGGAATAAGGGATACGAGGGACTGTGCAAGATTTGATTTCGGGCCTTCTGATTCTGATATGATGAGTGATAAGGTATGGCTCAGAAGCGATGAGTATATAACTGAGTGTAACACAATATATGTTCCTGGTCCAAATGGACAGCAGGTTCCACAGCAGAATTGCTATGAGAGGCTTGCTTATACATACAGGAGTCAGGTACAGATAAACATAAAACAAAGAAATCTTCTCCCTTGGGAGAGAGAAAGCTTTGATGTGTGTATGCAGGGACAGTGGATTGATATATACATAGTTCAAGCAGGATATAAGTATAACATAAGCAAGAAAGGATATGGTGATGTTCTTTTTACATTAACGCCTCAGAACAAGATAGCTATGAATCCTGATGTAGAAGGTTTGAGCTATACTGAGTTCAGCTACAACAAGGATACAAAGAAATACACATTCAAGGTGAGCGATAAATGGGCAAAGGAGTATGCTGGTGAAAAGGTTTATATAAAGCTTGAGCTTAAAAAGGATATATCAAACTGGTTTGACTCATCATTAGGGACAAAGGAGTTTACATTTGATACATCCAATAACTACACAATGGAATTCTCCGAGGATGAGCTTGTAAAACCTGATACAAACAATGACAATAATTACAGAGGTGATAAGCTTTTTGACAACAAAGGCTTTTACCTTAAATGGGGCTTCAAGAGACTTGGAACCATATCAAAGGATAAATATATGGACAAGGGAGAGACTGTAAGGGTTCAGAAATAAATTGTTTGTAGATTAGTGAATATTTGATATTTAACTCCCCTGGCTTATGTCGGGGGAGTTTTATTTATGATAACTTTAAAAAATATAATTAAGGAATACCGAACATTCAGGCTTGACATAAAAGAACTTAGTATTTCTGATGGTGAGTTTGTATTAATAAAGGGGAGCAATGGAAGCGGTAAAACCACTCTGATAAATATAATAGGGCTGATTGATAATCGGTGGAGTGGTGAGTACCTTTTTAATGGTAGTGATATAAAGAAATATAACAAGAAAGAGCTCTGCCATATAATAGAGTCTAACTTCAGTTATATCTTTGATAATAATAACCTGATTGAAGAGATCAGTTTTAAAGATAATTTGATATATTTCAGATATGATGAAAAAAAGTTTGAGGCTCTCATATTTTATAAGGGTTGAAAAGGAAAAGACTGAATATGTATTGAACGAGCTTAGTAGTCGGGGAATTATAAGAGCAAATATGTGTATGATTGATTTAAAAGAGTCTTATGCAAGGATTAGCAGTTTTAATAAATTCATTATACTTGATCTCATATATTTCATAATTGCTGGTCTTATACTGCTGTTGATAAGTAGCTATGAGAAGAGAAGCTGGTTTGAAATACTGATTTCATATGGATTTAGTAAAAGCTATTTTTTTATCTCATACCTTATAAATGAGTTTGTAATTATGATATCCGGGTTTGTTATTGCATTATTGCTTGCATTCGTATCAGAAAAAATATTAAGCTTTGGTGTTTTAGATGGACTTAATGCCGGTGTGATTTTTAATTACAGTCTTTGTTCCTTCGTCATTTTAGTTTTGATGAGCATTATATATTCACTTTTGCCAGGGATATTGAAAGGTTTTGATATAAAGTCTTATATTTTATAGGTCTTATGGCCCTTGATAACGGTTGTTCGTATGTTAAAATTAACTGTATGAAGAAGATATTCATCAGCTGTGTCGCTGCCCTTTTATCGAGCTTGAGTCTTTACTCCGATGATTTTAAGTTTGGTATCAATAAGGACGTTGAGATTCCTTCTGTCTCATATTCTGTTGATAGTTCTATAAGTAATGTAGATAGAAATACTATAAGAGGGGTCAAAAATCTATGCCTTTTTTCAAATGAGGAGGATATATCCTCTGGACTTATAAGTGCTATTAAATCAGCCAATAAGACACTTGAAATTGCTATATATTCGCTCAGCAACAAAGCAATATCGGATGCGATACTGGATGTTTTTAAAAGAGGTGTGAGTGTAAGAGTTGTTATTGATTGGGGTCAGGTGTCAACCTCAAAGATAGATCCCTCTGTAAAAGCTCTTATGGATGCAAAGGTTCCTATGAAAAGCCTTAAGGGTGGGGGAAACTACGGTATAATGCACAACAAAATTACTATTGTTGACAGAAGCCTTCTCATAACAGGCTCTTACAACTATACAGTTAGTGCTAACACTAAAAATTTTGAAAATATAGTTTTTATTACTGATAAAAACAATATCAACTCTTATGTCCAGTATTTTGAAAATATGTGGAGTGCTGGGACTGATGTTTATTCTACATCAAAAAGTGGATACAGATTACCAGCTGGTGTTGAACAGGCACTTCTTTCAAGGATAAACAGTATAAGAGGAAATATATTAAAGCTTATAAATTCTTCATCAAGGACTATAGATATTGCAGTTTATTCAATATCTGATAGTGAGATATATAATGCATTAACTGCTGCAAGGAAAAGGGGAGTCAGTATAAGGATAGTTACTGATAGGCTTCAATCAAGCCAGAGTGAAACAGTAAAATCTTTGGCCAATGCTGGTTTTGATATCAAGATATCTGATGGCTATAACAAGGGAATGATGCACAACAAATATGCAATATTTGATGGTGCAACTATGGTGACAGGATCTTTTAATTGGTCTAACAACGCAGAAAACTATAACTGGGAAAATGATATAGTACTAACTTCACCATACATAGCTTATTTCCATCGCAATTTTGAAACAATTTACAACCAGTCAAAGCCTTTTACCCCATCATCACCCACTGATGATGAAAAACCAGTATCAAGATAGATTTAAAATTCAATCATATTCTTTCTGTATTTGAGTGGTACCAAATTTTTTTGAAGCTTTGGATTTACTCTTTCCTTTATTGCTATATCATTAAAATATTTTTTCCAGAGCATATTTATTTTCTCCTCTTCTTTTGATGGCCTGAATTTTAGCTCCTTTATGTTTTTTATGATGCTTCTGTTGCCATACCTGAAGAAAGCAATATTTCTTTTTTCATCAAATATTATAAAATTCTCCTTCATCTTTTTCATAAAGTGTCTTCCTAAGAAGGATATAATATTACTGTCAGGTGATACCTTTGAAAACATAAGATTTTTATCAATTTCATAGAATCTTACAAATCCATTAAGTCTTTCTAACTCACTGAAAAATCTTTTTTTTATTTCAAAAACTGATTTTATACTGCTGTCAGCTATATTATTTCTGTATCTCATCCCATTTTTTTTGATTTTTTTAAAGTAATCAAGTGCTTTTTCTTCAAGCCTTTCGGTTTCAGATAAATAGAGTATGAGTAAATCATCATATAAATCCTTCTCAAATTCACTGGCTGTATTTCTGTCAGATTTAACTGAAATATTTTCATCTATTAAAAGTTCATCTTTTGAAACTGTAGAATTATTAGAATAAGCTGCTTTAATGAGTGCTGATAAAAGGCCATCAAAGCTTCCATCATATACAAAATTCATAGTTCTCCAGTGTTAGCTGATTTTTCTGTCATATCAAGCAATCTGGTATCGAAAAGTCCATCCTGCCTGTATTCCATAACAAGCTCTTTTATCCTTTCTGGATTATCAGTTTTTATACCGTGGTATTTTCCTGAAAATGTAACAAAGTATATCAATTTTTTTGTTGATATCCTTAATTTTTTTAAATCCTCTATACTCAGTTTGGAAAACCTTCTTGCCCTTATTATCTTTTTTGCGCCTAAAATTCCAATACCGGGTGTCCTTATGAGTTCCTCAAACGATGCTGTATTTATTTCAAATGGGAACAGATCAAGATTCTTTAATGCCCACTGTGTTTTGGGATCAAATGCATTATTAAGATTTTCATTTTCATCAAGAATTTCATCAAATCTAAATTTATACATTCTTAAAAGCCAATCTGCCTGATAGAGCCTGTGCTCCCTTAAAAGCGGAGGGGTTGATATCGCTGGAAGCTTTTCATCATTGTTTACATTGATAAAAGCAGAGTAATAAACCCTTTTTAAATTAATTTTTTTATAGAGACTATCTGATAGTTTTAGTATACTGTAATCTGAGTCAGGTGTTGCTCCAACTATAAGCTGTGTTGATTGCCCTCCATAAAATTTTTTTTCATATCTTTCATTTATTTTGTCGCGTGCGTAAAGCATTGGTTTTATTATACCATCCCTTGTTTTGTCAGGGCATATATCTTGAAACTCATTTGAATCAGGCAGTTCAATATTAACACTTACCCTGTCAGCATACTTTATAGCCTCATCAATAAATTTTTTATCTGCTGATGGAATTATTTTCAAGTGAATGTATCCTTTAAATTTGTATTTATTTCTTAGCATTTTAACAGCTGATATCATAAGTTCCATAGTATAATCTGGATTTTTCATCACTGATGAGCTTAAAAACAATCCCTCAATATAGTTCCTTTTATAAAATTCAGTTGTAAGATAGCATATCTCATCTTCTGTAAAATATGCTCTTTTTATGTTGTTTGATTTTCTGTTTATGCAGTATTTACAATCATACTCGCACATATTTGTTAAAAGAATCTTTAATAGTGAAACACATCTCCCATCTCCTGCCCACGAGTGACATACCCCGCTCATTGACTTTAAACCCTTTCCACCAATATAGGATTTTGATGATGCACAGCTTGCATCATACTTTGCAGAGTTTGATAATATTTCAAGCTTTTCAATTATATCCATATGATTTATCTTGATTGTAGGAACAGGACTCACTGAGCAAATCCTAAATAAATTATAGCATAACTTTATGACGTTATTATATCATCAGGATTGATTTTTTTATTGATTGTTTCAATAAACAATTTTATATTTTGTAAAATCTAATTTATAATGTTGTAATATTTTTTATCCGGAGGTAAAATGCCTAAAGTTATTGCTTTTAATTGCAGTCCGAGAGTAGATGGCAATACTGCTCGTATGCTTAACAAGGTTCTTGATGTGATAAAAAAAGAAGGTTTTGAAACAGAGCTTATTAATCTTGGTTCCAAACCACTAAGTGGTTGTACAGCCTGTAATAGTTGTTTTAAAAACAAAGACAAGAGATGCATAATCAATGGTGATAATATTAATGAATATATAGATAAGATGATTTCATCATCAGCTATTATAATAGGTTCTCCAACCTATTATGCTGATATAACGCCTCAGGCAAAGGCACTCATTGATAGAGTCGGGTTTGTTTCTATGGCAAACGGCGGGCTCTTCAAGCGTAAGTTAGGAGCAGCTGTTGTAACTATGAGAAGAGCTGGTGGAATACATGCATTTGACTCAATAAATCATTTTTTTACCATAGGCGAGATGATAGTTGTTGGTTCTAACTACTGGAACATTGGACTTGGTCGTGAAAAGGGAGAGGTTGAGGATGATAAAGAGGCTATGAAAACTATGAAGATACTTGGAGAAAATATTTCTTGGCTGATCTCAAAACTTTATTCTCGATCAGAGAGATAGTTTTGTGCTTATTTTAAAAAAGTTTATTTCAAAATGAAAAAAATATTGATATTCATATATATTCTTTGCCTGTCAAATGCTTTAAATGCTGATGACATAAAATTATGGAAGAATGCCGCCGAACTATCATATGTTAGCACTTCTGGCAATACGAAGACATCAACAATTGCCGGCAAGAATTTATTCAATTATGATGATAGTTCAAAAGCTTTTGAAATAGGTGCTGGTGGTTTAGGTACAAAAAGTGATGGAGTTGTCACAGGAGAGCAGTTTAATATATATGAAAAGGTAAGTATAAAATATCTCTGGAGCAACTACGCTTTTGAACGGATTGGTTGGAACAAGGATAGGTTTGCTGGTATAGCCAATAGATGGGATATGTCAATCGGTATAGGACGAAACATAATTGATAAAGCTGATGATAAGCTATCGCTTGAACTTGGTGGTGGTTATGTGCTTGAGGATCGTATGAATGAAACAGATCAATCATTTTCTACGTATCGTGGATATTTTAAATATATGCATAATCTTTCTCCAACAGCTAATGCAAGCCAGAATCTTGAATATTTAGGAAATTTTAAAAACTCAGCTGATTATCACATACATGCTGAAACGTCTCTTATAACAAGCATTTCCACACATTTTTCTTTGAAGGTTTCATATGTTTGGAACTATGCTAATACACCTGTTTCTGGTTATAAAAAGACAGATACGACAACTTCACTTGCAATCATTGTCAATTATTAAATAATTATTCTTCGTATTAAAATTATAAAATATTATTTTATGAACACTACAAACAGTATCGCTAAGCTTCTTATAACAGGAGGGATAATACTTGTAATAACTGGCATAATGCTGTTATTCTTTTCTAAAAAAATTACTATAACAGGATTACCATGTGACATATATGTGAAAAAGGGAAATATTTCTTTTTATTTCCCTATTACAACCTGTATCGTTTTAAGTTTGCTTATTAGCATAGCCGTAAAATTTTTATCTAAAAAGTGAGGAAATATGGATGTATTAATGCTTTCAAGGATTCAGTTTGCTGTTACAGCAGGCTTTCACTTCCTTTTTGTTCCTATGACATTGGGAGTAATAGTGCTGTGTGCGTTGATGCAAACATTTTATTATAAAACCGGTGATGATGGGTGGTACAGGCTTGTAAAATTTTTTCAGAAGCTTTTTATAATAAATTTTGTGGTTGGAATAGTAACAGGTATATCTCTTGAGTTTCAGTTTGGTATGAACTGGGCAGAGTATGCAAGATATGTTGGTGACGTGTTTGGTGTCCCTCTTGCCATAGAGGCAACACTTGCCTTTTTCCTTGAATCTGTTTTCTTTGGGCTCTGGGTATTTGGAGAAAACAGGGTTTCAAAAAAGGTTCATCTGATTTCGGTATGGCTTGTTGCATTTGGTTCAACCATATCAGCACTCTGGATACTCTTTGCAAATGCTTTTATGCAAAGACCTGTTGGATATGTGATAAACAATGGCAGGGTTGAGCTTAACAATTTTTTTGCATTTATGGCCAATCCCTATGGCTGGATAAAGTTCTTTCACACAGCCTCTGCCGGATATCTTGTTGGATCATTTTTTGTAATTGCAGTTTCAGCATATCAGATTATGAAGAACAGGGATATGCTTTTTAAAAGATCTTTTAAATTGGCATCATACTTGGGCTTGCTCAGTTCATTTGCTGTTCTGCTCTTTGGACATCTCCATGCTATTGATATATTTAAGTATCAGCCAACAAAATTTGCAGCTATGGAAAGCGTATGGGATGGTGGAAAGGAGATGCCATATTCTCTTATTGTAATACCTGACGAAAGAAATGAAAAAAATTATATTGAATCAGTTAAAATTCCTTATCTTTTGTCATTTATGTCAGGTTTTAGCAAAGAAACTGAGATAAAGGGGCTAAAAAGTTTTGATAAAAACGATAGACCTCCCGTTACTATAACGTTTTTTAGCTTTAAAATTATGTTTCTGTTAGGTATGCTTTTCATAGCCTTTTTGGTTCTGCTCTCTTATCTGTCATATTCTGATAGGGTTGATAAATATCCAGTTGTTCTCAAAACATCAATATTTATAACACCTCTTACATATATAGCGTGTCAGTTAGGATGGATGCTTTCTGAGGTTGGCAGACAGCCATGGAGTGTTTATGGTCTTTTAAGAACTGCTGATTCATACTCCAAAAATTTATCATTATCATCGGTGATATTCAGTTTATCTGCATATTCCATCCTTTATGCTGCAATTGGCATAACAGCGTTTTATCTTATATTCAAATATGCAAAACAGGATATAAAAGGAGTTTAATATGGAAGCCCTCCAAATAATCTGGTTTATTCTTTATTCAATTCTGTGGAGCGTTTACTTTATGCTTGATGGCTTTGATTTTGGTGTTGGAATGATTTATAATCTTTTTGCCTCTGATGAAAAGGACAAAAGCACTATGCTTGCAAGCATTGCACCGTTTTGGGACGGAAACGAGGTATGGCTTGTAACAGCTGGTGGAGCAATGTTTGCAGCATTTCCTACTGCATATGCAAGTATGTTCAGCTGGCTTTATATCCCGCTTTTTCTTATACTTGTAGGACTGATTCTTAGGGGTTTTGCGATAGAGTTTAGAAATAAAATAAAAAATAAAAAACTTATGGATACCATCATATCCATTTCAAGCTTTATCCCTCCACTGCTCTTTGGTGTGGCATTTGGTAATTTTTATCAGGGGATGCCTTTCGATAGTTCAGGATATTCTGGTGGTGTCACTGGACTCTTAAACTTAAGTGGGATTTTCTGTGGTATCATTTTTGTGGTTTTCTTTATATTTCACTCATTGCTGTGGCTTTTAAATATTGTCAATGGAGAGGCTGAAACAAGAATATATAATTTTTTAAAAAAATTTTATTATCCTGTGATCATGCTTTTTGCTTTTTTTATTCTATTCCTGCCATTTAAGAAAAATCCATATTTTATGCCAAACTATATATCATACTTTTTAATGATATCCTTTTATCTGATTGATTTCATAATACTGTTTTTGATCAAAAGGGCATTGAATCAGGGCAAAAGGCTTTACTCTTTTATTTTATCACTTGCCTTCATTTTTCTTTTTATGGCTGGTGGATTTGCAGGACTTTTCCCTTACATCATTCCATCAAACACATCTGCTATTGATGGTATAACTATATACAACTCATCGTCAAATCCTTACACGCTCAAAATAATGCTTGTTGTGGCCGTGATATTTGTTCCGATTGTAATAGCATATCAGATCTGGGTTTATAAAAAGCTTTTTAAAAAGTCGGCTGATGGTTCAGTGTATTGATTAATTTTATATAATTTAATTTATTACAGGAGTATAATAATGTATTTAAAATCTGTTGAAATATATGGTTTTAAGTCTTTTGCCAATAAAACAAAATTAGAATTTTATCCCGGTATAAATATTATAGTTGGACCTAATGGTTGTGGAAAATCAAACATAGTTGATGCTATAAAATGGTCAATAGGTGAGATGTCTTCAAAATCATTAAGAATGCCTTCAATGCTTGATGTGATATTTGCAGGAACAACCAAAAGACAGCCAATGAATTTAGCAGAGGTTACCCTTGTGTTTGATAACTCTGAAAAGAAATTTCCTCTTGATTTCAATGAGGTTGCTGTAACAAGAAAGATTTATAGAAATGAAGAGTCTGAGTATTTTATAAACAGGGTCAATTGCAAGCTCAAGGATATAAGAGCAATGTTTCTCGACACAGGAATAGGTTCGAGTGGTTATGCTATCATAGACCAAGGCGGTATTGAAGAAATACTCCTATCAAGCCCTGAGGAGAGGAGAGAGGTTTTTGAGGAGGTCGCTGGTATATCAAAGTATAAATCAAAGAGAGAGGAAACCTTGAGAAAGCTTGAGAGGGTTGATCTGGACCTTTCAATAGTTGAGAACTCTCTTCAGATGATAGAGGATCAGATAAAGAAGCTTGAGCTCGAGGCAAAGAGGGCCAGACTTCAGCAAAAGTATAGGGAAGAACTCAAAGAGGCTGAGATAGCCTATAATGTTAAGCTTGTTTCTCAATACCTCTTGCAGCTTCAGGATAAGAATAAGATTTTAGAGCCTGTTAATTCTGAGATAGAAAATGTTAATGCTGATATATCAAAGATATCTGTAGAGATCTCAACAAAGGAAATTTTACTTAATGAGAAGCTTGATGAGGAAAGGGGAGTGATAGAAAAGATTTCTAATATAAAATCTGATATCGTAAGAGTTGAAGGGAATATTATAAAGAATGATAACCTTATATCCGAGATTGAAAAGCAGTTAATCTCTCTCGAAGAAAATCATAATAAAAACATTGAGAATGAGTCAAGGTTTGCTCCGCTTCTTGAGTCAAAAAAAATGAGAATTGAAGAGGTTAAAAAATTGCTTTCGGATCTTGAAAGCAATTACTCTGCTCTCAAGCTTAATTATACTGATCTTGAACAGCGAATACTGGAGCGTGATAGAAGAATAAAGGAGATAGAGAGTGAAACGAGCAAGTCTTATCAGAGTGAAATGAACCTCTCAAATCTGCTTGTGAGAACTGAGTCAGAACTTTCTCACATAAAAGAGGATATATTAAATATTAAGAGGGATAGATCAAGGGTTGAGGATGAAATCAAAACGCTGGAGAATGAAATAGTATCACTCAATCAGAAGTTGGCAGATCTTCATAATTATAATGAGACAATTTTAAAAAATAGGGACGAATCGGTTGAATTAAGAAATAACCTTGAGTCAAAGCTGAATACTTTCAACAATGAACATTCAAAGCTCTCTATAGAAATAGTTTCGTTTGAAACAAGGCTTAGCTCACTGCTCAAGGCAGCTGAAAATGACACATACTGGATAGGTACCAATGAGATTATTAACTTGAATATTGATGGTGTTTATGGAATATTGAGAAATATTATAAAGTTTAAACCTGAGGATAGATATCTCATTGAGGATGCATTTGGGGAGTCAATTGATGCTGTTGTTGTTGATACGAGGGATACTGCTCTAAAATGTATTGAGCATCTTAAAAATAAGAACAATGGAAGAGCAAGATTTTTGATAATGGGAAATATACCGCCAATAGTATTTGATAATCCTGTTGTTCTTGAGAAAATAACTTTTGATGATAAATATTCAAACCTTATAAAATATCTTGTTTCAAGGGTAAATTTCAATGGAAGTGATGTGATATCCGATGTATGGCTCGTTGGAGGGGTTTCAAGCGTTAGTTCAAATGAACCCTACTGGGGAGAGGCTGATGAGATAAAGGAAAAGATAAACTCTTCTAAAAAAAGGCTTGAGTTGAATTCTGTTGATATTGAAAACACTAAAAAACAGCTGGATGAGGCTTCACATAAAATAGCTGAACTTGAAAACCAGATATCTCAGAATAGTGTCGATATAATAAACTTAAATAATTCAATAAATAATTTAGAGGAAAAAAAGAATCTTTCAAATAAAAATTTGAGTTTTATAAATGATAGCATTGTTCAATTGGAGAAGAGGGAGAATGAGATAGGATTGCTCATAGAAAAATACAAGCATGATATAGAAGGGCTCAGGAGCAATGAGTTTGTAAAAAAACAGGAGTTTGAGAATTTAAAGAATGAAAGGGCTTCAATGGAAAAGGAGCTCCTTGATAAGAAGGGAAGCCTGACTTCTCTTGAACACAACCTGATTTCATTGAGGGATGAGTCACAAAGACTTTATGATGAAGTCAACAGCATAGAAAAAAGGATTGTTGAGATCAAGGGAGATCTTGAAACCTATGTTATAAGAAAAGCAGAGATGGAGTCAAGGATTGTTGCACTCAAAAAAGAAACTGAAACACTTAAAGTTTCAAATGAAGAACTTTTAAATGATAGAAGAGAGAATGAGATAAAATTGAATCAGATTTCATCAGAGATTGATAGTATAAAGACTGAGATACAGCGATTGAATATGGAGCTCAGAGAGAACAACGAAGTATTAAAAGAGCAGATGTCAAAGAAACAGGAGCTGGAGTTGGAGATAAACACATTAAAAACAAAGATGGATGATATCAATCAAAAGCTTTCGCAGGAGTACCAAGTAAGTTATGTAGATATGGCGGAGAAGTATCAAAATTTTGAGGTCAATATAGAAAGGATAGATTACTTAAAGAAAAGAATAGAGAATATGGGTGGTGTTAATATGACAGCTCCTGAGGAGTATGAGGCTCTTATAAAGGAATACAATGATAAAAAGGTTCATGTTGATGACCTTAAAAAAGCTAAGGAAGATTTAAAAGAAGCAATATCAAAGATAAATGAAACGACAAAGGAAAACTTTAAAAACACTTTCAACAGTGTTCAAGAGTATTTCAAGCAGATATATTTTATACTGTTCAATGGTGGGAGTGCTGATCTGATACTCACAGAGCCTGATAACCTGCTTGAAACAGGGATAGAGATAAGAGCTTGTCCACCGGGTAAAAAACCTGTAAATATTTCTCAGCTTTCTGGTGGTGAAAAGTCTCTTGTTGCTATGGCACTTCTGTTCAGCTTCTTTAAGGTTAATCCATCACCTTTCTGTGTAGTTGATGAGGTCGATGCAGCCCTTGATGAAGCAAATGTTGAGAGATTTGTTAGATTGCTTAAGGAGTATTCATCAACTACCCAGTTTATAGCAATTACACATAACAAAAGAACAATGGAAGCAGGAGACAGACTATACGGTGTTACAATGGAAGAGCTTGGCGTTTCAAAGATAATATCTGTTGATCTTAAAAGGGCTGTTGATATGGCTGAGAAAAGTGAAGCAAAGGTATGATTCATGCTATACTTTCAGATATTCATGCAAATTATGAGGCTTTAAAGGTAGTTCTTGAATATCTTTATAAGAATTCTATTAAAAGCTATATAATAGCAGGTGATATAATAGGATATGGGCCTGAACCTATAGAGTGCATAGATGCTGTTAAGAATCTTGGTGATAGTGCAATGGTTGTACTTGGAAACCATGATGCAGTGATATCTGGCAAGTTGGAGATAAAATGGTTCAATGACTATGCAAGGCGAAGCATAGAGATAACAAAGGACAAGATAGATATTGAAAGATTGAGCTGGTTTTATAACATACCTGAGAAAATAAAAACTGAAAAATATACAATAGTTCACGGTTCTCCGAGGTCCCCGTTAAAGGAGTATTTGCTGAGCGAGTGGCAGTATGTTGATAATGTGAAGGATGTTACAACAAACATAGTTTTTTTTGGACATACTCATATCCCAATGTATTTCTCAACCAACTCAAATAATGTAGCCTTTGGTGATTTTATAAAACCGTTTGGAAAGATAAGAGTGAATGGCAATACAAAAGTTTTTATAAATCCCGGTTCAATAGGTCAGCCGAGGGATGGGAACTCTATGGCTTCCTTTGGAATATTTGATGATGAAACTATGATTTTTGAGCTTATAAGATTGAACTATGATATAAAGAAGACACAGGAGCTTATGAAAAAAAATAATATTCCTGATTTTCTGATAGAACGGCTTGAAATGGGGTACTGATATGAATAAAGTTTTAATCGTTGATGATGATACTGATTTTATAGATACGCTTAAGGATAGCATAAAGGAAAGGATGAAAAATATAGATGTCATATGTGCTAAAAATGTTAAGGAAGCAATATCTGTGCTTACTGATAATATTCCTGATCTGATAATCTCTGATGTTCAGCTCGGTGATATGCATGGTATAGATTTTTTAAAGATAATAAAAAATTCAAAAAAATTAACATCTATTCCTGTGATAATGATCTCAGCAAAATATCTTGAACCCAATGATAGAGTGAGTGCTTTAAAGGCTGGTGCTGTTGCTTATTTCTCAAAACCTTTTGATGTCGAAAAGCTGTGCGATGAGATAAAGTATTATGTCAAAGAATAAATATTCATTTGTTGGAAGGGATATAGAACGTGTTGATGCTGATGTGAAGCTCCTAGGGAAGGCTGTATATGGTGATGACCTTAGCTTTGCTGATATGCTTTACGGTGTCATGATAAGAAGTCCCTATCCTCGTGCGAGAATAAAATCAATAGATATATCTGCTGTGGAGGATGATAAGGATTTTGTAAGGGTTATAACGGCATCAGATATCCTCGGCAAAAATGGATGGCCTGTTCTTGATGATACATATCCATTTCTTGTCTCAGATATTGCAGAGTTTCACTCCCAGCCTGTTGCAATACTCGTTGCAAAAAATAATTTTAAAGCAAGGGAGCTTGCTAAAAAAGTAAATGTTGTATGTGATAAGCTTGATTTCAATGATGATATCTTTGAATCAATGAAGGATAAAAAAAATATATTTTCCAATTTTGTTGTAAAAAAGGGGAATGCTCTTGAAGAGATTAAAAAGTGTGAGTATGTGGTAGAAAAAGAATTTCATACAAACTATCAGGTACATTCTTATCTTGAGCCTCAGGTAGCAACGGGTGTGTTTTCTGACGATGGAACAATTACTGTTTATTCTTCAACTCAGTGCCCATTCTATATACTTGATGCAGTCTGTGCTGTGACAGGTTTTACTGCAAACAAAGTGAGAATAATCCAGACGGTAACCGGTGGAGGATTTGGTGGCAAGGAGGATGTTCCTGCACTTGTTGGTGCTCATGCTGCACTTGCCTCTTACATAACAAGAAAGCCTGTGAGAATATGCTATGATAGGGCTGAGGATTTCAGAGCTATGTCAAAGAGGCATCCATCGTATTCAAAGGTTGTATATGGTGCTGATAAGAATGGAAGGATCAAGGCTTGCATAGTTAAATACATACTTGATGGCGGTGCTTATTCAACGCTTAGCCCACTTGTTCTATGGCGCGGAACTATTCATGCGGCAGGTCCTTATGACATAGATAATGTTCTCATTGAAAGCTATGCCGTGAAAACAAATAAAGTACCTTGTGGAGCATTCAGAGGATTTGGTCAGCCGCAGATATCATTTTCAACAGAGTCGCTCATAGATGATCTTGCAGAAAAAATTGGTATGGACCCTCTGGATTTCAGATTGAAGAATATATTGAAAAAGAATTCGCTTACTGCTACATCTCAGAAAATAACTGAATCGATAGGGCTTTCTGATCTCATAAAAACTGTAAGAAAAAATTCTAATTGGTATAACAGAAAAAATTTAACACCATCATCACCAAACAAAAAAAGAGGACTGGGTTGTTCAATAGCCTACTATGGAGTTGGGCTTGGAGCAAAGGGAAAGCTTCTTGATAGAGCAGGTGCATATTTAAATGTTTATAAGGACGGGAGTGTCTGTATTAATATCGGTAATACTGAAATGGGACAGGGTGCTTTTACAGTTTTATCTCAGATAGCATCAGAAATGATAAATTGTCCTATTAAAAATATAAGATTTGCTGAGGTTGATACTTCAAAGGTTCCTGATTCAGGGCCAACAGTGGCAAGCAGGACAACTCTTATGAGTGGCAATGCTATAATTGAGGCAGCAAAGCCAATAAGAAAAAATATTTTTAAGACTGCATATGATATGTTAAAATTGTCTGGAGGAAAGGGGATAATGATAGCATCGGATGGATTGTTTTCTATGGGCGATAAGGTTGTTAAATTTAATGATGTTATAAAAGAATGTTTTAATAAAAGAATGAAGATGAGCGAGCAGGGTTGGTATGTATCACCTGATACAAGCTTTAACATAGAAAACGGTCAGGGAGAGGCATATATAGTCTATTCATATGCTGCAAATATAGCTGATGTTGAGATTGATACAGAGACAGGTGTTATTGATGTAAAAAAGATTTACTCAGCGTTTGATGTCGGCAGGGTTGTAAATCCATCTCTTGCTATGGGTCAGGCTCAGGGTGGAGTTCTTCAGGGTATGAGCTGGGCAGTTTATGAAAACCTTGTCATAAATGATGGAGTTATGAAAAATCCAGGGTTTACTGATTATATAGTTGCCACAAGCCTTGATATGCCTGATTATGATATAGAATTTGTTGAAAAATATTACTCTAATGGACCATACAAGGCAAAGGGGCTTGGAGAGCTTCCACTGATTGCTGTCTCAGGAGCAGTAAGAAACGCTGTTAAAAATGCTGCTGGAATAGATATAACATATCTACCTCTTTTACCTGAAAAAAATTTAAAACTTATCAAGCTTAGAAATAATAACAGATAGTTTTTGGGAGATTTATGAAAAAGAGTAATATAAAACATTATAAAATAAGCTGTCAAGTCAATGGTAATAAATTTACTGGTTATATAGACCCAAATCTTAGACTCATTGATTTTTTAAGGGATGTTCTTAATCTTAAGGGAACTAAGGAAGGATGTGGAGAGGGTGAGTGCGGGGCGTGTATGGTTCTGGTCAACGGTGTTTCCGTTAACTCTTGTCTTGTAATGGCCTTTTCAGTTGATGGTAAAAGTATAATAACAATAGAGGGAGTTGATGATATTAAATATGGTAAAAGTTTGAAGGAAGGATTTAAAAGGAAGGCTGCTGTTCAGTGTGGATTTTGTACTCCGGGTTTTATAATATCTGCCAGTGAACTGCTTGAGAAAAATCCTGATGCTACGGAAGAGGATATCAAAAAGGCTTTAAGTGGGAATATATGTAGGTGTACGGGATATAAAAAAATAATAGAGGCTGTTGAATGGGCGAGGAAAAATGATAAATGAAGCAGTTAAATATTATTCATTGAATGAATTATGGAAGAACATAAAAAAGCTTTCTCCAAAAAGAAGATATATTGCCGGTGGAAGTGATATAGTTATATCACATCACTATGATGATTTAAATACTGATTTGCTTGTTGATATCTCAGATATCAAAGAGCTAAATATAGTGAAGGAAACTTCTGATTCTGTTTTTATAGGAGCGGCGGTGAAGATATCAGAGTTTAAAAAAAACAACATAATAAAAAGATACATACCAGCCCTCTATGAATGTGTTGATTATTATGCAAGCCCATCGGTTAGAAATATTGCTACCCTTGGCGGGAACCTTGTAAACTCATCACCATGTGCTGATGGTGTTCTTGCCCTTGTTGCAAGTGGTGCCAGAGTGGTTAGAAATCTTTATGGTAAGCAAAAGCTTTCTGATATATTTGATGTTATTATAGGACCCAAAAAAACATCGCTTAAAAAAGATGAGCTTATTGAGGGCTTTATCGTACCGAAGTGGGAGCACAGAGCAGTTTTTTTAAAGATGATGCCAAGAAAAATTTTTGGTATATCAAAGGCGGGGCTCTGTGTCTGTGCCAATCTAAAAGGAAATTTGTTTAAGGATATAAGAATTTCGGCATCATCCGTTGGTCCAGCTGTTATTGATTGTAAGAAAACCTCCAGATTTTTAACTGATAAAGATATAACTAACGATATAATAAATAAGGCAAAAGATATTATTTCATGTGAGATATCGCCTATAGATGATCACAGATCCACTGCCGATTATAGAAGAGAAATAACAGCCGTTTTTCTTCAAAGAGCGATAGAAAAGTTTGTTGTTTAGTTTATCATTTTTTGATGAGAAAATTATATATAATCTTTGTATTCTATTCTCTCTTTATATCAAATCTCTTTTCTCAATCTCAGGTTATAATAAAAAAATTTGACTGGAAGATATATAAAACAGAACACTTTGATGTTTATTATTACAAGGATAGCGAAAGGCTTGTTCCCTACGCATCAGAGGTTCTTGAAGCTGCCTATGATAAGGCTAAAAGGGATATAGCTCCGGAGCTTGATAGAAGAATTCCATTTTTTCTTTTTGCATCTCAGAATGATATGGAACAGAATTCTATAGTTGATGTTGGCGATGGGACAGGTGGACTTACAGAACCATACAAAAACAGATTTATGGTTTATGGTGATGGCTCAAAAAAATGGCTAAGGGAAGTGATATTTCATGAGTTTGGTCATGAAGCTGAGTTCTCTATACTTATTGATGGTTGGTGGAAAAGTCCTCAGATTGTAAAAACAGTTATATATCCTCTATGGATGATGGAGGGCATCTCTGAGAATATGACAGGTGAGTGGGATATAGCTATGGAGGATATGTTTTTAAGAGATGCTGTCTTAGATAATAATCTAATACCGCTTTTAAAGCTTTTTGGTTTTGGCCATCTAAAGCCACATCAGATGACGCTTGCATATAAAACTGGTTCAAAGGCTATGAGATTTTTATCAGATGAATATGGCAGTGATAAACCCGCATTGATGTTATATCACTACCGTGATTCATATGATATAGATACTGTTCTTAAAAAACTTATAAACATTGATCTAAATGAGTTTAATAAAAAATTTAATTATTATCTTGAAATAAAATATTACTCTGATATAAATAATAAAGAACTGGTTGATGCTGATTACTATGGGGTAAAAATAACATCTACAACCGATGATATACCAGCTTATAACACAAGTCCTGTTGTCATAACTTCAAACACAATAGCATATCTTTCAACCCTTTGGGGATACCCTCCATCGCTTGTTATAGAAAACACAGAAAATGGAAAGAAAAAATATATAAGCTATAGAGACATGGGTGTTGAAAATATATTTTATTCAAGGTTTTCGTTTGCGTTAAGGGCTCTTTCTGTTTCAAACAATAAAAGATTTTTGGTTTTTTCTGCTCAAAAAAATCATAGGGAATATCTATGCATATATGATCTGATAGAAAATAAGTTTAAAAAGATTTTAGTTGATGGAGTTCTTGAGGCAAGGCAGTTTTCTTTTTCAGCTGATGATAAAAAACTTGTATTTGTCGGTATGGTTGATGGCATAAATCAGATATATGAGCTTGATTTTGAAGAATCACTCTCCAAAAAAACTATATCTATTTCGGATCTTAATAAAATAACTGATGATGAAAATGATAAGCTTTCTCCTCAGTATATAGACGACAATTCAATAGCTTACTCCTGTGAGAGAGGCAGTATAAAAGATTTAAAAAGGAATCTCTGTATAGTAGATAATAATAGAAATATTATAGAGTTTTCTGCCGGTATGGATATAAATGATTTTTCTTATGATAGAACATACAAAAGATTTTATTTTATATCTGATAATGATGGGATATACAGCCTTTACTCATTTTCAACTGATGATGGAATTGTTTACAGACATACAAGAGATATAGGTGGAATTTTTACCCCGTATGCATCTGGTGATGATCTCTACTTCTCAAGCTTTAGACATCAAAGCATTAACATTTACAGATCTGATAAAAGATATATAAATTATGAAAAAATGGGTAGTTTGAAAGCTGTTTCTGAAGAAAAGAGCAATAAACCAGAAAGCAATGATATAACTTTACACTCAACTCCTTATCATTTCAAAGCATCAACTGATCTTTTTTTCCCAGCATTGTTTTTTTCATCTCTAGACGGACTGTATCTTTATACTTACTGGCAGGCGAGTGATTATACAGGTCATAACAACCTTTCCGTTTCACTAAACTACAACTCGTCATATCCCTATTCAGATATCATTTCAACATATATTTATAACAAGTACAGAATAAAATTCATTTGGTCGGGACGCTTCTATGATGTAAATGATATGGATGATAAATCCGTGGATTATGATAGGCATTATTCACGCCATACATCAGGATTTATATATCCATTTGATAGGTATAGAAGCCTCGGAGTATATTATGATTATAAAAATGATAAAAAGATATATATTGATGGCAGAGGATATTATGATAAAAAAAGAGGAGTGATAGCCTCATATAATTCTGACACGCTAAATGGTCTCTATCTAACAGCGGTTTATGGATACAGGTATAACCTCACTGCTTCATACTATAGCAGCATCTTTGATGGTAATATATTATATAAATCCATATCATCGGATTACGTCAAATATTTTCCAGTATCAAGGAGATCAGCAATTGTTAACAGATTTTTTGTCGGATTTTCATCAGGCAGGGATACTCCAGAATTTTCATATGGTGGTGTTGGAGGCGTGAGGGGATTTATTGACAACTCATCAAATGAGGAAAGAAATGTTATGGTTTATAATATGGAGTATAGATTTCCTTTGTTTGATACAGATTATTATATGCGATACTTTTTCCCTGATTTTTATTTTAAGTCAGTATATATAAAGTTTTTTTCTGATAATGCATATCCATGGGATAGCTCATTTAATCCATCTTTGAATAGAATAAAAAATTCTTTAGGATTTGGTTTTGATGTCCACAGCTTTGTCCTACAGTCCTACAAAGTTTTATTATCCCTTGATCTCTCATTCAATATGAAAAGCGGTACAAAAATTCTTTATTTTTATCTTGGACCAGTATTTTAGTTTAGATCAAATTCAATATCTTATTTTTAATAATATGATAATCTCTAATATTAAAAATCCTACGATACCGCGGTATTCCTTATTTTTTTTGAAGGCTTCTTTTGAATAGTATTCCTTTTTTATAACCTCACTAAGCCTTGATATCGCTGGTATTATTGAGGGAGTTTCTTTCATATATTTTATAAAATCATCTGCATATACTTTTTTAAGATATTCTTCTTCATTCTTTATTGTTCTATAATATATAAAACCAAATCCTATCAAAGATATTATCCATACAGATAGTGTGTTTAAAATCTTATCCTCACTCAATGATGAAAGCTGTATGAGAATACCGAATATAGATGTGAATGTTCCTAAATAAAGTGGGTTTCTTACAACGCTGTATATTCCGTTTGTTGCTAATTTTTTATTTTTTAGTATTGTTCCTGAGGATATCATGCGTATTGATAAACCCAGTATCGTGAAAAAAACTCCTATAAAAAAGAGGGTATAGGAATCAGGTCTTGAAATTAAAAGCAAGCCTATAAATATTATATAAGATATGAACATTCTGTTTTTCATATAGTATGTTATATTATACGAAAATGAATTTAAAATGAAAAGCATTAAACCTGATAGGAGTTGTTGATTTTAAAAACAAACGAATCTCTTCTACGCTTTTAAGATTCCAATCACCATTATTATTGTCATGACTCAAATTATAACGCTTTTGCCAAAACCTTTTAAAGAGCATTATTATCTGACCTTACTACTATTTTTGAGGCTCATTTATGTTAGAAACAACATAAATTTCAGGCTCATCTTGTATTAGATAATTCTGGGGGTTGAAATTTTGTTATTTTTTTTGTATTATTATATATTATGTATGCAATAATAAAAAAAGGTGGAAAACAGTACTGGGTAACACCAGGAGAGGTTTTAAAAGTTGAAAAAATTAACGCCAAAGTTGGTGAGGATGTAGAAATAGAGGCTCTTTGGTCAAGTGGAGAGTCAAATACTCCATCAAACAAGGGAAAGGTTGTTGCTACGGTGATAAGGCATCTGAAGGATTCAAAGGTTATCGTCTTTAAGAGAAGACCTAAAAAGGCTTATGAGAGGTCAATAGGTCACAGGCAACATTTAACTGAGATAAAGATAAAAGATATACAATTGTCCTAAGGAGTTTTTATGGCACATACCAAAGCACAGGGTTCGTCCACTAATGGAAGGGATAGCAACCCTAAGTATTTAGGTGTCAAGAGATATGGTGGTCAGATTGTTAAGGCTGGAGAGGTTATTTTAAGGCAGCGAGGAAGTAAGTTCCTTTCAGGTCTGAATGTCGGCACAGGTAAAGATTATACTCTTTTTGCATTAAAGCCTGGGGTTGTTAAGTTTGAATATGTAAAAAAAGGGAAACAACAGGTAAGTGTTTATCCTGCACCTGCGTCTAAATAACGGTAGCCTTTTATTTTGATACCCCTGTTATATCTTTATAAGACAGGGGTATTTTATTTTATTTGGTTTTTGTATATGAAGGAGAATATTTATGGATATAAAGGATTTTGTGGATGAGGTAAAGGTTTATTTAAAGGCAGGTGATGGTGGCAATGGTTGTGTCTCATTCAGAAGGGAAAAGTTTGTGCCGTTTGGTGGCCCTAATGGTGGAAATGGTGGTAAGGGCGGTGATATATATATCGTTGCTTCAAAGGATTTAAACACACTAACACATCTGGCATTAAAGCCTCATATAAAAGCTCAGAGGGGCGAGCATGGTAAGGGATCAAATAAGTATGGAAAAGGAGCTGATGATACTTTTATTTATGTTCCCTGTGGAACTATTGTAAAGGATATAAACAATAATGTGTTGTGTGATCTTAAAGCTGATGGCGAAAAATTTTTAGCCTGTCGTGGAGGTGAGGGTGGAAGGGGAAATACACTCTTTAAAACTCCAACCAACAGGGCTCCCGATTTTGCAGAAAAGGGAGGGATGGGAGAAGAAAAAACTCTTATTCTGGAGTTATCTGTTATAGCCGATATTGGGCTTGTAGGCTTTCCTAATGCGGGAAAATCAAGCTTGCTTTCAATCATAACTCATGCCACTCCAAAAGTAGCTTCTTATCCATTTACAACATTAAATCCAAATATAGGAGTAGCCTATCATAAGGGAAAGTATTTTGTTGTTGCAGATATACCAGGTCTTATAGAGGGAGCAAGCTCGGGGAAAGGACTTGGAGATAAATTTTTAAAGCATCTACTAAGAACAAAGATCCTTGTTCATATCATAGATCCTCTCGGATTTTATGATATAGAACCGGTAAAATCAGTAAGTGTTATAGAAGAAGAGCTTGCTAATTATTCTCGAGCGCTTCTAAAAAAGAAAAGAATACTGGTTGTGAACAAATCAGATCTTGATATTGCAGAAAAGGTTTTTAAAAAGATAAAATCAAAATATAAAAAAGAGAAGGTGTTTCTTATATCAGCAGCAACAGGGGATGGTGTGGAGAAGCTTCTTGATTATATCATTGAAAATATTGACAGTATAAAGCCAGATATTGAGATCCCGTCTGAGAAAAAAAATATAAAGCTTGTAACAATGAATAAAGGATTTCATATCACACGTGAAAACAATATATTTTATATAACTGGTGAGAGCATCGAGAAACTTGTTTATAAAACTGATATAAACAACGGAAGCGCTATGAAAAGGCTTTTCAATATATTTAAAAAAATAGGATTGATAAAGGAATTAGAAAAGAAAGGAATAAAG
>JAAYVG010000029.1 GCA_012517285.1 Elusimicrobiota bacterium
ATCACTGACCACTGTCCACTGACCACTATTTTTGTTTTGCTGATCACTAATCACTGACCACTGTCCACTGATCACTATTTTTGTTTTGCTGATCACTGACCACTGTCCACTGATCACTACTTTGAGACAGGGGCAGACCAGACAGCATACCTTTCACCACTTGTTTCAAGAGTCCAGCCATTTCCCGGCTGCCATCCCCAATTTTTTCCAAGTTTTAATGTAATATAATAATTATCACCTGTAATCACTGCTACATAGAGCTCATTCTGAGCTGCAACAATTTTAATCGGGCTTGTAGAGCTGATACCAGCCTTCTTTCTTAACTGAACAAGCTTTATAATAGCATTCTGATAATCCTTTCCCCAGTCAAAAAAATGTGGCCAGAAAACACAAGGAACCCCTGGATGGGTTAATATGTATGCATATCCCATAAGTCTCTGTGTTTTATACTCTTTGCTTGCACTTGCAATAAAATTTGGATCCCTTGGTGATGTGTCATGATTTTCTACAAATGTAACAGCCTTGGCTGGCCACCAGCCTATAAGCCCTGATGGCTTACCGTTATCATTCAATATCTCATATCTCTCATTTTCTATAGCATTTATTAGATTGAACTTTGTTGGAAAATCAAAAGCACTTGATGCATTTGACTTGGCTGAAGAGTTATCTGTACCATCTATCCAGTTTGTAACGACCTGTCTGTCACCATCATAAACCTCACCAACTGTAAAAACAGGCGATGATGCATTGTTATAATCCTGTATATGCGATGGGGAATAACCCTTGACCATATCATAACGCCAGCCATCAAAACCTAAATCATTTTTAAGCCATCTCATAAAAATCTTTGTATCATTCTGAACAGTAGGATTTCTGTGATCTAAATCCCTGCATCCACCATCGCCCTGACCTTCATCATAATTGGAACTTTTACCGTTGTTTGGCTCTCCATGGATTCCTGCCCACTCATCATTTTGAACAATAACAGTAGTTGGCCAGTCAGGATTTTTAAAATCAGCCCAGTCATTTTTCCCGTTTCTGTGGTTTAAGACCACATCAGCTAAAACATAAATTCCCTGCTGATGCATAGCATTTATAGCATTTCTTAAATTTTGTTCTGTTCCCCACTGTGAGTTTAAGTTATACCACTCTGTTGGATAGTAGCTTCCAATTGATACTGGTGGAAACCATATAAGACCAAAACCTGCAGCTTTTATTTCCTTTGATTTATCAGCAAGCACTCCCCACCAACCATTTGTTGGATGATACCAGTAGCTATCAGCATACCAGTGAAAGCCCTGGAGCATAACCATATAGTTTGCTCTTGAATCAAGCCTTGTTGAAGCAGAAGGGGAAAATGATTTGTCAGAGTATTTTGCAACAGCATCAAGCCAGAGCTGCCTCGCCCTATCGTTTGCTGTTGACTTTGATATATTTGTAGAGATATCCTTGCTTTTTATCTCTGAAATATTTAAACTTTCAAGCCCTGATTGCTGAGCATTTAAAGAAATAAAAGATATAAAGGCAATAGATAAAAACAACAACCTCTTTTTCCATTTAAACATAACTGCCCTCCATTAAAAATATATGGTACTTATATTATAAACTTTTTTTTAAATTTGTAATGGGCAAAAAGACCTATTAAGATATAAGACAAAAGGGGAAAATGCTCGTTTACTCTGTTATAAATTATACTTAGACCACCCATTAGATTGGAGTATTGCAAATATTATAATTAATACTGGTCGTTTAGTTGTTTAGTCATCTAGTTGTTTAGGAAGAAGTGATGCAAAAAATCGACAAAAAAAAGACGATCGTCTTTTTTTTGTCGATTTTTTGTAAGAAGCATTTAATTTTATTAAATGTACATACAACTTTGTCATATTTCTTTTAAACCTGCAAGCCTTATCAATGTGTTATAGCTATCGTAAGTTACAATGATTTAAGAGATGTAATCTGTTATCCTTGCTATAGGCAGGCAGGGATGTTATGGGCGATTACGAACACTGAAAAAGTTCAGAAACATATTGGACAGTTATCAACAGGTAAAATTGTAAAATAATTATTATTTTAGGAGGTTGTCCAATATGCAACAGATATACCTACATAGTTATTTTAAGAAGGGAGAATTATATAATCTTTCAAAGATAGGAGAATTGATAAATCATCCGAAGAGGGCGGAAATAGCGAGGAAGATAAAGATAATAGATTTTTTTGATAAGCATGGATGGAAGATTACAAAGGAGGCATTTGGAGTAGGTAGATCGACAATATATTTATGGAAGAGTAAAATAAGGGAAAGAGAAGGAGATATAAAGGCACTTGCGGGAGAGAGTAAAAGGCCGCATAAATTAAGGAAGAGAAAAGCAAACATATTAATAGAGGAATTTATAATAAGGTACCGCAAAGAGCATTACCGAGCAGGTAAGGGAGTAATAAAAGTAGAATTAGATGAATATTGTAGAGTAAATGGTATAAATCTGATAAGTATAAGCACGATAGGAAGAATCATCAAGGAGTTAAAGGAGAGAGGGTTGATAGAGAATGATAAAAAAGTAAGTTTTAATGCTAGAACTGGTAAGATAATAATAAAGAAAGTTAAAAAGAAAAAGAAGGAAAGGCGCAAAGGATATATTCCGCTAAATCCTGGTGATTTAGTTCAAATAGATACACTGGATATATTTCTTGATGGAGTTAAAAGATACATAATAAATGGGATAGACATAAAGACAAGGTTTGGATTTGGATATATGTATGAGAAGTTAAATAGTCTAAATGCAAAAGATTTCTTGAAGAGATTTAGCGAGGTGGCGCCATTTGAGATAAAGAGGATACAAACAGATAATGGGAGCGAGTTTGAGAAGTACTTTGATAATTATATCAAGCGAAACAAATTAATACATTACTTCAATTATCCTCATCATCCACAATCAAATGCATATGTAGAAAGATTCAACAGGACGATTAAAGAGCAATATGTGTATAGTAATTATGATAGAATAGAAAATATAGAAAAATTTAATAGAGGATTAATGGAATATCTTTTATGGTATAACACAATTAAACCTCACAATGGTATAGAAAATAAATCGCCATTGAAATATTACCTTGATAATTTTATTAACAACTCTAAAAAGTCCAATATGTTATGGACTCTTACAAACACTTGACATCACATTTTTTTTAATCTACTATTTAATAATAGCAGGAGTTATAAAATATATGAGAAAAACATATTATGTCACTTTATCTTTGGTGAGTATTTTTTTATTTATTAATAAAGCTTATAGTGAGAGAAGCGAACGAAAAATAGATGTTAGAGCTCTCTCTGATGTGGAATCATATGATGAGCAAACACTCAATAATATATTTGATGGAAGCAATAAAAATTCAGTAAAAATCTCTATTGATATCAGTAATAATTATTTTAATAAAACTTCACAAAACAACTATGGAATAAGCTATAATAAAAAAATCATACCAGAACCACTTATTAACAATGTCACAGATGAAATACTATTACAATCCAAGGTCATTGTTAATGGGACTCCAGATGAGAAAGAGAAAAACATAATAGATAAAGCCTTTAATCTTATAAGGGATTCCTCTGAAAACGGGAAAGAGTTGTATTCGTTAAAGGATAAGATACAAATACTCTGGAAGGATGGAGGAGAAAATCTAAGAGCTGAATCTACTCCTTCTACATCTTTTTTATTTTTTAAATCAGGTCCAAAAATAATGTTGAATGCCAAGTTTAAAGATGTCTATATGTCAAATCCTTCTGTTCCTGCATATTTAGCAATAATTCTTGCCCATGAACTATCACATCACAAGGATTTCCAAGATGTAGGAAACACAAATAAAAATGTAGCTCTTAAATATATATCTGAGGAAAAAGCATATTTAACACAGATACAGACATATGAAGCTATGATTAAGAAATACCCTTATCTTTTTGATGAGTCAAAGATAAAGGATAAAAATATACTTGATTTTATCTCTGAACAAAGATTCTTTAAAGCTGTGTGGGATTATAAAAACAATGGAGGTAAAAAGATAAACAAATCTGATTTCCCATATATAAAAAACTTTAATGAAAATTGGAATAAAGTTTTTAATTATGATAACGGTTATATAAAAGACTTAAACTTCAATCCATATACAGAATGGTTAGATTTCAGGGGAGTTTATTCATTCCATGGATTTATAAGTATAAGCTATAATATAAATGATAGAGATATCTATTATTCAGGGCTTAAGTATAAAAACATATCTGATAACTTTAATAAAATAAGAGATAGTGCAAAGATAGAATATAAAGAATACTGTAAGGATAGGAAGATAACACCGTTATCAGATGCTCATCTTGATAAAATACCTGATTCAATTGATTACTATTCTTTAGAGGATACTATTAATAATGCAGGTGAACATAGTGGTGAACATAATCATCATGGAGAAATAAATGTAACTCCTCCAGGTCCACCACCATATCCTCATGATGCAGATGTAAACTGGGATGGACGTTGATATGAAAGAAATTATTAAGAAATACAGAAAGACTTATATATGTGTTATAGCAATAGCAGCAATACTTATAGTATATGGGATACTTTATATTATTTTATTAATAACTGGACCAAAGACAACATACCCTGGGATTATGAAGTTTTACTATAATCTTGTATACAATCTTACACCGTGCAATGGTGAGGTAAAAAAGATAGACAATGAATATCTAAGCTTTGAATACCTACATTTCAAAGATTCAAGGGAGATAGGCTTTCTTTCTACTAGAAGAGATCTAACTAGGGATACATTCTACAGTTTTTTCTATTTTAATAATTTGGAAAATAATATGGAACTTAATATATGGAATGAGAAATATTTCAAGAAGAGATTACTAAAAAACATTAAATCAGGTAAATATAATTATATGAATTGGACACCGGATGGTAAGGATGTAGAGATAGATAAAGAATTAATAAAAAGATTTGAAAATGATCAAAAAATAACATATGATAATATTTTATATTCAACGATAAATCTGCCTATTGATAAATATAAAAGAAGTGAAATAGATATAGGAGGATACAGGTTTATTATGCTTGATATGCCTTATCCAGATAGCGATGATTATGCAAAGGCTATATATGGAATATTAAGAAATGGTGATATATTTGAGATACTTTTGAAATATGAAGGATTTTATCAGGGCAAACTTTTAACATCACTTGGGAATGAGCTTTATTATAACATTATTCTTGGTGGTGGTGTGCATGGTATGCATTTTATTCCTGTGCCGAAAGAGATTTCTCACAACAAACAAATGGATTGCACATTTAAGAGAATAATAAAAACGCTTAAAATAAAAAAATAATCTATTTGAAGATTATTCTAATCTATAAGTGTTTTCTATTGTAGTACCCCTGATATCCCCTTGTCATTTGAAGGCTCAGATTTGAGATGGAGGGGATGATGGAGAAAATTAACCCGAAAAATTCAGTTAACACTGTTTTTGCCAATGAAACTGCCATGATAATTTTATACAGCTCTTTTTCAATACAACATGGCTTTAACTGAAACATTTGGGTTAATAAAATAAAAATAGTTATTATAGTATTGTTTGTTATATCCGACTTTTTAAGTTAAAAGAATCAGGGGAAACAGAGCTTTTATAACCTATAACAACATCTAATAAAAAAAATCATATGTTTATGGTCTAATTATTTCTGGAAGTTAAGTATTTCAAGAACATCCTTTTTTGTATAACTCCATCCCCAGAGCTTGCCAAGTTCATTGGCATTATCAGCAATCATATCAAAGTCCTTCTCTGGAATGCCATTTTCAGAAAGTTTTGTCTTAACTCCAATCTCATTAAACCAGCCTTCAATTTTTGAAATAACCTTAAAGGCATCATCTCTGCTCTCATTAAGCTCCATTCCAAAGACATTTCGTCCAAAATCAACAATCCTTTTAATTGCTTTCTCTCCATTCTTTTTAATCAGATGTTTTAAAAAACCGGGAAACAGGATTCCAAGTCCTAATCCATGAGGAATATCATATATTGCACTCAATGAATGCTCAATAACATGGTTTATAAACTCCATTCCCTTGTATCCCAATGACTGCCCACCATTTAAAGCTAAGCTTGCTGTCCACATAAATGATGCCCTTGCATTGTAATCCTTTGGATCATTCATTATTCTGTCGGTTGCCAATACAATTGATTTTATAAGCGCATAATCATAGTTATCTGTTATTATAGAATCAATGTCCTTTGTCGTAAAATATCCCTCTGATATATGAAGCATTGCATCAACTGCACCATATGCTGACTGCTCCTTTGGAAGAGTAAATGTAACAGTAGGATCAAGGAAGGAAACCTTTGGAAATAGTAAAAAAGAACCAGCGGAATACTTCTGCTTTGTCTCTTCATTGGTTATAACACACCCACTGTTGGACTCAGAACCTGTAGCAGGAATTGTTAAAACAACAATTATTGGAACAGCATCCTCTATTCTCGCTTTTTCTACAAAAAAATCCCAAACATCACCACTGTATTTAACACCAGCAGATATAGCCTTTGATGTATCTATAACACTACCGCCACCAGCAGCTATTATCATATCGCAATTCTCTTTTCTAAACTTTTCTATTCCAGTTTTAACATGGGATAAAACTGGATTTGGCTTAACACCACCGTGTTCTACGAAATCAATGTTATTATCCTTAAGACTTTTTACAATTGTATCATAAACACCATTCTTTTTTATGCTTTCCCTGCCATAAACAAGAAGAGCTTTTTTGCCATAATTTTTTGCTGACTTTCCTATTTTTTTTATCACATCCTTACCAAAGACTATTTTAGTAGGATTTTGATATACGAAGTTATCCATAATTACCTCCAGTGAAATTTTGTCTTTTGACAAAATTTCAAGTGATTAGTGATCAGTGTTCAGTTTAATAATGTATTTCCCTTTACTGTTCACTGGCCACTAAACACTGTTCTGATCTTAATTATCTGCTTGATACAAATTTTTCAAATGTTTTTATCATTTTGTCTGCATTCCTAAAAACAACAAATCCATTTTTTATGGCATATTCAACATAAGGCTCATAAATCACTCCGCCTGATACTGATAATATAACAGGGACTTTTGTTTCCTTCATAACATCTGAAACATTCTTTATAAATGATTTTTCAATTATATCAGGATATCTCTCAGAAGCCGGCAATGTGTTTATATTTGGGCTGAATGGTGCCATTGATATAAAGACGGCAGAGTAATCACCGCTTGAAGCTACGTTTTTAACTATCTCAGTTATCGCCTCGTCATTAGCCATAGGGGTTGTATCCATAGGATTTTTAAAATCAACTATTGTATCAAGCTTGTATTTTTTAAGAACATCAATCATTTTTTTCTTCAGCTCCTCACCCGCCTCTGCAGCCTTCAATCTTAAAAGATTATCAGCCATACCTGTTGTTTCAAAACCTGCATTGCTCATCATAAAAACATTTTTATACTCCCTATCATACTTTAATATATAACTTGAAAGATATGCCATATCACAGAACTCTTCAAAGTTATCGCAAACTATAGCCCCAGCTTCCTTTAAAAGTTTTTCTGAAATTATATAATCACCAGCGATTGATGCAGTGTGTCCCATAACAGCCTTCTGCCCTGCTGATGTTCTGCCAGCCTTATAAAGCACAAATGTTTTACCAGATCTTTTAGCCCTTTTTATTATATTTAGCAACCTAAGTCCATCATGATACTTAAAGCCCTCAATATATGTGAGAATAAGCTTTATATCACTGTCAACAACATAGTCAAGGTAGTCAACAACTGTGATATCTTGCTGATTTCCAACAGTTACAGTGTATTCTGGTATGATATGAGGAATCTTGCTCAAAACTGCAAGAGTAAATGCACCGCTCTGACTTATGAATCCGGTTTTTACCATATCAGGATTAAAACCTATAGGATATTTAAGCTTGTATTCAGGTATAAAAAATGTATTTATTCCCTTGGATATTACTGAGTCCTCTTGATTGGACAATATTTCAGTTTTGTTTAAAACCATACCCATACAGTTACCACCGTTTAAACCAAAATCAGGATTGTTCTTTCGTGCTTTTTTTATAACAGCAATCAAATTCTCTGCAACATTCTCAGTTCCACTCTTTTCTCCAATTCCACCTGTTATAAGAACAATTCCATTTGCTTTTTTGCTCTCCGCCACATCATCAAGCACATCAATAACACCCTCAACAGGAACTGATACAACGTACATATCAATCTTTTCCACAGGTATATCCTTTATGCTCTTATAGGCCTTAACCCCATCTATCTCATCAACCCCTTCCTTTATAATAAATATCTTCTCCTTTGGAAATCCTGCCTTGAATATATTGTTAAGTATAATCCTTGCCATATTCATCTTTTTTTCGCTTACCCCAACAACTGCAATTGTTTCAGGTTCAAGTATGCTTTTTATAGCATTTCGTGATGGTATATCACGCTTTTTATTTTTTGATTCTCTAAATCTTAATACTCCATCAAGGGCATAAAACTTTCCATTGCTGAGTGCTAAAGGATTTACTTCAATCTCCTCTATTGAATATCCTACTTTATCATCATTAAAATCCTTCATAAGACCAATGAAGGCATCCAGCCATTTAATAATCTCATCCTTTTGAACCAGCTGCTTTAATCCTCTTACTTTCCCAAAACAGTAATTGAGTATCCATACATTATCAGTGAAATCAACGATATCACCAGAACCATTTAAATTCATAACAGGCAAAAACGAAGGGGCAGAATCACTCTTTAAAGCCTTTAAAAAACTTTCAGTATGAGTGCCTCCAGGAGCAAGAGTAACAATCGGTCCGTAGGCATCATCGCTCTTAGCGCCTAAAAGGAGCTCCTCACCAAGCGAAAACGGAGAGTGGGGGAGAAACTCTATTGCAGCAATTCCAGATAGGTCACTGAACTTCAAGAGTTCGCCAACAGTTTTTTTTATCAGCTCTTTGTTTTTTTCAACCACCTTAACTCCACCAGAATCGGTCTTGTGAAGGTTTGTTGATGAAACTATTTTAATAACTATTTTGTTTGAAAAACTTTTATATATCTCATCAGAAAACAAATCAACATCCAAATTTTTTACATCCTTGTATATATAAAAAGGGACATTGAGCTTTAATATTTTAAATATTTCATAAACCTCTATCTCAGTTAGATTTTTCCTACCTTCTTTATATGCATTATCCAATATCTCATTAATCTTTTCATTCATATAGCCTCCAGGAAAACAGATGTCAGAAAACAGAAGTCAGAAAAAAGAAATCAGAAGTCAATGAATTCTGATTTCTTTTATTCTGATCTGATCATAATATTTTTTAATATCATTCTTACTGATAATTCCTGCACCTAACGTCTTACAATCAGATGATGCAAACGCTGTTGCAGTTGAAAGAGCTTTTTTAAAATTATAATTATTAATCTGAGAATAAATAAACCCTGCCATAAATGAATCACCAGCTCCAACGCCTGAAACAAAATCATCTATTTTTGGTGGTAAAACCTCATAAAAGCAGTTATCATTTATTGCAAGAGATGGCTCCGGGCCATTTGTAACTATTAGTGTTTCAAGACCATTTTTTTTATATTTTATAAAAATCTTTTTTATGCTATCCTCTGAAATTTTCATCCCTGAGAAATCATAAAACTCCTTTGCATTTATTTTTACACAGTTAACGCCAGCTTCAAGGCAGGTTTTAAGTGACTCATCAGTGAGATCAACAAATATCTTTTTATTATTTTTTTTAACCTCTGATATCAGTTTTCTGTAGAACTCTCCTTTTATGTTATATGGAGTCCTTCCAGAAATTGAAACGAGATCAGCTTTTTCTATAGTTTTTTTAAAAGCATCAAAAAATTTATTCTGAGAAGACCTGCTGATATATGCTCCCTCTTCATTTAAGTCAGTTGAAACACCATTTTTATCTATAACACTAACACAGGTTCTGCTCTCATAATCATTCTGGTAAACAATTTTGCTTTTTAAACCTTCTTTTTTAATCAAACTCATAATAAACCTTCCGCTATATCCCGAGCAGAATCCCATAAGCAAATAATCATCCATAAAAGACTTCAATGCTCTTGCAACATTAACACCCTTTCCACCAGCCAATACAAGATCAGGATTTTTTCTCGCAGTCATTCCATTAGTAAAATTAGGGATATAAAGCGTTTTATCAATTGCCATATTAAGATTTATTATAACTACCATAATAAAATAATTTACCATTTTTATATATTACTAAACAAATTAAAGAATTATCTAATCTCATTGTCTTTATTATTTTTTTTTGTATTATATTATTATGGCAAAATATAAATTATGTCTTGTAACAACTGATAACCCGGAGATAGCTCATAAAATAGCCAGAACTCTGGTAGAGGAGAGATTAGCGGCCTGCGTTAATATTATACCCAATCTTACATCCTTTTATAGATGGGATGATATGGTTAAAAAGACTCAGGAAGTTATGCTTATAATAAAAACAAAGAATGTTTTGGTAAAAGACATCATAGCAGCTGTTAAAAAGGTCCACAACTATTCTACACCTGAAATAGTATTTGCGGATATAACCGATGGTGATCCTGCCTATTTTGACTGGATTGGTGCTAATACACTCTTTACGAGCAATATAGCTAAGGATAGGGAAGAAAACAAACAATGAAAACTGTTTTACATATACTTGTTGTAATAGTTACTGGGACTCTTTTTGGTATGGTTATAAACAAGCTTGGGGCTATATGGTTTCCACAGACTGGAAATGTTCACTCAGTAATTTCGACGGCAATAAACACAGGTTTAAATCCTACCACAGTTGATTTGGGTGTCGTTCAATTTACCTTGGGGCTTATCTTTAAATTTGATACAGCAACAGTGTTGGGAATATTCATAGCAGCATTTGTTTACAAACAGCTTATAAAATGATATTCATCCTTGCATCTAAATCTCCGAGAAGAATAAAACTTTTGAAAGAAAACGGTTATAAATTTAAGATTATTCCATCAAACATAGCAGAAAAATCCGATTATAAAAGGCCTGATCTCCTTGTAAAGGATTTGGCATATAGGAAAGCACTTCAAGTTGCTCAGAAATATCCTTCATCAGTAATTCTTGCAGCAGATACAATAGTTTATTGCTGCAAAAAGATAATTGGTAAGCCCAAAAATTCAGATGATGCTTTAAGACTTTTAAGGCTTCAATCAGGAAGGTGGCAGTCAGTTTATACAGGAGTTGCTCTTATTTGTCTCAAAAAAAATATTTTTCTGTGTGATTATGAAAAATCTCGATGCTATATGAAAAAGATGACCACAGAAAGGCTTAAGGATATAGCATCAAAGCATTTGGACAAAGCAGGTGGATGGGCTGTTCAAGACAGAAATGATTACCTTATAACAAAAATAAAAGGCAGATATGACAATATCGTTGGCCTTCCTATGAACCTTGTAAACAAGTTTTTTAAAGAATTTCAAAAGCTGAGAACAGATGACAGAATTAATGGAACTGTTAAATAGGGTTCACTGAAAAAGTATATTTGAGCAATAAAGCAATGATTTTCGTTATGAGGCGAAAAGACGAGCGAGCATACTACAAAGTAGTCTGTAAGCGAGTTCTGACGAAGCCGTAGTAGAAAAGCATTATCTTTATTGCCAAAAGAAAGACAAAAAAGTGCAAGGTTTTTGCAACATTACACTAAAAATCGTGCACTTTCAAAGCAATAATCTACTATAATCAAGACAATTATTCATTGGAAAAATCATCTTTCGTTAGACTTTTTCAGTGAACCCTAAATAATATAATTTGTTATAATTTGATTATGATTAAAAAAATAGTTTTTTTATTGCCTCTTTTAGTTATTTATAGCTGTTCAATAAATCTTAAAAAGGTATCAGATGATTCAAATATTCAAAAAGCACTTTTAAACATAAAGATCTCAGATAAGGAATATCTGTTAAGTTTCCTTTCAAAGTATCCTGCTGTAATTTCCTACAATCCTAACAGAGATGCTAACTGTATAAAAATTATTAAAAGAAATACAAACATTATAATGATACCATTAAAATATACTGATTCTCCAGAAATGACAGAAATTTCCATTATAAAGGGATTATATATATATAACATTATGCAAAAATATAATCTTAACGATTATTTTTATGAGTTAGAGCAGCTATCAGAATATTCAAAGATGGAGTATCTTTTATCATACATCCCTACTGAAAAAATTAATAATGATGAACTATTAAAAAAAGAAATTTTACCAAAACTTTGTGGATATATGACATCACCGCAGGAGTTTGATAATATAATAGATGAGGAGACATCAAGACAGGATATCTCTTGCGGCTATCCGGTTGAAAAATTAGAAGCACTTAAAAATTATTATGCAAAACTTAAAGCATCTCTTTCATCTATAGACTCTGATGAATATTTTAATCTATATTATGAAAAAGAAATGGAGAGGGTAAGAAGAGGAGAAATCACAAGGGAAGAGGCGGAAAAAAATTATTATTATATTTTTTCCGAACCACAACAAAACCTTTATAGAATACAAAGAAAAGAAACATATGAAAACATATATTCGCTTAGCAAATTTGAGTCATTTTATAAGAAAGAAATAAAAAGATTAAGAGAAAATCGTAACAAATATAACGATTTTATAAGATACTTCCCCGATTGTGCAAAGTAATTTTATTGTAAAATATACTTATGAAAGTATTTTCAGTAAAAAAAATATTTGAAATAGCCTATGCTCACAGACTTTTAAACTATAATGGGAAGTGTGAAAACCTTCATGGCCATAACGGTAAAATAGAAATAATGGTAGCAAGTGAAGTCCTTAACAATCAGGACATGGTAATGGACTTTACATATATAAACAGTGTTGTAAAAAAATGGCTGGATGAAAATTTAGATCACAGGGTTATACTACATAAAAATGATCCACTTGTAAAGCCTCTTCAGGAACACTCACAAAAGCTTTTTCTCACTTCATCAAACCCTACAGCAGAGATTATAGCAGGAGTTATAAAAGAAGAGATAAGAAAATTAGGAATAGATGTTAACTCTGTAAAATTCTGGGAGACAGACACATCAGTTGCAGAGGTCAAGGAGTAAATCTATGCAAGAAGAAAAAATATATGATGTTTTAATAATAGGTGCTGGACCTGCTGGGCTAACAGCGGCTATATATGCTCAAAGGTTTGGTCTTAGCACGATAATAATTGCTGGCTCAGCACCTGGTGGTCAGCTACTGCTAACAACCGATATAGAAAACTTTCCAGGATTTGATGAACCAATTAGCGGATATGATCTGATGAATAGAATGATGAATCAGGCTAAAAAAATGGGTGCCGTGATTGTAACTGATTGGGCAAATGAGATAAGAACGGATGTAAATCCTTTCAATGTTATTTCAGGTGAAAAGACATATACAGCAAGTTCGGTAATAATCGCAACAGGTGCAAACGCTAAATGGCTTGGTGTAAAAGGGGAAGCAAAGTTTAAGGGCAAAGGGGTTTCAGCTTGTGCAACATGTGACGGTTTTTTTTATAAAGGGAAGGACATATGCGTTGTCGGTGGCGGAGATACTGCTGTTGAAGAGGCTTTGTTCTTAACAAAATTTGCAAACAAGGTTTATATAATACACAGAAGGGATAAACTTAGAGCAAGCTATGTTATGCAGGAAAAGCTAAAATCAAACCCTAAGATAGAAATAATATATGATACTGTTGTTGATGAAATAATTGGAGATACAAAGGTTAACGGGGTTATACTAAAAAACAATAAAACAGGAGAAACAAAAAAAATAGATTTAAGTGGCGTCTTTATAGCAATAGGGCATCATCCAAACACTGATATTTTTAAGGGTAAAATAAAAATGGATGACAGTGGCTATATAATAATTGATAAGAATTACAAAACATCAGTATGCGGGATTTTTGCCTGCGGCGATGCTGCTGATCCAATTTATCAACAGGCAGTTGTAGCTGCTGGGAGCGGATGTATAGCAGCAATAAATGCTAAAAATTTTTTAGAAAATTTAAATAACTCTTTTGTAAAACATTAAAAAATTATAAAATATATATATCGATGTAGTTTGTATATGTTTTTCTTTACATAAGTTGCCCCCATAGCTTAATGGATAAAGCAACTGCCTTCTAAGCAGTTGATCCAGGTTCGATTCCTGGTGGGGGTATGAATATACCCACACAGCAAGACTTACAAAATCTTGATTTTTTATTTTTTTAAAAATTATATTAAAATATTTATTATATAATAGATAAATGGAGCTTTAAATATGGACAACAATTACATACAGGGTGATATATTTAATTACACAGAAGAAAAAAAAGAAAAAGAGCCAGAACACTTTGAAACAAGATCAAAAAAGGATTTTTATTTCTCCTATTCAAAATTTTCACTCTACTCAGAATGTCCCTTAAAGTATAGATTTAAATACATAGATAAGATACCTGAAAAACCGAAAGCATTTTTTTATTTAGGAAGAGTAGTTCATTCTGTACTTGAATTTTTTTATTCAAGGGTTCCACCACCTGATATCACCGAGCTGATAAATTACTTAAAAACTGAGTGGGAAAGAATACCATTTGATCAAAGGGGATATGCAACCAAGGAAGCTGAGAATCTTGATATAAACAAGACAATTAATATAATAAAAAACTTTTATATAAAGCACAAGGATAATGATAAAATACCATTTCTTCTTGAGTATAAAACATTTGTTCCTATAGATAATATAGTTGCTAATATTATAGCTGATAAAATAGAATACGAGGGCAACGGGAAAATATCAATAGTTGATTATAAAACAGGTAGAGAAGGAAACAGGAACAATGATCAACTTTATTTTTATCAGAAGATCTCTGAGATAGATCCCCAGATGATTGAGAAAATCAATAAAAAATATAATGAAAATGTAAAAAGAGTTGAAGTAAATAAAATGGTATATTATTATGTTGAAAAATTGAAAACTGTTGAATTTTCAAGAGCAAATGACACTGAAATAGAAAGATTCTGGGAAAGGGTTTTAATGACAGTAGAAAACATTCAATCAAAGAAATTTGAACCAAAGCCTACCGAAAAAAGCTGTTCATGGTGTGATTATAAACAGGTATGTCCTGTTTATAACGATAAAAAAACTAACTCATTGAGCGAGCTTACAACAGAATTCATAAAACTTAAAAATAATATAGAAGAGCTTGAAGACAAAAAGAAAAAAATAGAGAAAGAAATTATTTCAATGATGGGCGAAAATAATGAGTTGTATGACACATCGCTGAATCTTAAATTTGAAAAAAATATGAAGTATGAATTTAAAAGCACTGATGAACTTGTAGAAATATTAAAAGCTAACGATTTATATGAGAAAGTTTCAAGACCAACTGTGAGAGCAGTGTTGGAACTATTAAAAAGTGATGAGATCAATAGTCAGATAAAAGATAAAATAAAAAAACTATCGAACATATCCTATCAGATAGTTGTAAAGGAAGAAAAGCAGAAAGAATAATTAGTTGTCTGGTTATCTGGTGGTTTAGTTGTTTAGAAAGAGCTATCCTTCTACCAATACCCCAATTATTAATCATCTACTTCTCCATTTTTATAGGTCCTTTATCCTATATACAAACAAGTCCAATATCTCTTGTTTATTATAATTTATTGTTTTATAATTTATTTATATTAGGAGGAGTAGTATGAAAAAGTTTTTATCAGTTTTTATTTCTTTATCGGTTCTTTTTATGTATTTAGATCTTTCATTTGCAAATGAGGCTTTGAAACAGGCTGATCTGGCCACAGATAATGCCTCTTTAGCCTTTGATGGGGCTCCTCAATTAAAAACCAATATTCCTGTGCCAACACCACAGATAGATAGTTCTAATAATACCACAACAAATTCAGCAGCACCAGTTAATACCGTAAATGCGAAGCCGGCACCTAAGCCATCTCTTACTATATCAAAAAGCACTGATACTCCAAAAGAATTAACGTTTGGAGAGAAGGTATTAAAGGATATGAAAACAAACAAAACAAACTATATCACAGTAGGTCTTGCGGCAGGGCTTTTAGGATTTATTTTGGGTGGGCCTTTGGGAGCTGTGATTGGTATTGCTGCTATGACCAGCTTTGTTGTAGTTCAAAGGATAAAATACATAGACTCTACATATAAAGCAGAATAACAATTAGATTTTTTCCACAGTATAGATATAAATTTCAGTATCAGGAGCATTTATGTTTTCAAAACCGATTCCTGATTTATCATCGAAAAGTGACCTCAAAAAATCCTCTTTATTTGAAAAGTTTTCCCATACCTGAGGGAGATATGTTCCACTTAAAAATCCCTTCTTCACAAAAACACCATGAACATTTTCTTTTATCTCGGATATGTTATTTATTTTTTTAAGTGGCGAAAGTATGGAAATTTCTATGTCTATTTTTTTCAGCTCACCTTCTGTAAGTGGATCAAACCTTGGATCCTCAAAAGCAGCTCTTACAGAATAATCTATGACAGCATCGCCAAGAAGCATATGAGGAGCAAGGCATCCTATGCATCCCCTAAGCTCTTTATCAATAGTTAAAGTAACAAAAACAGCAGCAGGCAGATTTAACTTTGGATACTGGAAATAATCTATTTTTAAAAAATTGCCTGTTTTAAGATAATTCTCTATTGATTTTTTTGAAAGTGCAAGAAGATACTGCTTCTCTTTTTCATCAAGATTTAATCTAAAATCCTTTCTATTAGATTTTACAAACATGCCACTCAAATATCCAACAACCTCTTCCCTTGCCTCAGTCACGTCGCCAGAGTTTGTATACTCCATTATTTCAAATTCATTGCAGTCCATAAAATAAGCAACGCCAAGCCCTACAACCATAGGAGAAAATCCACAGGCAACAGTGTCAAGCAATTTTCTGTATTTCTGGGAAAGAAGATCCTTTGTAAGATAAAAATAATCAACATTCTTATTAGCAATTGCTGCATCATAAGAAAGACCAATAGCATTATCAGAAATATAAGCTATTTCATATGGTGGGTAATGCGAAAGATCACTTGATATTACAAGAGCAATTTTTTTATTCTTTTTCATCAGATCAGCAATCTTTTTTGCTGCTGATAACAAAACACTCTTATCCTCAGAATTTGATACAATTGGCACCAGCTTGAAATCTTTTTTAAGAAACTGTAAGAATGGGAGCTGAACCTCCACAGAATGCTCAGATAAATGAGCCTTGGGGTTATTTTCAAAGCCTTCGTCCTCAAGAAGAATGTCAATAACCTCGTCATCAGTTTTAACATCCCCTAAACAGTTTGAAAACACACAGTCCCTTAAAGTGGCACACCTCTTTAAATACATAGTATGAGCTGTCCCTATCACTATTACAGTTTCAAAGTCATTGATCAAATGTGAAAAACTCTTTGCAGCAGTTCTCCCGCTGTAAACATATCCAGCATGTGGTGTAAGAATTATCCTACTCTTTCTTTCTCCATTTTCAAAAGAAGAAGAAAGAAAATACATTAATTCCTTTTTATTATCAGGGTAAAACTTACCCTCTACTATTGCTTTTCTTATCATAAAACTATTTTACAATTTTTAATCATCAGGATGTAAACAGATAGAAATCAAATGAAGACAGATTAAGTCAAGATAAAAACAGACAAATTGGTTATTTAATCATCGAGATAAAAACAGATAAAAATCAAATGAAGACAGACAAATTAGTTATTTGGTCATTTGGTTGTTTAGTTATTTAGGAAGAAAGGGAAAATTAGTTATTTAGTCATCTCGTTATTTGGTTATTTAGCAAGAACAAATTCGTTGTTTAGAAAAACAATTTTATTATTTATTGTCTGATATAAAAAATCGACAAAAAAAAGACGATCGTCTCAAAAATGTAAATTTTTAGTTTAAAATTAGTGTTAAAACTAAGTTTTCTCCTATGGGAATGTGTATATTTAAAAATCGACAAAAAAAAGACGATCGTCTTTTTTTTGTCGATTTTTGAAAAAAACTTAATGGAATTTGTTAACAATAATTAGAGCATACTCTAAAAGTTATCTGGTTGTTTAATCATCAGTATGTAATCATCAAGATAAAGACGGACTAATTAGTTATTTAGTTGTCTGGTTGTTTGGTTATTTAGGAAGAAAAAGAGGATAGTTGTCTGATTGTTTAATCATCGAGATAAAAACAGATAAAAATCAAATGAAGACAGACAAATTAGTTATTTGGTCATTTGGTTGTTTAGTTATTTAGGAAGCAAGGATAAATTAATTGTTTAATCATTCAATTAGGTGCCTTTTTATTATTTTAATATATAATAATTTTATTACAACAACTATTCCTTTAATTTTGTAGAATATTATTATAAAGATGGTGGCTGTAGCTCAATTGGTAGAGCATCCGGTTGTGGCCCGGAAGGTCGCGGGTTCAAACCCCGTCAGCCACCCTTGCTATACAGAATAACAGTGGCAAGCTGTTACGCTCGGGGTTGTTTCCATTATCAGTTTATCAAATCTATCTTTTTCTTGTGGTGAAAAAACATGCTATAATATTTTACACTAATAAAGTTAAACCTAACTAATCTCTGATGTTACCTTTCCTGATGATGAAAGTTGCAAATTTAAACCAAGTATATTCTCTAATTCTGCAGAATTAGAGAATATTTAACATATGAAACGAGGGAAAAGTTTATAGAGAATTTTTAAAGAATAGAGGTAAAATAGAGCAAATTTGAAAGGGTTAATGCGTTTTGTTTTAAAGAGAAATAAAAATTATATAATTTGATTAGGAATAGAATAATAAGTGAATTGATTGCATAACCGTAACAATTTTAAGGGTAAACTTTTTATCAAAAAAGATATTTTTTGCTTTTTTATAAAAATTAATATTAACTTATTTTATATAATGATATTTGCTATATGAGAGTTATAAAGGTAGGAAAAGAATGGCAATGATTCTAAAGGTTTTTATTATGAGCGGGATGATGGCGTTGGCTGATGATGTTCTGATATCAACTCAGGATAATATTGTTCTCATTTCAAGTGAAACAGAAAGAGTTAGTGTTTCATTAAATACTTCAAATCAATTATTAAAGTTGGTTGATGATATTAAAAATCAAATATCTGGCAGAGAAATTTTAGATAATGATAGGAAACAGATTGAAGATATTTTAAGTGAAACTCAAAATAAGATTTCATATGTTTTAAAGGAGAGTGGTGTTGAAAAAAAAGAAACAGATTACAATAAAGCTCTTATAAAGGTGAGAAAGGCACTGATGGATTATTTTATTAAGACCAACAGGTATCCAAAAAATATTGAGGAGCTTGTCCCTTATTTTACTGATTTCATACCTGAGATAGATGTCCATAATGAGTTTAATTCAAGGATAAAGTATATAAGAACAAGGGATTTTGATAAGAATTATTCAAAGGCGGTGGATAACTCAAGCGAGTATCTCTATTTTGCTGATCCACAGTCTTTATACTGGGGACTTTTTATAATTAATTCAAACAGAATGGATAAAAGTGGCACGGCTTTTTATGAATGGTAAGATGATGATTAAAAGATTTGAGGATTATAAGATTGAAATATTTTACTAGATAAACAGATAACTAAGGAGGAAATATGGTGTCAAAGAAAACTATTAACGAAAGCATAAAAGTTCTTGTTAAGAAGTATCCTGATGAAAGGGAGAGGATAAAAATTGGGGTGACTCAGATATCAAGATTGTGGCAGAAGGAGGATGGAACTGAAAAAGATTTCATAAATTTTGCTGAGAATAATTTTGAACCAGAAAAAAGACTTGATTCAATTTTTAATAGATACAATGAAAAATATGGATACTTTGGTTATATGACGGCGATGTATCTGAGACTCAGGCTTGAGCTGGATGAGGACAGAGGCGAGCTTTTAAACATAGACAGGTATTTTGCAAACCTTAATCCGCTTATACATTTAAATGAGGATCTTTTTAAAACAAAGATAGCTTTTTTGATTCTTTTGAACTTCAAGATTGATAATCTTAAATATGTGATTGAGAATATGAACTTTATGACAAGAAAGGATTGGGGAATAAACAGGATGACAAAGGCGTTTAATTCAAGGGTTCCATCAAGCGTTTCTGAAAAAATAACGAAGGCGACATCAAAGGCTGAGGAGTTCGTTTATTCATATAACATTCCTATGGGAGTTGTTTTGAGTGATGATAACAGAAAACTTTTTGATGATAAGTTATTGCTTATAAGCCACTGGGGACTCCGCGATGAACTAAAAAGCTTTTATACCAATAGATCGGATCTTGGAATAAAGAAGCAGAAGACGATATACAAACTTATGGAAAGGGTTATATATGGAGAGATTCCATCAAAGGTTATTGAAAAAAAGGCAAAGGCATACAACCCTTTTTCAAATGAGATTGATGGCAAAAAAAACACAGAGATTGACCTTAGGAGATATGATAACCTTAAAAATATGTTTGAGGCAAACAGAGAGGAAGATAAATACAATCTGGTTTATGACAATTATATAGACAGAATATTCAGTGGCACAAGGGAGATTCCTTTTGATAAGGCAGAAGGAATGATGATTGATATACTGAGCGATAATGCAGGTAAAATTGTCGGCAATTTAATAAAGAAAAGACTTCAAAGAAATCTTGAGCCATTTGATATATGGTATAACGGGTTTGTGGCACAGGATGATGGGATAAACCTTGATGAGATGGTGAAGAAAATATACCCAACGATTGATGATTTTCAAAAGGGAATAAAGAATATATTGATTAAGTTAGACTTTGATACTAAAACAGCCGAGACGCTTGCATCAAGAATAGAGGTTGACCCTGCAAGAGGAGCTGGGCATGCGTGGGGACCAGCTTTTAAAGGAGAAGTTGCTCACTTAAGGACAAGGCTTGTTGATGCAAAGTATATGAACTGGCAGTCATTCAACACTGCTATGCATGAGTTAGGGCACTGTGTCGAGCAGAACTTTTCACTTTATGATATTGATTACAATCTTTTGAGCGGAGTGCCAAACATAGCCTTTACAGAGGCGATGGCTTTTGTTTTTCAGAACAAGTCGCTTGATATATTAGGGATTGAAAGAAATAAAAACATAGACTATTTAAACGACATACAGATATTCTGGGATGCAAGGGAGATTGCAGGTGTTTCGCTTGTGGATATGTATGTATGGAAATGGATGTATAAAACGAAAAAGTTTACACCAGAGCAGCTGAAGAATAAAGTTATAGAGATTTCAAAGAATATATGGAATAAGTATTATTATCCTGTGTTCGGTGTTAAGGATATACCTGTGCTTGCTATATATTCACATATGATATTCTCATCGCTTTATCTTCCTGATTATACCATAGGCCATATAATAGCACATCAGATAGAAAACCATTTCAAGAAGGTTTCAATAGGAAAGGATATGAAGAGGATATGTCAGTTAGGAAATATCACACCGATGAAATGGATGAAAGAAGCGGTTGGAAGTGAGATTGACATAAAAGCGCTCACGGATGATGCAAAAAAGGCAACAATGATGGATGATAAGATGACAGTGATTAATGGTTAGTGAACAGTAAAACAGTAACAACTGAAAATTTTGTCAGAGAACAAAATTTTGTATGGAGACTGTATGAGTTTCAAGGATAAAACAATTGCGGTTGTTGGAGTAAGCGAAAATAAAAATAAATATGGATATAAGATATTTACATCGCTTGTAGAAAACGATTATGATGTTTATGGAGTAAACCCAAAGTTAGCCTCGTTGAATGGGGAAAAAATATATCATTCTTTGAGTGAAATTCCTAAAAAGATCGATTTAGTTATAACAGTTGTTCCGCCAGCAGTTAGCGAAGAGATTGTTGATGAATGTCATAAACTCGGGATAAATCATATATGGTTTCAGCCGGGATCAGAGTCAGAGGAAGCGGTAAAAAAAGCAAAAGGATATGGAATAGAAACAACAGAGGCATGCTTTATGGTTCAAAATAATATATGGAAATAGATATAAATAAGATATTAAGCGATAAATATGAAAAATACTTTGATTATTTAAACCAAAATATGATTGTAAATCAAATTATGGGGAGGGGTATAAAAAATACTGAGTTAATAGCTGCAATAAAGTTAGTGAAAAGACATTACTTTCTTCCAGATAGTCTTAAAACAAGGGCATATGATGATTGTGCAATTGAGATACTTCCAGAACAAACCATATCACAGCCATATGTAGTTGCTTTAATGATTGCTCTTGTTGATATAAAAAAGGAGGATAGGGTTCTTGAGATAGGAACAGGGACAGGATGGCAGACAACAATACTCTCAAAATTATCAAAAGAGGTTTATTCAATTGATATAAGAGACTCACTTTTTGAGTTTGCGAGTAAAAGAATAGAAAGATATGGAAATAATAATGTTTATCTAAAGATTGGAGATGGTAAAGAAGGATGGGTGGAAAAATCACCATTTGATAAGATAATTGTTTCCTGTGCTACAAATGAGATTCCTCAAAAACTTCTGGAACAGATTAAAAATGGTGGAAAGATGGTTCTGCCTGTTGAAAAAGAAGGCAGTCAAAGACTAAATCTCATTCAAAAGGATAAAGAGGGGATGATAAAAACGGAAGAAAGCATTGATGTCGTTTTTGTTAGGATGAAGCAATAAAGAAAGTATTCAGTGGTTAGTGTTCAGTCAAACAAGGAATTCCTTTAAATTCTAACTTTTGATATCTGTTTTCTGGCATCTGATTAGATTAGTGTTGTCCTGTCTGTTTTCATCATGATGATTTATGGATACTCAAAAACTTATAGAGATACAAAAATCAATATACAAAAAGATTAAGATAAAGCCATATAACAAGGAATTTAGAAAAATTCTTGCATTTGATATATCTTTTGATAATGACGATGGATACTGTGTTGGGGTTATGCTTGATAGAGATTTTAAAATAATTGAGGAAAAATATACATTTGAAAGGGTAAGATTCCCATATATTCTAGTGTAGTGTCCCTAATATTTCTTGATATTTGAAGGCTCAGATTTGAGATGGATACGAGGCGCGACGAACGAGCCCCGATTTATCGGGGTAAGCGAGAAGCAACGAAGTATGCGGCCAAAGATGAGCCTCCCCAAAGGGGCTGGCCACTTTTCGGCTGCGACTGCGTCACTCGTCGCTCATATAGTCCCACTATATTCGCTCCTCGTTTCTTGTCTCGCCCGCCTGCCGAAGCCGCTTCGGCGTAGGCAGGCTCTAAAATTGGCCAGTCAAATGTAAAGAACTGTTAGGGACACTACACTAGGATTTCTAATGTTCAGGGAGATGCCCTTGATATTAAAAACATATAAAAAATTTAGTAATAAACCGGATATAATCTTGATTGATGGTCATGGAACACTTCATCCGAGGAGATGCGGGATAGCTGTGGCATTCGGGGTTAAGGTTAAGAAGCCAACCATAGGTGTTGCAAAGTCATTTTTATATGGTATATATGAAGAACCAGATAATAAAAAAAATTCATTCTCTTATGTATATGACAAGAATGGTGATAAGATAGGTGCTGTTTTAAGAACGAGAGAAAATACTAAACCTGTCTTTGTCTCTCCCGGAAATCTTATTGATATATCATCATCAATTAAAGCAGTTAAAAAACTAATCGGCAAATACAGAATAATAGAGCCACTTCGTATTGCCCATATAGAATCAAACAGGTTTAGAAAGGGATGTATTTAGTGGACACTAAAAAAGTTATCTGGTTATCTAGTTATTTAGGAAAACATTGAGATGAAGGCAGATAGACATCAGGGTGAATAATTGAATAAAAGCGTTATAACCTATCCAACTTACGAAGTTGGACAAAAATTTGTAAATGGAGTTATATGTTCAACTTACGAAGTTGGAAAGAGGTTTATAATTTTATCATAGGTAACTAAATAATGATAATCTGTATCACAAATAGCCTTCTATTTAAATTATTGATATGTAACCTTGTTAACATTGACACTATATGATTTAATTACTACAATAATACATATATTCAGGAATTAGAAGGGAGGAGTAATGAAAAAGATAATAGTAGCGATTTTATCGCTTTCAGCTGTATCAGTATGGGCTGAGCAGTGGCAGGTGCTTGGAACAAGACCTATGGGTATGGGTGGGGCATATGTTGCTATGGCAAGAGGTCCGATAGCTCAGTATTGGAACCCTGCAGGTTTGGCTCAGGTTTCAAGCCAGACATTTAGCGGGCTTGAGATACCTGTTGGTGCAGGGATTGAGGTTACAGGAAAGCTTTTAGATAATGTAAGCAATATAACAGAAGTTGCAAATCAGATAGATGGGGTAAGAAAATCTAATTCAACAGATAAGGTAAATGCTGATGAGATGTCAGCATTTATTAAAACACTCGGTTCATTAGAAAAAATTAATAAGAATGAGGATTCAGGAAGCCTCATAGAAGTTGCTGGTGGATTAAACCTAAAAATCTCAAAGATAGCATTGTCAATTAATAACTATACAGCAGCAGGGCTAAATCCATTTATTGACTCAAGAAATATAAAGGTGGTTGACGATACAACAGTAGGTTCAAATCTTCCGACAGGTACAGGTGATCCAACTATAACTCGACCGGATTATAAAGATGCAAGGAATAATCTTTCTCAAGCGATAGATAACATTGGATTTGGTAATATAGAAGACTTATTTTGTGGAACAGGAGTAAACTGTTTTTCAGGAGTATACGGCAATTCAACCGATTTAGCCAATGCTCTTACCAATGAGGCTATTACTAATGGGATTTCAGCAGGAGAATTAACAGAGATTTCTAATGAAGCAGTTCAATACTCAAGTGACGCTGGAGAGATTATTAAAAATGTAGCAACAGGTGGTTCCTTTGATGATAACAAATCAAATATAAACCTTAAAGCGGCATCATTTTTTGAGGCAGCGATAGGGTATGGTAGGTATGTAAACTTTTTACCGGGCTTAGCAATAGGTGGAAACATTAAGGTTATACAAGGTAATATTGCCAATAAAACCTTTGAGTTTTTGAAAGAAGATGAGACAAAGGATGTGTTTGACGATTTCCTTGATAACAAGGAAAGTTCAATGAAGCCAGCCTTTGACCTCGGATTTTTATGGGATGTTAACCAGAAGTATCCAAAGATTCCGTTACATCCAACTCTTGGGTTGACAATAAGAAACATTAACTCACCGAGTTTTGATGGACCAACAGGAAAGTATAAATTAGACAGGCAGGCAAGGTTTGGAGTTTCTTTAAGACCATTTAACTGGTGGCATTTATCAGCAGATGTTGATCTGACTGAAAATGACACTGAGGTTGACGGATATAAATCAAGGGAGCTTGCGTTTGGAACGGAGATAAATATAATTAACAGGAAGTCATTCAACCTTCCTTTAAGGTTAGGGCTTATGAAAAACTTAGCCAACTCAAACTCAAGCACGATGTACACAGCAGGTCTCGGGCTGACATTTGCATATATTCATTTTGATGTTGCTGCTGGTATATCAAGCGGAGAGACAGAGATAGATGGTGACAAATACCCAGAAAAGGGACAGGTAGTAGCAAGCTTAGGAATACTTTTTTAAATCATAATTAAATAGTGATACTAACCCCGTTAGAAGTCCAACTTTTAACGGGGTTTTTTTATCCTCTATCCTTACAATTTTATATAATTTATTTTTAGGCAGTATTCTATGAATGCAATAAACATCAAAGATATAACAAAAAAATTTAAAGAAGTTGATGCACTTTCTGGGATTAGCTTTGATATAAAGCAGGGGGAGGTGTTTTCACTCTTAGGGCCAAACGGTGCAGGCAAGACAACACTGATAAGCATACTTACAACAATACTTAAACCAACGTCAGGAACCGCAGTTATAAACGGAAAGGATATAATAAAGGAACCACTTGATGTTAGAAAAAACATTGGCATCGTGTTTCAGGAACCATCACTGGATGACCTACTGACAGCAAAGGAAAACCTTTATCTCCATTCAATGCTTTATAATATGCCAAAAGAAATTGCTAAAAAAAGAATAAAGGATATATTAATAACAGTTAATCTTTATGAGAGAAAAGATCATATAGTAAAAACATTTTCAGGTGGTATGAAGAGACAGCTTGAGATAGCAAGAGGGCTTCTTCATACGCCAAAGATTTTATTTCTTGATGAGCCAACAGTGGGACTTGATCCATTTTCAAGAAGAAACATATGGGAGTATATAAAAAAAGTAAAGAAGGAGCAGAATATAACGATAATACTTACCACTCATTATATGGAAGAGGCAGAAAGCCTGAGTGATAGAATAGCGATAATAAACAAGGGAAAGATAATAGAACTCGACACACCTGAAAATCTTAAGAAAAAAATAGGTGATGAGATATTAATAATAAAAGGAATTGTTGATGATAACAGAGTAAGAAGCCTTGATTTTATAAAAAGTGTTGATCTGAAAAATGATAAATATATTATAACATCAAAGGAAATAACAAAAAATTTGAACAAAATTTTAGAATATGTTAAAAGAATTGATGATATAGAGATAAGAAAAACTTCGCTTGAGGATGTGTTTTTAAAAATGACTGGCAAAAAAATAGAGGAGTTAGATGAATAATTTGATACAGATAAGCGGAATAAAGGCAATAGTTTTAAGGGAGCTCTTAGTCTTTTCAAGAGAGAAGGAAAGAATTATATCATCGATAATTTCACCGCTTTTGTTCCTTTTTGTAATCGGTAAAAGTCTCAATCAGAACGCCAATATCGGGGGATATTCATATCAGCAGTTTATATTTCCAGGTATCATAGGAATGGATATACTTTTCACGTCAATAAGATACGGACTTTATATCATATGGGATAAAAAGATGGATTTTTTAAAAGAAGTTTTGATATCACCGATATCAAGAACATCTCTGTTCTTAGGTAAAGCTTTAGGTGGGGTTATAGGAGCGATGTTAGAGATGCTAATAATATTGGTTATAGGAAATTTTTTTGTTTTGAAGATAAGTATCCTTCAGATGATACTAACTATGATTGCCTGTGGATTTGTAAGCTTTATGGTTGTAACAATAGGGCTTGCCATAGGTGGTGGTATGAAAACTATGGAAGGCTTTGGACTTGTCGTAAGTTTTGTGAGTTGGCCAATGTTTTTTTTCAGCAATGCTATGTTTGAGATCTCCAAGTCAAACACAACAGTCTGGGCTCTTTCTGTGATAAATCCATTTACATACTGTGTTGATATAATAAGAAAAATACTATTAAACTATGCACAGTTTCCTGTATCGAGATCAATAATAATAATTCTGATATGGAATATAATACTTTCATACATAACAATAAAGATATTTAACAGAATTGATACACAGAAATAATAATCATTAGGGCTAATTAGTTATTTAATCATCAAGATGTAAACGGATTCATCGGGATAAAAACAGATACAATCAAGATTTAGACAGATAAATTAAGAAGATAGTTGTTTAAGAAGAAACATAAGTTAGTAATTCCCAATAATGTAAATTTGCTAAACTATTTTTATGGCTGGAGATATAAAAAAATTAGGAAAAGAGACAATAATATATGGTATTTCAACCATTCTTGCAAGATTTTTAAACTTCATACTCCTTCCATTATACACCTATTATCTTCTGCCAGATGAATACGGCGTGGTCGCAACAGTTTTTTCAATAATAGCGTTCTTTAATGTGATATATGGACTTGGTTTAAATCAGGGATATATGAGATATTTTAAAGAGAAAAACTCCCTTTCAATGACAGTTACATCCATATTTTTCTCATCATTTATTCTTTCATTCATTTTAATCATTCTTTCAAAACCGATATCATCAGTCTTTCAAATGAGCACATACAGTTCATTTATTATATACGCCGCAGTAATACTTTACTTTGATTCACTTTCAATAATACCACTTACTGATTTAAGGATGAAACACAGATCACTCACATTTGTTTTTATAAAGATATTTTCTATTGTCTTAAATGTTATTTTAAATGTAGTTTTTTTAAAATACCTTAAAATGGGAGGTGAGGGGATATTCATAGCAAACATAATATCATCATTTTCACAGATATTTTTTTTATGGAAATATTTTAAATATATAAACCTTAAATTTGATATGCCAGTTTTTAAAGAAATGCTTTCATATTCACTTCCATATATTCCATCATCAATGAGTTCTGTTATAGTCCAGTTGGTTGACAGACCGATAATGATGATGCTTATATCATCCTATTATGTAGGAATATATCAGGCAAATTTTAGGTTGTCAATATTTATAAACCTTATAATCTCTATGTTTGATTTTGCATGGCGGCCGTTTGTTATGGAAAAGATGGATGCTCCTGACTCCAAACAAACATTCAGCAAAGTCTTTGAATACTTTAACTTTATCGTTCTTTTGTCATGGCTTTTTTTAAGTCTTTTTATTGAAGATATAATAAAAATTTCAATCCATAACGTATATCTGATAAGCCCTAACTACTGGTCTGGAATTGGGATAGTTCCAATAGTTATGTTGGGATATATATTCAATGGTTTATATATAAATTTTATGATAGGGGCTATGATAACAAAAAAAACATATTATACAATGTATGCAAATATTATATCAGCAATACTCAGCATATCATTGAACTTTCTTTTAATACCTCGTTTAGGAATTTATGGGTCAGCTCTTTCTGTTTTAATATCATATTTTTTTCTTGCAGTGTTTATGTATTTCGTAAACCAAAAGATATATCCTGTGAAATATAATTTAAAGAAATTTTCTTCTCTTTTCATATTTACAATGATTGCTTATGGAGTTGTAAAACTTCCCTTTATTATGAACCTGTGCAATTATATTCAGATCAAAATGTTTGTCTTTATAATGTATTTTCTAATAGTTATGGCAGCAGGATATTTTTCAAAGGAAGAAATTTCATCAATTAAAAAAATCATCAGGATGTAAACGGATAAACATCAAGATGAAAACGGATCTTACCAAAAAATCGACAAAAAAGAACGAATGTCAGAAAAGCAAATTTTTTAAGAAAGCTGATTATTGTATAATATTTTTATGACAAAGATTAACATATCAGTTATAGGAGCAGGAACATGGGGAACAGCAATGGCAAAACTCCTTGCTGGAAAAGGACATAATGTTAACATATGGGCAAGGGAGGATGAGGTCGTTAAAGATATAAATCAACATAACGAAAACAAACTATTCTTACAAGGGGTTAAACTTCCTAAAAATTTAAAGGCGTACTCTGATATAAATGACTGCATAAATAATTCAACTATTATAATAAACGCAGTACCTACACAGTTTATAAGGGATACATTTTCCAAAATAAATAAAAAAATTAAGACTGACTATATACTCAGTCTTTCAAAGGGTATTGAGGTTAACACATTTGAAAGGCCTTCTGAAATTTTAAAGGATGTATTAAAAAAGGATGTATATGTTTTATCAGGTCCTAACTTTGCAACAGAGATAGCATCCCAAAAACCAGCCGCAACAACAATTGCTGGACGGGATAAAAGAGTAAGGAAATATCTTCAACAGATTATAAACACTCAATATTTCAGGGTATATGAAAACGATGATATAATAGGTATAGAGATATCAGGTGCTTTAAAAAATGTTATGGCAATAGCTGCGGGAATGGCTGATGCTATAGGGCTTGGCAACAACGCAAAGGCAGCACTCATAACAAGAGGACTGAACGAAATAAGGAAGTTGGGTAAAAAAATGGGGGCAAAGGATATAACATTTTTAGGATTAAGCGGTATAGGTGATCTACTTTTAACCTGTAACTCAAATATATCAAGAAATTACACTGTCGGATACAGAATTGGAAAAGGGGAAAAGATAAAGGATATAATAACCAGTATGAATCATATTGCAGAGGGTATAAAAACAAGCTATGCAGTATATAAATTTTCAAAAAAGGTTGATGTTGATATGCCAATAACAAAGGAAGTTTATTCAGTTTTATACAAAGACAAAAATCCTAAGGATGCGGCTACATCGCTTATGTCAAGAAGCCTTAAGCCCGAGTTTTAATACCGTTCTTTTTCAATGAGTGATTTCTTTTTTGTTATTCCACCAGAAGCACTATAACCACCTAATTTACCATCACTTCGTATAACCCTGTGGCAGGGAACTATTGGGGCAAATGGATTTTTTTTAAGTGCAAGTCCAACAGCTCTAAAAGCCTTTGGGCTTCCAATTTTTTCTGCAACCCATTTATAACTTCTCACCTCACCAGAAGGAATTTTCATAACACACTTCCAAACCTTCTGATAAAAAAGTGGATATTTCTTCATCTCTATTAAAACATCCTTTTCCGTCATATCAAAAAATCCTTGCTTCTTATCTTTCTATGATATGTTATTGCAAACCTGTGTGTCTCATCCCTCACTGACATAAGAAATAATAGTTCCTTTGAATCCCTTGGAAGAACAAATGGAGTTGATGATTTCAATGTGTATATCTCCTCGTTCTCCTTTGCAAGCGATATGAGTTCTATATCAGCATTTTCTTCCTTTCTCGCCTTTTCTGCCATAGCTAACTGTCCCTTTCCACCGTCTATCAAAAACAGATCTGCAAGCTCATTGCTTTCCTTTGCGGCTCTTATTCTTCTTTTAACTATCTCATATATCATCTGATAATCATTGCCACCACCCTTTTGAGGGATATATTTTATCCTGAAGTGTCTGTAATGTTGATGATTTTTTTGTCCGTTTACAAAGCATACACAACTTCCAACAGCCCATCTGTTTAAAAGATTTGATATATCAAATGATTCTATATGGTAAGGAATTTTTTTAAGCCCTAATATGTTTTTTAAACTAAGAAGAGTTTCAGTAAAATCAAGCTTTGATTTTATTTGGTCTAAATTTGTTTCATTAACACTAACTCTCTCATATATATGTTCTATTGCCTTTATAAAATCACGGTATTTGATTGCATTTTCATAATCAAGTTTTTCTGAGCTTTCAATCATCTTTATATTAAAATCATCTATAAGCTTGCTATGCTTTCCCTTAAAAAAATCAGAAGCAATTTTTACATATCTCATATAATCCTTCTGTGATATCCTTTTACTATCACATGGGGCAGGGCACTGACCAGTGTGGTAATAAAGACACTTTTCTCTTTTATTAATTGAGAGAGGATTTTTGAGTGAAAAATTAAACTTACACCTTCTTAGGTTTATAAGCCTTATCTCAAAAAGTTTTTCAATAAGATTTTTTACGACCTCAACCTTTGGATAAGGACCAAAGTAATTTCCATTAAGTCCTTTTTTTCTTGTGATTATAAGACGAGGGAATGCTTCCTTTGTTATAACGACATATGGATATGTCTTTGAATCCTTCCATATAGTATTGAAAAATGGCTTGAACTCAGATATAAGCCTTCTTTCAACAATCAATGCCTCTCGTTCACTGTCACAGATTATAAAATCTATCTTTGATGCAAAAAGTTTTATATTTGATGTTTTAAATGCTAACTCAGCTTGTTTTGTAAAGTATGAGCTGACCCTGTTCTTTAAGTCCTTAGCCTTTCCAATATAAATTATTTTATCAAACCTATCCTTTATTATATAGACCCCTGGGAGATGGGGGATTTTTTCCAGAGAAACACTCATATAAAAAGATTTGCTACGGTTGAAGAATCTATCAAATAATATTTTGGTGTTGTGATATTAGATACCGGAAGTTTAAGCTTACCTGTAAAAACTGCTCTTAATGTGTTTTCCTTTTCTTTTCCACTCACAATAAAAACAGTAAATCTTGAGGAATTGAGTGCAGAATAGTTAAGTGTTATTCTGTTGCGCGTTTTATAGTTTATAGCATTTGTCCTTATTACGTAATCAGTGCTATCATATTCATTTCTAAAAAGTGAAGCAATATGTCCATCATAACCAACACCTAAAAATGATATATCAAATCTTTTATATTTCTCAAGGAACTCTTTAACCTCGCTATTATAAAGTGATAATGCATCCTCTTTTTCTACCAATATTCTTTTGAAGTTATAACTTTTTTTATTTTTAAAAAGTCTTTCAGAAATTGAAACATAGTTGAGTTCTGATATATCATCAGTAACCCTTTCATCAGATATAAAAAATATAATCTTTGAGAAATCAATCTTAGTGTCAGCTGAAAGCTTATCATAAAACACGAGAGGGCTTTTTCCACCTGCTATTATGACCGACAGAAAGCCTTTTTCTTCCAAGGCTTTGTTATATGCCATTTTAAAAAACTTCAATGCCTCATCTGATATGATACTCATATCAGCATAGCTTAAATGTATATCCATTTTTTCCCATCCTTTTTTATTAAATTATCAGCACTCTCAATAACTTCACCCGGCTTGTAGAATTCAAGCCTTGAACCATCTTTTATAAATATTTCATCTATCCTCTTTATGTATCGCCACATACAACTCATCTCATCAGAGCTTAAAAAAAGTGTCTTATCACCGTTAACTGCATCAATTATAAGTCTTTCATAATCCGATATGATTAAATTGCTACTGCCGAAATCTTTTTTGAGTTCAGTGCTTTCAACACAAAACTTTGCTCCGGCAGATTTGGCATTGAAAGAAAATTTTATTCCGACATCAGGCTGAATAACAAATGTAAGAACGTTTGGCTCATCTATAAAATATTTTTTTGAAAAATCATTATCACTTTTTTTATATACAACATCAATCCTTGTAAGCTTTTCCTTCATCCTTTTACCAAACTTTATATAAAACGGAACACCTTTTAGATAATCCATCTTTGTTTCAAGTCTGAAAGCCACAAATGTTTCTGTGAATGAGTTTGGTGAAACATTTTTTATTTCCTTGTAACCCTTGATATTCTCAGCTGCAAGATACTGAGCCTTAACATAATTTTTTGATATAAAATCATTATCCGGAATTATAATATTTTTAAAAAATTCCAACTTTGAACTTTTTATTTCACCTGCTCTCATATCAGATGGAGGGGGAATAACAAGGAAAGAGAGCATCTCAAGCACATGTGTTATCATATCCTTGAAAGCACCTATCCCCTCATAATATTTTCCTCTGTCATCAACTCCTTCATTTTCATAAACAGTCACTTGAATATTATCAATAAATTTATTATTAAATGTTGAATAAAACAAGTAATTTAAGGCCTTTACTATCAGTATGTTTAAAACGCCTTCCTTGCCAAGATAATGGTCTATCCTGTATATATTATCCTCAATATCAAGCTTTTTTATAAATCTGTTCAAAAGCGTTGCTGAACAAAAGTTCTCTCCATATGGTTTTTCAATTATTATTTTGTTTTTCCCATCCTTTAAATCTGTTGAGCTGTTGATATTTGATATCGTCTGTTTTATTGATGATGGCGGTATGGCAAGATAAAAGATTCTGTTTTTAACATTCTGTTCATACTTTTTTTCAAGTTCTGAAATTCTTGAGACAAGCCTTTTATAAGATTCCTGATCAGAATAATCAAGTTTAAAATAATAATTCCGCTGGAGAAATGAATCAGACTCACTCACCCCTTCTGTTTTCAATACCTCTGAAACATATTTTCTAAAGCTCTCATCATCATAATCCCTGCTTGCAACATTTATGACAAAAAAATTCTCCCTTATATACTCCTTTGAGAACAGATCAAAGAGTGCTTTTATAATCTTTTTTTTAGCAAGATCCCCAGTTGAACCAAAAAGGCAGAACGCAACACCATTTGAAAAAAGTTCAAAACACATTCCTTTTTTTTCGTTCATTTTTTAACCACCTTATGCCCGCCAAATTTATTTCTAAGTGCCGCAATAAGCTTTTCTGAGAATGGCTCGCTCATCCTTGATCTGAATCGCCTAAATGCTGCATCGGTTATTGTCTCAGCAGGTATCGCCTTTAGAAGAGCATATTCTATGCTCCATCTTCCCTCACCAGAATCATCTATGTAAGCCTTTATATTGTTGAGATTATCATCCTCTTTTAATATATCATATACAAGTTCAAGCAACCAGCTCCTTATTATGCTTCCCCTGTTGAAAAGCCCTGCTATCTTATATGTTGGAGTTTTTAAACCATCAAACGATTTAATCAGTTCAAATCCCTCAGCATAAGCCTGCATAATAGCATACTCAATGCCGTTGTGGATCATCTTAACAAAATGCCCCGAGCCAGAATCACCGCAGTAAAGATAAGCATCCTTCTGGGCTATGGCTTTGAGATATTTTTCTATCAATGAAAAACCCTTCTTATCACCACCAACCATAACACAGTATCCATCCCTTTCACCATAAAGCCCACCGCTGACCCCTGCATCGACAAAATATATCCCTTTCTTTGAAACCATATCAGCTCTTTTTATTGAATCACTCCACTTTGAATTTCCACCATCTATCAAAACATCACCCTTACTGAGTATTTCTATTGATTTATTGACATAATCCTCAGTAACTTTTCCACTCGGTAGCATAAGCCATACAACCCTTCTCCCTTCAGTTTTAAAATCACTGAAATTTTTTAACGCCCTCCCTTTCTTGCCAGCAACCTCTTTAGCCTTTGAGTAATCAATATCAAAGATATATGGTCTAAAGCCAGCTTTCATCAGCCTTCTTGATATTCCACCACCCATCCTTCCAGCACCAACAACAAGTATATTTTCAACCATTTATAATCTCCTTTATTTTTGACTTTATATCAGCTACCGTAAGCCCAAACTTTTTATATACATCCTTTTCATTTCCAGAGTATCCAAAGTTATCAACCCCAAAGGAATAAACCCTGTCCCCTATTATATCACTCCAGCCACAAGTCCTTCCTGCCTCTATAACAAACTTCTTAACATTCAGGGGAAAAATCTTTCTTATATAATTTTCACCGTTTTCCTTCATCATCTCAACCGAAGGCAGTGAAACAACATTGGCTTTTATGTTTTCATTTAAAAGCTCTTTTGATACAGATATTGCTAAATCAACCTCTGATCCAGTTGCAGCTATAATCATATCAGGTGAGCCGTGCTCTATGACATTATAAGCCCCATATGAAAAGTTTTTAACTGTTATATCCTTATACTCAACAAGCGGACTGACCTTCTGCCTTGTCAAAATAAGTGCAACGGGTTTCTTTGATTTAAGAGCAAATTTAAAAGCCATAAGCGTTTCATAAAAACCAGCAGGCCTTATGACATAAAGATTAGGTATGAGTCTCAATGACATAATATGTTCCACAGGTTCGTGCGTTGGCCCATCCTCTCCAACAGCAATGCTGTCGTGAGTAAATATAAAAACAGGCGATATATTCATAAGTGCAGCAAGTCTTATTGATGGCCTCATATAATCTGAAAAAACAAGAAATGTTGAACAGAATGGTTTTATCATACCGTAAAGCGATACGCCGTTAACAAAAGCACCCATAGCATGCTCTCTTATTCCAAAGTGTATGTTCTTTTTTTCGTCTGAAACTATATTTGTCTTTGTTGAAGGTGCAAGGTCAGCTGAACCACTCACAATATTTTCAACACTTTTTGAAAGCTCATTGATAATTATGTGTGAATACTCCCTTGTTGCAAGTGGTTTTAGATCTTTTAAATCTATATCACCGATATCAAACCTTCCCTCTAACCACCTGATCATCCTTTCATAATCAGAAGGATAACTGCTCCTGTAATAATCAAGCCTTTTATCATAATCCTTTCTCTGCTTTTTCTTTTCCTCAACAACAGTCATAAAATTTTTTCTTATATCATCAGGAACATAAAACCTTTCCTTATATTCCCAGCCAAGGCTCTTCCTTGTCTCATCAACCTCCTCATCAGAAAGCGGTTCACCATGAACCTTGTTAGAACCTTCCTTTGGGCTCTTATAACCTATTTTAGTCTTTACTATAACAAAGCTTGGCCTTTCATTTTGAGCAAGAGCTGAATCAAGCCCTTTCCTTATCTTATCTATATCAAAACCATCATCAACAGAAATAACATTCCATCCAAATGCCTTAAACCTCATACCCACATCCTCGCTGAAGGCTAAATCGGTTTTACCCTCTATTGTAATATTATTAGAATCATAAACAAGAACAAGATTACCAAGCCCTAAATGACCTGCAAGCGAGCCTGCCTCATACGATATACCCTCCATCATATCGCCATCACCGCAGAGTGCAAAAATCCTTCCGTTAAAAACACTGCAATCACTCTTATTAAAATTTTTGGCTAAATATCTCTCTGCCCAAGCCATACCAACAGCCATACCAATCCCCTGTCCCAATGGCCCGGTTGTTGCCTCAACACCTGATGTATGACCATACTCAGGATGGCCGGGGGTAATCGAACCTATTTTTCTGAAAGCCTTCAACTCCTCTATCTTTAGATCATAACCAAAGAGATGAAGCGTTGAATAAAGCATAGCAGATGCATGGCCACTTGAAAGCACAAATCTATCCCTAAAAATCCATTTAGGATCGGATGGGTCAAACCTCAGATAATACTTGAAAATAGTATAAATAATGGTTGAAGCACCCAGTGGCATACCTGGATGACCGCTTTTAGCATTTGTAACAGCATCAATTGAAAGAACCCTTATAGCGTCGGCAGATTTTAAATCAATATCCGTCATAGACCTCTCCTTATAAAATTAAAATAATAGAGGATAGCTATTATCGTTTTAGCATCCTTTATAACACCGCTTTTAATCATATCAATCGCCTTTGTTGACTTAATCTTTATTACATTTAAAAACTCATCCTCGTCAGGATGACTCTTACCTTCAACAAGCCCTGTGGCTAAATAAATCTTTAGAAGCTCATTTGAAAACGTTGGTGTTGGCCAGAAATCAATCATATGTCTTATACTTTTCGCTTTATAACCTGTCTCTTCTTCTAACTCAGCCTTTGCCCTTTTCAAAAAGTTATCTCCCTTATAGTTAAGCTTTCCAGCAGGAATCTCATAAGTAACCTCTTTTACTGGATACCTATACTGTCTTACGAAAATAAAATTTTCTTCGTCATCAACAGCAAGCAATGCCACAGCACCATGGTGATCAATAAACTCCCTTGTTGCTTTTTTACAGTTTGGCAATACAATTGTATCCACTCTAAAAGATATCGCCTTGCCCTTGTATATAGTCTTTTCTTTATACTTTTTTTCAATTAAATTATTCATATAAATCTATTTTATCACATTTGAAAAGACTTATCAGAAAAAAATCCTCCGGATAGTCAATATCAAATTTTGTTATAATCTTATTATTAATATTATATAGATAATAAAGAGTATTTAATATGTTAGCTTTTATAGATGAATCAGGAGATACTGGAAGAAAGATAGACAATGGTTCAAGCCGTTACTTTATAGTATCGCTTATTATTTTTGAAAACAATAATGTTGCAATAAAATGTGATAACAGTATAAACCAATTACGGAAGGAACTAAAACTTAATCAGAATTTTGAATTTCATTTTTCCACCAACTCTCATAATATTCGAATAAAATTTTTAAATATCATAAAACAATATGATTTTATATATTTTTCTGTTGTAATAAACAAATCTTTAGATAAATTATGGGGAGAAGGATTTAACTCTAAAGAATCATTTTATAAATACACCTGTCATATGGTTTTTAATAATGCAATAAAATACCTTAAAGATGCAATTATAATTTTAGACAGATCTGGAACTCCTGATTTCAGAAATAGACTTTCATCATACATAAAGAGAAAAATTAATACGGAAAAAAATAATTATATAAAAAAGATAAAGCAACAAAAATCTAATTCAAACAATTTGCTTCAATTAGCAGATTACATATCTGGAATAATAAATAGAAAAGTCCAGAACAAATCAGACTGGCAATGTTACTATGAATTTATCAAAGCAAAAGAAAGGAACATTCAGATATGGCCTAAATAGAAACGCCACCTCTTACCCTTTTAGGGACGCTTAGATAAACTAAACTATTTGAGGTGGCGTTATATCCAAATACATTTTAGCAGAAATCCTCCGGATAGTCAATATCAAATTTTGTTATAATCTTATTATATGATGGGAAAAGAATATACTCATTTTATAACCAACAGAGAAAAGACTCTTGCACAAACAATATCAAACATATCTAACTCCATTGAAAACATTTACATCCTTGTTGGCTTTTTCTATTTTAGCGGATATTTCAAGCTGAAGGATGAATTTAAAAATAAAAACATACAGATTCTTGTAGTTAGTTTATAAACTTTACTCCCTTACTCAGGAAGAAATCCAATTAATCGAAGGAGAAAATGCTCCACACCGAAAGTAACCGCGTAGGTTACTTTGGTTTTAATTCTGATATGAGAAGGGGGAAACTGGTAAATGACATATTTTCATTTGTATATTTTTCAGCCCTTTCACAAGCAATAGAAATATTATCACTCATATTTTTAACCCAATCTTCCCTTTCTAAAAAATTTTCATCAGTTGAATAGTCAGGGATATATTTTTTTAAGTAGGGGGCAATGAAAAACTCTAAGAGTGGAGATTTAGGACAATAAAAAATTGCTATTCAAAACACTTAAAGTTCACATTCTAACGACAGGTTAAGGTTAAGATTGAGGTCAAGAAGAAAACGACAAATCCCCATCAAAATAGCGAACAGAGGTCAGAAGTCAGAGGAGAGACAAATAGGGAATTTTCTTAAATTCTGTTTCGTGCTTTCTGTCTTCTGTCATCTGTTTTCTGACTTCTGTTTCCACTAAACAACCAGACAACTAAATAACCAGACAACTAATACGCTACTCTCACTGGTAAATTTCACATTATTTACGAATGACAAGATTATAATAAAGTAATTGAATTAGATATAATAGGATGTAGATACCTATAATACCCGCGGGAATGCTTATTACGATAAAGGCGAGTATGATGTGGGTTGACCGGTGTCTGTTCGCATCTTGTGATACACAAAAAAGATATATAAAATAAGCATTTATTTTTTTTCGTGAAAAAATTTCAATCCAATTTCGTATATATATAGTAGACCTTGTCCAAAAACAAACAGAACGATAACTAAAAAAGGACAAGTCAGAAAGGCAAGTGTTAATACTTGAGATTATGTCTTTATTGGAGGTATTTATGGAAAAGAAGATATTGACTAAGGCAGTGAATAATGATAAAAAAATGGTTCACGACCATCTTTACTCGCAAAACTGCCTTTTACGAGAAATGGCAGCGGAATTCTTAAGCAAAACCAATTCAGTGGATGTCGCAAAGGGATTACTCGCAGAATTAACAAATAAGGACCGCTTTATCGCCAGTAGAGCGGCATGGGGACTTACCTTGATGAAAGAGAGAATCTCGGTGCCTCTCTTGATAAAAGCTTTGCGAAGCTCAAATCCAAATATTTGTCGTGAGGCAGGATGGGCACTAAAACGCACGACAAGTATGAGGGCGGATAAGGCATTATCTGAGGCATTGAAAGACCGAAATCCCATAGTTCAACAATCAGCTGCATTCGGTCTATGCGGAAAAGCAATTGCAAAAAACGCGAAAGTGCAGAGAACACTCATTAAGATGCTGAAAGGCGACAAGGGTAATATCACGATAACTTTAGGAGAAACCAAAAATAAAAAGGCCATGGATGCATTATCTGCTGCCCTCCAAACCAAGACATTTCCCGCACGAGCAATGGCGATTATGTATCTTGCAAATGCAAAAGATTCCCGCGCTCTTAAACCAGCCATAGATATGCTCAAGGAAAAAGACCACAACAGTTCTACTGCAATGTGGTCACTGGAATTGCTGGATGATACCAAAGCGATTGGTCCGGTAGTTGAGCATATTACACACCTCGGACAGAATAAATGCTTCAATCAACTGTATCATCCAATGAGAACAATAGACAGATTAAAGCGAACTGCTGCCATTGAGTTTCTGCTTCCCTTTTTGTACAATAAAGATTATAGGGTTCGTCTTAATGCAACGGTATCTTTAGGCGCGGTAGCATCGAAAAAGGCGGCAAAGCACCTTATCAGGATGCTGAATGACGAACACTGGCTTGTTCGCGGTTCTGCCGCAGAAGCATTGGGGGCTATAGGAGATGTTAAAGTCCTAAAACACCTAATTAGTTCACTGAACGATAGGTCATGGTATGTCAGGAGATATGCTGCCGTTTCGATAGGAAAACTGAAGGACCCAAGGGCCGTTCACTCGCTTTTGATGGCATGTAAAGATAAAAATGAACTTGTCCAGTTGGCTGCTGTGGAAGCATTGAGTGAGATTGCCAGTCCCAGTCCTATAATTGTAACTAAAATGATAAGGGGACTTTCTTGTGACCAAAATCCTCATATCCGTCGAGTTTCTGCAGAGTTCTTGGGGAAAATGAAGGTGCGCAAGGCTGTTCCTGTCCTGATAAAACGGTTGTTGGATGAACAAGGGGAAGAAAGGGCAATGTTTGCAGAGGCTCTGGGAAATATCGGTGACCGTAGAGCAATTGAGCCTTTGAAAAGGTGTCTAAAAGATAGCACCGCCGAGGTTTACATGGCGGCTGAAAAAGCCCTGAATCAGATTAATGAGCCTAAACCTACTATATTCAGGCACATATACGGATGCCGGATAAAATAATTGCGACACTAATTTGTCGTGATAAACGTTATGTCCGGCTCCAAGACTGGGAAAGGATGAAAAGGATAATTGAGTAAGCAGAAAAAAAGAAACTAATTGGTCACAATATTTGAACACACACAGATTATTAAGGAGGTATAGCAATGAGTTATCTAAGCGATCTAATTGAAAGATTTAATAAATCATTTAATCCATCTGATCTATTCGATGAATTAATAGAATGCACTAAGGCAAACGATATTATGATTCATAACGAAAAAACAGGAGACGGGATATTTATTGTTAAGGGCAGAAAGCACCAGAAACGAATTGAAAACGGCAGATTAAAAGCAACGGTAAGTAGAGGTAAGGATGTTAATCAGGATGTTAATAGTGAGGTTTCTTTGTCAAGAGCTCTTTTTAATGCTGATAGAATAAATCTTCCTGATAATGGAACAAATGGAGAACCGAGACAAATGGAGTTAATTTCCTTTGAAGCGCCCTTATTACGCAGAAGCCACGGAATAGGAAAACGGGAAATCAAGTGTGATCTAATAGGCATTGAGAAAACAGAAAAAGAATTAAATATTTTTGCTATTGAGGTAAAAAACCGGGCTGGAAAGAATACAAACATTAGTTATGCAATCCCGGAAGCATTCGCTTATGGCATAGTTTTAGGAAAGTATTTGATGGATGAAAACATGAAAAAATTGGTCATAAAACAAATTAATGCAGCGCAGATTTGGAAATCAAGAGAACTCAAAAAAGAAGACATAGAAGATAAAAATTGTTCGTGTCCAGTCTGCCATGTCTATCCCATAGTCCTTGCCCCAAGAGACTATTGGAAAACACAGTTGAGTTCAAACGAAACGCTTGAAAAATATCAAAACCTAAAAGAAATGTTCACTGTAAAATTGAACGATGAAAACTTGAGCTCTTGCTTATCAATGCCATCGTATTGGGTGTTACCATCTGGTGAGGTCAAATTCGACGACGACAGTAATATACCAGAATTAAAAAAATTAGACGACATACAATCATATAACTCATTAGAAGAGGTCAAAAGAGGAATCTATTCCCAGAATAACTTATGAACATTAAACTTCACGGAGGTGCAAATACAATAGGTGGCAACTGCGTTGAGGTTACATCAGAAACAGATCGCATCCTTATAGATTTCGGTTGGCCGATAGGATCGCCAGATGACCCCGATTTCCAGAAGAAATTTAAGGGAAAGTCTACAGACGAACTAATTAAGGCAGGGTTCATTCCTGACATAAAAGGTCTATACAAAGGCACACCTCTCGGTTTTACTGGCGCACTTCTCAGCCATTCGCATCCTGACCATTATGGATTTCTGTCGCATGTGAATCCGAAACTAAAAATATATGCGCATAGGACAACTGGTAAAATTATATTTGCAGCGACCCTTTTTGGCCAGGCTGAACCCATAAAGGCTCGCATCTTAGGGTGTGAACCATACTCCCCTTTCCCGTTGGGTGGTCAATTCACAGTTGAACCATTTGAGGCAGATCATTCTGCTGCTGGGGCTTATTCTTTTTTGGTATTAGATAAAAAGTCTAAAAAAAGACTGTTTTACTCGGGCGATATCGCCGGACATTTAAGCAATCCTCATATGTTTAATAAGATGCTGAACCGTAAGTGGAAAATAGATTGCCTTTTACTTGAGGGAACCAATATAAATAGCAGTGAAGGGCTTTACCCCAGCGAGGAGTCGGTTAAAGTGGGAATATCTAAAGTATGTTCACAACACGCTGGATGTATTTTTTTTGCTTGCTCAAGCCAGAATCTCACCCGCCTACATTCGGCATATACCGCAGCTCGAACCTCTGGAAGAACATTAGTTATAGATCCATATACCGCTTTTATACTCAAAATGTATGAGGATTTACCCGGCAATAGCCTGCATTACAATTCTCGGGGCATTAAAATCTTTTTTACTCGATCCTCGTATACAGAAAATTTGTTGAAGTATCCCAATCTTATGGCTAAAATGCGGCGTACCGAAATAACAAAGGATGAGATATCATCCGCCCCCGGCAAATATATTCTTAAAGATTCATGGGATATGCGGCATAGCTTTGCTTCTCTTGCGACTCAAGGTGAAAAACCTGTTCTTATTTATTCTCTCTGGGATGGGTACTTAAAACGAGATCAACAGTTCTGGAACGATAATAAGATTGAGATAATTAAGATTCACACCAGCGGTCATGCGTATAAAAAAGAGTTGCTAAAATTAGTCACTGCTATGCGACCGAAGTTGATAATCCCCATTCACACGGCGCATAAAGAGATGTATAAGGATTTATTTAAAGACTTTAAAGTTGAGCCACACAATCCTGGCGAGGAATTTAAAATTTAAAATTTTTCTATGCTTGTCAATTGCATTTTAAAATCGCAGTATATAATAATGGACTGCAGTGAGTAAAACAGCTTTGGCTATATCCTGACTTCCACATTTTTTTAGCATCAAGTCGTTTTTGTTATTCTCTAATTCTGCAGAATTAGAGAATAACAAGATTAAAAAAACATAAGTGAATTCCATCAGTTAAACAAGGTGGCATTGAAGAGGTCTATGAGTTTTGAGTTTTACAGTAAAACCTCTGGCCAACTTCGTAGGTTGAAAAGGTTACAACGCTTTTATTCAATTATTCATCTTGATGTTTATCTGTCTTCATCTCGATGATTAACTCTTCTCAAATTCCATACGATCGTGTCAGAATGAAGGAAAACTATTTTAAATTTTATATAAATTTTTTATGTATAAAGTCTATATTTTATTTAAAAAATGCAGAAGTCGGGTCTGAATACAAAGTGGAGTTAGTAGATTAGCTGATCCCACACCGAAAGTAACCGCGTAGGTTACTTTGGTTTTAATTCTGATATGAGAAGGGGGAAACTGGTAAATGACATATTTTCATTTGTATATTTTTCAGCCCTTTCACAGGCAATAGAAATATTATCACTCATATTTTTAACCCAATCTTCCCTTTCTAAAAAATTTTCATCAGTTGAATAGTCAGGGATATATTTTTTTAAGTATTTTTTTAATTCGGTTGCAATAAATACCTTATTTGTATCTTCAAAGTGTAATAAGAACCAGTATTCTATTGAAGGATTGCTTGTTATCGTGGGGCTCACTGAAAAAGTCTAACGAAAGATAATTTTCCAAATGAATAGTTGTCTCGATTATAGTGTATTATTGCTTTAAAAGTGCACGATTTTTAAAGTAATGTTGCAAAACCCATGCATTTTTTTATCTTTCTTTTGGCAATAAAGATAATGCTTTTCTACTACGGCTTCGTCAGAACTCGCTTACAGACTACTTTGTAGTATGCTCGGTCGTCTTTTCGCCTCATAACGAAAATCCTTGTTTTATTGCTCAAATAGACTTTTTCAGTGAACCCTAAACAGATTTTTATTTTTATTATTTTCTTTTAACTTTTTATAGCTGTCTAAATTATTTTCCACATCTTTTATATAAAATGCGAGGTAGTCTCTACCTGATTCTGATATATCTTTTATTTTTCTTTTAATTTTTTTATACGAATTACCTATTCCAAAATCTGCTCTTTTTAAATGAATAGAAAAATTATCAGGATGATTTAGTTTTAATTTCATTAAATGTTTTAAATAAAAAAATTCAGTCAGTCCATCGCCGTAAAAATATAAAACCTTTTTTAATATTCTATTCCCAGATTTTCTGTAATTAGTCATAAATCTTCTATATCAGGTATAGCCCCAAACCTTCCATATTGATATGCCTTTCTTAATGATGATATTCTGTTGACTCCGTTAAAATCTGTGAGCGGATAGACATCGCTTGAGCCATCTTCTTTTTTTGAAACGAACCATATATTATCCTTTCTTATCACATCATCATATTCAAGAAATGTATCATTATGTGTTGTGGATATAAGCTGTGAATTCTTTCTATTAGATATAAAATTTTTTATAACGGAGATAGCAAGTTTAGGATGAATAGAATTTTCTATCTCATCAATCAAAAAGATGCTATCATCACTTAATAATTCAAATATTCCAATTGTAAATATAAATTTTATGGTTCCTTGGGACTCTAATTGTTCTGGAAGGATATATTCTTTTAAATTATTATTTTCCATTACTTTATGTATATAATTCACTCTTGTCAGCGATACCTTTTTTTGTTCAATATTTTCAATATTATTTGCTTCATATTTTTCAGTTGATATATTGCTTATATTAAAATCCGCTATCTTTAATTTATTTATTATTTCATCCTTAAAATTACTATTTGTATGTATTTTTTCTTTTATTAATTCATAAATACTCGATTTACCTAATTCACTCAAATTAAAGATTGGCCAAATGCTATTGGTAAACCTTAATAAATTTTCAATGTGAACATTTTTAAAGTTAAGTTGTTCATAAGATGACAACACGCTCATATTTTTTAAACATTTTATTTCTAATTCTTTTTTAATAGCAGAATCAATGTTTTCACTATTTCCAAATTCAATATAACTTATTTCATTTTCATTTTTTCTTTCAAATATCAATGAAGGCTTGTTTGATTTATAAACGCTCAAAGATTCATATAAAAACTCTTTAAAATTTATTTTGAGACAATACTCATACCTTAAATTATCCTGATAAAAAATAATTTCAAATTCTGATGGTTTACCTTTTGTCTCACTGCTCAAAAGAAAAGGAGTATAGGATGGTATCTCTTTATCCTTACTTTCGGGTTTATAAGATAAAGCCATTCTAATAAAATTTATGGCTTTTAATAGATTACTTTTTCCCGCGGCATTTGGGCCATAAATAAGAGCAAAATTTAGAAGTTTTGATTTGCCTTTTTCTGTTATTCCATAATCACCAAGTTTTTTATCCCTCGTGGCTCTCAAATCAAATGATATCTCATCCTTAAATGATAAAAAATTTTTTACCTTAAATGTCTCTATCATAATAACCTCTTCATCAACACAATATACATAATTTTATCATTTTTTTGAAGTAAAATAACAAAATTATGGATTATTTTTCTATTTTTAGCATTTTTTTATCATTTTAAATAAAAATAATTTGATTAATTTTATTGTTTATAGAACAAACTGTTTCATATACATTTCTGGTAAGTACATCAGTTGGACAGGCTTGCATACACATGAATATCCCCTTTTATTGCGTTTCATATACATCTCTGGTAAGTGTATCAGTTGGACAGAGATATTTTACATCTCTGACACTAATGTTGTAAGAGAATGGTATAAGATTATTATAACATCGTGATTGTCCTATAATTTTACATAAAATTTACATATCTTTTACACCATTTTAATCACTGATTACTAAAATTTATTTATGAAAGAAAAATTAAAAGGAGGTGATGATGATAAAAAAGATACTGACACCTGCCTTAGTGTGTTTGGTATTTACTTCTGCAACAGTCATATCAGCAGGGGAGTTAGACCCGCTACTCGATAAATTGGTGGAGAAGGATGTTATAAGTGGAGTTGATGCGATTGAAATAAAATCTGAAAGTGAGGAAAAGATGAAAAATGAGATATCACAGAAGCTTAACAATGTTCTTCCACTCTGGATGCAGACAGTTACCATAGGTGGGGATCTAAGGTTCAGGCATGAGGTAAATGATGATGAGAATAACTCCTATATAAGGAGAAGGGATAGAATAAGAATGAGAGTTTCTCTTGATTCAAAGGTAAACAATAAGGTTTATGCATACATCCGTATAGCATCAGGAGAAAACAGTGATCTCAGAAGCACAAATCAGACACTCTCTGGAAATTTTGAGAAAAAGAGTGTATGGCTTGATTATGCTTACTTTGATTATTTTCCATTTGAGTTTTTATCGGTTTCTGCTGGAAAGATAAAAAATTCTATATGGACAACGAATGATATGATATGGGACGCTGATATAAACACTGAGGGATATTTAGTTTCTTTAAGAAAGAGTTTCAGTTCAACATTTGCTGCTGATATAAGAGGAGGCAGATTCATACTCGATGAAATAAAGGATAAATCTGATCCTGAAATCCTTTACTCACAGATACACTTTAAAACGAGCAACGATGAGCAGAATTTCAGCTTTGAGTCAGGCTTTGCTTACTATGACTTTAAAAACATAAAGGGAAAAAAACTTCTTAAATATTCATCACTAACAAACTCATCAGCATTGCCATCAACCACAACATACAGATATGATTACAATGTTTACAGCTTTGATAATGAGATAGGATATACACTGCTCAATCCTATAAGGATTCCATTAACGGGGCTGAGCATTAATTATCTCTCAGCAAATGCAAACTATGTTAAGAACTTGAGACCATCGACTCATAACGATGGCTATTTGTTAGGGTTAAGCATCGGTCAAAAGAGTGTGATGAATACTGGTGATTTCAAGCTCTCTTACAACTATAGAAGGCTTTCTCAAGATGCGTTTCTTGATTCATATCCTGATTCTGATTTTTATTATGGTGATACAGGAATTTATGGATCAAAATATGTTCTCACTCTTGGTCTGGCTGAAAACTTTGATATTACTGTGTCTCATATAAACTCAAAACCAATAGCATCAGGGAAAAAAGACAGACTCACTCAGTTCGATGTAAACCTAAAATTTTAAGGAGGAAAGATGAAAAAAATAATGTTTGTTATGATGACAGTAGTTACAGCCCTTGTTAGCAATGGTTACTCGAGGGTTATGATGGAAGGTTCTACAACAGTGCTTCCTATAGCTCAGAAGGTAGCTGAGGTCTATAACAAAGCAAATCCAGGAGCTAATGTGATTGTGAAGGGCGGTGGAAGTGGTGTTGGGATAACATCTTTAATAGATGGAAACTGCGATATTGCAAATGCATCAAGACCGATACAGAAAAAGGAACTTGATGCAGCATCAAAAAAGGGAAAGAGTATAAAAGGAAATATAATAGCAATTGATGGAATAACAATAATAGTCAATCCCTCAAACCCCATAACTTCCATAACAAAAAAGCAGCTTATGGATATATATACCGGTAAAATAAAAAATTGGAAGCAGTTAGGCGGAGAGGACAAAAAGATCATTGTTGTATCAAGGGACAGTGCAAGTGGAACATTTGAGGCATTTAGTGAATTAGCACTTGATAAAAAAAGAGTTAGACCTGATGCCCTTATGCAGGCAAGCAATCAGGGAGTTTTAAACATAGTATCTCAGACCAATGGTGCCATAGGATATATAGGAATAGGCTATCTTAGTGACAAGGTTAAAGCGATAAAATACGAAGGGGTTGAACCAACAAGAGAAAATGTGCTTGCTGGAAAGTATAAACTCCAGAGGCCGTTGTTTATGTACACCAATGAATATCCAAATGAAGAGGTTAAAAAGCTTATTTCATTTGTTAAATCAGATGAGGGACAGGCCATAGTTGAAGAGATTGGATACATCGGAATAATGGAAAAGGCAAAGGTTAAAAAGGCAGATGATACAAAGGAACAAAAATAAGAAAAGATAAGACTCGACATGCTTACCCATCCACTCAGCTAACTGGGTGGATGGGTTTATTAATCTAAAATCTACAAAATAAGTTTAGGAAAATAAAAAAATTTACACAGAATTTACATTGATTTTACTCATCCTTTATTATGGACTGATAAAATTTATTTAGAGGTTGAAGATGAAAGAAGAAATTATCAAAAAATTAAAAAAGGAAAAACTGATAGAATATCTGATCAAGTTTTTTTCACTTTTTTCGATAATGTCCCTTGCTGCTATATCACTTCTGCTTCTTTATGAATCATTGCCAGCATTTCGCGAAACAGGATTTGTTGCAATGTTTTTTGGTAAGGAGTGGTATCCAACATATGATCCTGCATCCTTTGGTATGCTTCCGCTTTTGTGGGGAAGCATATTTATAACAGCTATTTCAATTATTATATCTGCACCGCTTTCATTGGCAACAGCAATTTATATAAATGAGCTTGCATCACCAAAAATCAAAAAAATTTTGAAACCTGCAATAGAGATACTTGCATCAATTCCATCGGTGGTTTATGGACTCTGGGGCGCAACATTTTTAGCACCAATAGTTGCAAAAACATTTTCACTTCCAATAGGATTTAATGCCCTGACAGCTGGAACAGTTCTTGCAATAATGTGTATTCCAATAATTACAACACTCTGCGAAGATGCTCTTAACTATGTTCCAGTTTCTTTTAAAGAGGCATCGTATGCCTTAGGAGCAAACAGATGGCAAACACTTGTAAGGGTAACAGTTCCTGCTGCATCATCAGGGATAATCAATGCATTAATACTTGGGATAGGAAGGGCAATAGGTGAAACAATGGTTGTTCTTATGGTAAGCGGTGGAGCTGCTGTTATATCATTTTCTTTATTTGACCCGATAAGACCAATAACATCAGCCATTGCAAGCGAGATGGGAGAGGCAAGCTTTGGAAGTCTTCACTATCACACGCTTTTTGCTGCTGGATTTTTTCTTGCTGTGATAACACTTGTTTTAAACATCATTGCTGAGAGATTTACAGAAAGATTTAAAGTTAAATTAGGGAAATCAAGATGAAAAAGAAAGAAGGATTTGGATTTTTGATAATAAAAATTCTGACAGCAGTAACAGTTCTCTCATTTCTGGTGATAATAGGATTCATCTTTTTCAAAGGGATTAAGGTAATGAGCTGGAGCTTTATAACCAAATTCCCAGAAAATTTTATGACAGAGGGGGGAATATTTCCTGCAATTGTTGGAAGTTTTTATCTTGTATTGCTCAGTGTTTTCTTTGCAATAGTTCCTTCTGTTGCAACAGCAATCTATTTAAATGAATACAGCAAAAGCAGACGGCTTGCAAGAATAATAAAAATAAGTATAAACAACCTCAGTGCTGTTCCTTCGGTTGTTTACGGACTTTTTGGACTTGGTATATTTGTTAAATATTTAAAGTTTGGGGTTTCAATGCTCTCAGGTTCACTAACACTTTCAATAGTCATACTGCCGCTTATGATATCATCAGCCAATGAAGCATTTATGGCCATTCCTAACTCACTCAGGGAAGCATCTATGGCGTTGGGTGCGACAAAGTGGTTTACTATAAAAAAAATACTTTTACCCATAGCTATGCCATCTATAATAACAGGAATTATTCTGAGTATTGCAAGAGCAGCCGGTGAGACGGCACCGATACTCTTTACAGCCGCTGTATTTTATTCGCCAGAACTACCACATTCAATTTTATCCGAGGTCATGGCACTTCCATATCACATATATGCACTTGTGACAGAGGGAACAAGCCCTGAGGTTCAGGTTCCAATAGCATATGGAGCTTCGCTTGTTCTTATAATGCTTGTTATAATCTTATCCATTGCTGCAATAGTTATAAGAGAGAGAAACAGGAGGGTATATGATAAACTTGGCAACTGATATAGCAAAATTTCAAAGGACTGAGATAAAAAATACTGTAAAGATAAAAACTAATAACTTAAATTTTTATTATGGTGAAAAACATGTCTTAAAAAATATAAACCTTGATATATATAAAAACAGGGTTACTTCAATAATAGGACCGAGCGGTTGTGGAAAATCAACATTTATAAGACTCATAAACAGAATGAATGATTTCATATCAGGGGCAAAAGCTGAGGGTAAAATCCTTCTTGATGGTAAAAATATTCTTGATAAAAACATTAATGTTGTGAAACTCAGAAGAAAGGTTGGTATGGTTTTTCAGAAACCAAATCCATTTCCAAAGAGCATATATGAAAATGTGGCATACGGTCTTTATGTAAACGGTCAGAAAAAAGGGATTGATACAGACAAAAGGGTTATAGAGTCACTGAAACATGCTGCACTTTTTGATGAAGTCAATGAAAGATTGAATGATTCAGCACTCTCGCTTTCGGGTGGCCAGCAGCAGAGATTATGTATAGCAAGATGTATAGCAGTAAGGCCTGAGATAATACTCTTTGATGAGCCCTGTGCAAGTCTTGACCCGATATCAACATCAAAGATTGAGGAGCTCATACTGAAACTTAAGGATGATTACACAATAATAATAGTAACACATAATATGCAGCAGGCATTAAGGATTAGTGACTATACTGCATTTTTTCTTATGGGTGAACTTGTAGAGTTTGATGAAACAAAAAAAATATTTGAAAATCCAAAGGATAAAAGAACAGAGGACTATATAACGGGAAAATTTGGATAAGGAGTGATTATGTATAAATATTTTGAAAATGAAATTGATGATGTAAAGGCAGAGCTTGTTAAGATGAGTATTGATATAAAAAAAATGATATCAGACAGTTTTATTGCTCTTAAAGAACGTGATATTACTAAGGCTGAGGCTGTGATAAAATATGATGAGGTCATAGACAAAATAGAGATAGAACTGGAGGATAAGTGCACTGAAATAATTTTAAGACATCATCCGCTTGCAAAGGATTTAAGATTTGTCATAGTTGCACTCAAGATGACAAACGAGCTTGAAAGGATTGCTGATCTTACTGTAAATGTAAGTGAGAGAGCAATTGAGATAGCTGATAAAGAACCATTAAAACCACTCTATGACATATCAACTATGTTTGACATTATAAACACTATGATATCAGATACTGTAAGGGCATTTACTGAACTTAACTACGAATTTGCAAAAAAAGTGATACTAACTGATGAAAGTATTAATATATTAAGGGATAAAATTTATATTGAAATATTGGAGAAGTATATCAAACCTAATGGAGCAAAAGCTGAGGTTGGACTGCCTCTAATATTTGTTGCAAAGCATTTTGAACGGATGGGGGATCACTGCGTTAATATAGCTGAGGACATAATATATCTTGTTTCATCAAAGGTTGTAAAACACCACAATGAAGAATTCTAAATACCTGACTTTGCCCACAATTTTATATACTACAATTTGACAATTTTAAAATAGTCTTTTGTTCGTTTTTTAAAGTAACAATCTTGTTCCACCTGAAGTTTTTATCTCTATCTATCAACTCTACTTTGTATGCAGTTTTAACAAGACCCGAAGTAACCGCGTAGGTTACTTCTCTTCTTCCTAAACAACGAAATAACTAGATGACGAGATAACGAATTTGGGGTGAGATTAATGGAGATTGTTTATTATAAATCTAACACCAGATTCAAAGTTTGAGGCAGTTATTGAAGCATTGTGAAGCATCAGACCATGTTTAACTATTGAAAGTCCTAATCCTGTTCCCTTTGTCTCTCCCCTTGATTTATCAACCTTATAAAACCTTTCAAAAATCCTTGATATCTCAGACTCAGGAATCTTTGGACCGCTGTTTTCAAATATTATTTGGTTGTTCTGCACAAAGCATTTGACATAACCAGCCTCTTTATTAAATTTCACAGCATTATCCATAAGGTTTATGAAAACATTTTCCATAATATTTTCATCAGCATTTATTTTTAGATCAGATGGTATCTCGTTTATAAACTTTATCTTTTTCTCGTCATATAGCTGTTTTATGTATGAATAACATCTTGTAATAAAATCCTTCAAATTTATTTCTTTGATTTCAGGTTTTATATTTTCTGACTCAAGATAGTTGAGATTTATTATATCCTTCACAAGTGATATCATTCTTTCAGTGTGCTTTTCAATAACATTTAAAAACTCAGAGGCAGTTTTCTTATCCATATCATTTGATATCAGCGTCTCAATATTAGTTTTTATAACGGTGAGCGGCGTTTTTAAATCGTGAGATATGTTTGATATGAACTCCCTTTTAACAGTTTCTAATTTTTTTATCTCGTCTATATCATAAAAAAATATAATTGTATTTTTTTTATTGCCAGCATTAAACGGGCAGAAATCAACCATATAGTATCTTTCGTTAATCTTTATTTCTTCACTTATAAATCTGTTTTCTGAGTTTGAGATATCAAGGTTATGCATTATACCTGAATCAAGCACAACAGAATTTATATCCCTCTGATATATATCATCAGTTAAAGAAAATATATTCAAAAATGCTCTGTTATAGCTGAGTATTTTTAATTTATTATCAACAAGGCATATGCCATTTTTCATATTATCTATCAGGGCTTTAAGATGAGCATTTGTATTCATTATCTCTCTCATATCCCTTTGAATACTTTCTGCCATAGAGTTAAGTGTCTCGGCAAGCTTCTTCACTTCTCCACTAAAGTCTATTAAAATCCGATGAGAAAAAATTCCATTAGCAAATTCTTTTGAAGCATATATGATTCTGTCAAATGGTTTCAGTATGGTTATGAAAAGATAAATCCCGATAAACAGAGCAAGAAGCATCACTCCTGAAAAATAAATAAGTATCTTGTTTCTTAGCTGGTTCAGTGAGTTCTTAACGTAGTCAAACTCTACTGCAGTTCTTACAATAAGATTTTTATCAGCTATATTTATTGCCTCAGCATAATACATCATATTGTTTTTAAGGGTCGGAGAACTTCTTACTGAAAACTCAGGAGAACCTTCAAGAGCAGATTTAACCTCAGGCCTTGTGATATGATTTTCAAGTTTTTTTATATCCTCAGGTTTGACATCTGAATCAGCCAAAACTTCACCATTATTATCTATGAATGTAACCCTCAGATTGAAAATATCCTTAACAAGTTTTGATATATCATCTAACTTTTTTATATCCTTTATGTTTTCACTTTTAATAATGTCCTTAGTGTATTGTGTCGTGCTGATCAATTCCCTTTTAATATTTTCTGTTATCTCATTTTTGAATATGTTATATGTCAGTATAAAAAAACCTGAGGACAGAAGAACAACAAATAAAAGATATGTGAAAATTATTTTATTTTTAAAAACTTTAAACATTATATATCAAACCTGTAACCAAAATTTTTAACTGTCCTTATCATACCGCCGTATTTACCTAATTTTTTTCTGAGGTTCATAATATGGACATCAACTGTTCTTGTATCTACAAGCTCTGGATCTTTTATATCCCATACATTGTTTAAAAGAAAATCCCTTGAAACAACCCTTCCATTTGAGCCAATAAATATTTCAAGCAGTTTGAATTCCTTAGCCGTAAGATTTATCTCTTTTTTTGAAATACTTACAACCTTTTTATCAAAGTCTACAGCAAAGTCTTTATAACTCCACTGTTTTTTAACATCCACTGCACTCTGACTGGTTCTTCTGATCACTGACTTTATTCTTGCTACAAGCTCCTTTATGCTGAACGGCTTTGTCATATAATCGTCTGCACCAAACTCAAAGCCTAAAAGCTTATCAAACTCCTCTGATCTCGCTGTAAGTATTATAACAGGGATTCTGCTTGTATCCTTTGATCTATCAGCTCTTACTGCTCTCAGTACATCATATCCATTAATTTCTGGTATCATAAGGTCAAGAATTATAAGGTCTATTTCTAATTTATTTATCTTATCAAGAGCATCCTTTCCATTGTTAGAAATCAGTGTATTATACCCTTCTTTTTTAAGATTAAAATCAATCGCTTTGGATATATCAGCTTCATCCTCAACTATAAGTATTGTTTTGTCCATAATTTATAATCTATTATATAAAATATAAGATTATATTTTCTTAGATTTTGATAAATTTGTATCATATATTCTGGAGACAATTATGAAAGAAGTAATAATGAATGTTAAAAATATTATGTGTGCTGGATGTGAGAATGAGATAAGAAATGCATTTAAAGATGTTAGAGGAATAATAGATCTTGAGCCATCCCATAAAACCAAAACAGTAACAGTAAAATATGATGAATCAATTATAAACATACCAGAGATTAAAAGTATTATAGAGAAAACTGGCAGAAAGGTTAACGATTTTAAAGAAATAAAATAAAGTTCATCTCACATATTTTGCATATATCAGAGCACCACCTCTTAGCATATTTATCACATCACCGCTTACCCTGTAATCAAACGCCATACAGCCCCAGCTCCTGCCCTGTCTTACATTTGCTTCCTTTACATATGGTGATGGATGGATGACTACTGCTCTTGAATATACATTAGAGTTGGTTGATGATAGACCATGAAGCCTTAACGATTTACCATACTTGCCATTGTATATCTCCCCTGTTTTATAAACACCGAGTGATGAAGCATGAGAATTAGGCACATTGCTGAAATAGGTAGGATACCCATCGTTGTTTGTGTCAGAGCCAGATCCGTGGGAGACATGGTATGCTGCAACAACTTTTTTTGAGCTGAGGTTTATGATATAAAATCTTGATTTAGCAGAATGTCTTGAAAACTCAAGAACTGCCATAAACCTTCTGTTGGAAAATCTTGAACTGTTTCTGTTATAGTAATTTAATGCCTCATCCACAAGCGATATATTAGCCCCCGCAGCCCTTGCAACATTATATCTTTGAGCTGTTGCAGCAGAATAATAATTGCTTACACCATAAACCAGCTGAGAGTTAAAGAAACTGTTGCCAATAGAAGCTATATAATTTTTAATGCCTGCTGCTTTTTTTGAAAAAACTTGTGCTACTCCCTCCGGCTCTTTATACTTTTCCAGCGACTCAGTGTCATAGTAGTAATAGTAGTCCTTGTATTCATCAAAATCCTTAAACTTATAATACTGATCAGCCATAGTTGCAAACTGAGCAATTTCTTCATCGGTGTATTGATCATCATCCTTTAGCTTAACACTTTCATCATAAACAGGTTTCTGAGTATTGGCTGGTTCAAACTCTAAGTCTCCATCGTTTCCAATGCTAAACTTTTGGCTTTTATCCTTGATTATGCTCTCGACAAATTCATCACTCAAAAACTCTTGGTTAACATTCTTTTTGCTATCAAGTGAAAAATTAGCATCAGGAACCCTTGTGTTTTTTATCTGTTTTTCTGATACTGAAAAGTTGTCATCCTTTGACTCATTGAGATACTCATCAACCTTGCTTTTATCCTTTGAGTATCCTGCATTTATTAAAAAAAATCCACAAACAAGAGATATAACTATCTTTTTCATAACTCCTCCGACATAACATAAAATCTAAAAGAACCGTCCAATTCAATCCAGCTTAAGTTCTATGAAAAGTTTAATATACCTTTATTATATTTATAAGTGAAAAAAGACCTAAGGTCAATAGGATAAAGGGCCTATAATAAATATCAATACATTCGTAAACACAATTTAGCTATTTAGTTATCTGGTTGTCTGGTTATTTAGTAAGACAATTTTGTTATTTGTTATCTAATTTAAAAAATCGACAAAAAAAAGACGATTGTCCCAAAAATGTAAATTTTTAGTTTAAAATTAGTATTAAAATTAAGTTTTATCCTATGAAAATGTGCGTATTAAAAAATCGACAAAAAAAAGACGATCGTCTTTTTTTTGTCGATTTTGAAAAAAAACTTAATGAAATTCATTAATAATACTTAGGGAAAAAGTCGAAAAAAGTTATATAGGTCAATAAGACCAAATTATCTATACAAACATCTTATTTTTTATTTGTTTAAAATTGCCTCTGTATGTTTTTTCTGACAGCATGAGATGAGAATCTAAATCACAAAAAACAAAGCATCCGTATCCACAGGCCAACTGGACACTCTGGTTAACCCCTATGCTTGATTCGCTCATACATCCTATCATCAACTTTATGTTTGCCGAATTACACAGCTCTATTATAGAAATCGCATCAGATAGACCGCTTTTCATAAGCTTTATGTTTACGTAATCGACCGCTTCATTCTTTATAAGCTTCATAACATCATACCTCGTTTTTGCACTTTCATCAGCACAAACCGGGTATGGTGAGTTAAATCTTACATATTTTAGTCCATCGATATCATAGTTTATAACAGGCTGTTCAAATACTGCCACATCAATTCCCTTCAAATAGAGCGTTTTTGCAAAGCGAACCGCCTCTTTTGGAGTATAGCCCATATTTGCATCAATTATATAGTTAACTCCTTTTGTTTTTTTATATATTTCAATGATGTCATCAATATCGCGATTTATATCTTCACCTACTTTTATTTTTATGGTTTTAAATCCTTTCTTATATATATCAACGGCTTCTTTAACCCTTTCAGCGGTAGTTCCTATGGAAACTGTCTTATCTGTTTCTATCTCATTTTTAACACCACCTAGAAACTCCCATACTCCGATACCAATCTCATTGCACAATACATCAATAACAGCAAATTCTATTGCTGCTTTAAGCCCTGGTGATGATATCAGCTTGCTGGTTATAGAAAATATTTTCCTGTAATTTTTTACATCCTCACCTACTATCATATCCTTTGATTTTTTTGAAAGGGCTAATATTTGATCTGCGGTTTCGCCGTTTACCCTGAACGATGGCGCAACCTCTCCGTATCCTTTAAACCCTTCATCTGTAATCACACATACCTCAACATTATCGGTATCAGTTGATATTGAGTTTGTTATATGAAACGGCTTTTGATACTTATATTTATTTATAGCAAAGTTTATATCTATTATTTTTCCCATAAGTCTCTCCTCTATTGATCTTAACGACAGCTTTAGTATATATACATTATATTACTAAATTTTATATCATTTAATTATATAAAATAAGGTTATATGTGAAATAGAAGACTGGTGATTTAAAAACTTATTTTAAATCTGTTTTGCTGGAGGTTTATGATAACATATAAGAAGTCAGGTGTTGATATTAATTTATCTGATAAATTTACAGAGTTCTTAGAAAAAAAATCAAAGGCTATAGGTGGATTTGCAGGGCTTTTTAATATAAAGGATTATGGTACTGATTGTTCTCTTGTAGCCTCAACTGATGGGGTGGGGACAAAGCTTAAATTAGCGTTTGCTTTAAATATTCATAACACAATAGGGATAGACTTGGTAGCCATGTGTGTCAATGATCTGATATGTGTTGGAGCAAAGCCGCTTTTCTTCTTAGATTATTATGCCACAGCAGGGCTTGATTTAGAAAGATCTAAAAAAATAATAGATGGAATAATGGAAGGGTGCAGGCAGTCTAACATGATTTTGCTCGGTGGTGAAACAGCTGAGATGCCTGGATTTTATAAAAATGGTGAGTATGATCTTGCAGGATTTGCTGTTGGGATAGTAAAAAATTCAGAGATAATAGATGGCAGTAAGGTCGGTGATGGGGATGTCATAATTGGCTTGAAATCAAGTGGGTTTCATTCAAACGGTTTTTCTTTGATAAGAAAGGTAATAGAAAGAAAAAAACTTAACAGCAGTTATATTAAAAGGCTTTTAACCCCAACAATCATCTATGTTAAGACAATAAATAATATAAGAAAACATTTAAAAAATAATGGCGGGGATATACTTTCATTGGCTCATATAACAGGAAGTGGAATAGAGGGAAATCTTGTCAGGGTTATACCTAAACATGTTAACTGTGTAATTAAAAAATCATTATGGAAACAGCCAAGGATAATGAAGGATATACAAAAATTTGGTAATATATCAGAAGAGGAGATGTTTAAAACATTTAATATGGGAATAGGTATGACAATAATAGTAAAGAGAGAGCATTCAGGCGATGTGTTAAAGATTGAAAAGAATGCTCTGGTTATAGGCGAGGTTGTTAAAGGTAGTGGAAAGGTTATTATAGAGTAGAAGCTTGCTTCTGACTTCTGATCCTGCCTGCCGAAGCCGTTTTGGCGTAGGCAGGTTCTGACATCTGTTTTACAGGAGGTATGAATGAAAAAAATAATACTGATATTTATGACAATAGTGATAGGCATATCTGTTTATGCCCAACAACAGGCTAATAAGACGGTAAATCCATATAGAAAAATTATGGTTACTGCGTGGAAGCTGTCATCAAGGATAAGCGAAAATCCGATAAAGCTCAACTATGTTTTTGATAAATCATTTTTTACAGCTATAAGTGAGGATGAAATAGTTAAAATTTTAAAGGAACTCTATAAACAAAATGGAAGCGTTGTAAGCATTACAACCGTAACATATCGCAGCGAATTAAGCGGTGATTTTTTGTTCCATACAGATAAGGAATATGCCATCCCAGTATCTATTACAATAAATAAAAATGGTAAGGTAACATCATTATTTTTTAAGCCATCGTTTGGAAAAACTCTTTCATTTAATGATATAACAAAAAAGTTTGAATCACTGCCATATGAATCTAAAGCAATGCTTGTCGAAAGGTATGATAATATTACTGATAAAATGTATTCATTAAACGAGGATATGCCTATTGCAGTTGGTTCCTCATTCAAGCTTTACATACTTGCTTATATAATAGAAAACAAACTAAGCTGGAGTAAGGTGATAAACATACTTCCATCTGATAGATCACTTCCTTCTGGAAGGATGCAACTCTATCCAGACAATGCTCCTGTAACACTTTTTTCGCTCACAGAAGCGATGATATCCCAGAGCGATAATACAGCAACGGATACACTTATAAGATTTATTGGGAGAGAAAAATTAGAAAAGTTTATTAATTCTTTTTCTGAAAAAAAAGATTTAAATGTTCCCTTATTAAAGACATCTGAACTTTTTAAAATAAAATCATCAACAGATGTAGCAGAAGAATATCTAAGGCTTGATATAAAAGGCAAGAGAAAAATGTTGGATGAGATAAAAAACAAAGAAATTAATATAGACAGTATTGATTTTTCTAAACCATATCTGGTAAATTCACTGGAATGGTTTTTTTCACCCAAGGATATGTGCAATATAATGAGCTACTTCAAAGGAAAAAATGATCCATATGCAAACACAATCCTATCAATGAACACAGGTCTTGATACAAAAACAGCTGGTTATGTATGGGCAGGCTACAAGGGTGGATCAGAACCCGGTGTTCTATCAACAACGTGGTTTTTAAAGGCTAATGATGATAGGTATTACTGCATAACTGCTTCCGTTAATGACTCTGATAAGAATATAGATGAAAAGGAATATTTTTCAATAATGCAGGATATCATAAATATTGCTAATAAGGAATAAATTATTGATTAGCTGCATGGCTTTTTTATAAAGGAGGTGGAATGAATATTGCTGTTTTTGCTTCTGGCAATGGTAGCAACTTTAAAAACCTTGTTGAGCTTGAAAAAATTGGTTACTTAAAAGGAACCATAAAAGTTCTTATATCCAACAGGAACTGTGTAGCAGTTGATATTGCCAGTGAAAACAAAATACCAAGTCATATAATAAAGCCATCAGATTTCAATAGTGATCTTGATTACTCAAAAACCCTTACAGAAATAATCAAAGAAAACAATATAGATTTGATAGTTCTTGCAGGGTATCTTTTGAAACTCCCAGAGGATTTTGTTGGTTTTTTTCAAGGGAAGATAATAAATATACATCCAGCAATCCTTCCATCGTTTGGTGGTAAGGGCTTTTATGGTGATAATGTCCATAAAAGTGTAATTGATAATGGTTGCAGGATAACTGGTATCACAATCCATTTTATAGACAGTGATTATGATAAAGGAAATATAATATTTCAGAAAGCGATATCTGTTATGCCAGATGATACAGCAGAAACATTATCTAACAAGATTCACAAACTTGAATACTTCTATTATCCATTTATAATAAATATGATAGCTGAGGGGATAGTCACATATGATAATGGCTCTGTTAAAATTAACTCAAAGCTTAGCAGAACCGTACATGCGTTAGTATCGGTGAGTGATAAAACAGCTATTCTGGATTTTGCAAAGGAGCTTAATAAAAATGGAATTCTTATAATATCAACAGGGGGAACATATAGGACGCTTGTTGACTGTGGTATAAAGGCTGTTCCTGTTGAGGCTGTTACAGGATTTGATGAGATACTTGGTGGAAGGGTAAAAACTCTCAACAACACTATATTTGGTGGAATGCTTTCTTTAAGGGATGATGGAAATCATATAAAGGAGATGAATGAGAACTTTATACCAAGAATAGATATAGTTGCAGTTAATCTCTATCCTTTTGAGGCTGCAGCTAAGGAATACGACCCATTTGATGCGAGGCTTATAGAAAATATAGATATAGGAGGCGTTTCGCTCTTAAGGGCTGCGGCAAAGAACCATAAATATGTAGCTGTTGCATCTGATTGCGATGATTATATAAAAATAGTAAATGATTTAGAAAATAATAAAACTGTTTCAGATGATACAAAGAAGTTTCTTGCAGTAAAGGCTTTTAAAAGAACATATGAGTATGACAGAGCTATTTATCAAAAGCATACTACAGATGACAATGAAAAAATTAATATAAATCTAAGTAAGCTTTTTGATCTTAGATACGGTGAGAATCCTCATCAGAGAGCAGCATTGTATAGCTCCAAAGAAAAACTTCCATTCAATAAATTATGGGGAAAGGAGCTATCATACAACAACATACTGGATGCATATCAGAGCTGGCAGGCTGTCCTGGATTTTAACAAACCAGCATGTGTTATATTCAAGCACATAACCCCATGCGGTATAGCAACAGATGATGATATAAATACAGCATTTGAAAAGGCATATTCAGCAGATCCGCTTTCAGCCTATGGTGGAATAATATCAATAAATAGAAAAATAACAAAAGAAATTGCTCAATTTTTATCACATAAGTTTGTTGAAATAATATCAGCACCAGAGTTTGATGATGAGGCAGTTGAAATATTTAAAAAGAAAAAGAATTTAAGAATTCTTGAGTGGAAACAGGACATAAGGGATAGAAAAGTTTATAAATCAGTTGGTGATGAGTTTCTAATAAGCGATCCTGATAACACAGTGATTGCTGATAAATGGGAGATTGTAAGCGGCGATGATATAAGCAGTGATGAAAGAGAAGCTCTTGTCTTTGCGTTTACCTGTGTTAAACACATAAGATCAAACGCAATAGTCCTTACCACAAAGGATATGACTGTTGGCATTGGTGCCGGTCAGATGTCAAGGATAGACTCAATTCATATGGCTGATTATAAATACAAACAGTATCTCAGCTCAAACCCAAAACCATCTTTTATAGTTATGGCATCCGATGCATACTTTCCATTCAATGATTCAATAATAAAGGCAAAAGAAATTGGGGTATCAGCTATAATACAACCGGGTGGCTCTGTAAGGGATCAGGAGGTTATAGATAAGGCAAGGGAGCTTGGTATAAAGATGGTTTTAACTGGCATAAGACACTTTAAACACTCTTGAATGGTCACAGTTATCTATTTAGTTATCTGGTTGTCTAATGGAAACAGAAGTCAGAAGACAGAAGACGGAGGACAGAAAGCACGAAACAGGATTTAAGAAGTCAGAAGAATAAAAAGAAATCACTCTTTATCTGCTTTCTGTTTTCTTCTTAACCTCAATCTTAACCTTAACCTGCAGTAATCTACGAGGTTACTTCTGGTCTTTACACCCCCTTTAAAAACAAAAAGAATCTGCTATAATAAATATATTATAGTAGCTAATTGCTTTTCATCAAGTTTAAAATTTATGCATCATAGTTAGTGTTCATAGAGCAGTTTAGCGTGGTCGCATGCGAGCACAGGGGTTATATTCTGATCACTATTTCGTTTTGCTGTTCACTGATCACTATTTAAGGGAGTTTTTTATGGTTAGAAGGATATATTTATACATAAGCATTGTATTTACGATATTATTTTTAACAGGTATTAACAAACTTTGGTCAGCACCAGATAAGACCATAGTATATCAGGGGACACTGAGGAAGGATGGCAAGGTAATTACTGGTAATGTTAATATGGAGTTTAATATAGTGGATGGTAGTGGTAATGAATATTGGACGAGTGGCTCAACAGAGGTTTATGTTAACAGAGGTCTATTTAGATATCAGATAGGCATAGATAACAAATCCCAATTTGACACCATACCATGGGGTGATATAACACCATACATAAGGGTAAAGATAACAGATGACGTGGTTGGAAATATTACATTTCCTGACGAAGGATTTAGCTGGACCCCATATGCTATGTATGCGGACAATATCGTTGGAGGAGCACTACTTAACTCCACCCAAACATTTACAGGGATAAACACATTTAACAATTTAGTTAACATAACTGGTGATTTAAATGTAGGAAATATTGTCATATCATCAGGTGGTTATATAACACTTGATAAATTAGATACAGCTCCATCTGTTAGTAAAGGCAGGTTATATTTTGATTCAGCTGGTGCGTTAAAGATAAGTCTGGATGGGACAGATTATGTATCTGTTTCTACAAGCACAATCGCATCTATAGTTAGTGATAGTCAACAATTTACTGGTGATGGTAGCCAGTCAAGTCCGCTTAGATTAAAGACTTCATCAGTAACATTACAGGGAAACATTTTCAACGGTGCAGACCAGTTGGTTAAGCTGGACAGTACAGGCAAACTGCCTGCTGTGGATGGTTCATTGCTTACAAACATCAAGGCATCTGATCTAAATGAAAATATAATATACTCAACACATATACTGGATGGTCAGATAAAAGATGCTGATGTTTCATTGTCGACGGCTGCTATTATATCAGGTAAATTTGATGACAGTCGCATAAACATAACTACGGGAGCTATTAGTTCAGGTAAATTTGGTGATAATCTCATATTGATAACGACGGGAGCGATAAGTGGTGGAATATTTGGTGACGATAGAATAGCAGTTAGCACAGGAGCTATTGTGAGCGGCAAATTTAGTGATGATAGGATTGCTATAAGCACAGAAGCGATAACGAGTGGAAAGTTCAATGACAATAGAATATCTATAACAACAGGAGCAATAACCTCAGGGAGATTTGGAGATGATAGAATATTCATAACAACGAGAGCGATAAGTGGTCAGTGGGAGACAGATAGTATAAAAGATGAAGCGGTTACAGATAGTAAAATAGGATGGATGTCAGCCAGCAAACTGACAGGGACAATAGCGAACACATCATTAGACAATTCATCAGTAACATTACAGGGTAATGAATTTAATGTGGCGAACAAATTAGTGAAGCTTGATTCTGGAGGTAAACTGCCAGCTGTAGATGGTTCACAGCTTCAAAATATTGGAGCTGCAGGTATATCTGATAATAGCATTACGAGTGCAAAGATAGCTGATGATAGTATCATGGATATAGACATAAATTCAGCAGCAAGTATAACATATTCAAAACTAAGTATATCAGATGGAGATTTAACGATATCAAAGACGAGTGGATTACAGGGACAGTTAGATTTAATATCTACATCTACAAATAATTTACAAGGACAAATAACTACATTAAATACATCAACTACAACACTAAGGACAGACTTAACGGAAGAAATAAACACAAGAGCATTACAAGTATCAGCTTTGGCAGATTCTACAACGACGATAGCGAATAACTTATTAACATCTACAACGACATTACAAACACAAATAAACACACTATCTAATTCTACGACGACATTACAATCTCAAGTTAACACATTGTCTGGTTCAACTGATACATTACAAAGTCAAGTAAATACATTATCTAATTCAACTGAGACATTACATGGTCAAATAGATACACTATCTAATTCTACGACGGCATTACAGGATCATATATCTGAGTTAGATGTATCGACAACAGATTTAAAATCGGAGCTAACTACATTATCTAATTCAACTACAACACTAAGGACAGACTTAACGGAAGAAGTAAACACAAGGACATCACAGGTATCCGCTTTAGCAGATTCTATAACGACAATAGCCAGTAACTTAGCGACAGAGATAACGAACAGGACGAGTGCTGATAGTGGGTTACAGACTCGAATAGATAATTTAGACACATC
>JAAYVG010000030.1 GCA_012517285.1 Elusimicrobiota bacterium
TGGTTCTGAACCAACAGCTGTAGAAGTATCATTAGAACTCTCTTCTGCTTTCTGCTTTCTGACCTCTGACTTCTGACTTCTGTCTTCTGTCCTCTGACCTCTGACTTCTGTCTTGCTGTCCATAACAAATTTCACGCAGTGCCTTATAGTAGGATAATCCTTTAAGCTTATGCTCTCTTGCTTAGGGATACCAAAGCTCTCTCTTATCATACCAAACAACTCTGCTTGCTTGACTGTGTCTATTCCTAAATCAGCTTCCATATCCAGATCTAAATCTAACATGTCCTTCGGATATCCAGTCTTTGATGCTATCATATCCACTATCTTATCTGCTACTTCTTTCTCATTCAAACCTGTTGAATTATTAGTGGCTCGCTCTGAACCAACAGCTGTAGATGTAACCTTAAAACTCTCTTCTGTCTTCTGTCCCCTATTCTCTGTCCACTGACCACTGTCCACTGACCACTGTCCACTGTTCGCTGTCTTCACCGGCCCTTTATCCTTTATTCTCAGAGCATTGTTTACAACCTCAAGCTCAGGTGTGTCATAGCCTGAAATCCTTCTCAACCAATTGTTGTATCTTTTTTCATCTATTATTCGCTTTTCTCCAGCTGTATAAGTGTTTTCAATAAAGCTCATGGCCATATGAGAACCAAAACCTGCAGCAAACCTTATAGCATATTTAAGATTATATTTTCCCCCCTTTGAAAGATTTATTCCAACAAGTTCTGGATCAGGTTCTTTATAATTTGCTATTGGTGGAACGACTCCTGTGTTTAATGCCCTTATTGCAATTGCATCCTCAAGCGATGCTCCCATAGTATGACCTGTAAAACCCTTTACGTTGCTAACAATAACCTTAGATACATCATCACCGAATGTCTTCTTAAGTGCTTTAACCTCAGCAGATGCACTGCCACCACGAGCAGGAGTATATGTCTCGTGAGAAACAAAAAGTGTTTTTGGAGCTATTTCTTTTCTTGAAAGATTATATATTCTTTCAATCTTTGACATAAAATTGTTCATTATATCTGAGACATGATCTGTATCAAGCCTTGTCACATGATATGCACTGTTTTTTGCCTCGGTAAGAAGAATCCTTGCAAGTGGTACAACGCCTCTATCTCTTACAAGCGTTTCATCCTCTATAACCATGGCCACTGCACCAGAACCAACTATAAGGCCATGCCTTCTCCTATCAAAAGGTAAAGCTGCATCTTCAACCCTTGCCTTTGTTGTTGCTGTACCGCTTGCAACAAAACCAGGCATAAGCCATTCCTGAAGCAACTCATTAGATATATCATCAGCTGCAACTATTATAACTCTCTTACACTTTCCACTTCTTATCCATGACTCAGCCACATGAACAGACTGGGTTGTGCTTGAGCATGCTGCACTTAAATGTATTGCAGGTCCCTTTGCTCCAACAAACTGAGCAAACTGACTGTCTGCTATAGGAATAACCTTTAAAAGAAAGTTTTGACTGAACTGATACTTGCCAGTTTTGCCGGAGCTAAAGTTAGCAAGGTTTTCTTTCATCCATTTCCTTATCTCTTTTTTATCCTCATCGCTATGAATTCTTTCAACTATTGAATCATAGACATCCCAAAGCTTATCGTCACTCAACGACGAATACTTATTAACAAAATAATCTGTAACTTCCTTTACTATGGACTCAAGCACAGCAAAAGCTGACGCAAATATAACACCTGTTTCATCTGCTATCTCATCAGGAAGTGCCCATTTTTCAGGCAACCAACTCCCGGTTGTAGTCTTTTTATAGTAGTGAACAAGTGGTATATGAGCATCCTTTAATGCAAGAACACCCGCGGCAATAGCCATACGAAATGTGCTGTTGAGTGAGTCAGCGATTTTTGGATCCACTCCAAAATCTTTCACCAAATCAAATCTTCCCTTTCTTGCAGAAAGCTTTATGGCACCATCAATAGAATCTATAGCCTCAATTCTGTGATTACCTGTTTCTGACTTTATGATTCTTATTATGTTTTTGTTTATTTGCTTCTGCTGCCAATCCTCAGGAATTGGTTCAATCATATTGATGCCCTGAAGTATCTCATCAAGCCCTCTTTCCCTGAAAAGTTCTTTATCTGATCCCGGCACTCCAGCTGCTATACCTGAGACCGATATTGGATTAAAATTAAATCCATAGTTTTTAACAAACTCATTTATATCCATAGTTGCCTCCCTCCTCATCTCTTCTGACTTCTGTCTTCTGTCCTCTGTTCCTGCCTGCGCCGAAGTGGCTTCGCCATGCTGGTCCTGTCCTCCCGCCATTACACCATTGACGGGCAGGCTGTCTTCTGTTTTCTGTCTTGTGTCTTCTGTCTTCTGACCTCTGACTTCTGACTTCTGTCTTCTGTCTTCTGTCTTAATCGCCCAGTTAAAATAATATGGATTATAAAACTTTGAATCAGGTTTTATGTATTTGTCAGACCAATTAAGTTTGAAGTTAACCGTTATAAGGTTTGCTATCGCATCATTAAAATCATATATACCACCACGCTTTGGATGATTGGTTGAAAGTATAAAAATATCATCCTTATCCTTAAGAGTTTCCTTTACAAGCGACGAAAGGACTCTCTTAGGACCACACTCTATAAATATTCTGACTCCTTCAGCATACATCTTTTTCAACTGGTTTATGAATTCAACAGGGCTCACCATCTGTGTTACAAGAAGGTCATAGATTGCCTCTTTATCCTTTGGGAAAAAATCAGCAGTAACATTTGATATTATAGGAATATTCCAGCTTGATATTGGGATCTTCTTTAAAAATTCGCGATACGGGCCTATCGCAGGTCTTATGATCTCGGAATGAAAGGCATGTGACACAGCAACATCCTGAGTCTGAACCCCAAGTGCCTTAAAAAGATTTACAGCCTCATCCACAGCTTCCTTTTCACCAGCTATCACAGTCTGTATTGGACAGTTTTTGTTTGCTGCAACAACATAACCCTTAACCTTTTTAAGCTGTTCCTCAACCTTTTCATAAGGCCATGATATTGAGGCCATCTTTCCAGGATCCTTAACCTTTACATTGCTCATCTCCTTTGCCCTTGATGTAACAGCTCTAAGCCCATTCTCTAAATCAAATATTCCTGCGGCTGTAGCTGCAGCATACTCTCCAAGACTATGGCCTATAACCATATCAGGCTTAACCCCAAAGGACATAAGCAATCTAAACATTGCCATATCAGCTGTCATAACAGCAGGCTGTGTCATCTGAGTTTGTTTTATTGCATTTTCTCTTTCAGCAAGCTGCTCTTTTGTTTCACCGGGTTTTGACCAGAGCGTATCTGTAAGTGTAGTTCCTATCATCTTTTCAAGTATTTTATCAGCCTCTTTAAATGTGTCCATAACAACATCATACTTCATAGCTAAATCCCTCATCATATCGACATACTGAGAACCCTGGCCCGGAAACACAAAACCAACCTTTCCTTTATAATTATGTTTTTTCTTGAAAGGATATATTCCCTTAAGCTTGAAACCAAGTGGTACATCATCAAATATGTTTTCATTCATGTTTTTTTTGATGAAATCAAGCTTTTCATTAAAATCACGAGGAGATTTTGAAACAAGGGTGATTCCCATATCATCCTGATTCTTATCATTTAGTTCAACCGATATCAGCGTCTGTGGATAGACATCAGGAAGCTGTTTGATTTTTTCTCCAAGCTCATCTAACTTTGATGAAAGCTCTGAGATGTTTTTTGATGTAACTGTAAATGTTTCTCCCTGAAGAAGTGAAAAAGGTGCTTTAGGGTCTTCTTTAATCTCAACTGTATTCATTTTAATCTCCTCATTCCTATTTTCAACCGATACATTTTCAAATGCTGAATTAACTCCATACTTTGTTTTCCCTTCAACATACTCTTCCAAAGCAACGTGGAAGTTTGTCCCACCAAATCCAAATGATGACACATTTACTCGTCTTGTTCTATCTGTTTTCCACTCAAGTGGCTCTGTTATAACCTCTATACCTGAAAAATCAATATTTGGATTGGGAATTTTAAAATTTGCAGATGGTGGAAGAATCTTTTTATACAACGATAGTGCTGCTTTTATAAGGCTTATAGAGCCTGCGGCAGCCTTTGTATGACCTATGTTTGATTTTGCAGATGTCACCATAATCTTTCTTCCACTAAGATATGGCTTAAAAACGTTATTTAAAACCTCACACTCAGCAGCATCACCGGCCCTTGTAGCAGTTCCATGACACTCGACATAATCAACATCCCCAGGCGTATAATCAAGCTCTTTAAAAGCATTTTCTATTGCTATCTTCTGTCCCTTTGGATTAGGGGCTGTTATACCTTTTCCCTTGCCATCGCTTGAAGCACCAACAGAATTTATAACTCCATATATCCTATCACCATCCCTTATAGCATCTGATAATCTTTTTAAAACATATATTCCAACAGCCTCAGCCATAACAAATCCATTAGCCCTCTCATCAAAAGGAAATGATCCATCAGGAGAGAGAGCACCTATCTTACAAAACTTAACATAAGCAGCAGGGCTCATCATCTCATCAGCTCCACCAGAGATCATAACATCAACCTTACCTGATCTCAAAGCCATGACAGCATAATCAAGAGCAGCAAGCGATGAGGCACACGCCGCATCAACAGTCAGGTTTGGTCCATTGAAATCAAATACATTTGCGATTCTGCCACTGGTAATATTTGCAAGCTCACCAGGCATAGTATCCTCTGTTATTTCAAGTATATTATCATCAATTCTCTTTTCATAATCTTCTATAAATTTTTTCTTTTCATCATCAGTCATTTTCATAAAGGCATCTGTTTCAAAAAACAAATATTCATTAAAAAACTTGTAAACCCTTAAATCTGAAAACTCCTTCTTCATAGCACCCATAGCATTTGCTATTACAACTCCTACGCCTTTAGGATCCCATTTATTTGGAGAATAACCCGCATCATCAAGTGCCATCTTAACCGCTTCTATCGTAAGCTGCTGAAGCCTTGAGATCTGAACAGCAGAGGATGGTGGGATCCTGTATTTTATAGGGTCAAACTTAAAATTTTCAATAAATCCACCTATCTTTGAGTATGTCTTATCCTTTGCCTTATGGTCATCATCATAATAGAGATGCCAGTCCCATCTATCCTTTGGGACCTCAGTTATACAATTTTTTTTGTTTATAATATTGTTCCAGAACTCATCCTTATTAAAAGCCTTTGGTGCTATTATACCTATACCAGTTATGGCAATCTTTTCATTTTTAAAAATCATATTAACTCCTTTTATCAGATTTTGGAAGTTTTATAAACAAAGGAATAAGGGTGAAATGGAAGAATGGAGGCTATGTCATACTCTAATTCAAACATAATAAAATTTTATAAAATATAACAACTTAAATCAAACCAATTTCTTAGAGAGTTTAAGAGGCTAATGCAACAAGAAAGATAAATCTGCTCAATTGACTATACTTCAATGTCTTTTGTTACCACTGAGGTGGACGATTAATGGCCACATAAAACTCATTGGTTGTATCAACATCTCTTGCAACCTTAGAGTAGTCACCCTCGCCAGTATGATAGTTAGCCTGCCAAAACAATCTTAATGTAACCCTAACAATATTGTTTGGTAAGTTTTGCCTTCCGAAGATAGTTGTGCTGTATAAACCAATGTTTGGTGCAACCAAATTACTCGATACAATGGTTCCACCTGCTGCACCGCATGGTGGGGGTGATGGCAGAGAAACCACACTATTAGTTGCACAGTTTCCACCATTAAAAACCCCTGTATGATAATAAAGTAAATTGCCTGATAGACAGAAATAATGCCATGTTGATGTGTTATTGATATCTGGTCTACAGCCTAATGATGATGAAACAGGTGGCGGAAGCCTTGTAAAATTAGAAAAAAAGAAAAGATTGTTTGAATTGCTTCCAACCCATGGTAACTGAATTTCAGTTGCTGTAACAAGCTTATTTTTAATAAACTTTGTTGCAAGTGTTAATCTGTTCTTCCATAAATCTTCTCTGTATCTCTGATAGAAATAGTTATTAGCAGTTATATAAACGGTCGAGAGGGTTGTCAGCATAAAAGTAAATATTATAAGGCTAACAAGCAATTCTATAAGTGTAAATCCTTTTCTGTTATATATTCCCTTTTTCATAATCAATCTGGATAGTTAAGAGTAAAACTCACTTGCTTACAGGCATTTAATCCCCAACCAAAGCCACAGTCGCTATCAGTTATTGTATAGGTAAAACTACAATTAGCAACAGATCCGTTGCACAGCTTCGTCTTAAAAGGTTCGCTTTGTAGTATGTTAGTTATATTATGGTTACCGGCCTGCAATGCCCAACCAGTATATGTATCACACTGATTTCCGACATCAACAAAATTAATACAAAATCGCCAGCTTCCTTGAGGTGCTGATATTAATGAACCAGAGGTATCTGATGTCACATAATTTTTTAAGGCTTCTTGAACCATTTTTATAGCAAGCCCCGATATTTCTCTCTTATCACTCTTTTTTTGTGAGACCATACTTGATGTAAATATAGAAAATGTAGCCATAGTAACCATAGCAGTTATAAGAACTGAAACCACAACCTCAACCAGTGTAAGTCCCTTTCTTTTTTTCATATTTATCTTGGACAATCACTTGTATCAGGAACACCCGTTCCATACGCTCTACAATTTCCAACAGTATCCACCTCATACCTCCATCCCTTAGCAGTATTAGAAGCACAGGCAATTATTCCACCATTACACCCACCACCTCCACAGCTAGCAGTATTGCAGGAATAAAAAGCCCATTGGCCGCTCCAATCAGTTGTGGCTTTTGATGCTATATATTTTCTTGTTACAAGTAAATGATTATTGGTAACCTGACCGCTTATATAAGCATTATTATCAAGCTGATACATCCTGTTCGCGTTTGCAATCATCTGTAATGTTGACAGAGCATCCATAGCCTTTGATGTATCTATCGTTTTTCTGTACTGAGGTACGGCAATGGTTGTAAGAATACCAATTATAAGAACCACAACCATAAGCTCTATGAGTGTAAAACCATTTTTCATCTATTACCTCCAACTAAATAGTGATCAGTGGTCAGTGATCAGTAATCAGCAAAACCTTAAACAGTGAGCAATGCCTGCCTGCCGAAGCCGCTTTGGCGTAGGCAGGGATAGTCGGTCAGTGAATGGTTAATTAAAGTATATTCCTTATCACTGATTCTGCCTACCACCAGCATATTTCTAAAACAAATCTTGCGATTTGTAGATAGGCAAATAAATTATCCGCCCTTTATCTGCGAAAGCTGGAATATCGGTATATACACAGACATAACAACCGTTCCTATAACACTACCAATAATTACCATCAGCAGTGGATCTATCATAGCAGAAAACCTTCTTAAAAATTGATCCATCTGTTCCTTGTAATAAACAGATAAAACATCTATCATATCAGGTAATTTTCCAGACTCCTCACCCATAAGCATCATATCGGTGACAAACTGAGGAAACGCCCCACTTCTCTTAAAAGAATCTGATATCATCTTACCACTTGTTATATCATTCTTTGCCTTTTTTAAAGCATTCTGTATTATCAAGTTTTGCTTAAAAGCGGTTTCAAGCACAGCTATAGAGTTTATAATACTAACACCGCTTTTTAAAAGAGTTGACATCGTGGTCAAACATCTCTCATAGTTTATACTTTTAATGAATCCACCAACAATAGGTATTGAAAACTGAAACTTATTCCAAGCTAAAAGACCCGATTCTGTTTTTATATAGCTTTTAAATGACCAGTAGCCACCTATAGCTACAATTATCATTATAAGCCAGTAATTCCTAACCACATATGAAAAGCCCATAACAGCCTTAGTTATTGCAGGAAGCTTCATACCAAAATCAGTAAATATCTGAGAAAATACAGGAACAATAAAGATAACAAAATAAAACAAAACCCCCATAGAAAGCATAAGAAGAACCGCAGGGTACGCAAAGGCTGTTATTATCTTGCCCTTTATCTCCTCCTGTGTCTCTTTATATGATGTAATCTGTCTTAATACCAGTGGCAGCTGTCCAGAGACCTCACCAGCTGATACAAGAGAAACCCATATATCATCAAAGATCTGAGGGTGCTTTTCAAGAGCCTTGTGAAGTGCACTACCAGACGATACATCCTTTGTTACCTGAAACAACACTGATTGCAAAGACTTATTTTCACTGTTCTCAGATAAAAGTGATAATGCCCTAACCAGTGGGACGCCACCTGCAACAAGTGTTGAAAGCTGTTCACCAAAGAAGCATATTTCCCTGCCTGATACCTTTCCACTACTCTTTTTTCTTAAAGCAAAAAGTCCTTTGGCACTTTCCTTCTCAGACTGTATAGAAAGTATAAAATATCCCTTGTTCTGCAAATTTGAAATTACATTATCCTCATCATCACTCTCCATTGAGCCTGTGGTAACATTTCCCTGACTATCCTGAACTGTATATATAAAACGCGGCACTCAATCCTCCTAAAAATTTACCAACTATCTAATTTAAATATTATATAAAAATTTACATCTCAACTATAGTAGTGGAGAGCATCTCCTCAACAGATGTCACACCAGCATAAACCTTTCTCCATCCACTTGCCCTTAAATCCCATCTCCCCTGTTTCTTTGTCACTTCTTTCATCTTTAACATATCAGGTTCATGGGTTATTATCCTCTTCAACTCCTCTGTTATAAAATAAGTCTCATATATTGCTACTCTTCCCTGATAACCTATATTAAAACACTTAGGACATCCCCTCGGCTTATAAAATATAACCTTATTCAGATCAGGCAATGGATTTATCATAGACTCCCTTCGAAACATCTCCAGCTCTTCCTGTGTTGGTTTATATGGTTGTTTGCACTCAGGACAAAGTCTTCTAACAAGCCTCTGAGCCTCAGTCAAAAGGAGTGTTGATGCTAACAGATATGGTTCCACTCCCATATCTATCAACCTCGGTATGGCTTCTATCGCATTGTTTGTATGCAGTGTTGATAGAACAAGGTGACCTGTCATAGCAGCCTTTATACAGGCCTCAGCTGTTTCATTGTCCCTTGTTTCTCCAACCAGTATGACATCAGGATCCATACGAAGAAATGACCTTAGTCCTGCTGCAAATGTTAAACCTATCTCAGGCTTTATCTGTACCTGACTTATCCCATCTATTTTTACCTCAACAGGATCCTCAAGCGTTAAAAAATTCATCTCAGGCGTTTTAATTGTTGTAAGCAGTGCTGCAAGGGTGGTAGTTTTACCTGAACCTGTTGGTCCTGTAACAAGTATAAGGCCATGAGGAGAATCTGCAGCCTGAAAAAAATCTCTCTTCTGCTCAGGATCTAATCCCATTTTATCAAGATTAAGTTCAACGCTACCCTTGTCCAGCAAACGCATAACAAGCTTTTCGCCAAAAACTGTCGGACATGTAGCAACACGAACCTCTATGGTTCTGTTCTGATATCTTATAGAGAAACTACCATCCTGAGGCAGTCTTTTTTCAGCAATGTTTAATTTTGATAAAATCTTAACCCTTGCTATGACATTATCAAAAAGATCCTTAGGTGGGTTTGTTCTTTCATGAAGCACACCATCTATTCTAAATCTTAATGAAATCTTTTCGTCATATTTTTCCAAGTGGACATCGCTTGCTCTTTCAGCTATCGCCTGCTTTAATATGGCGTTAACAAGCTTTATTGCTTGAGCACCGCTTGATTTGCTCATTATTGCTTTATCCAGATCAAGCTTTCCATCGGCAGTCATAGAATCTATATCATTTGTATCCTCAGCTGAAGCCTTTGAATCCACCACCTCATCTATGAGATGAGTCTCAGATTGATAAAATGAGTCAATAACCTTTAATATCTGAGCCTTCGTGGATATGAAAGTTTGTACCTCCATACCAGTCATAGCCCTTATGTTATCAATAAGCATAAGATCAGTTGGATCAGACATTGCTATGGCAATCATCCCACCTTCGACAAAAAGTGGGATTACATAGTTATCCCTTGCAAACTTTTCAGTTATTATCTTCTCCATCCCCTGACCCTTTTCTGGTTTTAAAATCTGATTTGAAACAGATGCATATGGTATTCCTAACTGTTTTGATAAAGCTATTACGAGCTGTTCTTCATTTATATAGCCCAGCTTAACAAGAGCCTCACCTATAAGCCCCTTGTTTTGCTGCTGATATTTAAGTGCCTTTGTTAATTGTTCATCATTGATTATGCGTTGCTCTATTAATATTTCACCTAATTTCTTTCTTGACATATTTTTAAAAAAAATTAATCCACTAATATAGTTGGTGTTATAAATATCACAAGATCTGTATTTGTTCTCCTCGTGCTAGTTGATGTAAAGAACCATCCTATAACAGGGATATAACCCAACAGCGGGACTTTCTTTATGGTCTTCTGCTCAGTAGATGAAAGCATTCCGCCGATAACAACAGTCTGACCATTTTTGACCCTGACCATTGTCAAAGCTCCCCTTGTAGTTGGATCTAAAACAGTTGTGCCCTGTATCGTAACAGCTGAGGTCATGGTATCAGAGTATGATGGTTGTACTAACATGGTGATATAACCCTCTTTGTTCACCTGAGGTGTTACCTTTAAAGTCAAACCAACCTTTATCCTCTCCACCCCACTTGATGAAGAGCCAGCATCTCCACCTGCTGACACAACAGTTGTCTGTGAAGCCACAGCAGCATTCTTTGATATTGTAACTATAGAAGTTTTGTTGTTCATAGCTACAATCTTTGGTGTTCCTAAATATCTTGCCTCACCCCTCGAGATCATCGCCCTAAATATTGCCTGAAGCTGAGCCAAGCTGAACACGCCATAATAAACTCCCTGCGGACTTGTTTTACCGGTAGAAAATATTGGATCCATAGACCCGCCACCGCCACTGCTGCTTGAAGAGCTATCCCCACTTGTGCTTCCAATATTTGTTATTTCTGGGGTGGCAGGAAAAAAGCTGTTATCGGTTCCACCTGAAAACATACCAGGTCTTAAAGGCCAATCAGTAAGCCTTGCTGGACCAGCGAAATATGCAAGTGTCCCATCAGTCCCCCCCCACTCTATTCCTAAATTGTTCAGTCTATCAGTGTTTATCTCAACAATCCTTGCCTCAATAAGTATCTGAGGGGCTTTTTTATCAAGCTCAGCTATTATCTGCTCTATCTGTGGGAAAACCTCTGGTATATCAGTAACTATTATACTGTTAGTCCTTGCATCCACTGCAATACTCCCATATTTCTTGCTCAAAACACTTCTTATTATTTTTACTATATTTATACCACCAGAATCATCTTCCTTTTGACCTGAAGATTCATGGCCAGAATTAATAGACATAAGCGAATTGTTATTGCTATCACCTAAATCTAATTCATTATCCTTTTCTGTGAGTGGAATAAGAGGTATATAGTTTAATGTATAGATTTTTGTTACCATATTAGGTTGAGTCGCTGTTCTTCTTGTTATTATATATGTGCTGCTTCTTCCTATTCTCTGATATGTCAATCCTTTAACTCTCAGAAGGATTTCAAGAGCTTCTCTCACAGTCGTCTTTCTTAAAAAAACCGTTATTCGCTTATTGACCACGTCATCGCTTATAATAAAATTAACATTTGATTGAGCAGATATTATATCAAGAAAACTTGTTAACGGTGCATCCTTAAGCCTTATCGGTCCTATCTTTTTATCCAGCGGTGATATATCCTCAGACTCCTCATAAAGAGGAGACTCTATAACAGCATCAGCCTTTATCGGTGAACCTGGGGTCTGAGTCTTTGATGGTATGGTAATGTTGGATGTATCAGCAGAGTTGGTATCATCAAGTATTGGACCGCCCATATCTGAATCAAAACTATCCTGATTTGACTGAGCAAAAAGATAAAATGGACACAAGATAAACAAAAAAGATATTATTATTCTACACATTACTCCTCCTACTTCATAATAAGCTTATAGTTTTTTCCATTATACCTTATAATGACATAACCAGAATAAACCTTAACAAGGGTAAACTCTTTTTTATATGGCATTCCTTCCTGAACCATCTCTCCATTTATTATAGCATATTTACCGACTATACCCTGAAGCTTGTACTTTTTTAATGGATCTTCCTTTTTCTTCTTTTCAACAGGCTTACCTATCATTGCCTGCATCCTTTCTTCCTCTTCTCTTTTCTTCTGTTCTGCCATAAGTCTTATCTGTTCATACTCCACAGGACTTAGAAAAGGATCTCTGTTTGATTTTGGAGAAAAATAAGATTTCACATTAAAACCTTCCTCAGCAGAGACAACAGGAGATGATGAGATATCAACACCCTGACTTTGGGTTGAATTTATAACACTGTTAGATGATACCATATTATCTGAAACTGCCATTCTTATTTTTAACATATCAACAGAAGCATTCATATTAAAAGGGTAGATGAAGATTAATAATGATAACAAAGCAGCAGCATTTAAAAATATTTTCATACAACCCTCTCTGCAAATACAGTGGAAACGACAAGCGAGACATTAAGTTTCCCAAACTCACCTGATATCTTTGTGACAGTAAGACCTGATATATCAACAAATATATTATGATTCTCAATATCACTTAGGAACAAACCGAGAGTATGGTAATCCGTTATAAAATGTACCCTTTTAGAAACAAGATAAATATTTTGGTCTGCCAATTTTATCTCTTCCTGACTTTCTATATTAGTGAATACTATCTTATATTTTGCTGCAGTAGAGTTTAAAAGCGTGTTAAGCCATTCATCCTTTTCAGTTATAGGAGGAAATGAATCAATATAATTGTTTGTTTCTTTTTTTAGTGTAACATATTCATTATAAAAACCACTTAGATTCTTCAATTTGGAGAGTTCTGTAATATCAGAATTCAGTGTGCTCTTGTTTGAAGCGTATATAAGATAAGATATCATTATAGCACCTATAGAGTACATAAGTGGTTTTTGAAAAGGTTTCATCCCCTTTTCAATGTAAACAGACTGAATGTCTGATATAAGATTTTTTACCTCTTTAAAGAGTTTATCACTTAAATTATCAAAAAATTCTTTTATTTTTTTCTGGTTCATAGTTTACTTTTATCAAAATTACAGTTTATTGAAAAAGATGCAGATGAGATATCATCATTTTTATTATAGCTTCCATATGTCTGAGGATCATTGTTGCTAGCCTTATAATCAAGTTTTCCAGGTGGTGCACATATATAAAAACTTTTGCTCTTCCTTATCTCCTTCACAAAATACTCAATATAGTAAGTCCTAGCATCACCAGTCAAAAGAGTCTCACCATTCATTGACAAGGATATCTGTATACCACTATCAGGGTTTAACATAAAAGGGTTTGAATAAATAAATTCTTTAATCCACAGATCTTTGGGTATTATATCCGCCAAATCTGAAAGCCGGCTTGATACATAATCTCTCTTAATCAATATTCTGTTAAATATATCTCTACTTTTCTTCATCTTTTCAATTTTTTTATTGGTTTCATCCGCAGTTAAATTTTTAAACTCAACCACCTCAGGCATCTGAACCATATACTGAGATATATCCTTTGATATAAAGTGTATCCTTATGGTGTTGATCAAAAAACTTAAAAGAAAAAGTGAAGATATCACACCTGCAATTATAGATATGTTTTTCATCACAATTTTATCAAATCTCTTACTCTTTTCTATCTCTGATATATCAATAGAATACTGCTCCTTTGTCTGATTTTTTATTGATGAGGATATACTTAAAATGGTTGAAAAACTAAAATCAGGTGATACCATTTTATCTGAAAGTTTTACGACTTCAGGCTTTATACCAACATCCATTTCAATATTCTTTATCCATAACTCAGGAATACCTTCAAAGACAAAAACTTTCTTTACATCCATATTCGGTATCATTCTTTGAGCAAAAAGTATAGAACCCTTAAGATCAAGCGTTCTCCTTTCTGAAAACGATGAAGACTTAGAAAAAGAAAGGCATCTGAACATTATAGGGATATTTTCATAAGTAAGCACAGTATAGATATCATCATCAGATGAATAGATAAATATTGAAGGCTCAAAAACTTTTGTTACAGTATGAAAAAATCTTATAGCAGCAAAGGCAGATGATTCTACAAGCTCTAATTTTATTCCTAAATTTTTAAGCTGCTGTACCAGAAATTCTGTTGTCTTTTTTTGAGTAACAGAAAAAGCAACTCCAATCTTTGAACGATCACTCATCTGGTATGCATAAAAGTCGTAGCCTAACTCATCGAACGAAACTGGTATGTATTTCTTAGATTCTATAGGTATAGCCTTGTTCCAAAATTTTCTATCTATATAAGGCATTGCAAAAAATCTTGTTATAGAAAAATCATGTGAGAGTGATATTACAGCAGAGTTGGACTTGAGATTAGATTTTTTTATTGCATCCTTAAACGCTGTAACCCAACTCTGCTTCTCGCTGAAAAAATCATTGTTCAGAGAAAGAGGTTTTACTATTCCCTCAGGCTTAAAATTTGTAGGGACATGTACCGTTTTGTTTACATTTATCTTGTCTTTATTTAATGTAGCAACAGATATCGCTATATCATTTATATCAATATATATGCCGATGGTTTCATTTATATTATCCTTTTTGATCATAAAACTACTTCAATCTAACCTCTACTATGGTTTTATTAAAATCAGCGACCTTGCTGTAAACAAGTATATTATTTTTGTTTATCTTATAATTCTTCACCAAAAAATTTTTCACAACATTGGCTCTTTTAAGTGCTGTCGTCTTTGGCTTTGATTCGTTGGAAGATGAATATCCTACAAGAACAATCTTAGAACGAGGATACTTTTTATAATCTGAAATAAATTGTTTGAGCCTTATCTTGCTGTTCTCTGTTATTTTAAAAGTTTCTGAGTCAAAATATACCTTATAAAAAACTTTACTCGCTAGAGGCAATTTCTTTGATGCCTTAACATTCTTAGCTGTATTCTTTGATGATAATGTCTTAGATGATATCTTTGCAGATGAATTAGAGCTATTATCAGAGTCTGTTTTTTTATTTAAATCAGTATTTTTATTTCCACCGATATAAATAGTCTTTTTTGCAAAGGAAGTGTTTCCTTTTGTATCTGAAACCTCTAAATAAAACTCATAGGTCCCAACATCATAATAATTACCAATAAACTTTTCCCTGCCATTAAAAAGTATCTGGGATGAAGTTGGCTCTGTGCCCTCAATCTTTTGTATTGAAAATGACTGACCATTTCTATCCAATTTGTTTACAAGAAGCTTCCAGCTACCAATAGGATTCTTTCCCATTATTACTGAAAATTCTATTATGGCTGCCTCATCCTTTGATATATTTATATTATCAGGATAAATCGATACATAAGCCCCAGGTGATGAAAGATCAGGTGAAAATGTATCAGGCTGTTTGTCATAATTAAGAATCAAAAGAGTTCCATCAAGGTCATCAATCTTTTTTGATATTGATATATTCGAAGCCAACATATCAAGTTTAACTTTTGTCGGAGATAACCCAGATGACATAAAATACGAATGAAGGACAGATGCCTTTCTAACATCAAGTATTTTCATATTTCCCACGACGGCACCATTTGGGACCACCGTAACAGAAACATTTCCAAGCGACACAAGCAAACCAGAGATAAGCTTCATTTTGTTTATAATTTTAGTATTAAAAGTGAGGTCAGTGTTAAATATAACATCATTTTTTAATAGTATATAAAGAGGCTTTTCGTTGTTATCATCCATGTAAAGTTTTGCAAAATTTTCTTTGTAAAGAGAGAGAAGGATATTGGATTTTATTTCCTTTAATTTAGCAGATACTTTATCAGCAAGCATATCATCACTGTTTGCATATGAAACAGAATTACTAACTCCCTTCTCGTTATTAAGGGTAACGCTATCATTTGTAACAGATTTGGTTGTAGCTGCTGGCTGTACAATCTGAGGCGTATTAGCAGAAGAATCAACAGTTTTTACGCTGACACTATTAGCATTTTTGTTGGATTCTGGAGATATACCTGTTGTTATCTTTGATATGTATTCGTTGGCCAGAGCTTTTTCCTCAGGAGTTCCCTGAACAAGTATATCCATAAACCTGTCCATAGCATCAGTATTTTTACCCTCCTGGTACAAGGTTATAGCCTGCTTCATCTGTCTTGAATAATTTTCTTCTCCAAAAAAAATGGTGGTAGTTAAAAGACACATAAAAAACAATATAAATTTTTTATTCATAAAAATATTATCCATAAATTATATTAAATTTTTATCTCATTAATTTTAACTTCTTTAGCTTATCCACCGCTTCACTGTTTTGAGGGTTTACTGAAACATAATCCTCAAGCAAAGCTATTGCATCATCATTTCTTCCCATCTTCTCATAAACAGCAGCCAGCGAATACCTTGCTCCATTAAAACTTTTATCTTCCCTTATTATATCCTTTAAGAGCCTCTCCGATGTTTCATAATCCTTAGTTTCAAAGCAATACTTGGCTTTCAAAAATTTAAACTTTGAAAAATCACCAAAGTCTTTTTCAAGTTTGCTTAAGCTCCTGCCTAAATAATCAGCATCAAAAATATTGTTCAAATACACATCTCTATATATTTTAATAAATTCAAGAGTTTTTTTATCACTATTTTTTGAGATTCTTTCAAAATTACTCAGATATGAATTATTCAATGGTTCATTTATGAGAGCAAGTTTGTAATAGTAATACGCCTTGTTATAATCTTTTTTAATCTCATATATATAACCTAGTATGCTCATGATATATGAGTTATATCTGTGAATTTTAATTCCGTCAGACATAATCCTTTCTAAATCTGCAGCATATTTTGCTGGAGCGGCAAGCATTATCTCAGCTATAGCATAATATGATTTTTCATTCATAGGATTTATCCAAAGCGAAGTTCTAAAATTTTTTATTGCATCATCATTCATCATATTCTTTTTTTCAATCACACCTAAATTAAAGTATATTTCATCATATCCTGCGTTGGCATCTATAGCCTTTCTGTACATAAATATTGCATTCTCTGTATCATCAAACTTTGTGTATGCATTTGCAAGCTCATAATTGGTATTAACATCCTTAGAATTAAACTTATAAGCCTTCTCAAGTTCTACCCTTGCACCAACATAATTTCCACCTCTCATCTTCTTAAAGCCTTCAAAATAATAAACCTCCCTCATGAACTGCAAAGACCAAACAACAATTACATATATAAAAAAAGCAGATATCAACAAAGCAATAAGTTTTATCATTTTCTTAAATTCTATATGAATATTCTTTGTCCCAGTCTTTAAAGAAACACTTCCTAAAAGCCAAAAGAAAAGAAGTCCAGGCACAGAAAAATGCATTGAAACGTTAAGAAGATTATCAACTAACATAGAAGAAACTGAAGAAACTGCTGTTATAAGAAAAAGCTTTTCATTGTTATCTGAATCTGATCTTATGAACTTGAGAAAAAGATGAAAAAATAAAAACAGAAAAAAGAATGAGATTCCTGCGCCAAGTATTCCTGTCTGAGACAGTATCTCTATTATCTCATTGTGAGCATTGTTTGCATGTGTCCTTATCTCTTTTGTAGCAGGGAAATCCCTCATCAGTTTACCCTGATAGAATGGATAAAAAAGCTCAAAACTTCCCCAACCATTTCCGGTAACAGGATTTTCTTTAAACATCATCATTCCACCAGTCCATATCAGAAGCCTCTGATGAAACGATGGATATATCTCATCCTCTTTCAAATTAAGTGTAAGTTTTGAAACACTATTCTTTGCTCCATCATATATTCTGTTTATTACTCCAAAGCTAAATGGCTTTAAATTTTGATCAGGCCATAATAAAAGAACAATTACAACAGTTATCAATAATTTATTAAGACTTTTAAGATTTAATGCTATAAACTTTCTATAATCTTTAAAAGAAAATAAAAAAACAACCATAAAAAATAATCCTATGAGAGTTGATCGTGTAAGGCTTGCAAAGATCATTCCTGCATATGAAAGGGTAAAAACAAAATAAATTATTTTATCCCATCTGTTTTTAGATTTGGCCATATAATAAAATGAAAAAGGTATAAGCATAAGGACATAGGATGAGACAAAGTTAGGATTTCCGAATGTGCTTACCGCTCTCCTCCCATATGGATTTAAAATCTTAGGCCATATAAACTCAAAGCCAAAGTACTGAAGTATTCCATAAGCTGATGCAAAAAATCCTGATAGCATTGCTATTTTTATGATGCTGTTCTGCGTTAGAGCAGCTGTTTTTTTAAACAGGTATATAAAACCAGCTAACCATATCAAAATCCCATAAATATCAAAAAATTTTGAATCAGATTTAAAATATGGGAATAAAAACCAGCTTATCCCCCAGATCACAATAAATGCAAAGCTATAATTATATTTTGGAACATCATCAGCTTCAAATGGAATATGCATTGAAAGAAAAAATGGGACAAGACAGTTTACAATAGTAAACATCCATACCCTTTCAAACTCATTTATGATTGATGGCCTATAAAAGTTTGAATGACCAAAATAAGAAATAACAGAGCTGATAAAAAATGCCAACAATACAATCAAAAAAGTTATTAAAAGAGAATTTATTTTAAGATCAATACTCTTGTTCTTAAACCACAAAAATATTAGATATAGTAAAAATAAAGATAGCAATATGTTTACAACTGTTATCTGAAAATAATAAGGATTTCTTGTTAGATCTGTAAAAAAGATAAGTGGTGATAAAAAAAACAATAACAAAGCAATAGATATTGCAAACTTACTATTTTTTATCTGACAATCCATATGTTATTTCATCCCTATCATACCCCTTACTGTAGCTATATTCTTTTTTGCAAGCTCAAATGATGGATCTATATCAAGTGCAGTTTTATAATTCTCATATGCTTTTTTATAATCGCCCATCATAAAATATATACCAGCTAAATTTGTGTATACCTCTTGAAGTCCTGGATATATCTTTGGATCCCTGTGATCAACTCCATAAACGCTTTGAGCAGCAAGAAATTTATGACTATGACATTTCCATGCATCTAGATAATGGAGATATTCCTCTGCTGCCTTTTTAAAGTCTCTCTTATAAATCCATATCTGAGCCCTCTTAAAATAATTATATGGAAACACCGGATCAAGATTCTGATAAAGATCAAATCTTTTCATAGCCATATCAAGATATCCAAAAGCCTCATCATTTTTGCCATGAGATCTCTGAAACTCTGCCATCTTTAGATATAAAGATCCCACCTGATAGTGAGTTTGGACGTAGTTAGGAGCAATGCTCCTAACCTTTTCATACATATCAAGTGCCCTGTCAAAATCAGTCCTAGCAATATTATTCCTATCTCCCCAATCCTCTCTATAAAACTTATTCATATCAAATCTATCAGTAAAAACATTGCCCATAAAATAATATGCCATTATAAAGGTAGGGTTATCCTTAACAACCTTATTATAATATGTAAGAGCCTCATCCCATTTTCCCTGCCTTGAAAAGAATATAGCCATATTATGTTCCATATCTCCCTTAAACCATCCCCAGAAATAATAAATAGGAAAACGTGAAAATGGAAGGAAAAAAAACATCACGATTAAAGGAATAAAGATGTTAGATGTTTTTATCAGAACTCTAAAAAATGTATAACACAGATAGCCAATAATAAAAAGAAGGACTCCCCAACCACAGAGCCACAGTATTGTGTCTCCAGTCTCATTAAAGTTAGAAAATCCACCCTGAACAATTGAAAATTCGCTTATTATCTTATAAGCAAAAAACAAGAGAACTCCAATGGCTAAAAAATTTAATATCTTAACAGCAATATTTTGATCTGATTGAATAAGCAGATTATTTTTCTTTTGCTCACCTCCCATATAATGGAATTCCCAAAGAGCATGGCCCCTTGATAAATTTACTATCACAGCAGGAAGAAGTCCAAAATAAACCCCTGATGAGACAAACCTCATACTTACATCAGTAAAATTATGTATAAGCATTCCCAAAAAGGCAACTAAATAACCAAGTATATCAAATGCCCTCTCCTTTTCTTTATTTGTAACATTAAACTTTATGGCTCTCAAACCAGTTATTGTTGTAAAAATTATTATCCAGTAAAATATACCAGATCCAAGGATCCCATTATCAAGTATTTGTTCCAAATGCTCATTTTCAGAGTGATCAGTTTCAGTATTATGTTTGCCCTCTATGTGAAATATAATAGGTCTTCTGTAAGCTGGATAGAGTGGTCTAAATGACCCGACACCACTACCAATCAACGGATGTGTCTCAATCATCTCCCATGTACTTAGCCATGTAGCCACTCTAAAAGGAACTGATGATTTACTTGTTTTTAAAGCATACTGAACAACCCCACCTGCTATTAAAATAGCAAGGAATACAAATCCAATATAAATCCATCTTATTATTTTTTTGTTAAGGCTGGTAAAATAATATATATATATTGCAATAAATATCAGAAATGAAATTCCAAACCCTATCCATGCCCCCTTGGTATATGTGTTTACTATGCAGAATATATCAAGTGCACCCAGAAAAAGCAATGGAACTGATCTTTTTTTAAGGAACTGAGCAATAATTATAGGTAACATCAAAACGAGATAATTTGCAAAAAAATTGGGATTGCCATAAGTTGAAAAAATTCTCTTTAAAAAAGCTCCCCTCCATACAAATGGATCAAATCCTGCTCCAACACCCCTAGGAGGAAAATAATTTACATCTATCCACTGAACAATGCCATATGCTATTGCAATCCATGCTGAAGCAAGCAGAAACTTGGTAAGCCGATCCAGTGCAGGAAGATCAAACTCCCTTATTATAATAAGTGATATAAAGGTATAAAGCACATATCTAACAAAATCGTCAATAGCCCACTGCTTGTATGGTTCATTTATAAAAGAAAAACATATGTATGCAAGATATGCTATGAAAGGTGCTAAAAAAACAAAATCATCCATAGTAAATGCTTTTTTCCCTTCCAGGATAATAAGTGAAATCCACATAGCAACAAGCGAAAAACCTCCCATCTGAAGAAGTGTTATCTTCACCTGAGCTGAATCATAGGTTCTCAGATAAAAAGAGCTTGAAATCAACAAATAAAGAATAGGTAAAAAAAACTGTATAGCCTTTCTGAGTATTGATACTGATGGTTTTAAATCAAAGCCATCAGCAACAATTAAATTTTCTTTTTTCATAAAAACTCCAAATCAAGAGTGGTCAGATATCAAAAGTTAAAAAAACAAAAAGCAGATTTAAAAAAACTTTATTTGCCTGACTTCTGTTTTCTGTCTCTGCCTAAGCCGAAGCAGCTTTGGCAGGCAGGCACTGATCACTAATCACTGCCCACTGCTTTGGTTTTGCTGATCACTGTCCACTGACCACTGATCACTGCTTAAGAGAGCCAGGGAAGGGATTTGAACCCTTGACCTGCGGTTTACGAAACCGCCGCTCTATCCAACTGAGCTACCCTGGCAAAAATACTCTTATTATTAAATAATATAAAATTTGTCATCAAATTGAAAAATTGAATTAACTATTTAGGGTTTGGATAAAAAACATTTTTTCAAGAAAAAACGCTGTTATCTTTTTAGGTAACAGCGTTTAATTTTTCTGTTTTTGTTAAAATACTATCTTTTTGTTTTTAATGATTGCAGCATCGAAAAAAGGTTGTCGGTAGCAGATTTTATTGAATCTCTTATATCTTTAACCTTTTCCTTGTCCCATTTTGAGACATCATCCCTTAGAAAGCTTGTTTTATCCACCCTGTTATCAAAATAAGCAAAAGGCAGGTAATACTTCACACCATCCTTTTTAACTGCAACAGATCCCTCGATATCAGAGTTTTCTACTAGATAAAACATATCATCCGAGCCATAGTCATTGAGCATAACTTCCATAGGAACGCCATGATGAAGTATTGAACCCGGATCATTCGGGTTTGCCCTCGCATTATTCTTTCTTCTTGATTCCTCAGGAGTGACCCATATATAGAGTATCACTGCTTTTTCAAGTATACTTTTGCTGAGCTTTGAAAAAGAATAATCATAGCCAAATGGCTCTTTCAAAGGCATTGATGAACCATCCTTACCACCCCTTGCAAACTCTATTATTATGGTCTTATCAGAAAAATCATCAGTATAGTTATCATACTTATCATCAAGTATTTTTTGAGCTTCATCTGATATCTCTAATGCAAGTTTATCAAGAGTGTTAGAATCAAGCTTTTTTAATCTGTAATCAATGCCAACAGCCTTTGCAGAATCCTCTATTCTGTCAATAAGCCATTTTCCTGGATTCTCATTATATTTCCTACCAGAAATCATATCCTCATAATCTCTGTTAATTATTTCTGTAAGAGTTCCCCAGTCATAGGAATTTATAAAAGGTTTGTCAGCAGAAAAGAAAAACACTCTTTCCTTACCGAGAGAAGCAAGTACATCATCTATCCTTCTCATCATATTTACATAAGGAAAATCATCCAGCTGCAGGTTCTTTCCTATATGGAAATCCTCAACAAGAGCTTTTTCATCAACATTTTTTAAAAACCTTCTGACCTCAGATTTACCTGAGGCTGGTAGTGCTGTTAAAAGAACAATGTCAAAAACATTCTTCATATAATCCTCCAAGATATTTTTTTAGTGAACTAAAACTCAAACTTTCTTATTCCTTTTTATTTCCACTGTTAGCATTAGATTCAGTGGATGAAGAGACATCCTGTGCAATAGATGTTGAAGTTGAAACAGTTACAGTGTCTGTTGATCTTACAATATCTAAGAGTTCCACATCAAAAATTAACGTGGACCCACCAGGAATAACAGGGTCTATTCCATTGTCACCATATGCTAAATCAGAAGGACAGCCTATCCTTGCCTTAGAACCAACCCTCATATTTGTCAACGCCTTTGTCCAGCATGGAATTACCTGATTTAAAGTAACATCAACAGGCTCCCCTCTCTTATAAGAGCTATCAAACGTGTTCCCATTGATAAAATAACCATTGTAATTAACCCTTACAACATCGGTTGAGAGAGGAATATCACCTGTGCCTTCATTTGAACTTATCATAACAAGCCCACCATCTAACTTCTTTGCTCCCTTTTCCTTGCTCATATTACTAAGATAGTTTTCTCCATCCTTTTTATTCTTATTAACATTCAAATTCTTTTTTTCGTTTATAAAATTATTAACTTTCTCATAGTTTATAACTTCCTTATAATTAAGCTTTTTCTGCATACCATCTGTAAAACCCTTTATCAGCTGTTGAATCTCTTCCTTTGTAAACTGATATTCGCTTAAATTCCTTGTCACAGCAGCACCAAGCATATATGCACTTGAGTAAGATGGCGTGGAAGTTTTAACCTCTTTACCCTTGGCTTTATTCTGAGCACTAACAGACAAAACAGACAATACAAATACTCCAATCAAAAAAACACTTTTTTTCATATAAACCTCCTATAAATAACAATCTCAATAAATAAATGATAGCATTAATAAAATATAAAAGTCAAAAGCCCGCATGGGCTATACCTCCTTTCTTTATTTTTATTCTATAAAGAGAATATAGCCCTTTTTATATCCTTGTCAACTTAAAATTACACATAATATTTTAGATTACCATCAGCCCTCTGATTTATCGATTTAGATCTCTATTCCTATCTGTTTTATCCCATTATATACATCCGATATATACTTTGATTCTCTTGGATCAAAGCCTCTTATTTGATATACAATCTTGTTATCTTTAATAAAATATAGTTTTGGTCCACCCAAAAAAGAAAATTTATTAAGACACCCTTGAAGCTTATCTTGATGAGGATATATAAAATGCTCTAATTCTGGATTGTTTTTATTCCATACAGCCATATCGTTAAGATATGACATTGAGGTACTTAATGATATTATAATTGTAGCATACTTCTTAAATATATTCCTTAGTTCTGGTGTGGCAGAGGTTAGTTTCATAGCTTGCTTTGAGAAATCACATCCTGGATTTGACACAAAGATTATTTTTGGACCTTCTTTAATATTAACAGAAATAAGACTTATAGACCTTCCATCATCTGAAATCTTATATAGTTTACAATCTTCTCCCATTATTGAAGCATTATCATATACAATAGGGACAACCTCTGATTTTAATATACTCTGATATTCATTTTTAAGACTATTAGCCTTTGAAAAATCACCAAACAATATATAAAAACCAAATATATCCTCCACATAATTATATGTGGTTTTATTTACTATATAATTTTCCTTCTCAATATTCCTCTTCTTTAAAATTTCAAAGATTTCTTCAAGATTATATAGATACTTTTTTTCAAGACACTGGAAGGCCATTGTATTATTTACCTTCCAAAGCCCTTGTAGTGTAGGATTATCATACATTGAAAAATCAATCTTTTTGTCCCCAAATAATTGGGTATATTTTTTTTCAAGCTGTGTCTTAAATTCCATATCATTACTACCTAAATAATCATCAGGTTTGCTTAAAATTCTTTCTCCCTCTAACTCATGGTAATTCAGGAAGGTTTCTACCTTTGATGTTGTGGGAATATTGTGATAACAACCTGTAAACAAAATAAAAACTACCAGCATAAGATATCTCATAAACACTCCTTTTAGATATATTAAGTAACTTAATCTTATTTTGCAATGATGTTTTCTAATAATCCCCTTGTCTTTTCAGTACCGAGATGATTTAAAAGACCTCCATAATAACACCCACTTATCCTTCCATCGTTTATAATAAGACTTCCAGCAAATTCTTCAACTACCTCTCTTGGAACTTCATTAAAAAGATCAGACATATCCATATATCCTGCACTACCCTTATAAGGAGTTACAGGCTCACACGGACCATTACAAACAACTGGATCACATGAAGAAAGACTAAACCATCTACATCCAAGTCGACGAAAGATACATAAACAATTTTCATCTTTTTGAGTATCCTTATTAGTAAATATATCCATTGAATTAATAACATTCTTATCAAAACATCCCTTAACGCTTTCGTTATTTATAGAAGCCAATCTACCATTTACAATAACAATACTTTTATAAAACTCTATTTGCTTCTCTTTGGGACAGTTCTTTATTGCCTCATTTAATGTATAAATATTTTTTTTATTTATAACATTATATTCTACCTGCGGTTTAACATTATTATATAACATATCCTCACTTACAAGTTCGACCTCTTGGTTTATATCAGCCTTATTATCAAAGTCAACAACGATTTCTTTGCTCAACGAAGGGATTACAAAAGACAGAAAAATCCCAACCATAAACAAAAAAATATATTTTATCATTCCACTATTTAACTCATTAATTTTCATATCTTCTCCTTTATATCTTATTAAATTGTAGAAAAAAAAACTGTGATGTCAAGCAATTATCGAAGTCCGTCTATACTGAACTTTTTCATATCAAAAGGGCTGGTGCTAAAAAAATAGTCAAAAAAGAGAAATAATTAGTTGAAAAGGATTTTTTATTCTTTAAGTCTGCCTTTTAATTACAGATGCAAGCATTGATGCAGCAAGGATTAAAAGTATAGCACAGAGAGATGTGATAGGAGAAATGATTATAAAATGAGACAAAAACATTTTCAAACCGACAAAAACAAGGATAACAGCTACACCAATCTTAAGATATTTGAAATAGTCATTAAGAGATGCAAGTGCAAAATAAAGACTTCTAAGTCCTATAACAGCAAATATATTTGATGAATAAACAACAAGCCGATCCGTGGATATACCTAAAACAGCAGGGATTGAGTCCACGGCAAATATCAGATCAGATGATTCTATAACTATAAGAACAGCAATCATAACTGAAGGTATTAGTTTATTATCCCTTCTGATAAAAAAATTACCCGTTTTTTCTTTCATATCAATACCAATTTTTTTAGATATGAATTTTAAAGCTATATTATTTCCAGGGTCCATCTGCTCATCACCAGATACAACCATCTTTATTCCAGTGTAAACAAGTATTGCTGCAAAGATATATATTATCCATTCAAACTTATTTATTAAGGCTATACCGGCAAAAATAAATATTAACCTCATCACCACGGCACTCAAAACACCTATAACAAGAACCTTTGGCTGGTATTTTTTCTCTATATTAAAATATGTAAATATCATCAAGAAAACGAACATATTATCTATTGAAAGTGAATACTCAACCACATAGGCTGTAAAATATTCTATCATCTTATTTGTATCAAGGAAATGCCCCACGATACCACCGTACAAAGAAGCAACAAAGATCCATAAAAGACAGAGAGAGATTGATTCCTTAAAAGATATTGAATGTGGTTTTAAGACTGAAAGTCTCAGATCAAATATAAAAAGAATTACTGCTAAGAATATAAAGATAATCCAGAGTATTGTATGTGGTGTCATAATTAAATTATACAAAATAATTATTTAGGATCACTAAAAAGTTATATATATACTCATTTAGTCATCAAGATGAAGACAGATTCATCAGGATGTAAACAGATATAATTAGTTATTTGGTTATTTAGGAAGAAGAATCATCAAGATCTAAACGGATAAGACATCTGATGAAGACAGAAAAGTTAGTTATTTGGTTATTTAGTTATTTAGTTGTTTGGGAAGAGAGGGCAAGGCAGTTATATAGTTATCTGGTTATTTAATCATCAAGATCTAAACGGATAAGAATCAGATGAAGACAGATAAATTAGTTATTTAGTCATCTGGTTGTTTGGTTGTTTAGGAATAAAAGAGTAACCTACGAGGTTACTTCTGGTCTTATTTTTGCTTCAGTCTTCTCAAATTTCATACGATCGTGTCAGAATGAAGGAAAACTATTTTTAATTTTATATCTAAACTGCAAGTTTTTTAATTATTCTTAATAAATCCAGTTAAGTTTTTTTAAAAATTGTTTTTTTTGTCGATTTTTTTGGATTGGATAACGAATAATAAAATTTCCTCCCCCAAAACAACTAAACAACCAAATAACTAGATAACTTTTTCGAGTATCTCCTGTTATAACTTTATCTGAAAAATTATTTATTGAAGTGTTATTGCGGGGGTAGGATTTGACTACAAATAAAATTTGCTCACCGCAAATTTTTTCGCAGTCCGCTCCTCGCCCTCATAAATTGCACAATCGGGCTGCGGACTTTCAAATCCTACGAAAAGCCAAATCATTGGCTTTTCTACCCCCACAAAAAAAGTAAAATTTACAAAAAGCTTTTGTTTCTCTACTATAGTCTTTACATAATTAATTGCGTTTTGAAGTGTTATTGCGGGGGTAGGATTTGAACCTACGACCTCCAGGTTATGGGCCTGGCGAGCTACCGGGCTGCTCTACCCCGCATATATATTATAACAAATTTTAATGAAAATAAATATTAAAAAAAATATCAGATAATAATAACATGTAAATGCAAGGGAAAAAGTTAAAAGATGGAATCAAAATGATTAATCATATTTTATTCTATTTAATCTGATTAATCCTAAAACTTTAATTCTTAACTTATTTATTTAATACAAATCTATCAATCTGATTTAATGAATAATCATATGCTGTTATATCTATTTTATCACCATCAATATTTGTATATAAAAAAACTTTTTTTTCAACATTTGTATCTATGTTTTCTTGGTCATAACTCGGTGTTAAATAATTTTCGCTTCCACCGAGTGTTATATAAATAATACCTTTATCATCATAGACCCCATACTTAACGGGTTTTGTTCTCAAATAATAGCTGCTACCATTTTGGAAAACAATATCAACATTGTATTTTATAAAAAGTTCTTCAAGATCCTTAATATCATTGCTGGCTGAAGCTGATGGATACAAGGGATAATTCAATACAACAAATATCCATTTTTTATCCTTTGAATATTTGAGCACACCTTCAAGCCATATATACTGCTTGGAACCTGCAACAAGAAGCGGGGCAGCAGCAATATCATTGAATGAATTGTTGTCAACAAAAATAAAACGAGCCTTTGATATATCAACATAATAATAGTGTGGGGATAGACCATTTTTAGCAAAGCTATGATAAGAGGCATAGTTCTCTTTAAATATTTTATATCCCTTAGCCTTATTCCTCTCATCTCCATATTCTTGAGGACCTGGTGATATAAAAACTGGTTTTGAATTAATTATATTTAAAAATGGTATAAAAAATTTCTTATCAGTATCATCAATCATTCCTGATGATGAGATGTTTCCTGTGTGAATAATAAACATATAATCATTTTTTAAAGATGCAACGGAGCTTGAAAGCTCTACATTCTCCTCATCGCTGTTAAAACCATTGTTTGAAAAAACAACAAAGGAAAATGATGAAATACTTTCATCATAAAAGCTTGTAAAAGTTGAACTGGATGAAATATATGAGTTTGTTGAAGCACTAATGGGCAGATAAACATTATAACAGTATTTTTTGCCAGGCCTTATTCCATAAACATTGACTGAGTTATTAACCTTTGGCACCATAGGTATCACATATCTATCACACTTTGGAAATTCCCCCCAGCCCAGCCAGCTTAAAGATTGCGAGTCAAGAACATATCTTATAGCTAATTCTGAATCAGAAAGATTATCTATATATGGCCCCTTTACAATACTTACAGCATAACTATTTGGAATAAAAAGGCAGAATATCAAAAAAAAATTTTTAATCATAATTATTTCACAAACAGATCTATAACCTTGAACTTGTTTGCATCTATAATACCTCTATCAGTTATCTTTATCTCAGGTATTGGTGGAAGGGTCAAAAATGACATTGCCATAAAAGGATCAGGTAGCTCTGAGCCTAAGTACTTTGCCACCTCTCTGAGCCTTCTAAGCTTGGTTCTGACAAAATCAGCACTTCTGTCAGACATAAGCCCCGCAACAGGAAGAGGAAGTGATTCAAGTATCTGGCCATTTAATGCTGCACATATTCCACCCTGCATCTTGACCACGCCAACAGCTGCCTGATACATATCCTCGTCATAGGTTCCAACAACTATTATGTTATGAGAATCATGGGATATGCTTGATGCTATAGCACCCTTTTTAAGCTTGAAACCTCTGACAAGCCCCTTTGCTATCCTGCCACTGGCCATATGCCTTTCAATAACTGCAATCTTTAATATATCTCTTTCTGTATCACATGAAACATAACCACCATCAACCTTAACATCCTCCACAGTCATTTTTGTTATTATTTCATTTGGAATAACGTTTATAACCCTCGCTTTTTTTGATTCAGCCTTCAAAGCAAAATCATCATGCTCTATCCATCTCACATTTATTGTCCCTCTTAACTTTTCCTTGTATTCCTTTATTATTCCATCAACTATTTTCCCATTCTTTGAGACCATAACCCCATTTTTGAAAACCATTTTTATATTTATTTTTTTTAGATTATCAAAGACTATCATATCAGCAGAATATCCTGGAAGTATTGCACCCAAGTTATTAAGTCTAAAATACTCAGCCGTGTTTATTGTTGCCATCTGGATTGCTTTGACAGGGTCAACCCCATATTCTATTGCCTTTTTAACAAGATAGTTTATGTGCCCTTCATTGTTGATATCCTCAAGATGCCTGTCGTCAGTAACAAAAAGCATTTTTCTTGAGTTATCAGAGTTTACAAGCTTTATTAAAGATTTTAAGTTCTTAGCAGCCGTACCTTCCCTTATCATTATATACATTCCTGCTCTTAATTTTTCTCTTGCCTCTTCTATATTGCTGCACTCATGCTCAGATTTGATTCCACTGGATACATAGGCATACAAACCTTTGCCCGAGAGGAATGGAGCATGGCCATCTATAATCTTTCCATTTGCTATTGCTATTTTCATCAGGAGATCTCTATCACCGTTTAGTACCCCAGGATAATTCATAACCTCAGCTATCCCTATAACCCTCTCATCGTTTAAAAGAAGTGAAAGATCATTTGCAGAAAGTGTTGCTCCTGACGTCTCTAAATTTGTTGAAGGGACACAGGATGGCAACATCACATAAACACCTAACATTGCATCTATGCTCGATGAGAGCATATACTTTATACCCTCTGTTCCAAGCACATTTGCTATTTCATGAGGATCTATGACAACGGATGTTGTCCCGCATGGAAGCACAACCTTCGCAAACTCTGGTATTTTTACCATTGAACTTTCCACATGTATATGACCGTCTATAAAACCGGGAGAAACATACATACCCTTTAAATCTATAACATTTTTAGCATCATAACTCCCAAAACCGACTATCTTACCATCGTGAACTGCAATATCAGTTTTATATATATCACCAGAAAAAGTATTTATAAGCTTTGCATTTTTAAGAAGAAGATCAATCTTTTTCTTATTCAATGAAATATCTATCTCTTTCTTTAAAGTTTCTACCTTTTTATTTATATCAATCATAAAATCTCCTTAATTAGTTGTCAGTGTTCAGTGATAAGTGCCTGCCTGCCGAAGCCGCTTCGGCGCAGGCGGGGTCAGTCAAACAACTAAATTTTCTTTAGTGCTCACCTGCTACTTTTCCTTTTACATTATGATTCACCACTGACTGCCTTTACCCAGTTAGAAGTAATCGTGGAAGGCTGTATCTCCCGCTTACGGCTGGAACTTCTAACGGGGTAAATAATATTCTACAAATTTTTATTTTACTTTTATTATTTATTTACAGATCAAAAATGCAACTGCAATAAAATGGAAATATAAGCTTATGATATAATACTATTTTGTATAATTATTCTATGACATTATCATCCCTGATTCTGCTTGGTTTATTAGTTCTTATTGCAGGCTTTGTAGATGCTATAGCTGGCGGAGGAGGGCTGATAACCATACCGGCATATCTTAACTATGGAATAACTGAAAGATATCTTTTAGGAACAAACAAGCTATCATCAACAATAGGAACATTTGCTGCCACAATCAAATATTTATCGGAACTAAAATTTAAAAGATCATATTTGATAATAATCCTTTGTTCATCAGCCATATTTTCTTCCTCAGGAGCATTTTTGATATCAGCCATACCATCCTATTTAATAAAGATAATAATAATATGTGTTATTCCACCGCTTTCCATATATCTCATATCAAAAAAAAAATTCGCAACAGTTGACAGAACTAAATTTGTTTCAAAGAAAAAACTGATAACACTTTCGCTAATAAACTCATCAATATGTTCATTTTATGATGGGCTTTTAGGACCTGGAACTGGTAGCTTTCTTGCCACAGGGTATTCAATTATAGGATATGATATACTGAGTAGCACTGCTCTCGCAAAGTTTACGAACCTTATATCAAACATATCAGCACTGATAACATTTTTAATATTAGGAAGAGTTGATATAAAAACAGGGATTTTTATGGGTTTTCTTTCACTCATAGGGAATTATGCTGGTGCACATATTGCTTTAAAAAAAGGAGTTTTTATAATCAAGCCAGTTTTGATAATAGTATCAAACATTATTCTTCTAAAAGTAATCATTGATTTGCTAAAATAATATTATACCTATGAGTCTCAAAATAAAGACTATCAAAAATCCAAATATAAACCAACTGAACCAAATAAAAGATATCTATATTGATGCAGGATGGTGGTATGACTACGATAATATAAAAAGGCTTCAAAAAATTGTTAAGAAAACCTATCTATTTATTATTGCAGAGCTTGATGGTAAGATAGTAGGCATGGCGAGGGTTATATCAGATGGTGTAAACGATGCATATATACAGGATTTTGCTGTCAAAAAGAAATTTAGAAAAAATGGGATTGGAAGCAAAATAATAGAATATATAATTCTATATCTAAAAAAAAGAGATTTTAAGTGGATAGGGCTCATAGCTGAAAAAGAAGCATATTCACTGTATAAGAGATTTGGATTTAAGATGGATGCAGATAAAAAACCAATGATATATGAAACTAAAAAAGCTTGAATACGATGATATTAAAAATGTTGTAGATTTTATAAAATCTAATCCTCAGAAACTCTCTCTCTACAACCCAGCTACCATATCGCTATGGAATGGTTGTATCTATGATGTTTATTTCACCATAGAAGATAATATTTTAATAATAGCTGAGGTTGAAATAGAAAACAGTAATAATAAGAGACTGATGCTGCCAGTAGGCAAAAAAATTGCTCCTGAAAAACTTAAAGATATAATGAATTTGCTTGGGTATAAATATGTATATTATGTATCTGAGGAGTATATAAATGAAAACAGAAATGAACTTGAACAGATATTTGCTATATCAAGGCAGGAAGAATATGATGATTATGTTTATCTTACATCTGAACTGAGTGAACTAAAGGGAAGCAAATACTCACCAAAAAGAAACTTGATAAATCAATTTCTAAAAAACTATTCTGATCTTTTTGAAATAAAGCCATTAGCAGTTGAAAACATTGATGATGTGATAGAACTGACAAATAATGTTTATAAACAGATAAGCACCGAAAAGGCATTCAACATACTTGCATGTGAAAAGAAGGCTATAGAAAACATAAAAAAACTGTGGGGATTATTAGAATTTAAGGGAGTATGTATTTATATAAACAAGCAATTGAAGTCATTTGCGATTGGCTCAAGATTAAATCCTGAAACTTATACACTTAACTTTGAAAAGGCTGATAAGAATATAAAAGGGTTATACCAATTTGTTGACAGAGAATTTGCAAAACTTGTAAGAAACGACTGCTTATATATCAATAAAGAATCAGATTTGGGAAAAGAGTTATTAAAGAAAGCTAAAGAATCATACCATCCCGTTTTCAGATTAAACTCATATATACTTGAACTGAAATAGTGATCAGTGATCGGAAGACGGAAGTCAGAAATCAGAGGACAGAAAGGACAAAAAGCAATGATGATTAGTAGATAAAGCGTTTCCTTTTACTGAACACTGATCACTAACCACTTATCACTAGTCCATACTTCCAGACAAAAACAGGGGGTAAAAAGCTGGAAAATGATTATTTTATAAACATATTTTTGGTTTTTGCCCTTTCAAAATGTAGCCACTAATACAGATAGGATGGCCTACGGCATTGATAATACTGTAGATAGACA
>JAAYVG010000002.1 GCA_012517285.1 Elusimicrobiota bacterium
ACTGAATTGAAAGGTGATATTGATAATGTAAGGACTGAATTAAAAGCAGTAAGAACTGAATTAAAACAAGATATTTCCGGAGTTGTGGGTGAAATTGTTAAGCTGGATATAAGGATTACAAAGATTGAAGAGAATATGGCAACAAAGGATGATATAAACCGAATATTAAATATTATAGATAGTTTTATTAATGAGATCAGAGATTATAGAAGTAAGGATATTTTAAGGGGTGAAGCAATAATGGAGCATGATAAGAAGATTAAGGATCATGAGACAAGGCTTCAAAATCTTGAGTCAAGATAAAACAAGAAAATAATGCTTATGAAAGATAATCTAAATCTTCCCTTTTTGAGATGTGGAAAATGACACATTGTTTTAAGAGAAATTAATGAGATTATTAGTAGTTTCAAACAGACTCCCTTTCTCTGTATTAAAGGAGAATGAAAATATATCTTTAAAACCGAGTTCAGGGGGGCTTGTTTCGGGTATAAGTTCATATTTGGATTATATAAAAAATTCTCCAATATCCAACTTTGAATATCTATGGATAGGTTGGCCCGGTGCTTATATAGAAGAAAAACTTCAAGAAAATTTTTCTGACGAGGTATTGATCCAACACAATGTCGTTCCTGTTTTTGTCTCAGAAGAAGAGATGGATAAGTTTTATTTAGGATTTTGTAACTCCACTATATGGCCACTCTTTCACTATTTTCCATCCTATGTGAAGTTTGATAATGATGAATGGAATGTTTATAAAAAAGTGAATGAATATTTTGCTGAAAAGATACTTGATGTAATAAAAGATGGTGATGTTTTGTGGATTCATGATTATCATCTTATGCTTTTACCAGATATGATAAGAAAAAAAACAGATAAAGACATCAAGATAGGTTTTTTTCTTCATATTCCTTTCCCTTCGTTTGAAATATACAGGATAATGCCAAGGCTATGGAGGCAGGAGATACTGGATGGAATTATGGGCTCTGATCTGGTAGGTTTTCATACACAGGAGTACACTCATTCATTTCTTAGAACAATACTAAGGATAAAGGGGTTATCACATAATTTAGGTGAGGTTGAATACGATAACAGAATAGTGAAGATAGACACCTTTCCTATGGGAATAGATTTTGATAAGTTTTATAACTCAACAAATAATAAAAAAACAATTAGAGAAAAAAATGAAATAAAAAATCAATTAAAAAATTTGAGAATAATTTTGTCTGTTGATAGACTTGATTATACAAAAGGCGTTTTAAACAGATTAAAAGGTTTTAAAAAATTTTTAAAAAGCAACCCTGATTATTTAGGTAAAGTTGTATTTATACTTATCATTGTGCCCTCAAGAATTGGGGTGGATAAGTATCAGGAGATGAAGGATAGTTTAGATAAAATGATAGGAGAGATAAATGGAGAGTTTGGAAATATAAACTGGCAACCCATCATATACCAGTACAGGCATATTCCATTTGAAAACCTTGTAGCACTTTATAATCTGGCAGATGTGGCATTGATAACACCATTAAGAGATGGTATGAATCTTGTTGCTAAGGAATATATAGCAGCTAAGGGAAAAGAAAAAAATGGTGTTTTAATATTAAGTGAGGTGGCTGGAGCAGCAAAGGAACTCTCTGAAGCATTATTAGTTAATCCAAATGATATAGATGAAATATCCAATAGCATAAAGATTGCCATTGAAATGGATAACTCGTTAAAGATTGAAAAAATAGAAAACATGCAAAGAAGAATAAGAGATTATAATGTTTTAGAATGGGTCAAGGATTTTTTATTTTCACTTGATAAGATAAAAGAGGAAAACAAGAAAAATGAGATAAAAATAATTTCTGATGATGATACGAAAAAGATATTAAAAGACTTTCAAAGATCACAAAACAGACTTATAATGTTGGATTATGATGGAACGCTTGTTGATTTTAGATCATTGCCATATATGGCAGTTCCTGATAAAGATTTAATAGATATATTAGAGAAACTTTCTAAAAGAGCAAATTTAGTTATCTTAAGTGGCAGGAGGCTTGATTTTTTGGAAAAATATTTTGGGAGTATGGATATATCTCTCTCAGCTGAACATGGTGCTTTTATAAAAGAAAAAGGTACTGTATGGAATGTTATGTCTCACTCTGATGTAAATTGGAAAACTGAATTATTAACCATTCTTAAACATTATTCCAACAGGCTGCCAGGATCATATATAGAAGAAAAGACATTTTCTATATCCTTTCACTATAGGAATTGTGATCCTGAGATGTCAGATATAAGGGTGAAGGAGTTTATGGATGAATTGATAAATTATACATCCAATCTAAACCTTCAGATACTAAATGGTAATAAGGTTTTTGAAATAAGAAATTATGAGGTAAACAAGGCAACTGCTGCGGCTCATTTTATAGCTAAAGATAACTTTGATTTTATAATCTTTATAGGTGATGATTGGACCGATGAGGATGTCTTTAAACTCTTAAAGGATAAGAATGCATATACAATAAAAATCGGTTTGAGTTCATCTGCAGCGAAAAGAAATATTTTAAATATCAGCAAAGTAAGAAAATTGCTGAAGGTGTTGATTGATGAGTGAATTTGACTTTAAAACAGAAATGCACCTAATAAAATTATTAGGGATTAAAGCAAGGAATATTGAAGAATTATATGAAAACATTCGTATTGTTCCTTTAAGTTCTATATATTATCATACCCACAGATTTTTAAAACAGCACCACTTCCTATCACCAGAGCCTCCAAATGATTTTGCATACTGGATAAAAAATGCTCTCAATATAAAAAAGTTAGCTGAGGCTGTATCAAGCATAGATACCGTTAGCTTTGATGGATTAAAAGAATTAAGGAATGCTATTCTCGCAACTATTTATAACTATCTAAAGAATGTTAAAACCATAAATAACTGCGAGAGGGGAGAAGAGTTTTATTTTATGAGTTGCCAAACATTTGTTTTTTCAACAGGTAAGAAGGCTAATAACATCAATGAGTTTTATGAGATAATGAAAGATATAGATATTAATTCCATCTACTTTCATATCTTTGAATCAAGATTAAGACTAAAGAAGAAAGAAAATGATTTTCAGAACTGGTTTAATGAAATAGGTGAGGCAAGGATTGCTATGAAGTTATCAAACTTTGACCCATACACTATGACACTTGATAACTTAAGAAAAAAAATCTTAAGTATAATTGAGGATACTTTAAAATGATAAATCTTGAGAATTACAGGAGGATTGTTGGCAATAACGTAATGGATGAGCTTTACATTCTCGGTGAAAAATTAAAGGGTAAAAAAATATTGAACATAAATTCGACTTCTGTTGGCGGAGGTGTGGCTGAGATACTAAACAAGTTAGTACCATTGTTAAATCAAGTAGGGGTCTGTGCTGAGTGGAATGTTATAAAGGGAGATAGTAAGTTTTTTACCATAACCAAAAAGATTCATAATGCATTACACGGAAAAAATCAAGAACTATCAGTTGAAGAAATGGATTATTTTATAGATATAAACAAACAAAATATGAAGGGGATAGATCTTTCATCTGATATTGTTTATGTTCATGATCCTCAACCAATATGCCTTGTCGAAAAAAAGTCAGATTTTAAAAACAACTGGATATGGAGGTGTCATATTGATATAACAGAGGCTCAGGAAGATGTTTATGAATTTTTGAGGGGTTATATCTCTCTTTATGATAGCTGCGTGTTTTCAGCTCCGGCATTTTCTAAAAAAGATATCACAATACCACAGATTATGATTCCACCATCTATAGATCCTTTAAGTGATAAGAATAAGGATTTGCCAGAAGGAGAGATTAAAAAAATATTTGAAAAATATAATATAGATATGACAAGACCTGTTGTAACACAAATTTCGAGATTTGATTATTTAAAAGATCCTTGCGGTGTTATAGAGGTTTATAAACTTGTGAAAAAGCATACCGACTGTCAACTTGTTTTAGCTGGTGGTGGGGCAACTGATGACCCTGAGGGAATGATGGTTTATGAAGAGGTGTTAAATAAAGCAAAGGGTGATACTGACATACATATTTTATTACTCCCTCAGGATGATATATTGATAAATGCATTACAAAGGGGTAGTACAATTATAATTCAAAAATCAATAAAGGAAGGGTTCGGGCTTACTGTTTCTGAAGCATTATGGAAAGAAAAACCAGTGATTGCATCGGCAGTTGGAGGGATACCATTACAGATAACGCATAAATACAGTGGACTCTTAACATATTCAATAGAGGGAACTGCATACTATTTAAAACAGCTTTTAGATAATCCTGATTATGCAGCTAAACTTGCAAAAAATGGCAGGGAACATGTTAAAAATAATTTTCTTATAACAAGGCATTTAAGAGACTATTTATTGCTATTCTTGTCTGTTTATTACAAGGATGATATTATTTACTTTTAATATAAAATTAACCCTGCTTTTTTATTATAAAATATTTATATGTCTTTAAATCATAAGCCTAAAACTGTTTTTATAACAGGTTTTCAAAAAAATTGTGGGAAAACTACATTCCTTAACTATCTCCTTTCAAAGTGTCCACAGGGGAAAAATGTTTTCTGTGCATCTGTCGGGGTTGATAATATAAAACCTGATTTTTTAAATACTGATTTTAAACCACAGCTAAAGATTAAAAAGGGATGGAGTGTTCTTACAAATACTGAATTTTTAAAGACTCTTTTAGCACCATACAAAATAATAGACATAATAGACTCTGATGTTATGGGAGCAAAGCCTTGCATCATATCACCCCTTATAGACTCATACATAAGACTTTCCAGTTGCGGGACAAACTCACAGATATACAATCTGATAACTGAAAAGGCAAAAAAATCCGATATTGTTTATATTGATGGAGCCTTTGACAGGATAACCCAGCTTTCACTTTTTGATGATAGTGAATTTTTTTATGTTTTTAAGGTTTCCACATCTAATATTGAAACAGTCATTGAAAAGATACTTTATTTGGAGAGTATGAGAGATATTACGGTTAAAATTGAAAACAGGAGTTTTATAAATAATATGTCAGATGACATTGTTGTTCACGGCGATACTCTTTATCTCAAAGGTGCACTAACATATTCAAAGATTGATATGTTTGATGAAAAAATAAAGAAAATTGTTATCTCTGATTTTACAAAGATTTTTTTGAGCTACAGGGACTGGATTAAGTTCACTACAAAATATAAAGTATTTTTTACATCAGAGTTTAATTTTTGTGGCTATGTTATAAATTTATACGATATTAAAGGTGATGATTTTAGTAAAAGATTTGACAAAAAAGTATATAATAGATTTATATATAACCCATATGAATATAGAAAAATTCTGTGAATTTGATTACATAAGCAAAAATTTTTTGCCGCATACTCCTTATGGTAAGGTGTATAAAGAAAATCTTAAGCTTATAACAGATAAAAAGAAATTAGAAAAAAAATATTCTGCTATAGATATATTTGCTGATATAAGAAAGAATAAAAGATTTGATTATGACAAGATAAAATATCACCTCAAAAATATTCCATATATAAACCCAGCAAAAGAAGTTTCAGATATAACAGATTTATTTTTTTATAAAAAATTTTTGAATAACTATCATTCCATATATAAAATAATGAATAAAAAAACAAAAGACTTTTTTAATATTATATGGAAGTATGATGAAGCATACAATCTTCTAAACATTGATGGATATTCTGATACATTCTATATAAGCGATAAGTATGATAAACGCCTTGCTGAATTAAGGAAATCATTGAATGATATATCAAAAAAGATTGAAGAAAAGAAAAAGACTTTTTTTGAGCTTATAAAGAAAGAAACACAGCTTGATATTGATTCTGATTTTGTTATTGTTGAAACACAAAAGTTAAATGATAGTTTTAATAATTTTTTTAATGTTGAGATGTATGATAGCTCAAAAGTTGTTTTAAAGCCAAAATATCCTATGGATTACATCTCAACTATTCAGGAAAAGGAAAGATTAATAGCTGATGAAAAAAATATAGAAAATGAGGTCGTTGAAAAGCTTGTTAAGGAAATTGAAAAGATAAGATCGGATATAAGGCTGTTGATAAATTCAGTTCTTGATATTGATATAGCGGTTTCATCATTAGAACTTGCTATAAAATTTAATTTAAAAAGACCTGTTTTTAATACCACAAGAATAAGCTTTAAAAATGGATATTTTCTTCCATTAAAGGATGAGCTTGATACTATAAAAATTCCGTACACTCCGTTAAACTTTACATTTGACAAACGACTTAATGTCATAAGAGGATCAAATATGGGGGGGAAAACTGTTGCTCTTAAAACACTTGCACTATCGCAACTTATGGCACAGTACGGCTTTTTTGTTTCTGCAGAAAGATTTGAAACTTTAATCTTTGATGATATATCATCAGTTATGGTTGAGAGTGATATAAAGGGCTTAAGCAGCTTTGCATATGAGATATATAAGTTTGTTAATATATACAACAGCATATTGGATAAAAAGGTTCTTTTGATAATGGATGAGTTTGCAAGAACCACTGGGGTTTCTGAAGCTACAGCCATTGTTAACTCAATCCTATCAAAATTCAACAACATGAAAAATATATATTTCTTTATGGCAACACATCTCCACAGCATAGAAAGATTAAAATCACTTGATATACTTAGGATGAAAGGTTTTGATAAAAACAGCTATCTAAAATATTTTGATTCAAAAACGATAACAGATATAAAAGAAAAGATAAAACTTATAAACAAGTTTATGGATTATGAGCTGATAAGAGCAAGTAATACAGATTATATATCAAGCGATGCCCTTGATATATCATATATACTCGGTATAGATAAAGAGATTTATGAGAGTTCTAAAAAATACATGGAGGAAAGAAATGAAAACCAAGAAACTAAAAAATAGCAAAACTCCACTTCTTTTTCTTGATAGAAAAAAAATAGATATGGCAAGAAAGCTAAGTGATGATATAACAGCTGATGTATCAAAATATATAGACCTTCATACAACAGCCACAGTTGAGAGAGCAACACTAAGGATGTTTGGTTGTGATGGAGCAAGCGTTGATAGGGTTCCTGTTCCAAACATAATAGCTGATAAACTAAAGGATAAAACAGGGGAAGGGTTGAGCAAGTATTATCTAAATGCTCTTGTAAAAACAGGAAAAAGTGTTGAGGAACTGAACAATGAAATCGCTAATGGATTTGATATATCCAAAATTGAATTAGGTGATTTTAAAAAAATAAAATCTAAGGGAGAGGAACTTGTAGAAAAGATTGGAGAAAAGATAGATAAAAATGTGAATTATAGAAATAAAAAACTGGAAGAATATAAAGCGAATGAAAAAAAACCATGGCTTTATGTCATAGTTGCAACCGGAAATATTTATGAAGACGTAAAGCAAGCAAAGGCTGCGGCTTTGGAGGGAGCTGATATAATAGCGGTGATAAGAACCACTGCACAAAGCCTTCTTGACTATGTTCCTTACGGAGCAACGACTGAAGGCTTTGGTGGGACATATGCCACTCAGGAAAATTTTAAAATAATGAGAAAGGCTCTTGATGAGGTCAGTGATAAAACAAAAAGGTATATAAGACTTGTTAACTATTGTTCAGGACTTTGTATGCCAGAGATTGCTGCTATGGGAGCAATTGAAAGGCTTGATATGATGCTAAATGACTCAATGTATGGAATACTTTTTAGAGATATAAACATGTATAGAACGTTTACAGATCAGTATTTCTCAAGAATGATAAACTCTGCTGCAGAGATCATTATAAACACAGGTGAGGATAATTATCTGACCACATCGGATGCTGTTGAAAATGCCCACACAGTTTTAACATCCCAGTTTATAAATGAAAGTTTTGCAAAAAGAGCAGGTATGAAGAAAGAGCTTATGGGTTTAGGCCATGCGTTTGAGATGGACCCTGATATAAAAAACGGATTTCTTCTTGAGTTTTCACAGGCACTTATGGCAAGAGAGATATTTCCAGAGCATCCATTAAAATACATGCCACCAACAAAGTTTATGACAGGCGATATCTTTAAAGGATATGCTATGAACACGCTTTTTAATTTTACAGCAAAGGCAACAAATCAGACTATACAGCTTCTGGGCATGCTAACAGAGGCAATACATACCCCTTATCTTCATGACAGGTACTTAGCAATAGAAAATGCAAAGTATGTACACAACAACATCTATGACTTTATAAATGAGATAACTTTTAAAAAGGATGGAATAATTGTAAAAAGAGCTAAGATTGTTCTTGATGAAGCCCTTGATATGCTAAAAGAGATAAAGAAAATAAGTCTTTTTGATGCTATTGAAAAAGGTATGTTCGCTGATATAAAAAGGCCTAAGGATGGTGGAAAGGGGTTTGATGGAGTTTTTGAAAAAACTGGTGATTACTACAATCCTGTGGAAGATTTTTTAAAGAAAAAACTTAATATTATCAATAATTGATTTTGGAGGATAATTATGAAATTGGTTAAAGCATATGGTGATACATTAAACGATGGTGCTGTCCAGCTTTCTTTCACACTGCCAGTTCCATATGGTGGAAAAGCAAAAGAAGCTGCAAAAATTTATGTTGAAAAATTAGGATTTAAAACGACTGATATAGTTCATATGGCAGAGCTTTCTGATGATTTTACATTTTTTATTGCCTACGCAAAAACTGATATTTCAATAGATTATGATTCTGTTGAATACACTCCAGCTATTGATAAGTCAATGAGTATGGATGAAGTAAACCAGTTTATAAAGGAAAAAATAAAAAGGAAAATTGTTATTGTTGGAGCAACTACAGGTTTTGATGCACACACTGTTGGAATAGATGCAATAATGAATATGAAGGGATATAATCATCACTTTGGACTTGAAAGATATCCTATGATTGAGGCAATAAACTTAGGAGCACAGGTTCCAAATGAAAGGCTTATAGAAACTGCAAAAAAAGTCAATGCTGATGCTATACTCATATCACAGATTGTTACTCAGAAGGATACACACATCAAAAATCTTACAAATTTTATAGAACTTCTTGAAGCTGAAAAATTAAGGGACAGGTTTATAGTTGTTATAGGAGGTCCGAGAATAAACAACAAACTGGCTGTAGAGTTAGGTTTTGATGCTGGTTTTGGTTCTGGCACATACGCTGATGATGTAGCAACATATATAGTTAGAAAGATATATGAGAAAATGATAAAATGAATTATGGTTATTTAGTAAGAAGGGTAAAGAAAAGGAAAGAATAAACACTGGAGGAGATATGGATAAATTAAAATTGGATAATTCGTTTAAGCTTTATGAGGAAGCCCAAAGGCTTATACCTGGTGGTATGGCAGGGATAAGAAGGCCTTATAATTTTGTTTTAGGAGAATATCCTATATTTTTTGAAGAGGCAAAGGGAGGAAGAGTAAAGGATGTGGATGGAAACGAGTATATAGATATGCTTTGTTCATATGGTCCAATAATAATAGGTCATCGTGAAAAAGAGATAGATGATGCAGTTGTTGAACAGATAAGAAAGAAGGGATTCTGTATGTCACTTGTTCAGCCTGTTCAAAATACACTTGCTAAAAAGGTTACAGAATTAATCCCATGTGCTGAGATGGTTGTTTTTGTAAAAACTGGTTCTGATGCAACAACATTTGCAACGAGAGTAGCAAGAGGATTTACTCACAAGACAAAGATCTTAAGATGTGGTTATCATGGCTGGCATGATTGGTGTGTTGAGGTAAAGGGTGGAGTTCCTAAAAAGCTTTATGAGGACGTTTATGAGTTCCATTACAATGATTTGGAAGGTGCGGAGAAACTTGTTAATGAGAACAAGGATGATCTGGCTGCAATAATAGTAACACCTGTTGGACATAACAATGCTCATCCTGTTGAGATGCCAAAACCGGGATTTTTAGAAGGATTAAAAGAATTAGCACATAAAAACAATGCAGTCCTAATATTTGATGAGATAAGAAGTGGTTTTAGATTTTCATTAGGTGGTGCCCAAAAGGTTTTTGGAGTTACCCCTGATTTAGGATGCTTTGGAAAAGCAATGGCAAACGGATATGATATAAGCATGGTTTGTGGTAAAAAAGAGGTGATGGATGTTGCCACCCCAGGAGATAATGTTTTCATATCATCAACCTATTTTCCAAACAGCCTTTCAATGGTAGCATCACTCAAAACCATTGAAATACTTGAGAGGGATAACGTGCTTGATGATATAAAGAAAAAGGGTGAGATGTTTGCTAAAAAGGTCAGACCATTCATAGAAAAAAAAGGTTTTCCTGTTCAATTTACTGGGGAACCATATATGCCATATATCACATTTAACAAGGATGAAACTGGCGATTACAAAGAAAAGAGAAAAACTTTTTATACAAATCTTATAAGGAGAAAGGTTTTTTTACAACCATATCATCATGGTTATATATGTTACAGACATACAAAGAAGGATATAAAATACGCTGCTGATATGGTTATGGAAAGTTTAGAAGAAACATACAGGAAATAAATAGACAGATTAGTTATTTGGTTATCTATTTATTTTTCCGTCTTCTGACTTATGACATATGTCTTATTCTAAAATGGAGGTATTATGACAAATGAAGTGTATATAATAGATGGAGTTAGAACTCCTATAGGAACATTTGGTGGAAGTCTTAAAGACTTCTCTTCATCAAAGTTAGGAGAAATAGTTACTAAGGCTTTGATTGAAAAAACTAAAGTTGATACAAATGATATTGACGAGCTTATTTTTGGAAATGTGCTTCAGGCAGGAAGTGGTATGAATGTCGCAAGGCAGGTTCAACTGAACTCTCAAATACCTCATCATAAAACAGCAATGACTGTTAATATGGTTTGTGGTTCAGGACTAAGAAGTGTTGCACTTGCCGACACTCTTATAAAAGCAAATGAAGCACGAATGATAATAGCAGGTGGAACTGAATCTATGAGCACAGCTCCTTACCTTTTAAAAAGCAACAGATGGGGACAGAAGATGGGAAATGGTGAGGTCATTGATGAAATGATATATGATGGACTCTGGGATATATTTAACAACTATCATATGGGAGTAACTGCTGAAAACTTAGCTGAAAAATATAATATAACAAGAGAAGAGCAGGATGAGCTTAGTGTCAGATCTCAAAATAAAGCTGAAAAAGCAATAAAAGAGGGAAGGTTTAAGGATGAGATAGTTCCTGTTTTAATACCTCAGAGGAAGGGGGAACCAGTAAGATTTGAAAATGATGAACATCCAAGATTTGGTACCACAATTGAAAAGCTATCAGCATTAAAACCAGCTTTTAAAAAGGATGGAACCGTGACAGCGGGGAACTCAAGCGGGATAAATGATGGAGCAGCAGCTGTGCTTCTTACAAATGAAGAGATGGTAAAAAAATATGATTTTAAACCTCTTGCTAAAATAGTTTCATATGGATATTACGGCGTTGATCCAAAGATTATGGGAGTTGGACCAGTTGAGGCAATAAAGATAGCACTAAGAAAGGCTAACTGGAATAAAGATGAGGTAGAGCTATGGGAGCTAAATGAAGCATTTGCTGCTCAATCACTAAGTGTGATGAAAGGGCTTGAATTAAGCGATGAAAATGTAAATGTAAATGGTGGAGCCATAGCCTTGGGTCATCCTATTGGTGCAAGCGGGACAAGGATACTTGTAACACTTTTGTATGAGATGAAAAAGCGAAATTTAAAGAAGGGGGTTGCTTCATTATGCATTGGTGGAGGTATGGGCATAGCAGTTTGTGTTGAGAGATAAAAAATAAAATATATTCCGATTCTCGTGCTTTTTTAGTTTAAAAAAACTTTTCTCATAGGGGAATTTTAGAAACACCACTTTTTCATGGGCACTACATTTTCTTGATTATGTAAGTTGTCAACCGCCACTCCCGCCTAATAAGTTTATATATCTACCCGCTTCATAGCTTATTCTGGAAGATAAACCATATCTTATCTTTTTAACCTTATCAAATAAAATACTCCTTTAAATTTTATATACTATATTTATAATTTTATTTTTTAATAAGGAGAAATTGATGAAAACATACTCTTTTAACGTTATTCCTGATCTTCCTGAGAATTTGAAGCCTTTAAATGAGCTTGCTACAAATATGTGGTTTACATGGAACTGGGATGCTATAATGATGTTTGTTCAGATAGATGAGGAGAAGTGGCATATATCACACAGAAATCCTAAATGGATATTAGGAACACTTTCCCACAACAGAATAGAGCAGTTAAGCAAGGATGAAAATTTTTTAAAACTGCTTAATAACGTTAAGAAGAAATATGATGATTATATGTCTGTAACTGATACTTGGTTTAATAAGAATAAAACTGATGCAGAAAGAAATATGCTTGTTGCATATTTCTCTATGGAGTATGGAATAGGTGAAGGTCTCCCGATATATTCAGGTGGTCTTGGTATGCTGAGTGGTGATCACTTGAAGTCTTCCTCGGATATGGGACTCCCTGTTATAGGTATGGGTCTCCTTTACAGAAAGGGATATGTACAGCAGGTTTTAAACAGGGATAACTGGCAAACTGAGGCATATCCAGAAAATGATTGGTATAATATGCCTGTAGAAATAGTAAAAAGAACCGATGGCAGTCCTATAAGAGTTAGCGTCAATTTAGCAGGAGAAGAGGTTAAGGTTGGCATATGGAGAGTCCCAGTAGGAAGAACATCTCTTTATCTGCTTGATACCAATCTGACTGAAAACTCTATCTCTGCAAGAGGAATAACAGAACAGCTTTATGGTGGAGATAGGGAAAACAGGATAAGACAGGAGATAATACTCGGTGTAGGTGGATACAGGGCATTGAAAGAAATGGGATTGCTACCAACGATATATCATGTTAATGAGGGACATTCAGCATTTTTGCTTCTTGAAAGGATAAGGGATCTTATGAAAGAAAAAGGACTGAATTTTTATGAAGCAAAAAAAGCTGTATGGGCAACAAGCGTTTTTACGACTCACACCCCTGTTATGGCTGGCAATGAATATTTTGACTTTAATCTTATAAAAAAATATTTTGAAAATTATTCAGCAGAGCTTGGTATATCTTTTGCAGATTTTCTTGAACTTGGTAAGGAAGAAAAAAATTCACTTGGTTTTTGTATGACGGTGCTTGCCTTAAGGCTTGCTGCTTATTCAAATGCTGTGAGCAAGCTTCATCAGGACACAAGCAGAAAGATGTGGCACAAAGTCTGGTCCAATCTTCCACTTTATGATATCCCAATAGATTTTGTTACCAATGGAGTGCATACAAGTTCATGGATAAGTCATGAACACCATGAGGAGTACTGCCGTTATGTTTTTGATAATGCAAATGATACATCTATAGTGGAAAACTATAACTGGAATAATATCCATAACATACCCGATGAAAAGTTATGGGAATTAAAAATGATAAGAAAGAATAAGCTCATAAAGCTTATAAGGGATAGAATGATAAGACAGTACAAAAGGCTTGGTGCTGATTCAACTGTTATAAAAGACATTCAAAATATTTTAAATCCTGAATATTTAACAATTGGATTTGCAAGAAGATTTGCAACATATAAAAGAGCAAATCTGTTTATGAAGAATTTAGAAAGATTGGCAGAAATAGTTAATAATGATAAAATGCCTGTACAATTTATTATTTCAGGCAAGGCACATCAGGCTGATACTCAAGGAAAAGAACTTATAAAACAGGTTGCATCATTAAATCTTGACAAGAGGTTTAAGTCAAGGATTGTTTTTGTTGAGGATTATAATATGAATGTTGCAAGGTACATGATACAGGGGGTTGATGTATGGCTTAACAATCCGATAAGACCTCTTGAAGCAAGCGGTACAAGTGGTATGAAAGCAGCGATAAATGGGGTGCTAAATCTTTCAGTTCTTGACGGATGGTGGGATGAGGGATATTCACCTGAGTTAGGCTGGGCCATAGGTGGTGTGGATACATACAAAAGTGATGATGAAAGAGATTATGTAGAATCTGAATCACTTTATAATCTGCTTGAGAAGGTTGTGGTCCCACTCTACTATGACAAGGAAAATGGTTTGCCGAGAAAATGGATAAAGATGATGAAAAATTCTGTTTCAAGGCTGGTCCCATATTTCAACACTGACAGGATGCTAAGAGAGTATTATCAAAAGTTTTATGTGAAAGCAAACAACCATTTCAACCATCTTATAAACCATAATGTTATAAAGGAAAGTGTAGGATTATGGTGGAATAGAGTATATAAAAATTTTGATAAGGTTAGAGTTGTTGTAGATAATTTTAAACCAAGCTCAGAGCTTAAAACAGGGAACAGCTTTGAGGTCAGGGCTGTTGTATGGCTCGGTGATATATTGCCTGATGATGTGAAGGTTGAGATAGTAATAGGTTCGCTTGATGGGGAGTCAATATTTAAGTATGGAAGAGCATTTGAGATGAAGTGTGTTAATAAGGGTTCAAATGGATATATTTATTCAACTGAGATAAAGTGCTATAAGAGCGGCAAGCATGACTTCGCTGTCAGGGTTCTTCCATATCATAAGGAACTACCCGATCTTCCAATCCCGGGTTTTATTGTATGGAATGAATAATATATAATTAACTTTTTTTATACTTTAAGTATTTTAGGTTAAAAATTTAATAGAATTTAAATAATGGTAGAATAATTATTAAGTCACTGTTTGTTCAATTGTCTTAGCAGTTATCTGTAAGATGAAGTCAGTAAATATGTTTATAATAAATGTTTTCTTTTAACTTTCTTCTGACTTGTTTTTATATACATATCTTTAACTGCTACTTGTCTTTGCATAAAATGATAACTGCTTATGGTTTATTATCTTTTAAGGAGGATATATGTCATATTTTATAGGAAGAAATAGAGAAGCAAGGTATTCTTATGGTTTTGATGATGTGGCACTGGTGCCTTCGGATGTGGCTGTTGACCCTGATGATGTTGATATATCAATGAACATTGCTAATATAAAGCTTAAGATACCGTTTCTTGCTTCTGCTATGGATGGAGTTGTTGATGTTAAAATGGCTGAGGCATTCAATAAAGTTGGTGGACTTGCTGTTTTAAATCTTGATGGTATAAACACAAGATATGAAAATCCAGAGGAGGCTGTAAATGAGATTGTCAATGCACCAAATGATAAGGCAACAGAAGTTTTTCAGAAAATTTATAAAGAACCAATAAAACCAAAGCTTATTGCGAAACGTGTTGAAGAAATAAAGAAGCGAAGAGTTTACTGTGCTGTGAGCTCTGTGCCTCAAAATGCATCAAAGTTCGGCCCTATTGCAAGGGATGCTGGGGCTGATATATATTTTGTCCAAGCAACAGTTTTGACGAAAAAATATTATTCTTCAAAACAGCAACCCCTCGACTTAGAAAAATTTATTAAAATGATGGAAATACCTGTGGTTTTAGGAAACTGTGTAACATATAAGGTTGCCCTTGATTTTATGGAGGTTGGAGCTGCTGCTGTTATGGTTGGTGTTGGTCCTGGTGCAGCATGCACAACAAGAGGTGTCTTAGGAATTGGTGTTCCACAGATCACAGCAACAGTTGACTGTGCGGCAGCAAAAGAGGTTTATTACAAAAAAACAGGAAAATATGTTCCTATAATAACAGATGGCGGAATGATAACAGGGGGAGATGTTTCTAAGGCTATAGCAGCAGGTGCTGATGCAGTTATGATTGGTTCACCTTTTGCAAAGGCTATAGAAGCACCTGGGAAGGGATATCACTGGGGAATGGCAACATCCCATGAGAATCTACCGAGGGGTACAAGGGTTAATGTTGGTATAACTGGGACAATTGAAGAGATACTCTTAGGTCCAGCCAAAACAGATGATGGGACGCAGAACCTTGCTGGTGCCCTTAAAACATCTATGGGATCACTAGGTGTAAGAAACATAAGAGAAATGCAGATGGCACAGATAATTATTGCACCATCAATAAAGGCTGAGGGAAAGCTTTTGCAAAAAACCCAGATAGTTGGTATGGGAAGGCAGAAATAGTGGTTAGTGATCAGCAAAAGCAAAAAGCATAGTCAGTGGAGTCATATGAAAACTGATATCATTTTAATACTTGATTTTGGGAGCCAGTATACACAGCTTATAGCCAAAGAGTTAAGAAAGAAAAAAGTTTTTTGTGAAATACTTCCATACACCGCTTCTTTAAATGAGATAAAAGAGAAAAATCCATCAGGCATAATTCTTTCAGGTGGACCTGATAGTGTTTACAACAAAAACTCTCCTAAATTGAGTTTTAATATTTCAGATGCTGATGTCCCTGTGCTTGCTATATGCTACGGTATGCAGCTTATAGCAGTTGATTATGGTGGAGTTACAAAGGCTGGGGTTAAGAGAGAATATGGTCACACTGAAATAAATTTGGCTAAAAACTCTAAACTCTTTAAAGGAATAAACAGAAGGACAGTCGTCTGGATGAGCCACGGTGATGAGGTTCTAAAACTTCCTGATGGATTTGTTTTAAATTCTAAAACCGAAAATGGTGTAATAAGCGGCTTTGAATCAGAAACTAAAAAAATCTATGCAATACAGTTTCATCCAGAGGTAAAACACACAAGAGATGGTGAAAAAATAATAAGCAATTTTGCATTTAATATATGTGGTGTAAAAAATTTGTTTGAATATGATGACTTTATAGAAACAGCTGTAAAAAACATATCAGAGTCTGTTGGTTCTATGAAAGCAATATGTGCACTATCAGGTGGGGTTGACTCATCAGTTGCAGCATTTCTCACACACAAGGCTATAGGCAAAAATTTGAAGTGTGTTTTTGTTGATACAGGACTTTTACGATCAGGTGACAGAGAAAGGATTGAGGATGTTTTTAAAAAGCAGTTTGATTTTGATATAGATATTGTTGATGCTTCATCCCTTTTTTTAAAAAGGCTCAAAGGTGTAACTGATCCCGAAACTAAAAGAAAGATAATAGGAGAAGCATTCATAGATGTGTTTAAAAAAGAGGCTCAAAGGATCAAAGGTGCAAGTTTTCTTGTACAGGGAACGCTGTACCCTGATATAATAGAATCTGTTTCTGTCAAAGGGCCATCAGCTGTTATAAAAAGTCATCACAATGTTGGTGGATTGCCAAAAAATTTAGGATTTAAGCTCATTGAACCTCTTAAGTTTCTCTTCAAGGATGATGTAAGGGATATTGGTAAAAGATTAGGAATACCTGATGATGTTCTCTTTCAACATCCATTTCCCGGTCCTGGACTTGCCATAAGAATAATTGGCGAGGTGAGTAAAGAAAGGCTTGAAATACTAAAAAAGGCTGACTTTATATTAAGAGATGAGCTTAAAAAATCAGGGTACTATAACAAGATATGGCAGGCTTTTTGTGTTCTGCTTCCCATAAAGTCAGTTGGTGTTATGGGAGATGAGAGAAGCTATGAAAATGTTTTGGCTTTAAGATTTGTTGACAGTGTTGATGGTATGACTGCTGACTGGTCAAGAGTAAGCAATGATGTATTGAACAGTATATCAAAAAGAATTGTTGGTGAGGTAAAAGGAATAAACAGGGTTGTATATGATATAACCTCAAAACCACCTGCAACAATTGAGTGGGAATAAAACAGTGGAGGGATATGAAAGAATTAAAAGATTTTAAGCTTTATAAGGGTAAGGTAAGAGATGTTTATTCCATTGATAATGATAAACTCTTGATCGTCTCAACAGACAGGATATCGGCTTTTGATTTTGTTCTTCCATCTGAAATATATGGGAAGGGGGAGATTCTGAATCAGATATCGCTATTCTGGTTTAATAAGACAAAAAATATAATAAGAAATCACATAATAACTGGAAATATTGATGATATAAAAAAACTAACATCATTGAATCTTTCAGAGTGGTATTCTAAAAGAACTGTTCTTACACATAAAGCAAAAAGAATTGATTTTGAATGTATTGTAAGAGGTTATATAGTTGGAAGTGGCTGGAAGGAGTATCAAAAGACCGGAGAGATATGCGGAATAAAGCTGAAAGAAAATTTAAGATATGCTCAAAAACTGGATGAACCAATATTTACACCAACTACCAAGGCTGATGAGGGTCATGATGAGAACATTGAATTCAACTATATGTCTAAAAAAATAGGTAACGAACTTGCAAAAAAAATAAAAGATATATCTATAAACATTTATAACTTTGCTCACAACTATCTTTTAGAAAAAGGAATTATACTTGCAGATACAAAGCTTGAGTTTGGTATGCTTGGTGACGAACTGATACTGATAGATGAACTATTAACCCCTGACAGTTCAAGATTTTGGGATAGAAAGACATATAATGTTGGTGAAGAACCTATAAGCTTTGACAAGCAGTTTGTCAGAAACTATCTTCTATCAACTGACTGGGACAGGAAATCAACTCCTCCCAAATTACCAGAGAGTGTTATAGAAAATACCGCTAAAAAATATAATGAGATTATGAAATTAATAATAGATTGATAGAGATTTTATTTTAAATTGAGTTTACAACCTCTAAATTCAGTATTTTCCTTCCCCAGCACTCTGTCCAGATACTATTGAAACGCTTGCACTCGCCCCAATCCTTGTTGCACCTGCCATAATCATATCTGCTGCTGTTTTATAATCCCTTATTCCTCCTGATGCCTTTACTCCCATATCAGGGCCAACAGTTTTTCTCATAAGTTTTACATCCTCAACCGTTGCTCCTGATGGCCCAAAGCCTGTTGATGTTTTAACGAAATCAGCACCAGCTTTTTTTGCCATATTACAAGCTTTAATTTTTTCATCATCTTTGAGGTATGTTGTCTCTATTATAACCTTCAATACCTTATCCTCTGTAGCCTTTCTAATAGCTTCTATATCCATCAAAACTGTTGTATAATCTCCTGATTTAAGTGCAGGTATGTTTATCACCATATCTATTTCATCAGCCCCAGCTGCTATTGCATCCCTTGCTTCAACAACTTTTGTTAATGATGTATTTGAACCAAGTGGAAAACCTATCACAGTACATACCTTAACACCACTTCCTTTCACTATCCCTGAAGCAAGTGAAACATAGAATGGATTAATACACACCGATGCAAAATGATACTTTATGGCTTCATCACAAAGTTTTTTTATATCTGCTATCGTAGCGTTTGCTTTGAGCAGTGTATGATCTATATATGGTGCCAACTCAGTTGGATTTGATATCTCTATTTTTTTCATACTCGCCTCTCATACCTAAAATTATTAAACAGCTATAACTAAATTATATAATTTTATTCACATCATATTTAAACATGGTTCACCAGCGTATTTAATCCGTCTACATACTGATGAATCTGTTTAGATCTTGATTACATCAGTTTTCATCTCGATGAATCTGTTTACATCTTGATGATTAAATAATCAGATAACTTTTTCAGTGACCCAATTTAGTTGTTTGGTGGATATCCGTAAAGACTTGCTCTTATACCATCCCTCTGTGTTGACATTGAAAGTGTATTTTGACTGCCTTCGAGCGATTCAGCTATTGCAACAGCAACCTCTACCTCACCACAAGCAACGACATCCGCTCCGGCTTTTTTAAGTGATTCAACCTCTTTTAGATGATCGCATCTAACAATTACACTTATAGCAGGATTTATACTTTTAACTCGTCTCACTATTTCATCAGAGTATTCTATATCTGTTGTTACAATAAGACCTGCTGCATCATTTACTCCTGCCTCTTCAAGGACACCCGGTTTTAAAGCATCACCGTATATTATATCGTAATCTTCTCTCTTCAATCTTTTAACTGTTTCAAAATTAAGTTCTATTATTTTGATCTTTGCTCCATGATTTTTAAGAATTGAATAAACTGTCTGCCCAACAGGTCCATATCCAACAAGTATATATTTTTGAGGATCTACTATAGCTGATTTCTCCTGCGAAACTGATTTTAAATGAGAGAATCTATATCTTCTTGCAATTGAGTAAATAGCAGGATTTAAAGCCATGGATATTATAGAAGCAGCTATAATAGCATTCCATCCCTCATTTGACAAAACACCAAGATTCAATGCAAGGGACCCAAGTATGAAGCTAAACTCACCAACCTGAGAAAAAGCAGCACCAACAGGTATGGCAATTGAAAAATCCTTACCAAGAACTCTGGCTGTAAGTGTAGCAATCAGTGGTTTTCCTATTATAATAACAAGAAGCGTTACAATTGTTATCCCTGGATATAAAATAATAGACCTGATGTCAAAAAGCATACCAATTGAAACAAAAAATATAACAGCAAATGCATCTCTCATAGGCATAGCATCTGCAGCAGCTCTAGCTGCAAACTCAGATCTCCCGACAGCAAGTCCTGCTAAAAAAGCACCTAACTCAATCGATATACCAAAAAAGTGAGAGGTACCAAAACCTACTCCCAAAGCAAGTGCGAGCACGGAAAGTGTAAACAACTCTGATGAACGGGTTATAGCAATTTTTTCAAGTATGAAAGGTATCACCCATTTACCGAGCAAAAAGATTATAACAAACAATGAAAATATTTTGTATACAGCTACCATAAACACTGATGAATAGCTATTAGAACCAGAAGCTTTAAATATCATTGGGAAAGCTAACAGGAGTAGAACTGTTATTATATCCTCAACAACAGTCCAGCCTATCGCAATATATCCTATCTGAGTGTTGAGATCAAAATGAGATGATAAAACTGTTGCCATCACAACAGTACTTGCAACAGATATGGAAAGTCCTAACACTATTCCTGATGTCCAACTCCATCCAAAAAATCTTAAAAGCAAAGCAAGAAGAATGGTTGAGAGTGTGCTCTGAATAATGGCACCGGGAATGGCAATCTTCCAAACATTTAAAAGCTCTTTTAGATTAAACTTTATACCTATTCCAAACATAAGCAAAACAACACCTATATCAGCAAGTTGCTTTGCTATGGTTCTATCAGCAATAAATCCGGGTGTAAAGGGACCGACGGCAATACCAGCAATTAAATAACCGACTATGGGCGATAAATGAATCCTCGTTGCTATAAACCCAAATATGAGTGCTGTTATAAGACTACCGGTAAATGTTGCTATAAGATTAAATTCATTCATAATTTATAATATTTTATCATATATAAAATTATATTGTTAAAACATAATAAATTTGATATAAAATAATTATATGAGAAGAATTATTATAATGTTTTTTGTTTTGTTATCACCATCAATATTCTGGGGAAAGAATGTTGGTGCTGGGATAGAGCTCGGAAATATTTCTGGAATATCATTAAAATATGAAAACGATGATATGATAAAGAATAATAATTCTATAAACTCGCTCATCTCATGGCGTACTGAGGGTGACAGTAAACTATCAATATTTGGAGATTGGACATTTAACAAAACATATATAAAAGAAAGCAAAGATGACATATTAAATCTTCCGTATTACTATGGGATTGGAAGCGGTTTGATATTTGATGATGGGGTAGAAATTGCAGTAAGACTTCCACTTGGCCTTAAATATATATTTCAGGAGGAAAATATAGAAGTCTTTTTTGAAATAACACCTGCCTTAAAACTGCTTAAGGGAAGCGAAGCTGAGCTATATATTGGAGCTGGAGCAAGATACCTTTTTAAAATTTAATCTCATGCCCCTACATGGAGGTATATGATGAGAGAAGATATAGAAAAAGCAATAATATGGTTAGGTCATTCGTCTATGATGATAAAAGCCGATGGGAAAAATATATTTATTGATCCGTGGAAACTAAAAAATTTTGATGATAAGGCGGATATAATACTAATAACTCATCCACACTACGACCATTACAGTGAAAACGATATCCAGAAAATATCTACACCAAAAACATATATATATTCCTGTAAAGAGGTTATATCAAAAACATCTCTTAAGAATAAACAACTTGTAGAACCTTATGGGGATATAATAAATGGGGACATAAAAATAAAGGCATTTCCTGCATATAATATAAATAAAGATTTTCATCTCAAAAAAAATAACTGGATGGGTTTTATAATTGATTATTTAGATACTAAAATTTATATAAGTGGTGATACAGATTTTACAAATGAGATGAGGCAACTCTCAGTTAACGTAGCTATAATCCCTATTGGTGGAACATATACTATGACAGAAATTGAAGCAGCAGATTTTATAAATACAATAAAGCCTGATATAGCAATCCCTATACACTGGGGAGATATTGTTGGAACAAAGGAAAATGCTGAAAAGTTTAAATCACTGGTTAAGCCACCAACAAAGGTTGTGATAAAATAACTTTTTTAGATCATAAAAAGTCCAATATATGTTATGAACCCTTACAAGAGTTAAATATGGTTCACTGAAAAAGTCTATTTGAGCAGATTTATTGCCAAAAGAAAGACAAAAAAAGTGCAAGGTTTTTGCAATATTACCCTAAAAATTGTGCACTTTTAAAACAATAATTTACTATAATCAAGACAATTATTCATTGAAAAAATTATCTTTCGTTAGACTTTTTCAGTGAACCCTAAATATGTTAGAATCAAAAGAAGATCGTAGATAAAAGGATAAATGAATTATATATGGAAGTTATTGGTAAAGATAATAAAGATTCAAAAGTATTTCATCTAATACGGCTTATGGTAAACAATAAAAGCGTTATATCTGAAAATATAAAGAAATATCCAAAGAAAAAAGGTCTTACTGATTTAATGAAATAAACAAAGAATTCCTACCGATAATAAAAGAAAAAATAGGCTTCGACGCAGGCAGGCCTGCCTGCGTCGAAGCGACTTCGGCAGGCAGGGATGAATTATTCAAAGGTGCGACATTTTAAATTATCGAACAAAAAGATGAAAGCATAAATTATAAAAGCGAAATTTTAAAATTACCTTATATTTTTAAGGATTTAATAAAATTTAGCAGGAAAATTGACCCCAAAAAATTAAAATTTGGCTCAAAAATTGATTCTACAAACAGCGAAAGAATTGATTTGTATTCTGTAAAACAAGTTATAAATCCAGGCAAAGTATTGCTAAGTAATGGTTTGGTAGTCAAATTGATTGGGGTTAAAGTAAAAAATGAAATGCTGAATGAGGCAACCGAGTTTCTGCAATCTAAATTAAAAAACCAGCGAGTTTTTATTAAATTTGATAATGTGAAATACGACAATGAGAATAACTTACTTTGCTACTTATATCTACAAAATAAAACTTTTATCAATGCCCATTTGATAAAAAATAAATTGGTTGATGTTGATGATAGTTTTAATTATAAATACAAAACAAAATTTTTAAATTTAATACCGAAGGAGAATAAATTCCCTAAGGGGAAGGTACAACAATAATATAGCAAAAGAATGGATTTTAAACCAAGCTAATATGAGGTGAGGTTTAACCAAGAAAAGTAAGGTTGGACCTGTTGCTGAATTAATAAGAAAATGTGCTCCTAAAACCGTTGAGGAATGGGAAAAATTTTATTTGGAAAATGCTTATCCGAAACAACAGTTGGAACAACTTGGTAAAACTTTATTTATAAAAGTCACTGATGTCTGTAAGGCCGAAATAGAAGGTGTTACAGAAGAGGATTGTATAAATTTTATTTACAACTTGCTCATCAATAGAACATTTGACGGCCACCAATCAGAAATTCAAACAATTTACGGACAACTTGAAAAGATTCTTGGTGTAAAAATAGAACCTGCTCCTGATGAATGGGATAGAGGATATAATGTTGATTATTTTATTAAAGTTAACGATAAGTATATTGGCCTTCAGGTAAAACCAGCGGGTTACGAATACATTACCCAGATAATCAATGAAAGAGAATAACAGAAAAAGACGCATGAAAACTTTACCTCAAAATTTGGTGGAAAAGTATTTTATATTATTTCAATAACTGAAGGCAAAAATAAAATAATCCATAATCCCAAAGTAATTGATGAGATAAAGGAAGAAATCGAAAGATTGAAAAAGGGATAATGGAAAGTATGACAATAACAATTCTTGGTTTAGTTGTAACTCTGGTCGGAACTTACTTTACTTATATTTCATTTGTTAATCCAATAACGAGATTTAAGATACATTTGCAAAGAAGTATAAGTTAACTTTTAAAATAAAGTTTTTAATTTGACTTTTTAAAAGGGATATTGTATTATTATTATTATGAGTAAGAAGCTTAACAGTTTTTTAGGATTGTTGTTTCTTGTTCTTTTGTCCTTTTCTTTTTATAAGTTTTTAAGATTAAATCCAACGAACAACTTTTACCTTTATTCATTTTTTGACTCTGATACTGAACTTGCTGATTCGTCTTTTCTCGATCATTCATCAGATTTTCATTCATACAGCTTACTTATATCATATTCATCGCTTTATTTTAATAAAAATACAGTTTTTTATTTTTTAGTTTCTATAGCAGTGTTTTATTTTAAACCAGTGTTATTAAAACTATCAAGAATGAGAGCCCCACCAATTATATATTAAATTCTCATTATATTTAAAAAATCAATATTTTAAGATCATGATTTAGTCAAATAAAGGAGGACTAATGAAAAAGATGTTAATAGTTGCAGTTACAGCTGTAATGACAAGCGGGATAGCTTTTGCACAGCAGAGCAATACTACCCCTGCTACAAATACAAATACGCCCACTGTTGATACACAAAAAAAGGATCAGCCAGTGGCTAAGAAAGAGATGAAAAAAGAAAAAAAGGTTGCTGTAAAAAACTACAAGGGAATCCTTGATTCAGTAAATCTTGACAACAACACAATTGTTGTAAAGGATATGAAAAAAGGAAAGGATGTAAAAGAAGAAGTGATGCATACTTTTACACTTACCCCTGATGTTAAGATGATTATGAATGGAAAAGAAGTAACCTTAAAGGATGTGGCAAAGGGTGATAAGGTTATGATAAAATATGTTGGAAGCATTGAATCACCTGATATAAAGCAAGTTAAGTTTGCAAAGCCAGAAGAACACAAAAAAGCAAAAGCAGAAAAAAAAGAAATGAAGAAAGAATCAGAAGAGAAAACAATGAAAAAGTCACAGGTAGATCCTAAGACAGCAAACGAAGCTCCAGCTACAACTACAGCAGGACATTAATAATTAGAAAAGCTGTATAAAATCAGGGCAGTTGCTAAAAAAAAACAACTGCCCTTTTTTTTATAAATTTTGTTTTGAGTATCGCTAAAAATTTTATATATTATATTTATAAAGTTTTAGTATTAGGAGGAGTGATGAAGATTATTTTACTTTTATTATCTATAGCTTCTAATTCATGGGCAAGTGAGGCCAACCTTGTTATACCTGATCTCAGAAATGTCAGCTTTGGTTCGTTTAATGGCCACAGTCTTCTTGTCTGGGGGATACTCGTATGCGTGCTCGGTATAGTTTTTGGGCTTTATCACTTTTCAAAAGTTAAAAAATTACCTGTTCACAGATCAATGCTTGAGGTTTCAGAGCTTATATATGAGACCTGCAAAACATATTTATTTACTCAGGGAAAATTTCTTTTTATATTGTGGGTTTTTATCGCAGTGATAATACTTTTTTATTTTGGATATCTTTTAAACTTTACTGCGGGTAAACTTTTCATAATACTTCTTTTTAGCGTAATTGGAATACTTGGTTCATACAGTGTGGCATGGTTTGGTATGAGGTTAAACACATATGCAAACTCAAGAACAGCTTTTTCAGTGTTGAAGGGTTATCCATATCCTGCTATGGATATACCTCTTAGTTCTGGAATAAGCATAGGAACTGTGCTAATAAGTATTGAGCTTATAATAATGCTTTTCATACTGCTTTTTATTCCTGGAGAATACTCTGGACCATGTTTTATAGGATTTGCTATAGGAGAATCTCTCGGTGCTGCAGCGCTCAGAATAGCTGGTGGCATATTTACTAAGATTGCAGACATCGGCTCTGATCTTATGAAGATAGTTTTTAAAATAAAGGAGGATGATGCAAGAAACCCTGGTGTTATAGCAGACTGCACCGGAGATAATGCAGGAGACTCTGTTGGACCTACAGCTGACGGTTTTGAAACGTATGGGGTTACAGGCGTAGCGCTTATAACCTTTATAGTTTTAGCAATAAAAGATCCTGTTATACAGATACAGCTTCTGGTATGGATATTTGTGATGCGTGTTGCTATGATTGTAACAAGCATTGTCTCATACTGGCTAAACAAGACTTATTTTAAGGCAAAGTATCAAAATGAAAAAAAGTTTAACTTTGAAACACCGCTAACATCACTTGTATGGATTACATCAATAATATCAATAGCAATGACTTATTTGCTGAGCTACCTTATAATACCATGCATAAACGGTGATACAACATACTGGTATAAGCTTGCAACAATAATAACATGTGGAACCCTTGCTGCAGCGATAATACCTGAGTTTGTCAAGATATTTACATCAACAAAATCAAAGCATGTAAAAGAGGTTTTAAATGCTTCTAAGGAGGGTGGAGCATCTCTTAATATACTTTCAGGATTTGTGGCAGGCAACTTTTCAGCATACTGGCTTGGTATGATCATAGTTTTATTGATGGGTATTGCATATTATGTATCATCATTCGGTCTAAGCGTTATAATGATAAATCCTGCGATCTTTGCCTTTGGACTTGTTGCGTTTGGTTTTCTCGGTATGGGACCAGTTACAATTGCTGTGGACTCATATGGTCCTGTCACAGATAACGCACAGTCCATATTTGAACTTTCAACGATAGAAACTATCCCGGGTGTAAAAGAAGATATAAAAAAAGAGTTTGGCTTTGATCCTGATTTCAATGCCAAGAATTATCTTGAAGAAAATGATGGAGCAGGTAATACCTTTAAAGCAACCGCAAAGCCTGTTTTGATAGGTACAGCTGTTGTGGGTGCAACAACACTGATATTCTCAATAATACAGGTTTTAAGAATTAAATATGGTGATGCGAGTGCTATTGAGGGTCTTTCAATATTAAATCCGCTCTTTCTTTTAGGGATAATACTCGGTGGTGCAATGATATACTGGTTCAGCGGTGCATCAAATCAGGCGGTTACCACCGGAGCTTATAGAGCAACAGAGTTCATAAAGAACAATATTAAACTGGAAGGGGTAACAAAGGCAAGCGTTAGTGATTCTAAAAAAGTTGTTGAGATATGCACACAGTACGCTCAAAAGGGAATGTTTAATATATTTATAGCAGTATTTTTTGCAACCCTCGCCTTTGCTTGTTTAAACCATTATCTTTTCATAGGATACCTCATATCAATAGCCCTCTTCGGTCTTTATCAGGCTATATTTATGGCAAACGCTGGCGGCGCATGGGATAATGCAAAGAAACTTGTTGAGACAGAGCTTGATATGAAAGGAACAGCCTTACATGATGCAACGGTTGTCGGTGATACTGTTGGAGATCCATTTAAGGACACAGCATCTGTTTCAATGAATCCTATAATAAAATTCACCACATTATTTGGTCTTTTAGCAGTTGAGCTTGCAATAGAGCTATCAACAAATGTAAGAATAACTGCTTTTATAATATTCTTCATAATATCTGTTATTTTTGTATGGAGAAGCTTTTATAAGATGAGAATTAAAGAAGATTAAAGACATTTATACAGGTTTGAATGATATATATTATTTTAGCTGCAATTGTTTTATTGTCTATCTTTTTTATATTCAATTTCAAGGGAATAAATAAATATCAAAAAAATAATACAGGAAGAATCATTCAAAGGCTCTACTATGATGATATAAAACCATTATTAATAATACACATCCTTTTTTTAATCCCTGTTTTTTTAATAAGCAGAAAGGCAGCCTTTGGTTTTATCTGTGGAAATATATTTTCACTTTTTTTAGTCCTCATTGATATTCGAGTGGATTACTTTGTAATACAACACTATCAGGATGAGAACAAACTTTACATCAAAAATATATTTGAAAGCATAAAGCTATTAATCTATTTATTTACAAATTTTATTTTCTATCTTTTATATTTAATATTTTCTAACTCAATAGATTATGGTATGATCTTTGCAGGGATGATTTTCTCAGCATTTTCTGTTTATATATGTAAAGCAGCAAAATCAAAAAAGATAATAAATCATATAAATCTATCGTATTTTTCGGTAATGATAGCTTCATCCTCACTCCTCTTTATTAAATTTGCTAATATCAACCAGATAAAACTTTTAATCCTTATTTATACATCATTTATATTCTCATATTTAATCAATTCTTTAATGAAAGATAAGATTGCTTCAATAAAGAACGAGGCTATCAGAAACAATATAATTTTTATTATCTCATACATAATCATTTCCCTTCTTGCCTTCACCATCCATCATATTGATATGATTTTATATATATCACATATACTTTTTTTTATAGTCATATATATATTCACTATTGGAAAAGAGAAATCATCATCATATCAGACATTAAAACTATTCATACTCGCCGTAATAATAAAATTTATATCAAGATTGTTTAAATCTGAAGGTATGGATTATCATTTGTTTTTTGGATTTTTGACAGCATCCACTCTTCCTGTGATATTTAATTATTTAAAGACTGTTCAGTTTAATTTTATTTTAAAAATCAAAGATATTGATAGCGACAAGGAACTTGAATTTAATTTATATTCATTAAAACTTTCACTGCTATTTATTATTATTTTATTTTATCTATCATTCATCTTTGCATATGATTCTATGAACAGATACTATGGATACTCTGATATATTTGATGCTTTTGTCCTCATGATTCCAATTGGCATATTCTATATATATGAATTATTTGGCGATAAGATGATTGATATAAATGGCAAACTTTCATTAAATCTGATATTTAATATTGCCTTTGCAGTCTTTTGCTTTTCATTTTTAATTGTTGCTATATCATATATCTCAACAATGGGAATTACTAATTTAACGACATCAATTCTGCTTTTTAGCTTTTTAACACTGTTTTTTTCAAAAACATACTACTCATACGCGATATCACTTCTATATCTATCATCTCTTTACATAATAATTTATGTTTGAACTAAAAAAGATTATTTCATCGTTTCTAACATTCCCAGGACTTTTTATATCTTTAAGCATTTTTTTATCAGTTTATTATTTGATAAAAAAGAATAAAAAAAATTTTAAGATCTTTTTGATGATTGCCGTTATTGTTTATATCACTTCGATAGATTTCTTTTTTAACTACTTGATATGTAGAAGCGAAAGAAAAATAAACGCAACAGCAAAAATAGATGGTGATGTCATAGTAGTTTTAAGTGCAGGCAACACATCGTTATCAGATACTCTGACAGGATGCGAATCACTTTCAGAACAATCTAACTCAAGGCTCTTCAAGGCATATCAGATACACAGAAAAACATACCTTCCTCTTATTGTGACAGGGGGAATAATAGATAATTATGCATCTGATGCCGATATATCTAAAAAAATTCTTATTTCACTCGGAGTAAATGCAAAAGATATATTTTTGGAAAACAAATCTATGGATACATATCAAAATGCTCTTTACTCAAAAATGATATCAGATCAAAACAACTTTAAGAAGCCTATCATAATAACTGAAGCTATACATATACCGAGGAGCATATATCTCCTTAAAAAGGCTGGGTTTAACGATGTTTCATACTATCCATCATCATATATCTGCAATGGTAATATGGGCTTTATGGATTTTCTACCAAACAGCTATTACAACCAAAACAAATATTTACACGAGCTATTAGGAATAATTTATTACAGGATTATAAATTTATAATTTGAACAAATAACTATATTTTTGTTAATATATATCTTATAATAAGCTTTTTGGTAAGTCGATAATTTTTGTTTCTGATAAGGCTCGGGCAAGTGGCGGAACTGGTAGACGCGCAGGTCTCAAAAACCTGTCCCGGTCACGGGGTGTGGGTTCAAATCCCTCCTTGCCCATTGCTGGTGCTAAGTCCCGATGTAAATCGGGACGCGGGATTTGAAAGTCCGCAGGAGCGAAGGCGACGAGTGGACTTTGCTTTAAAACAGTATCTGTGGACACTCTGGCAATTTCGCTAAGCGAAATTTGACAGCGTAGCAGACTGCGAAACCCAGTGGAATAATTTGCTTTGCAAATTAAAATCCAAAGGATTTTATTCCACGGGGTTATTTGTAGGCAAATCCCTCCTTGCCCATTGCTGGTGCTAAGGATTTTTACTTTCTAAGAGAGATATGGGGTGATTATGGATAATAAACAAAAGGTTTTGATTGTGGATGACAATCCTTCTATGATAGAGATAGTTAAGATGTCGCTTGAAACTGATTATGATATAATTTCTGCCTCAGATGGAAGAGAAGGAATAGATCTTGCTAAGAAGGAAAAACCTGATGTCATTATAATGGACGTTATGATGCCAAATATCTCAGGGCTTGAAATGCTCAGGCTTTTACTCTCTGATGATGAAACTATGGATATTCCTGTCATAGTTTTTACAGCAAGCCATTTTGATCCATCAACAGAGATGATCTTCAAGGTTGAAAAAAATGTCAAGTCATTTTTAAAAAAACCATGTGGAATTGATGTCATAAGACAACAGGTAAAAATGGCGATAAATTCAAAAAACTCTAAATAAATCACTCTGATAAAGTTTAAAAATTTAAACCAAATCTTTTAAAACAAATATCACAATCTAATTTGATATAATTATATATATTACTACTGGAGAAATATTTATGGAAAACACAGAAAAAAAATCTTATTCAAACACAGTTTTTTTACCTAAAACTTCATTTTCTATGAAGGCAAATCTTGTAAACAAAGAGCCTGAGATTATAAAATTTTGGAATGAGAAAGATATATATTTTGAGATATTGAAAAGAAATGAAAATTCAAAGACATTTTTTCTCCACGATGGGCCGCCATATGCTAATGGTCATATCCACACAGGACATTCACTTAACAAGATATTAAAGGACTTTGTTATAAAGTCTCACTCAATAATGGGCTACAGAACACCTTACATTCCCGGCTGGGATTGCCATGGACTCCCTATAGAGCAACAGCTTTTGAAAGAATTAAAGATATCAAAGAGGCATATAACTGATGTTGCAGATTTCAGAAAAAAGGCAAGAGAATTTGCCCAAAAGTTTGTTGATATCCAGAGGAATGAGTTTAAAAGACTTGGTGTTTTCGCAGACTGGGAACATCCATACATAACAATGTCTAAGGATTATGAGGCAACTGTCGTCAAGGCATTTTTGGAGCTTATGGAAAAAGGTTATATAGAAAGGGATAAAAAGACCATATCATGGTGCCCTATCTGTGAAACTGCACTTGCTGATGCTGAGGTGGAGTACAACGACAAAGTTTCACATACCGTATTTGTAAAGTTTAACATTAAAAAATCCATAAGAGAGCTTGAAAATTTTAAAAATTTATCAATTGTTATATGGACTACAACTCCATGGACGCTTCCAGCAAATATGGCTGCTGCTGTAAATAAAAACGAGCTCTATGCTGTATTAAAGTTTGGAGATGAGCATCTTCTGGTGGCTGATAAGTTGCTTGAATATTTTTTAAAATCATCAGGAATATCTGCTGAAAAGGTTTACAGCATCCAGGGCGAAAAACTCATTGGGATTGAGTATGAGGCACCATTCGTCAATCTTTTAAAAGAAAAATATAGATATAACAGAAAGATTATAGCAACTGATTTTGTGGATATGACAACTGGAAGCGGAATAGTTCACATAGCTCCAGGCCATGGTGAGGATGATTACTTTGCAGGCAAGAAGTGGAATATTGATATATTTTGTCCTGTCAGGGAGGATGGCAAGTTCAGTGATGATGTTACGATGCTCGAAGGAAAATTTGTCTTTGATGCAAATGATGAGATAATAGATATGTTAAAGAATAAAAATCTTCTCCTTGCCAAGGGAAGCATAAATCACAGCTACCCTCACTGCTGGAGATGTAAAAATCCTATTATATTTAGAGCGACAGAACAGTGGTTTTTAAAGATTGACAAACACTCACTAAGAGATAAGTTATTGGATTTAGCAAAGGGTGTTAGATGGATTCCAGAGTCAGGTTATGAAAGGATATCATCAATGATAAGAATGAGACCTGATTGGTGTCTTTCAAGACAGCGTTACTGGGGGACACCAATAATAGCTTTTTACTGTAAAAAGTGTGGTAAGCTTCAGAAGGATTTCACTGTTTTAAATGATATACAGAAAAGGATAGAAAGGGATGGAAGTGACTTCTGGTTCTCACTCCCGATAAAGGAGATCATTCCTTCATCATACAGATGTGAGTGTGGATCGTCTGATTTTGAAAAGGAAAAGGATATACTTGATGTCTGGCTTGATTCTGGAATTTCATGGTATTCAGTATGCAAGAACAGAGAGAATATATATCCTGTTGATCTCTATCTTGAGGGTTCAGACCAACACAGGGGATGGTTTCAAACATCATTGATACCATCGGTGGCTCTCAACTCAACTGCACCGTATAAAACTGTTTTAACCCATGGCTTTGTCCTTGATGAAAATGGTAAGGCAATGCATAAATCACTTGGTAATGTTGTATCACCAGATGATGTTATAAAAAAATATGGAGCTGAGATACTTAGGTTATGGGTTGCACTTTCTAACTGGAATGAGGATGTCAGAATTTCTGATAAGCTTCTTGCAGTACCAATTGATATGTACAGAAAAATAAGGAATACATTCAGATACCTTTTAGGCAATCTTAATGATTTTAAGCCTCAGAAAAAGATTTCATACGCTGATATGCTTGAGATAGATAGATATATGCTTATAAAGCTTTCTGCACTCAATAAAGGAGTCTTGGAAAGTTACAGAGATTTTGAATACAGAAAAGCAATAAAGGCAATAAGCGACTTCTGTATAATAGAACTCTCATCATTTTATCTTGATGTCTTGAAGGACAGGCTATATACAATGCCATTTGATTCACTGGAAAGACGTTCAGCTCAAAGCGCTATGTATGAAATACTCAGATCCCTTCTTGTTATGACATCCCCAGTGCTTTCTTTTACATCAGAAGAGGCTTGGCAGACATTTAAAAAAGAGGTTGATGGCAATATCTCTGAAAGCGTATTTTTAAATGACATGAGCGAAATAAACATTGAATACAAGGATGACATGCTTTCATCAAAGTGGGATAAAATTATATCCATAAGGAGCTCAGCATTAAAGGAGATAGAAAATGCAAGAAAGAACGGTCTTGTTGGATCGTCTCTTGAAGCAAAAATTATTTTTAGTGTAGGAGATGACGATTATAATTTTATAGAAAAAAATCTAAATGATATAACTGTGAGCTGTATAGTATCACAGGCTGAGGTAAAAAGATCTCAGGGAGATCTTAGGATAGAGGTCATAAAAGCTGATGGTGAAAAGTGTCCACGTTGCTGGCAGTGGAGTGTGGATATAGGCAAAGACGACAGATATCCAGAACTCTGTTTGAAGTGTGCATCAGCAATGAAAAAAAATTCTAATAATGGTTAAAGATAAAAGAGAAATAACAGGTCTTGCTGTAATTATTCTTGTTTTTTTTGTTGATCGTTTAACCAAGTTTGTTCTTTTAAACAATCTATCACTTCATCACTGTTCTGTTATAGGAAATCTTCTCAGATTTGAATATACCCGTAACACAGGAATAGCTTTTGGTTTTATGAAGGGACATAACGTTTTCTTCCTTTTGTTCAACACAGTACTGCTCCTATTTTTGTTTTTTATAAGAAGAAAATTTAAGGATAGCTATTCATTTATAGGAATAAATTTTGTAATAGGAGGAGCTTTAGGAAATTTAGTTGACAGGATAAAATACAATTATGTTGTTGACTTTATAGATTTAAGTTTTTTCCCTGCAATATTTAATATTGCAGATTTTTCAATCACAGTTGGTGCTGTTCTCATACTTTTTTCAAGTTTAAGGGAGGAGAAATGAGTAAACTGATAATAATTTTAGGTTTTTTTGTAGTATCCTGTTCCAATAATCCTGATTACTATTATAAAAGGGGAAATTCTTTTTTTGCTTCAGGTGACTATTATAAGGCCATTGATATGTATTCCAAAGCAATTTTGAGAAAACCTGATTTTGCAGAGGCACTTGTTTCAAGAGGACTCACATATGAAAGACTTGGAGATAAGAATAAGGCCATAGAAGACTATTCAAAGGCTATTGATACAAACTCCAAATATCTTCCAGCCTACAACAACTTGGCATCCATTTATATAGAAAGCTCAATGTATCAGGATGCACTTTATTTTGTTAACAAGGCCATTGAGATAAATCCAGATTACTATTATGCATATTATAACAGGGGATTGATATATTTCTATACAAAAAAATATCAGGATGCTATTAATGACTTTTCAAAGGCCATATCCATATCACCAAAAGATATTGCATATTATTACAGGGCTATGTCATACTATAATCTCTCCGAATATTCAAAGGCTATATCAGATTTGAAAACTATTATCCAAAAAAATCCAACTGATACAATATATTATCAGCTGGCTAAGATTGAGTTCGAAACTGATCCACAGAGTGCGTTGGATGACATTTCAAAGGCATTGGCAATTAAGGAAAGTCATACTTATTACTACTTAAAGGCAAGGATAGAGGTAAGGTTAAACCGATTATCTGAGGCATCAGATGATATGAACAGAGCAATTAAAATTGCAGGAGTGCCGAATTCAGAATATCTTTATTATGCAGGTGATATATATTTTGCATTAAACGATAAAAGCAATGCCAGAAAATATTATGACATGGCATTAGAGATAGACAACAAGACAATTGATATATATAAAAATAAAATCCGTAAATTAAATATAAAAAAATAATCCAATATGCCTGAGGAAAACAAACAAACTTTTTTTGAAAACCTGAAAAAAAGATTTCTTGCAAACAGGATTGCTGTTGAAAGTGTTTTGTTTGAGAATGAGAACAAGTATAAGCCATCAGAGAAAATAGATTACAGGTACTGGCTTTATTTTTTTCTAATCATATTTACATACATATCTTTGAACTTTATATATTTTTCGAGGAATGGTGATATACTTTCATTCAATGACCTAAAATCATTAGAATATGTAAAAACATACATAACATCAAGCATATCAAGCATTATAAGTTATTCTGATATAACCTCAATAAACTTTGATATGCCATTATATTACCTTTTGTATATTCCTGTAATAAAGCTGTTTGGCCCATCTTATTCCATATTTTTTGTTAACTCAATTCTTGTATTGATACTTTCCATTTCAATCTATTTGATATTGATTGAAACAAGGAATAAGAACACCGCCATAACAGGTGTTTTGACAATGCTATCAATGCCATTTATCTTTGAAATTACTAGAAATTTTTCACCTGTACTTATGACAATGACAGTGGTCTCATGGAGCTACTACCTTTATATAAAAACAAATAATTTTGAAAAAACCAGTTATATCCCAGCACTTATCATTATTTTTTCTCTGGGTTTTATAACAGATAAATTTTATATTTTATATGTTCTTCCCATACTCGGTTTCATAAATTTTTTAATAACAAGTGTTTATGCATATCTTCTGATATGGATAACAGTTCCATGTATTGTTATATCTCTCATATTTTATTTAAGATTTTTAACCCTTGGAATTTTTAAATATATTATCGGTGGGATGCATTTTTCAGGATTTTGGAACTTGGGTTTTTACTTAAAAAGCATTATAAACTCAACAGGAATGATTTATTTTATAATACTGCTTTTGTTTTTTATATGGTTATGCTTTGCAAGGTATATGATCTACAACAACAAAAAAACACTTATCAAATGGCTTCTCTATCCCCTTATTATATTCTCATTTATTCCTTTTATAAACGAGCAAAATATTTATCCTGCTATTATACCGCTTGTAGCAGGAGGGGTCATAATGATCCCTTTGATTGTAAGAAAATATTATATATATCTCACAACTCTTATAATAATCACAGAAGGAATTTTTACTTTTAATCCTTTAACAATAGATGGATATAAATTGTTCGGAGTCAAAAACACCTATGCTGAAAAGAAAAGCATTAACGCTATTATGCTTTCACTCAAAGAGGAATCAGATATTGATAATACTATAAGCAACGCTACAGATAAAAATGATAACAGAATTAAACTGGCTGGGGTTTATACTGAAAACCAGTATATAAATTTTTATACATTTAATTCTGTAAAAAGGAATTACAAACTGGATAATCTTATATTTATAGATCTTAATCCTAAGATATCTAGCTTTCTTGATTACATCATAGTTAATAAAAATAATATTAATCTTATAGATAAAAGCATATTTTATGAAGTTTCAAACATTAAAGAACTTTATCTTATGAAAAAAAAGTCAATTAATTTTAATGCAGAAGAAAATATTTTAAGTGAATACATTGTACCTCATATTAAAATTGGAGAACTTACTCTTGATAATAACATAGTTTCAATCAATAATTATGATAAAGAAAGAGGGGCAGCCGATTATGCAATTATAAAATCCAACTATGCAAATTTTAAAGGAATAGATATATATGGTCTGAAATTAAAGATTAATGACTTCCAATTTTCAAGAAATTCTCCATATTTTATTACAGGCTTTTCCTCAGCAGAGATTCTTGATTCTAAAATTTCAGATTTTTCATTAACAAGATTTGTAGAAGATAAATTCAATGACAAACTATCAATAGAATTTATTGATGATCTGATAAAGCTTAATTCTCAAATTATGGGTGCTGAGCTGACTGTGTATGGAAACATTGATATAAAAGACAGCGATATAAAATTTAAGGTTAATTATTTCAAATATGGAATAATAACAATGCCAAAATTTATATGCAATTTTCTTAACTTCAAACTAAATTCAAATCAGTATTCAATTCCATTAAAAATTAACAGAATTAAAATAAATCAGGGAATTATAATATTACAATGAAAAAACTTATAATTATATCATTGCTGTGTTTTTGCTCATGTTCAAATGTTGAGGTCATAAGGCCAACCACTGAATTATTTTATTCTAAATATCCAGATTATGTCTATATGGAATCAGCCCATTTTATAATCAATGCCCCATCTGATATCGATTTAAAATATTATTCATTGCTTGCTGAAAGATTCTATTACAATATTATGATGGATACAAACCTTTTTTCATTTGTTCCTGCACATCCATACAGGATCATAATTCATAAGGATAAAAATACATTTTTAACAAGGACTGGTTCTTTTGATTGGAGCGGCGGTTTTATCAAGGATAACATTATAGAAACCTATATATCACCAACCATTGATTCCACACTTGCCCATGAGATAACTCACCTCATACTCAATGAGTTTATTGGGGAAAATATTTATTTTTATAGTTGGCTTTCTGAAGGACTTGCTACATATGAGGAAAGAAAAGCATCATCAGATGTAGATATTGAGTATGAAAATATTTTTAGAACCAAAGTAATTCCATCGCCTTACAGATTTACAAATCTTATATCATTTATTCCTAAAAAAGAGACATCCAATGATGAGGTAAAAAAATACTATGCAGAATCCTCTGATATCATTAAGTTCATGATAAACAGGGAGGGAAGTTTTAAATTTTATATATTTCTTGATGGACTCAAGAGAAATCTATCGCTTGATAATGCTCTCAAAAACGCATATCCCACAAGCTTTACTTCTGTTTCAGCACTCGAAAGAATATGGCTTAGAGAAAGGGTTGGGATATGAATACAAAAAAACTTGTTATATATGTGGAAGATATACACTGTGCGAGCTGTTCACAAATAATCACTGACTCTCTCTCAAAAATGGGGGGAGTCAACAAGGTGAATGTTTATCTTGTTTCAAAAATTGTTTCAATTGAATATGATACAGATGCCGTAACTGCAAATAGAATAATTGATAGAATAAAATCACTTGGGTATACTCCTTCCATACAAATAGAGGAAGATGTTTTAAATGAAAGTTTTTATGATAAAAAAAATAATGCTGAAAAAAATACCTTGTTTTTAAAGTTTATACTATCACTGGTATCAGTAATAATTCTATTTTATGCTAAATACTTTTACATCAATGGTCTTGCATCATTTTTAATAGGGATTTTTATCTGGGCATACTGCGCAGGTCATTATCACAAGGGTTTTTTATACTCAATAAAGAACTTTACATTTGATATGAACAGTCTGGTAAGTATATCAACGACTGTTTCATTGATATTTAACTCAATTGCATTTTTTTATCCTGATGCTGTTAATCAGATGGAGCCACACTGGCATGAGTTAGCTATGCTTATAGCGTTCATAAACTTTGGAAGATACCTAGAACTGTTCGTCAGAGAGAAGGCAACAAGTACTGCATCAGCCATGTTAAAAATGTATCCTAAATTTGCAAATGTTTTAAAGGATGGTGAAATAAAAAGAGTTTCTGTTGAAAATATAAATATTGGTGATATCATTGTAATAAAAAAGGGGGAACAGATCCCGTGTGACTCTACAGTTATAAATGGTGAGACATATGTTGATGAATCCACGTTTACTGGTGAAAGCAATCCTGTTTTTAAAAAAAAGGGGGATATACTTTATGCTACAACAATAAACACACATGGATTTATTGAAGCAAGGGTAGAAAAAACGGCAAAAGACACATTATTTATGCAAATTGTTGGACTTGTAAGGGATTCACAGATAAAAAAAACAAAGGTTTCAAACCGAGTTGATAGAATAACAAAATATTTTGTTCCAAGCATATTAATTATATCATTATTCTTTGCTGTATTCTGGTACCTACATGATGGGCTTAATATGGCACTCCTTGCTTTATCATCAGTTCTCATAGTTGCATGTCCTTGTGCTATGGGACTCAGCGTTCCAATAGCTTTATTTATAGGTTTTACAAGGGCATCAAAAAGTGGTTTTATAATAAACAATCCTGATACAATCAACGAGATAAAGGACATAAATCTTGTTATATTTGATAAAACAGGAACTCTTACAAAAGGTGAGTTAGAGCCGGTGGAAATCAAATCAATTATGGATAAAGATAAATTTTTATACATACTTAAATCAGCCTTTACAAAAAGCTCACATATACTTGCTGATAACTTTGTAAGATATTACAAAGATATCAAGCCAGGAGATGCTTCTGATTTTAATGAAATAGCAGGAAAAGGAATTGTATGCAAGATTGATGATAAAAAAGCTGTTATAGGAAATATAAACTTTTTAAAAGAAAATGGTATAAATATTGATAATGCTGATGAAGATTATCTTTTAAAATCTGAGTTCAGTTATTTTGCATTAGGATTTGATAATAAATTTGAAGGTTATGTTATTATGAAAGACTCACTAAGAGAGAATGCTTCTGAGATAATTAATAGATTTAAACAGTATGGCATAAAGCCGGTAATAGCAAGTGGAGACAAAAAAAATATCGTTCAAAGCATAGCAAAAGAACTCGGTATAGATGATTATTATTATGAGGTTCTTCCAGAGGAGAAGCACAGTATAGTTTTAAAGTACAAGATGATGGGATATAAGGTTATGATGATTGGTGATGGCCTAAATGACAGTGCTGCGATATCCAATTCAGACATAGGCATAGCTTTAAAAAAGGGCTCCGACATAACAGCAACTGCAAGCGATATTATACTGATCAAAGAAGACCTTTCACTCATATTTAAAGTTATAAAGCTTTCAAAGTCTATTGAAAAAATAATAAAAGAGAATCTATTCTGGGCTTTTGGATACAACACTATTTTGATTCCTGTTGCTGGTGGTGTTCTTCTTTTATTTGGTGGACCAATGATGCCACCATATCTTTCAGCCATGGCTATGAGTCTTAGCAGCATATCAGTTGTTCTAAATTCAATGAGACTTTATAGAATTAAAATAGATGAATAGACTTGATGTGTGAATGAATAGAGCAATAGATGATTTGAAGGTATATAGGTGTAATAAGATGGAAGGATATAAAAGTAGATTCATGGCAACTTGGAACTGCAGAGATATCTCTCTTCCTAAACAATTGGATAACTTCGTTTTATTGGAGGTTATATGAAAAAAAATAACTATGGTTACAGTAATGAACATGCTAAATCGTTTAAGGAAATAGAATTACCAGATATAGATGTATGGGAGAATCAATATCCTGGAAATGACTATACAATAAGGATAGTTCATCCTGAGTTTACATCAGTATGTCCTAAAACAGGACTTCCTGATTTCGGAACAATAACAATAGAATACATACCTGATAGATATTGTCTTGAACTTAAGTCACTTAAATATTATTTTCTCAAGTATCGCGACTTAGGAATATTTATGGAAAACTCAGTTAATAAAATACTTCAAGACGTTGTAAAAGCAGCAAAGCCTAAAAAATGCGTAGTAACAGGAGACTTCACACCACGTGGAGGGATAAAATCTATTGTTACTGCTGAGTATAAAAAATAAGAGCTTAAAAGAATAAACAAATGTGAAATTTTAACCATGATCAGTTGGTGGGGATTTGTTGTTTTTTATTAACCTTAATCTTAACCTAGGGTTCACTGAAAAAGTCTATTTGAACAATAAAACAAGGATTTTCGTTATGAGGCAAGGAAGAACGAGCGAGCATACTACAAAGTAGTCTGTAAGCAAGTTCTGACGAAGCCGTAGTAGAAAAGCATTGAGTTTATTGCCAAAAGAAAGATAAGAAAAGTGCAAGGTTTTTGCAAGATTACCCCAAAAATCGTGCACTTTTAAAGCAATGATACACTATAATCAAGATAACTATTCATTTGGAAAATTATCTTTCGTTAGAGTTTTTCAGTGAACCCTAACCTATTCAAATCAGTAACCATTATATCGTTTATAAGTTTATTAGCAAAGTTTTCATTGATAAACTCCTCTGCTTGTTTTTTATCAATATTACTGAAATAAAACCGTCTTGCAAAACTGACTTTGTCAGGGGAGGGAAATCCACAATCAGTTATTATATTTTTAACACTTTCGCCAACAACATCTGTTATTCCATCTTTAAACCATACATCAACTGAAAAGTCATAACGGGATAATAGATCCAGTTGTTTAGCACCATAAAACTTATTGTTCAATCTATATACCTCAACAATAGGATCTATGAGTATCTCATCAGCTATTCTTTTAAAATAATTAATATTTTTATTCACTGATATTCTGTATATTTTTGAAAATTTTATCTCAGTGTTTTTGGATAAAGCATTTTTTAAAAAGTTAGAAAACTTTTCACTCTCATTGTCAAACTCATCCTTAGTAAATATCTCTACCAAATTATTAATCATTCATTTCTCCTAAAAACTTATTTTATAAAAATATTAAATAAAATAAAAAAATTAACTTTTATACATTGTATAAAAGCATCGGGAGATAAAAAACTTAATTTTTGAAAAAACTATAATAGATATTCTATATCATTTTCCATCATCAGTTGTATTATCATTTATTTTATCTATTTTATCAAAATCAGCTGATGATGCAGGAGCAGTTGCTTTGGAATAAAACCAATCAAACTGTTTCTGATAGGCACTCACAACTGAAGAATCATCAGTGAATACTATATTTTCAAAGGAATTAACGCTTGCATTGGTTGTAAAATTAAATGATCCCGTTCCAAGAATTTTACCATCAAATATAAAAAACTTATTATGCATTGCACCCTTATCATTTCTTCCACCAATCCATCTAAATGGCACACCTGCCTCATAAACATACTTAGCCATATATGATGATTTTGCCATATCATCATCCTCCAAAAATCTGACCTTAACCCCACGAGCATTTGCTCTGATTATTGCATCAGCAATAGGCTTGGACGAAAATGTAAATGTGACAGCATCCACCGATACACTAGCTGCATCTATAAGCGAAGCAATCCTGTTTTCTGTTTCAGAGCCGGGGGAAAAAAGATAAAGAGGAACCTTAACTCCATTTAAAACAATACTGCCACTTTTATCCTGTGGCGGTGTTCCATAATATCCCTCAGGGACCTCTGGAGATGCTCCCTGTTCCATGGTTCTTGCCTTAGACCACATCCACTTAAAATAATCGACATATCCCTTAACATAAACAGGGTTTCTAAAAACTAATGTATTTTCATAGTTTGAAAACGTTGCACCAAACGTCCAGTTGTATGAACCTGTTGTCACAAGGGTCTTATCATGAATAGTTATCTTGTTATGATTTACGCCATAACTCCTTGTTCCTCTTAACGTTCTTACCTCTATTCCATCACCCGCACTTATAAGCCTCTTTATCTGAGCATCAGCCTTTGGGTAAACATGACTTTCATCGATTATTATTCTGATCTTAACACCCCTATCCCTTGCAGCTATAAGGGCATCAGGGATATCCTTCATATTTATGCTGTAGATCACACAATCTATTGTGTTAACACTTGCACTTGATGCATTCACAATAAGCTGATTTAAATAAGAAAATGAATAATTTGGTATTTTTGAAAAATCACCAATATCTTTTTTTTGTCTTTCAATCTTTAGCTCAGGCTTTGAGATAACATCAGAGAAATCAGTCTCAGTGGTAGTAAAAAAATTATCCTTTAAATTACTTTTATCAAAAGCAGATATATCAGCAGCATACAGATAGCCTGAAAGAAAAACTGCCGATAAAAACATTCCGATTTTCTCAGTTATTTTCATTTTGCCTCTCAAAAAATATTAACATTTCTACATATAACAAATCGCTTATTATATGGTAAATCATAACAATTAAAAAATCAAGAACTTTAAGGAATTTTTTATAGGGACTAAAGTCCTATATTATGGATGAATAATCTTATAGATTTAATATGAAGTGGTCAGTCTTCTTTCCTGTATCTCATTCTTTATCTTTGAGATAAAATCATCAGGATTTACATCATTAACATTTTTATTTCCTCTGATCTTTAATGAGATAACATTTTTTTCTACTTCTTTTTTTCCTATTATAACTATATATGGTGGCTTTATCGTTGTTGCAGACTTAATTTTTCCTGATATTGGCTCTGTGGATAAATCTATTTTTGCTCTTATACCTTCTTGAACAAGCCTTTCATAAAACGCCTTTGTATAAGCTTCTTCATTGGTTGTTATGTCCATAACATAAACCTGAACAGGGCTAAGCCACGAAGGAAAGGCACCAGCATAATGCTCTATCAAAATACCAAAGAATCTTTCAAGCGAGCCTAAAAGTGCACGGTGTATCATATAAGGCCTGTGAAGCTTGCCATCAGCACCAGAGTATTCCATCTCAAATCTTTCAGGTTCATTAAAATCAAACTGTATCGTTGTTGTCTGCCACTCCCTTCCAAGTGCATCCTTAATTTTCAGGTCTATTTTTGGTCCATAGAATGCACCACCACCCTCATCAACCTCATACTTAAGATTTTCCTTTTCAACAGCTGCAACGAGACTTTTTTCAGCCTTTCTCCACATATCCTCACTGCCTATTGAATCAGCAGGCTTTGTTGATATATAAGCCTTTATATCCTTAAAGCCAAAATCATCCCATATCTTAAGACTGAAATTAAGAACCTTTAATACCTCACTTTCCATCTGCTCCTGTGTGCAGAAGAGATGGGCATCATCCTGAGTAAAACCTCTGACCCTCGTAAGGCCATGTAAAACGCCAGCCTTTTCAAATCTGTAAACTGTTCCTAACTCCGCCCATCTGAGCGGCAGATCCCTGTATGATCTTGTCTTTGACTTGTATATCTCAATATGAAATGGACAGTTCATAGGTTTTGCATAATAGTTTATTTCATCTATCTTCATTGGAGCATACATTGAATCCTTGTAAAATCCGAGATGACCCGACGTCATCCAGAGATTTTCTCTACCTATGTGCGGAGTATTAACGAACTGATAACCATTCTTTAAATGTCTTTCTCTCCAGAAATTTTCAATTTCATATCTTATCATCGCACCATTTGGATGCCAGAGAACAAGCCCTGGACCAACATTCTCGTTTATGCTGTAAAGATCAAGCTGTTTTGCCAAAACTCTGTGATCCCTTTTCGCAGCTTCTTGAAGAAATCTTATATAATCATTGAGCTCTTTTTTAGTTTCAAAAGCAAAGGCATAAATCCTTGTTAACATTGGATTTTTCTCGCTACCTCTCCAGTATGCGCCGGCAATAGATGAAAGCTTAAATCCAACAGATCTTAGTTCTTTAGTATTTGATACATGTGGACCTTTGCACAGGTCAACAAATTCACCATTTTTATATATCCAGACAGTATCATCTGTTAAACCATCTATGAGTTCAACCTTAAAATTTTCTCCCAGATTTGTGAAATACTCCCTTGCCTTGTTTTTATCCCACTCCTCTCTTATAAAATCCTGATTTTCATTTATAATATTTATCATCTCATCTTCAATCTTTGGAAGATCATCCTCCTTTATAGGAGTTTTAAAGTCAAAATCATAGTAAAAACCATTATCTATTGCAGGCCCAATAGCAACCTTCACATCCTTATAAATCCTCTTTACAGCAAGAGCCATAACATGTGAGAGTGAATGTCTTATCTTTAATATTTTTTCATCCATAAATTTAAATAAGAAAACAAAAGTAAGATATTAAAAAACGGAAATTCTGTACCAACAAAAAAGCGAATATGCCCGGTATAGGACTTGAACCTATGACCTTTCCCATGTCAAGGGAACGCGCTAGCCAACTGCGCCAACCGGGCTCTAAGATGATATTATACAAATTTAGTATAATATTTATCAATGAATAGTACAAAAATTAAAAAAAATCTTGCTATCATCTTACTTTTAATAACAGATCTGATATCGCTCATTCTTATTTTTGAATTAGCAAAGGCAATAAGGTTATATATACTTCCTGATATAATTTCACTACCACCATTCACTCATACAACGATATCCTATATCTGGATTTTTCCAATATATATAATAATATTTTTTTATGAAAAACTTTATTTCAAAACATTCCCATTCTGGGATGAGATAAAAATAATAATAAAATCAGTCATAATATCCTTAATTGTAATACTTTCAATTTTATTTCTTGGCAAGCTTTCACAAACATACTCAAGAACACTTATAATAACTTATAATATATTTTTGATTCTTTTATTCCCAATAACAAGAACATTAGTCAGAAAATTGCTTTACAGATCAGATCTTCTTGTTAAAAAGGCACTCATAATAGGCAGCAATGGGCTTGCAGAGGATATATACTCATCATTAAAAAAAGAAACCAATCTCTGCTATAAGATTGCAGGATTTATTGATGATAGAAGAGATGGTAAAAGGATAGAGCATTACAAGATTCATAGGGGAATAAAAAAGATATATTCCTACATAAGGCTCGCTCATATAACTGACGTAATAATAGCAAAGGAAAATATTGGGACAGAGGAATTGTCAAAACTTATAAACCATATACAGCACAGGGTTGAAAATGTTATATATGTTCCTGAGATCTCAGGCATAGCAGCATATGGAACGGATATAAAATACTTTTTTAATCAACAGATGATAGCCTTTGAAATAAAGAATAATCTTTCAAATCCTATAACATATATTTCTAAAAGAATTATTGATTATATACTTTCAGTTATAATATTTGCAGTTATAATAATACCCATGATAGCAGTAATGATTCTAATAAAACTTACAAGTCCGGGAGCTGTCATTTACTCCCAAGAAAGAATAGGTAAAAATGGGAAACCATTTAGATGTCACAAATTTAGAACAATGTTTAATGATGCTGATGAAAGACTTAATGAAATACTTTCAAAAGACCCTGATAAAAAAAAGGAATGGGAAACATACTGGAAACTGAAGGATGATCCAAGGATAACTCCAATAGGTAATTTCCTAAGAAAAACATCTCTTGATGAATTACCCCAAATATTCAATGTATTAAAAGGAGAGATGTCTCTTGTTGGACCAAGACCCGTAGTGCAAAAAGAAATAGATTATTATTATAAAGATGAAGCGGAATATTATTTTAAAGTTCCACCGGGAATTACAGGCCTATGGCAGGTAAGCGGACGAAGCAATACCTCTTATGAACAGAGAGTATCGATTGACAGCTGGTATGTAAAAAACTGGAATCTGTGGCTAGATATAGTAATTCTTCTAAAAACAGTTAGAGCAGTGATAAGACATGAGGGAGCGTGCTAAGTGAATAATATTTTGATAATATGGATAGGAAGATTGGGTGATTTTGCAGTAAGCTTAAGATTTTTGAATGCAGTAAGAAAAACATATCCTGAGTCTAAAATAACATTCATAGGCACAAAGAAAAACCGTGAGCTTGCAGAAATAAGTTCATTATTTGATAGCATAATATTTCTACCAAATATTATAAATTTTTTTGTTTATCTCAAGGTTATTATTTCTTTGTATTTTAAAAAATATGATCTTTTAATAGATCTAAACCCATCATACTCAAGAACCTCAAATTTAATAGCAAATATAACTCATTCCAAAAGAAAAGTATCATTTACAAAAAAATTGTCAGAGAAAATTTTTACCGATACAATCACCCTCAATGAAACCATTCCAACAAGAGAAAAATACAGACAATTAGCAAGATATCTAAACTTGGATTATGATGTTATATATATTCTAAAAATAGATCTACATAATTATGGGCAAGAGCTTTTAATAAAAAGGAAAATAGATATCAATAAAAAACTTATTGCAATATTTGCTGGAAATTTTAATAAGGTCGGGCATAAATGGCCTGATGAAAAGTTTATAGAGCTTACAAAAAAGCTTAGGACAAAATACACTGATTTTGAATTTTTTTATATCGCAAGCATACATGAACTAAAGGCTAATATTGATGGTATAATAAGCAAACTTCCCTTACAAAAATTTGTTATATCATCAAGTATAAAAGATTTAATCTCTATACTTGAAAACACAAATCTATTGATAACAAACAACACAGGGATATTGCATATAGCTGATATATTAGATATCCCGACACTATCAATAAACACAAAGTATTCTCACACAATCTGGCTTCCTGAGGGGGAAAAACATACTTCAGTTTACTCCCAGAACTGGAAGAGCTGTCATGATATCTCTGCTGATGAGGTTATTAAAAAATTTTCAGAACTCTTTTAATTTCTAATTCCTTTATATTTCAATCAATGACACAATAAAATAGGGGACACTGAAAAAGTTATTTGGTTGTTTAGTTATTTACTAAAACATAAAGATTAAGTCAGATGACAGAAAACAGAAGAATAAAAAAAATCACTATTTATCTGACATCTGACCCTGCCTACGCCGAAGCGGCTTCGGCACCCGACTTCCGCATTTTTTTAGTTAAAAAAACTTTTCTCATAGGGGAATTTTAGAAACACCCTTTTTTCATGGGCACTACATTTTCTTGATTATGTAAGGCGTCAACTGCCACTCCCGCCTCATAAGTTTATATATCTTACCCGCTTCTTGGCTTATTCTGGAAGGTAAACCATATCTTATCTTTTTTACTTTATCAAATAAAATACTCGTCTGTG